>NZ_FOJK01000008.1 GCF_900111845.1 Kingella kingae ATCC 23330 | reverse complement strand
ATTTACAGCACGAAATTGCTGCCGAACGTGAGCGCAACGCCTAATCCTATTTCTGATACTTCGCCTTAATTTGCCGATTGACTTCATCTAGCCAGTCGGCAAATTCATCTAATGGCAAATCGTAAATCTCTTGCACACTCCACCCAAACCACCATGCCATATCGGCGCAAGCAGCTAGTAATTCTTGATTGAGCTGCTGCGAACTTTTCGGATTACTCGTCTTCTTCGCTACGAAATGTGGCTTGAATGGCTTCCAAATCTTTCAAATCCAACATATCCAAATCTTCGGGAACAAGACCCGTAACACGCGACACCAACGCCAAACCTTGTTCCGCCTCGTTGCCGATGTGCATGACTGCACGCAAATCACCCACACGCGGACGGCGCACAGTTACTTTGTTCAGCGTTTGCCCTGTCGCCAAGCGCATGGGATATTTCAGCGTTACCGTGATTTCGCCGTTCAATTCTTGTTTGATTTGTTGTGCTTGTGTCATGATTTTTCCTTAAAAAATGTCGTAAAAACAGGTGTATTTTATTTTCAGGCAGCCTGAAATGCTTTTAACGCGCATTAAAAAAAGTCCTAGCGGACAGCAACCCACTAGGACTTTTAAATTCAAAAATCAAACTCTACGCGCCAATATTTTTGCGGAACTGGCTCAACACGTCCACACCGTCCACGCGGTATTCGTTTTTGAGTGCGTTAAAATACAAGGTTTCACGTCCGTCCACCACCTGACGAATTTCCACCGCCTGATAAGTGCTGCTAAATTCCGCTTTTTCATGCGGTTTGTAGCCACCCAGCGCGTTTTTGCTGAACCATGCCGACACGGTGGTCACAATCGGCACTTCTTTTGCCAAGCCAGTCGCATCAAAAGTTTGCAAATTGCCGCGCACCATCAGTTGCACCGCTTTAAATGGGTGGTTAATAATCCGCGCCGCATCAGGATAAAAGGCATTCCAAGTGATTTCGCCTTCGGGGGCTTCCACGCCGCTGGGCAATTTCACGCCAGCGAACATACCCAAACCTGTGTAATCATCTTGCTTGATTTCAAATTCAGGCAGCTTAAATTCTTTTGCACGACCAAGTTGCGAAACACCGTTCACATACACGTTGGCATTGTAAATTGCGTTGATTACGCTCATTTTCTACCGTCCTTCCTAGCTGTTGCCAACCAAGTTGATTAAATATTTGCGCGTCATCACGCTGGTATTGGTGGCGCGTTCCATCGGCAGCTTGGGCGTGTAGTCATACACAATCGGCACTTGACCTTTGCTAAATGCTTCCGCCAAATCATAGTCATAATCCAAGCTCACGCTGTAACCGACAATACCGCGCACCGTACTCAAATAAGTGCGGATACCTTCTGTCAAGCTGTCAATCAGCGCGTCATCAATTGGGCGGTCAATGTATTGCAGCTCAAAACGGCGAATGCTCTCGTCAATCAAATCGCCTGTGCGTTGCGCCACTTCAAAGTTTTTGATGTGTGATGTGGTGGGGAAACACGCCAAGCGGTTGCCCCATAAGCGATAGCCTGTACCGTAGCTGTTAAATACGGTGGTGATGCCTTTTTCGTTCAGGCGATTGGTTTCGCTCTGTGGGTCGTCCACACGAGCGGTCAAACCGATTTCCAAGCCTGTTACGCCCGACAATTCACGGTTGGACGTTGAAAACCAATACCCCTGTTCCACGTCCGTTTTCATACGCAAACCTGCGGCATGGGTCGCCAAACTTTCCACGCCCAACACGCCAATCACGTGCGGATAAAACAATTGTGCGCGGTCGCTGGATGTATTGAAATTGATGGTGCCAAGATTGCCACGCCCTGTAATCGCTTGACTCAATTTTGTGCCTTTGGGCGCATCGTAATACGCAATGCCATGTAATTTGTCCGCCAAAACCGTTAAAGCAGCCGCGCAAGTGGCGGTCTTGTCAAATTCAGGTGCAATAATGATTTTCGCGTCTGCACCAAAGCGGTTAAAGCCTTCGGTTACCAATTCCATGCCCGTGCGTTTGCCTGTTTGCGCAACATACGCGCCGATGATGTCGGCTTCGGTTACTTTGGTTGGGTCGGTGTGCGTGTAGGTAATTTTAGGGTCGGTAGGTTTGGTTTTAAATTGGATTTCGCCAGTCAAAGCGTTGAGCGCATAACGGTCAGCAGTCAAAGTGGACGTGCTATCTTTTACCACCCAACCGCTTTGCAAAGCAGGTTTTTTGGTTTTAGCAGACAAGGTATCACTATCCACCACCAAAACTTCATCGGTTACGGTGGTCTTGTGCTTACTTGGGTCGCACACATTAACCACATAAGCAATGCCGCTTTTGTAACGTGTCCAAATATTCGTGGCATTGGGGATGGTAAAACCTGCATTGGTCAGCTCTGCGCCAAATTGGGCAAAATCTTTACTGGTTTGGCAAACGGTCAATTCATTGACTGCGCCTGTGGGTGCTGTGCCGATGATGGCGGTAATCGCGCCGTCCACCGTGTAAACTGGGCTAGAACCTCCGTCAATGCGAATGGTTTCCGAGCCGTGATGAAATGCTGCTGCCATGTTGTTCTCCTATGGCGTTTGGGGTTTTAAATGGGGATTGAGTGGGTCTTGTGTGTGGCGATGATGGACTTGTGTTAGCGTAGGTAGGTTTTCAGGCTGGCAAACTTGCACTTGCTGCGTGGTGGTTTGCACAGTTAATTCGTATTGCCATGCACCTGCGTCTTCGCTTAAAAAGCGTTCTTGCAACAAGCTACACGGCAAACAATTGGGCGGCTTAAAGCCCACGATTGCCAAACGCACCTCGTCCAAAATCGCCAACGCGCCATCATCGCCATGCAAATGCGAGCCGATAACCGTCAAATGCAGCACCACATCACGCTGCTGGGCAATCAAGCCTAAACTTTCCAGTTTAGTGAATTTGCTAGACTGATAACCGACAAGCACCGCCCCAACAGGGTGGATAAATTGATAATCCGCAGGGTTTTCGGGGAATACGTCCACGCTAACCCACGGAATCGCTGCCTGTAAATGCGTGGCAACCGCGTCAATAATCGGGCGTGTTGCACTCATTTAGTAACCGTCCCAATCGTGTTTCACACCGCCGCGAACGTGATACGAACCGCGTTCGGGCTGTGCTTGTTTTGCCAAATTATCAACGCCGATGTGGATTTTGCCGTCTCGGATTTGCTCCAATGCCTTGATTGTGGCGTTGTAAGCCGTTTCCAGCACTTTCGGAAAATCCGCCCGATTTAATCGGCGAGAATGCAAATAATGTCGGGCAATATTGATACACAATGGCGGCAACACAGTCGGCACGTCTTGCAAGGGCAATGGGTAACGCCCACGCAAATAGCCGTCCACCAAATCACACGCATAGGCAATGGCTGCCTGAATAATCTCATTGTTTGGCTCTGTGGCTCGCGGCTCGTCATTGGTTAATTGCACCAGCTCCGCCTTGCTCATCGCTTTGGCTAAATCATCGGCGTTGATGTACATGACTTACTGCTCCGCTTTGGAATTGCGTTTCGGCTTTTCAGGCTGCGTTACTTCGGGTGCGGATTGTGCAGGCTGATTGTCTTTTGGCTCTGCCGTTTCAGGCTGCTTTTCCGTCGTTTCAATCAACGTAACGTGTGCCGCCACTTCCGCATATTGCGTATCCGATAAAACCACCGTTTCGCCACGCTCAACGCGCACGTCTTCGCCATTTTCGTTTTGCAAAATCAAGGGAGTATTTGCCAAATATTTGTTTGCCATTTTTTAGCCTTTCATCAACACGGCGACTAATTCGCCAGCTTCCGCCTTAGCCGATACCGCCACGCCAAACGCATTATTTTCTCCAGCCACCGCGCAACCGTTGCCGTCCGCCGCGACTTTTGCCCCTGCGGTAATCGCACCGCCAGCTTCCACCAGCACAATGCCGACACATTCCACCGCCACGCTGTTGCCTTCGTCCGCATCGCGTGGCGTTACGCCATACACAGGAGCATTGGCTTTGGCTTGTTTGCCGTCAAAACCAATCAGGCGATTGGCGATGATTGGGGCATGGGCGGTGGTGGTTGCCACCAAAACGACTTTTTTAGTTAGTGTCATTTTTTTACCTTTCTTTCAGGCTGCCTTTTGTTTCAGGCAGCCTGAAAATTAAATTGCTTTATCAAACAAGAACCCACACGCACCACCCACAGCCGCGACTTTGCGAATGTCGGTGTAACGAGCGTATTCCACCTTACCGCCCACTTCGTTGTAGCGGTCTACCAACGGCATGCCTTGACGGCGCAAGGTGTAGCCAAAACTTGGCTCGCCTTCGTCATTGCCGTTTGACATGATTTTCGGGCGGACAATCAACGCTGCAAATGCACCCCAAACGTCTTTCGTTTGTTTATTTGGCGCAGGAGCAGAAACCGCATTGCCGATAATCACTTCATCTACTTCAAACAAAATTTTCAAAATATCAGGCGTAATCAATTTGCGTTCATTGCTACCCAAAGCAGCCTGCAAAACAGGGTGGTACGACAAAGCGTGCGCCACACTCGCACCCAATACCAACACATTCGGGCGCATACCACAGGCAGCGCGTACCACTTCTTTTGCGTCTGCAATGTCTTTGATTGGGTTGGCGGTTTTGTCACTCCATTTCGTTGCTGCCGACAAATCTTTGTAATGACCGCTCTCGTAAGTCGCCTTACTTTGCAACAGCGTTGCCGTTTCAATTTCTTGGCGCAACTGAATGCCGTTCACGGCGCGACGCGTGGCTTTGGCGCGTTCATCAAACAGGCTTTCTGCTTGTTCGCGGTAATCCACACCAATCGCTAAATCGTGTTCTTCCAACACAACAGGCAACAGTACGGTTTTATCCATGCTTACCACATTACTGGCTGCGCCTACCGCGCGTTCTGTTTGATATTCCACAAACGAGCCTTTGCCAAAAGTCGGGATTTTCACGCCTTCTTTTTCGGTAAACACCACAGGCATAATTTTCTCGCCGATAAACTTGGCTTGTTTATGACCCACCGCCAACTGGGTCAATACAGGGTCAATCTGACCGCGTAACTGGCGTAAATGTGCTGCACTCATCGTATTACCTTTCTGTTATTGAGCTGTGCGGCGAGCCGCTTCTTCGTAGGAAATGTTTTCTTTTGCTGCCAACGCCAAAGCGCGTTCATGATGCGATAAGGCGTTGGGTTCGGCATATTCCGCAAAATCGTGACTGCCTGAATAGCTTTGCGCTTTGCCAGCGTTTTGCGGTGTTGCCATTTCGCCTGTTTCAACAATCGTTTGCTTGCCTTGCAAAAATGCTTTGAATGAATTGACCAGCGCGTTTTCTTCATTGAAATCCGCGCATTGTTCAGGCGATGACATAAAATCCAGCACCTTATTCATCAAATCTTTATCCGCAGGTTTCAGGCTGCCAGCCTTAACCAATTCTTCGCAAAAATTCGCATTGGATTGATGTACTGCATCGCGTTGCGCTTTGGCTTGCGCGGCTTTCAATTCTGCCAATTCGCGTTCTGCTTTTTCACGAGCAGCATTTGCCGCCGCGAGTTCTTGTTCGGTTGCCATATCGGTTTCCTTTGTTTCCGTTTCGTTAAAATCAGGGGTTACAACTTCAGGCTGCGTGGCGGCGCGTTCCCATTCGCCAATCTGCCAAGCTGGGATAATTTGGTCAGCAGCGTCCATGCCGTCTTTGCCAATAATCCACTCACGCAAACGGCGAAAAGTTCGGGCAATCGCGTTTTGTGTCATTGCAAAATCTTCACTAAACACCACAACGCCAGCTTCATCATCTGCAAATTCAATCGCCGCCAAACCCTTAACCGCAGGGGCAGCCGCGCCCAAAAAGCCAACATGTCGCAAATACCAAGACCCCTGCACAGGATTCGCCGAATGCGTAGGCGGATAAAAACTTGCCGACACTTTTTTGTATTTGCCCTGTCGCACCAAATCCACCAAACCATCGTCCACCTGCTTAAAATCCGCCGTCAGCACATCGCCTTGAACGGATAATTTTTCCACCCAGCCAAACGCAGGGGCGTTGTGGGTTGGGTGTCCGATAACAAGCGGTGCTTCGTGAAAATTGGCGTTATAGGCGTTGGCGGCTTGCTGCAAATCTTGCACCGTGATGTTTACTTCCGTGCCGTGCGCGTCTTTGCGTTTGCCAGCGCGGAAAATTTCGTATTGCATAAAAAAACGCCCTTATCTGTTTAGATAGGGCGGATTATGCTTTCAGGCAGCCTGAAAAACTTTTAACGCACATTAAAAAAAGCAGCCTGAAAATAGCTGCTTTTCTAAATCACTCAAATTCGCGTTTATAGCGCGTTTTACCCCAAACCCAAGCAAACCCCCAACCCAAGTTTTAAACGCGTTAAAAATGCGGTCAGAAACGAACCTGACCGCATTGTAGTTTGAATTAGGGATTTTAATCATCATCAAACAAGCCCTGTTGTCGTTTTAACGCTTCCGCCTGCTCAACGGCTTTGACGATTTTGTAAATTTGCTGCACGGCTAAATTGTATTTTCTGGCTAACTCTTGATGATTTTTGCCGTTAAACTCGGCATAGATTTGTTTATCGCGCTCGTCTAATTTGCCGCCTTGGTTTTTGGGAAAGTAAATCAACTGTCCGCCCCAGTTGCAACTTAAATGCTGCGATAATTTTTTGCTGATGATGGTGGCGGTCTGACCGTCTAGCGTGGGGACGTTTTCCATTAAACAAGCTACGGCTTGCGCTTCTAAATCGGCGACTAATTCGGGAACTCGGGTGTCTGCCATAGGCTGTCCTTTCGTGTGATTTATTTCACTGTGTGAAACGATGTTTCAAAAATCAACAATATAATCAATATTCTACAATAATTCAGGCAGCCTGAAAATGGTCTTTTAGGCTGCCTGAAAGTCATTCCCCCCATCCGCCTAACATGGCAACTAATTCATGAATCAATTTAGACAAACTTTCGGCTGCAATCACTTGACTAGCAAAAGCTAAACTGGCTGCATCATCGCTCTGTGATTCTGCTTTTTCTTGCAAAGTATCCAAAAAGCAAATGCGTTTTAACTTAAAGTCTTCCGTTAAAACAAAAGCAATTTGTTCACGCCAAATCAAGCCTAATTCTTTAACTTTCAAACCATTTTTGACATGAATTACCACATCTTCATCACTCAATAGCTTATGACTGATTTTAATCAGTCCATCAAAGCGCGTAACACCTGTTAATTGACACGAATCATCTAATTCAAAATTGCCTGCGGCTTTACTGGCTAATACCCATTCTGTCATCAAAGACATAAGCGACTGCTTGGTATGAGGTAACTTTGCATCTAATCCACTCAAAGCCTCGCGTAAATTTGACAGCATATTCTCAGCAACATGGCTGCTCGCACTACCAATCAACAACAACTGACTAGGCACATGGCACATCGCCATCAAGCGACTACTACGGCACAAAGCGCGTGGTAACAATTCATCTATCACTTGTTCTTTTAACTCAATGCGTTCTTTGCGACCAACAGGACGGCATTCATTCTGCACAATATGTGTGATTTTCTGTTCTACCGCATCTTTAATGACAGAATTAGGCAAAATACGTTCTTGTTTTTTCAAGCTAACCGACCATGTGTTTGCAGCCTGAAAAACCAGCTCGTGTCCAAAATCATGAGGAGGTACAAAACCGAGACTGTACCAATCTAAACCCGTTACTTCCGAAAAAGGGGATTTTGCCAATGCCATTTCCAGCTTATCTACACTAGGAGCGGTTTCAGGGTTCAAGCGATAAACGCTTAATTGTTTAATAAACATTGTATTTTCCTTTACGTTGAAATCTTTTCAGGCTGCAAGTCGGCTTGGAAAACCGCTCCGCCGTTTGCGAGTTGATTCCCTCTCCTGTGGGAGAGGGTTAGGGAGAGGGCAAACTACGCTTTCCCCAATTCAGGCGACACCAACACATACGCGCCATTTTCATCGCGCCGATGAATGCGGATATATTCGCGTGTGGTTTGCGTGTGAATGCTGTCGTCAATCGCCGTCATGGCGCGTTGCCATTTCTCATGCTCAATATTCAAACGACGCAAGCCCAACACTTTTGCCGTGCTGATATTGCCTTCTTTGTTTACATCAAACGCTTGCTGCACAATCGTTTTCAATTCTTGGCGGCTGTCTTGCGTCCACTCGTCCAAGCATTCATCAATTAGCGTTTTGGCGGCGGTTAAGCGTTCGTCAAAGGTCAGCACGTCCGCCATTGCCACAGTAACGCGTAATTCACCGTCAAAGCTATGCAAAGTTACGTTGCCTTTTTTGCTCGGTTTCGCGCCATATTTTTCGGCGGCTAATTCAACGAAAGCGCGAACATCTTCAATGCCGTTGCGCCGTGCTTGTTCCAGTTCACGCATGGGCGTTTCAATCGCTGCAAAAATTTCTTTGACCAGTTCATCGCGGTCTAAATCAATTTCTTTGATGTTCTCAATCGGGATTAAATTGCCGCGAGCGTCTTGGCGGTATTGGCTTAAATCAATTTCGTTCATTTTGGATTTCCTTGTTTGGGTTATAGTGGATTCAATTCAAACTAGGACAAGGCGACAACGACCGCCGTGTACGCGTGGTACATAAGGGCGTTGGTAACGCTGTATTAGTTTGAAGTGAATTCACTATCATTGGGGCGTTTGGCTCGCGCAATCGTGTTCAACAACTGCTGAATATATTGCCGATTGCGCTCGCGTTCGGCTTCGGATAGTGCAGGCTGCTTTTGTTCAATCAATCCTGACACAGCCGATTCGCTGCGTGGTGGAATTTCGCGGATAACTTGTGCTGGCTGCACCCATTTTTCCGCGTGTTGAATCACGCGCTTGAAGGCGGTGGGCAAACGGTTGTGGTCTAAATCTCTATCGTAAAACCATGTGTGGGGGATGAGGGCTTCTTCCCACACCGAGGCAAGCGCAACAATCGCATCGGCTGGCGGTGCGCCTTGTAAACGCAACACGAGTAATTTTTGTAAGCCTTCTATCATTTGGTTATACGCCCAATCAGGCATTTTGCGCGGTGGTTTCATCGGCGCAATCCTTGTAATTGCATGGCTGCGGTCAGCGTTTGGCTGGCTTCGGGTTGCAGGCTGCTTGGATTTCCCTCGCCTTCTGGAAGAGGGGTGGGGAGAGGACTACGCAAGCCTTGCCCTTTCCAACCGCTCATCACTTCATACAAATAACCGTGTGATTTGAGCGGTAATTTCAAGCAGCCTGCATTTCGGCGCGATAGCATTTCACGAAAGCCATACCCCCACGCTTCGGGCGGTGCTGGGTATTCAATGCGGTCGCGATTGATTGCGCCACGTTCCATGTCGGGCTGAATTTCGCCAAGCAGTTTTGCCATGCGGTCAAATGTCAGCGCGGTTTTACTAGGGCGAAACAAGGCAATGTATTGCACGGCTAGTCGCCCTAATTCGCCGTTGATTTGCGCTACCGCCCACACAGCTTGTCTTGCTTCTTCGTGTGCCAGTAATGCGTCTAGGCTGTTTTCTGCTCCGCAGCAGGGGCATCGGGTTTTCATGGTTTCCCTTTCGCTGTGTTTAATCTTGCCAACCATTGACGGTAGGCTTTGATTTCTCTTGTGGCGCGTTGTTCCAATTTGTAATCAGATTCATCACGCGCTACTGCCAATTTCTCTTCCCACTCATTCATTTTTTGGATAATCCAATTTGGGTCGGTCATCATTTGATTTTTCCTTTTAAATTAAAATCAAATAGTTATAAAAATCAACAAGCAAAAAAATTATTGTTTCCATGTGCGTCGCATTTCGTCAATCGGTTGCAAAATGCACACTTTCAGCACAAAACGAATGGACAAACCCAGTACACACACTTTAATCAACAGCTCTACCGTTTCCCAAAAACGCAGGGCAGATAAATAATAAAGCAACTCCATCTCAAATCCCTTTCACAATATCCGCATCTACTTTGGCAAAACCCAAACTAGCTGCTTCATTCATCGCCGCCGATACCAAATTATTGACCGCCAATGGATACAACAAACTTTGCTGCTGTAACTGGTTTTTGTTGCGACTGGTAACCGTCAGCCGTGCAGCAATGGCATCAATGGCGTTGTCGGTTAAAACATCGGCAACGTTCACGCCTACGCGCTCAAATTTGTGTTTCAGGTAGCCTTGCAATTTGCCGTCCGTGAGTGGCAACAGCGTTACCACTTCGCAGCGTTGCACCACTTCACGCACATTTGGGTTGTTCTCACTCAACTTTTGCCCCAGTTCGGTTTGACCGATTAGCACAATCCCAATCAAGCGTTCAAAACCGTTTTTCAGTTCAAAAAAGCGTTTCAAGTGTTTCAGCGTGGGAATGGGCAAACAATGCGCTTCTTCAATCACTAAAACGTGCTTGTTGCCAGCTTTCGCGCTATCGGCAAGGGCTTTGTGAATTTGGCGGAAACGCGCTTCGGGGCTGCGTTTGGGTGATGTATTGGGCGACACGGCTTCCAAAATCGCTTCGGCAATGTGTACCGCTTTGAGCGTTTTGCCTTTTTGGTCGTTGTCTTCCATCGCCAATACATATGGCTCAATCACCACCACTTGACGACCTTCTCGGTTAATGCGGTCTTGCAAGTCTTCGCGCAGCGTGGATTTACCAGCACCCGATTCGCCCACCAGCACAAACGGCACGTTGCGTACGTCATATTTGCGTCCACCAAAATCAATGGTTAAATCGGGATTGACCTTGCGTTCTTCGGGCTTACTCAACACCAATTCACGACAATATTCAGTCGGCGGCGGAATAATCAGTTGCTCGGGCATGATTTTTTGCCAAGCCTTGTAACGGCTCATACCATGTCGGCTGTGGATTTTTTGACCGTTAAAATAACGCATCCACCGATTCGCCAAACCCTGCAACTGCTCAATGCTGTTGATGCGTACCAGTTTCAGGCGGCTTTCAAATTGCGTTTCCACCAAATTATTGCCATTTTCCACTTGCCCTTTGGCGCGTGGATTGCCCACTTTGTTGATAATCACATTCACGCCAAGCTGTTTATTCAGGTGCTTAAATCCATGCCCTGTATTCGCCGACCCTGGGTCAAGCATCACATTCACAGGCACACCGCAAAAAGGGTCTTGCAAACGCTCCGCTTTCGGCTGCATTGCCTGAATAAACGTCTCGCACAAATTCTCCGAGTTCTCGCCACCAAACACATACCACACAAACAGGCAGCCTGAACAATGGTCAGTTACGACATACCGCCACACGCGGTCTTGCTCAATTTTCACGACATTTTTTGGCTTGTTTTTGTAAAATTCGTCCGCATTCATCATGCGTAAACCTGTGTCCTTGCCCGATACAGGCAGGTAAAACAGCACACACAAACTCGCGTCAATCTGCCAAACATGATTTGGGTGCAAACTTTGCAGACTGGTTACAGGTGCAGGCTGCAACAACTGGTCGGACCGCACGTTCCACCGTCATCAAACGTTTGCCGTTTTTCCGCATGGTTTCCATTAGCACGGCGGAAATCATCTGTGCATCTTTGAGTTCCAACGCCGTTTTTCCTGCATCAGCACGGCGTTTACGTTGAGGTTTAACCATCACACGCTCCAATTCTTTGTAAAGTTTTGCCACACTCATGCCCAATTTCTCGGCTTCGGCTTGCAAAAAAGGCGTTTTGCCACCGTGCGGTAATTTACCCAGTTGCGTGGCAATCGCGTTTAATCGCTCGTTTAATACCGCATTCATTGGGGATTACTCGCTTTCAGGCTGCAAATCGCTACCAGTCAGCCATTCGGGCATATCGTCTTCGGGAATCGTTTCAGGCAGCCCATACTGGTCGCGTAAATGCTGACAATCCATAATGATTTGATTGATGACGCCAGTCATTTTTGCCTGATGTGAAATGCCGTGGGCTTGCTCGTGTGCGGCAAGCTGCGTGAAATATTCGCCCAGTTGCACAATGTGGCTGCGAATCGCTACTTCTTTTGCACCGACCGCCATGTATAATTCATTGCCAACATCGGCAGGGTCGGGTTCTTTCAGGCTGCCTTTTTTCTTGGCTTTTTCCAGTTTTTCGGCAAGTTCATCAATCTTGGCGTTTTTATCGCCCAACACCTTGTCTTTGGCTTGCATTTGCTCGCGGTTTTCACGCAGGGCAATTCGCAATTCGCGCACCGTCATTCTGTCCACATCGTCCAAAGTCATGCCGTTTACTTCTTCGCCGTCCGCCAAACCGACTAGGGTAACGTCTTCTTCTACCAAGAGTTCCAGCAGTTTAGATTTGCCCAAGTCCATCAGTTTGGGCGCGGCTTTTTGCATTTGTGGGGTGGCGAAACGTTTAGTTGCATTCATCAAACGCGATGTTTCTGCTTTACCTAATCCAAATTGTTCTTTAACAATGCTTTCAAAACGACCGTATTCGGTATGTTCTTTTAATACAATCAACGCACGCCCCAGTTCAAACATACCTTCCAATGTTTGGCGGACTGCATGACGACCACGTTCAATCCAAGTTGCTTCGTTATAGGTTTCGCCGTTTCCCCATTGTTCCATTACCATCACGCTGTGCATCGCTGCGTGATTACTGGTTGCATTCACATCAATCACTTCCACTTCACTACTCATTTTTTTATCTCCCAAAAGTTCCGACGTCGGAACTTCTTAAAATCTGTTCACACGTTCTGCGGTTTCTTCCAATTTAGCAGTCAAATGAGCTTGCTGCTGCCTGAAACGCTCCGCAATCTGCAAGGTTTTAATGCTGTATGCAAAATTGCCGTTATCTAGTTTCGTTACCAAACCTTCAGCGATTAAATCTTCCAAATCACGGCTCACATGAACCGCAGAAATACCCAAGCCGTCCGCAATTTCTTTATTGCTCAACCCGATAATCGGATGCGCTTCCAAAGCCTTAAATACTTTCAGCACACGGCTGCCTTTTTTACTGATTGCCATTAGGTTGCTCCTATTTCAAACCCAGTTTGACGGCAATTTCATGTCCTTGACCACGGCTGGCTTTTGAAAAAACCATTCAGGACGCGGATAACTTCTTGCGGACGATAGCCATGTTCTCTTGCCCAGCCTGAAAACGTGATGCCTTTTTGTTTAAAATTTTTCTTAACTTGCTCGGGTGTTAAAGCCATTTTTAAGCTCCTTGTTGTGATAAAATTCACGCTATTTATTTGCGATAAATCGCGCTTTTGTTTGCGATGTGTGCATAATATACGCGTTCGCGTATAAAGTAAAGGGATATTTGATGCAAACGTGTATAAAAGAAAGATTGGTTTTTATTTGTGAAAATAAGAATTTGAAATTAAAGGATTTTCAAGAATTAACAGAATTGCCATATAGAACAGCTCAAAGCTATTTAAACGGTACACGCACCCCAAATGCGGAAGGTTTAGAAGTTATTTGTACACGATTGCGTGTAAACCTAAATTGGCTTGTCTGTGGAATAGGCGAACCATTTATTCAGGAAAAGCAGCCTGAAAAAATAAAGTTAGATGTAGATGAAAAAGAATTGCTGGAAAACTACCGCCAAGCCAGTGATAACGGAAAATTTGTTATTTCAAGCGTGGCGCGTAGCACAGAGAAAAAAGCAAACCAAGATAATCAAATTCAAAGATATTATGGGACGTAGATGAACGTGTAAAACCACAAGCTCCGAGAATATGCATTTTAAATAGCAAGGATTTTTGCAATGGATTTTGTTTATTTAGCCAGAGAAGCATGGAAAGTAGGTGATTTTGATACCGCGAGAATGTATTACCAAAAAGCAGCTTATGGCATTCATGGTACAGATAAAACCAATCAAGATGCTTTTACCCAAGAGGTCGCTCAATTTGCAGGAGAAGACCCAACATATCGGCAAGGTATTCAACTAATTAGAGGATATATTGCAGAACAAAATAAACCTGTTCTACAAAGTGATATGACCGCTTACGTTAAAAATCACTTTGGAGAACAACAAGTAGAAGTATTGCGCTATGTACTGTATTATGCAGAAGTGCGTCAGGATATTTATCGCCGTAAGCAAGGACGAAGCTACCTATTGGCATTAACATATGAGCAATTAGCAAATGTGCCAATTGCATCATCAGCAAAAAAGACAAAAAAATTAGCAGTAAAAGACCATGATTTTCTAAAACTGCTTGAACCAAATAAAGCATATGAACGAAAGCCATCAATACTTACAGGGGAACTGTTGCAATTAGGTGTGTGGAAATTGCATGGCACGGCTACACAATTCAAAAAAACACAGTGGGATTTGGCAATAGAATGTCTATTTCGGGCAAAAGAAATTGACGGACAAAATGGAGAGTGGCAAAGTATACACAACTATTTGAGATTGCCATTGTTCTTGCAACAAGCAGGTTTTTTTGAATCTTCTAAATTTGAGTTTATCCAGTTAATAAATCAGTTAGGTGAGATTGTTGAACGAGAGGCAAAATATCACAATCAAAAAGCACTTTACAAAAAATGGCTCAATCATCTGTATTTAAGTCTAGTTTTTGACAAAATTCGCCTATCTTTTAAACGCGAAAAATTGAATGAACAAGCAGAATATTTTGAAAATCTTGCAAAGCAATATCAAGAATTAGCAGATGAGATACAAAAGAAATTAGATGATAACAAGCAACCACTGCCTGAATCTAAACCTATAACAAACAAACCTAGAATATCAGCAAGGCTAATTCAAGATTCAGCAAGTTTAAATCGTTCATCAAATCCCAAGATACCCACCTCGCCACCCAACAGCATAAATGCAAATAAGCAAAATGAAAAAACAGGTTGTATAGGTATCATTGTGGCTGTTGTCATCTTTATTATTTGGATGATTTTATAAATCTCACTTTTTTAATCCGCATTAAAAGCCTTTCAGGCAGCCTGAAAGCATAATCCCCATAACGATTTAACCGTTATGGGGATTTTTTTATGTCTAATCAAACCGAACTCCCTTGGCTTGCCGAAGCCCGACAACACATTGGCTTAACTGAAATCGCAGGCAAACAACACAACAGCACCATTGGCAACTGGCTCATCAGCTTAAAAGCGTGGTGGACGGACAATGAAACGCCGTGGTGTGGCACGTTTGTTGCCCATTGCGCTCGCACAACAGGGCGCGATTTGCCCCAGCATTGGTACAGAGCGTTGGACTGGCAAAACACAGGCACACGATTGAACGCGCCTGCTTATGGTTGCGTGGTGGTGTTTGCGCGTCAAGGTGGCGGTCATGTGGGCTTTTGTGTTGGACAAGACGAACAAGGCAATTTGTGGATTTTGGGTGGTAATCAAGGCAACCGCGTGTCTGTTGCCAAGTTTGCGCGTGAACGGGCGGTCGCGTATGTGTGGCTAGGCAAAGACGGCGTGTCATCGTTGCCCAAAGAATCGCGCTATGACTTGCCTGTGTTGCAACTGGCTGGCGAGTTTAGTCGCAACGAAGCGTAAAGGCAGCCTGCATATGAATCAACTAACATTACACACTCTGGCATTGATTGCATTTTTGTTATCCAAATTAGGATTTGCCTATATTGCCTATTTAGCCGTTACAAACCGTGTGATGTATGCAGGCTGGTTTGTCTTTTTGGCGGTGGTTTACGCGCTAGGGATTGGTTTTAATGCAAAAGTAGATTAAAGATGAAAAAGATGTTACTCGCATTCAGTTTATTAGCCGTTAGCGACCACATTCCTAATTGGAAGCTCAAACTCTCTGCGCCTGCTATTCCACAAAAGCGTCGCGCACATCGTTTTTCAGGTGTTGCTGCTAATCGGCGTAAACAGCGTAAAAAAGGTAAATAGCCATGAAGGTACTCAAATGGTTTAGCGGATTGGTTTGCAACCCAGCCACAGGGCAAATCAGCCATACCAAGCTATGGGCAAACATTGCCGCAGGCTGCATGACCTACAAATTCATGCAAACGCCCAATGCGCCCGAATGGCAATGGTGGGCATACGGCATGATGGTGGGCGGCTATGCTTTGATTAAACGCGGCATTGCTGCCGTGCCACAAGTGGCGCAAATCGCGCAGAAAGGTCAAAACGATGTGGGCAATGTTGAATAAATACCGCTACGCAGTTTATTTCACGCTGTTTTTGTCATTGATTGCGTGTGCGTGGGGCAGCGGTTATTTATCGGCAAAACGTCATTATGTTGCTCAAATAAGCAGCCTGCACCTCTACAACCGCGCCTTTGGCTACACCGATTAAACGAGCGGTGTTACTGCCCATCTCTTCCGAGCTATTGGTGGTTTACGAGCGTCCCGAACGCCCCACCGATGGCTCACCCGAACAACTGTTAAACCACGCAGTGCGCTATGGCACGTATTGCCAAAAATTAGAAACGCAAGTTTCAGGCTGGCTGGCGTGGTACAAGAAAGCCCAACATGACTGATTTTATTGACCGCGCTTGCGAAAACGAAGAGCGATTCCGCGAACAAGCGTTGGCGCAATTCAGGCAGCCTGAAAACAACGCGCCGTCCGCCACACATTGCGAAGAATGTGGCGACCCAATCCCCGAAGCACGACAACGCATTGTTTCAGGTTGCCGTTTGTGCGTGATTTGCCAAACTTTGAAAGAAATAAATGGATAACAAAACTTTTATCAGCATTGAATTTTGGCAACTTGTCAGCTTTTTGTTGTCGTTTTTGGCGGTGTGCTGGGGCTTTGGCAAAATGCTGTTAAGTCAATTTCAGGCGCAACAAGATGAACGCCAAAGACAGCAAGACCGCCTATCTGAAAACTTTGAAAAACTACAAACGCAATTTGCCGAACAAAAAGCCTTGCTGCCTGAAAAATTTGTCTTGCGTGAAGACTACATTCGCAATCAAGCGATTTTAGAAGCCAAAATGGACAGTATTCAAAAGACTTTGACCGACCTTTACAAAATGGAAAGCGCGAAAAAATGAACGAAAAATACCGCCGCGAAGGTATGCGTTGGCACATCATCAACACGCTGAACAAAGCTCGCCCCTACACATCAAGCGAAGTCTTTTTATTGGACGTAATGCGTGGCATTTATCCCAATGTAACCGCCCTAGAATTACGCCAACAGCTTGAATATTTGCAAGACCGCAAACTCTTGGATTTAACCAAACAGCCAAGCGGAATGTGGTTTGCCGATTTAAACCGTTTGGGTGTGGATATTGCCGAATACACGATTGAGTGTCAGGCTGGCATTGCCCGACCTGAAAAATACTGGGAGAGCTGATATGTCGCCACGCAGTAGCATGGAATTGCTGCCTGAAAACGTCCGCCGCGAATTTGAACGCCGTTTGATTGAAAACGGTTTTGCCAATTACACCGAATTGGCGGCGTGGCTCAATGAACAGGGTTTTCAAATTAGCCGTTCCGCCGTGCATCGCCACGGATACAAAATCCAACGCCGTTTGCAAGCCATTAAGGAAAGCACCGAAGCCGCCAAGTTAATTGTCGCCAATGCCGATGATGAAAACGACAGCCGCAGCGAAGCCTTGATGGCATTGTTGCAAAATCAGTTGTTTGAAGCCTTGGTGGACATCAGCGAAAAAGACAGCGAAGAGCTTGCACCCGAGGCGCGGTTTGATTTGTTGAGCGAGGGCGGTAAACGTATTGCAGGGTTGATTTCTGCATCCACGCGCTTAAAAGAATATCAAAACAAGGTCAAATCACGCGCCCTAGCCGCTGCCGATGAAGTCGCCAAAGCCGTGAAAAAAGGCGGCTTATCAGACGACACCGCCGAACAAATCCGTAAACAAATTCTAGGGATTGCGACATGAGCGAAACCATTTTCAAGCAGCCTGAAAGCCGCACCCCAATGGTTTTGCTGCCGTATCAACAACGCTGGATTGCCGATACCAACCCCGTCAAAGTTTGTGAAAAATCGCGCCGCATCGGTTTGTCGTGGGCGGAGGCGGCGGATAGCGCATTGCTCGCCGCGCAAACCAACGGCATGAACGTGTGGTACATCGGCTACAACAAAGACATGGCATTGGAATTCATCAACGATTGCGGCAACTGGGCAAAATTTTACGGCTTGGCGGCTGGCGAAATTGAAGAAACCGAAGAAGTGTTTGTAGAAGGCGATGACAAACAAGCGATTTTGGCGTTCATTATTCGCTTTGCATCAGGCTTTCGCATTACTGCTTTATCCAGCCGCCCGAACAATTTGCGCGGTAAACAAGGGCGCGTGATTTTGGACGAAGCAGCGTTCCACGATGATTTGCCCGAGCTGCTCAAAGCAGCGATGGCGTTGCTGATGTGGGGCGGACAGGTTCACATCATTTCCACGCACGATGGCGTGGATAACCCATTTAATGAGTTAATCAACGACTGCCGCGCAGGCAAAAAACCGTATTCCATGCATCGCATTACCTTTGATGATGCGCTACAAGATGGCTTATATCAACGCATTTGTTTACGGTTAGGCAAAGAGTGGACGGAGCAAGCCGAACGCGAATGGGTTGCCGAAATCCGCGCCAGTTACGGCGATGATGCCAGTGAAGAGCTGGACTGCATTCCCAAAAATGGTGGTGGTAAATGGCTGAACCGCACGTTGATTGAAAGCCGAATGTCGCCGTTCACGCCTGTGTTGCGTTACGACCAAACGGATAATTTCCAGTTACTGCCCGAACATCAACGCGCCGCCGAAGTGCAAGACTGGCTTTCAGGTAGCCTGCACCCTTATTTGCAGCAATTGGACAACACGCGCCACAGCTTTGTCGGTGTAGATTTTGCCCGAAATGGCGACCGCACCGCAATTGTGCCACTCATTCAACAGCCTGATTTAATGCTCAAAACGCCGTTTATCTTGGAATTGGGCAATATGCCGTTTAAGCAGCAAGAGCAGATTTGCGCGTATCTGTTGGTGGGTTTGCCAAATTTATTGGGTGCGGCGTTGGACGCTCGTGGTAATGGTCAGTATTTAGCCGAAGCCATGCAAGACCAGTTTGGTGGCGAGTGCGTACAAGCCGTGATGTTGTCTGAAAACTGGTATCGCAGCCACACTGCACCATTTAAAGCAGCATTGGAAGACGGCACGCTGGACGGCTTACCACGTGATGAAGACATCTTGGCGGACTTGCGCGCCTTTGAATTGATTAAAGGTATCCCACGCATTCCTGACACGCGCACACGTGGTGCGGACGGCAACAAACGCCACGGCGATACCGCAATCGCACTGCTTTTGGCGCATTATGCTAGCCGAGAGTTAAATGTTGGTGCGGTGCGTGTCAGCAGCCGAGCCGTGCGCCGAAGTAGCCGATTAACAGACGGATTTTGATTTCAGGCAGCCTGAAAACTGGAAAGATTTATGAAACCCCACATTAAACTCAAAACCCCCAATGGCACAATTCTTGCCACACCCGAACAAATGGCAAGCCAAATCGCGGTTTCAGCGCGATTTGGTATGCACGGCTTTAACGGCTGGCTGCCCAATCCCGACCCGATTTTACGCAAAATGGGGCGACACATTGATGTATACCGCGAATTGTTGCGTGACCCATTGGTAGGTGGACAAGTTCGCAGACGCAAAGCAGCCGTTGCACGTTTGGAATGGCGATTGGACGGCGATGACGTACCGCAAAATGTCCGCGATACGGTGCAGGCTGCTTTTGAGCAGTTAGATATTTTTAACCTGATTAAAGATATTTTGAATGCGACTTTATTCGGTTATCAGCCGATTGAAATTGTGTGGCAACGCGACAAATTGTGGCTGCCTGAAAAAATCGTGGTCAAACCGCAAGAATGGTTTGCGTTTGGCGAACAGGGCGAAATGTATTTTATTGAACACGGTTTGCATAATAACAGGCTGCCTGAATACAAATTTCTTTGCCCCAAACAAGAAGCCAGCTACGACAACCCCTACGGTTTAGGTGATTTGGGTTTGGTGTTTTGGGCGGTTACGTTCAAACGTGCAGGGCTGAAATTTTGGGCGGAGTTTACGCAAAAATACGGTAGCCCGTGGCTCATTGGTAAAGAACCGCGTTCCAACACCCAAGCCGACACCGACAAATTGCTGGACGCACTGGAAGCCTTAATGGGCAACGCGATTGGCACAATCCCCAATGACAGCAGCGTGGAAATTCACGAAGCCACAGGCAAATCCGCGTCTGTTGATGCGTATGACAAGTTAATCCGCTATTGCCGTTCAGAAATCAACATCGCCTTGCTCGGTCAAGACCAAACGACCGAAGCCAACACCAATCACGCCAGCGCATCGGCTGGTTTGGAGGTAACGGACGATATTCGCGACAGCGACAGTCGCATGATTGAAGCAACGTTTAACCAGTTGATTGACTGGATTTGTGAGCTGAATTTCGGCGATGTAACGCGACCTAAATTTGTGTTGCATGAAGCAGAAGAGTACGGCTCAACCGAATTAGCCCAGCGCGACCAACTTCTACATCAAATGGGCGCACGTTTTTCCAATCACTATTACAAGCGCGCTTATGGTTTGCGTGATGATGACTTGTTGCCGCCTGAAAAGCAGCCTGAAAGCACAGATTTTGCCGAAAACGATGTTTACCAAACCTTTGAAAACACAGTTTCGGGCAGCCTTGCCCTTTTGTCCAAATCTTCTGATTTGGGTATAAAAGGGTACGCCGTAGGCGGTAAAGCTGATTTCACAAATACATTTGTTCAGAATTTACAAAACGGTGCAACGCCCGAAATCGTGTTACATCAATTAGCCGAAAATTATCCAAACATGAACGACCAAGCCTTACAAGATGAATTGGCACGACTGATTTTCTTGGCGGATTTAGTGGGGCGTTTGGAAGTGCAAGCGGAGTTGACTGATGAAACCTGATATTTACTTATTATTTGGTATGACACCTGAAAATGCCATTGCCTACCTAAAACAAAAGCGTGTTGATGTATCGTGGGATTGGCAAGATATGTTGGACGATGCTCATGTTGCCGCGTTTACGGTAGCCAAAACGGCTGGCATGGACGTAGCCAACGACATTTATCAAGCGGTGGTTAAGGCAGCCGAACAAGGGCAACCATTCAAAGATTTTGAACGCGAACTCACGCCTGTATTACAAAGCAAAGGCTGGTGGGGCAAACAAGAACACCCGAACCCCGATATGGGCGAAATTCAAAACGTACAACTTGGCAGCCCATACCGCCTGAAAACGATTTATTTAACCAATTTGCAATCCGCTTACATGGCAGGGCGATACGCGGAAATGGTTGCCGCCAAAGATACGCACCCCTATTGGCAATATGTCGCCATCAACGACAAACGTACACGCGAAACGCATCGTCTATTGCACGGTCATGTGTATGCCGCAGATGACCCCGTATGGGACAGTTTGTATCCACCGTTGGATTACCGTTGCCGTTGTCGGGTTCGTCCACTCTCGCGTGAGCGTGGCGAAAGCCAAGTATTACCCAGCCCAAAACTGGAAACCATTACCGTAGATATTGGCGAAAACAAACACACGGGCGAGCAGCGTTACGCCCAACGTACAGGCATTCGTGTGGACGGTCAATTTATTGCGCCCAATGCAGGTTTCAATGCCAATCAAGGACAGACGTTTCTACAACGCACTGCACGGATAGCGATAAAAAAAGTACAAAACGTACCACCCGAATTGGCTCGTGTAGCGGTTAAAGAAATGATGGCACAGGAAAAATTTCGCAATGCCTTGACTTTGGCTGAACTGGCTTGGGTGGCTGAATTACTGGGATTAATGCCATGATTAAAATCAGCGTAGAAAGTGAAAGTTTAGAACACAGTTTAAACCAGCTCTTGCAAAACATACAAAACCGCCGACCGATGATGGCAAGTGTGGCAGCAGAATTGTTATCGATGACAGAAGATAACTTTGAAAGCGAAAGCTGGGGTGGAGATAAATGGAAAGAAACCCATCGCGGTGGCAAAAAACTGCAATTAAGTGGTCAGCTTGCCGCGAGTTTGACTACGCAGTCGGGTAATGATTTTGCACGGATTGGGTCTAATAAACCGTATGCAGCAATTCATCACATAGGTGGGCAAGCAGGGCGGGGGCGTAAAGTTCACATTCCTGCTCGTCCTTATTTACCGATTGATGGTTCAGGGGCGTTACAGTCTGGCGGCGAGAAGCGTTTGCTGGATATTGTGAAAGCGTCGTTGGCTCGTGGGTTGTGATTTGCTCAAAAATGCGAAAAGCGGACGATGTTGTCCGCTTTGTTTTTTTGTTTCACTGTGTGAAATGGCGTTGCAGTTTTTAATCCCACTTTGTTTTGAATTGTCCCGTTTTATCCTGTTTATCTTGCTTGAGTATGGGTATTTATATTGGTGGGGTTCAGGCGTTCCAAATTATTGGTTGCCGAGCCACAAGCCAAATCCACCGTACCATTGCTCACCACGGAATGCGGTTTTGCGATGTAACCAAGTTATAACGCACTGTCAAATTGGGCATATTCAATTCTTTTTTGACCGCTTCCACGATTTTTAATTGCAAATCGTATGCAAAGCCAACAGGTTGATTGGGTTGGTCGGCAATATACGAAAACGGAATAGATGAGTCGCGATGCCCCAACACAATCGTGCCACTTTCTTTGATTTTGTCCAAAGTATAGTGGATTAAATTTAGATTAGGACAAGGCGACAACGACCGCCGTGTACACCTAGTAAGTACATAAGGGGGTTGGCAACGCGGTACTAATCTAAATTTAATTCACTATAATTGGGTACAAAATCAAAAAAATAGGAGCGAATGAAACATCATTCGCTCCTGTTGTTTTATTTATGCTTTCCGTTGCAACACCGCCGCAAAAAAACCGTCTGTATTATGCACCGCCGTGTCCATACGCAAAAATTCGCCTGTGTCCAAATCAATCTTTTGCGTCGCCAATAATTCCGCGCAATTTAACAATTCAAAATCGGGATTGTTTTGCAAAAATTGCGCTACTTGCATTTCATTTTCTTCGGGCAACACGCTACACGTTGCGTAAACCAAACGTCCGCCCGATTTAACCAGTTGCGAAGCAGCCTGCACGATGCTTTGCTGTTGTTTCAACAAATTCGCCAGCGTTTCGGGCGATTGGCGGTATTTCAAATCAGGATTACGGCGCAACGTCCCCAAACCAGAACACGGCGCGTCCACTAACACGCGGTCGGCTTTGCCGTGCAATCGCGCAATGCGTGGGTCGTGTTCGCTGCCAATTTTTTCGGGGTGAATATTGGTCAAACCTGCGCGTGTCATGCGCGGTTTCAAGTTGGCAAGGCGTTTTTCTGCAATATCAAAGGCATAGATTCGCCCTTTGTTTGCCATTTGTGCGCCAAGGGCAAGTGTTTTGCCACCTGCGCCTGCACAAAAATCCACGATGATTTCACCGCGTTTTGCGCCCACCAGTTGCGCCAACAGTTGGCTGCCTTCGTCTTGTACTTCAATCGTGCCGTCTAAAAATAACGGGTGTTTGTTCAGCGCAGGTTTGTCGTTGAAGCGGATTCCGTGTGGTGCGAATGGCGTAGCAATGGCATTGGGGAACTCGGTTTGCAGTTGCGCGAGAATTTTGTCGCGTTTGCCGTTGAGTGTATTTACGCGAATATCTAGCGGTGCTGGTTGTGCCACACTGCGCCCAAATTGCAAGATTTGTTCGTCTGAATCGTGTTTTTGCAGCACTTCAATCAACCATTCTGGCAACTCGGCTGCGGTGTGCAGGCTGCTTGCGAATTCGGTTTTGCGTGATTTTAAGCTGCTCAAAAATTCTTTTTCGTTGTCGTCTTCGTTTAATAAATCTTCAATTTGGGAAATATTGACGCTGCGTCCCAAAATCAACGCGGCAAGAGCGGCTTTTCGCGCTTGAACGTGCGGACGGCGCAAGGCTGCAGCGATTTTTTGATAATGGCGAATGGCGGCGAATGCGGTTTCGGCAATTTCGTGGCGGTCGGCGCGTCCGAGTTTGCGGTTGTCGCGCAGATAATTGGATAGCACAACATCGGCTGGGTCGGCAAACGTGAGCATTTGGGCTAATACGGTGGCGGTGTGGTGGAGTTGAGTGGCATTCATGGTGTTACTTCGTCAAAAATAAAATATAAAAAGTGCAGGCTGCTTTTGCGCTGCAAAGCGTTGGATAGTAAAGTATTTGCGGTATGGCTGCAAGCATGGCTACAATTCATGTTTTACAAAATCATGCGCGATTGAAATCCCACATCAACAAGGAAATCACATGAACGTTCAAGCAGTTTTGTTTGACCTAGACGGCACATTGGCAGACACGGCAGTGGATTTGGGCGGTGCGCTCAACGATTTATTGCGCGAAAAAGGTTTGCCCGAAAAAGCGTTGGCAGACATTCGCCCACACGCCAGCCACGGCAGCGCGGCTTTGTTGCAATTTGGCGCAGGCATATCCGCGCAACACCACGATTTTGCTCAATGGCGCGAAGAATATTTGCAAGCATACGACCGTTGTTTTGACCGCGATACGGTGCTGTTTGACGGCATTAACGAATTGATAAGCAGCCTGCACGCACAGGGCTTTGCGTGGGGCATTATCACCAATAAACCCAAACGCTTTACCGACCGCCTTGTCCCCAAACTGGGCTTTGCTGTGCCGCCTGCGGTGGTGGTGAGTGGCGACACTTGCGCCGAAGCCAAACCAAGCGTGTTGCCGATGTTGTATGCCTGCAAACAACTGGGCGTGCAGGCTGCTTCGTGCGTGTATGTGGGCGACGCAGAGCGCGATATTCAAGCAGGACGCGCGGCTGGCATGAAAACGGTGTTGGCGGCGTGGGGCTACATTGGCGAACACGATACGCCCGAAACGTGGGGTTATGATGTCGCTGCCAATCAGCCGTTGGATATTTTGAATTTTTGTATATAAACAATATGATAGATTATATTGAACTGGTGCGACTGCTGGAACAGCGTAACCATCGTTTTGCCAGCGAACCCGACAAGGCAACGCAACTGGTGCAGGCTGCTTCGGGCGATGTGCTGCACCGTTTACATCAACGTGCCAAAATCATGGACGCAACGCAAGAAATCCAAAGCAGCCTGCACCATTGGCAATCGCGTTTGGCGTGGTTTAAGACCGTGTTGTGCGTGGTTTGGGCGATTTTGGGTTTTGTGGCGACTTTTGCGCTGATGCAGCAAAGCAATTTGCAATTTTTTCTGATTTTATGGGGCGTGTTGGGCGCAAATACGCTAATGTTACTGTGGTGGCTGTGGCGCGTGTTGCGACCCAACAAAACGCGATACGCTTGGCAAAACGCGCTGCTGCGCCCCAAATCGGACAACCCAATCCAACAAGCCTTATGGCAACACACGCTGCAACAGCAACAAACGCCGCACGGACGCTGGCGCATGGACGCGACCGCACATCAACTTGCCTTGTGCAGCCTGCTTGGTATGTTTGTCGCCACTTTGCTGCTCCTAACCGTGCGCCAATACACGTTTGACTGGCAAAGCACGCTGTTGCAAGCCCCGACTTTGGCAAAGTGGGTGTACGCGCTATCGTGGTTGCCCGCGCAACTGGGTTGGCAAACACCCAACGAGCAAATGGTGTACGCCACGCAAAATCAAGCCAATGTGCAGGCTGCTTCAGCTTGGGCAAACTTATTGCTCGGCAGCATCATCTGCTATGGCATTGCACCGCGTTTGTTGGCGTGGTTACTGTGTTGGGCGCAACAAAAACGCCATCAAACCACGCTGGATTTGCGTTTACCGTATTACCAAAACATCGTGCAAAAATGGCAACAACGCATTACCGATAGCGCAGACGACTATCGCCCCGATGCGCCACAAAAGCAGCCTGCACCACAAATCGTGTTCAGCGAAAACGCTTTGCATTGGGCAGTTTTATTGGATTCGCCCAGCAGCCAACATCAATCCAATTGGTTCGCGCAAACTTTGGGACACGATTGGGTGGACTATGGCAGCGTTGCCGAACGCAGCGAGTTTACCCAAGTGCAGGCTGCTTTGGCACAAGAAAACGTGCAATTATTGATTGGCATACGCGCAGCCAGTTTGCCCGACCGCGGCAATGTGCGCCGCATTCAACAGCTTGCCAGCCAAGCCCAAAGCGGTGTGGTGTTGCGTTTGCTGCACAATGGTAACGAAAGCAGCCTGCACCAAGAAACCGCCCAGCAATGGCGCGATGTCGCACAAGAGAATGCTTGGGTGTGTTTGGATTGAATACCGCCAACTCGTCCTCTCTCCCCGTGAGAGAGGACTAGGGAGAGGGAAAAGCGTTGTATTATTTTGATAGCAATTTGCTGTAACGCAACTGTTTTACCTTCTCTCTAGCTCTCTCTCACAGGAGAGAGAACCAAATTGCTGAATTTTCACGATTTACCGATAAATGATGTATTTTGTAAACAAAAAGGAAATAAAACATGACCTTCCCCACTTTTTTCAATCAAGCCCCCACCATTCAACTGCGCGACCCATTGGCGCAATTTTTGGGTGCGACCGCCAGCGGCATCATCACTTATCGCTACGAAGATGCCGTCAAACTGTGCGGACATTCCTGCCCCACCGTTGCCAGTGCGTATCTGATGACCATTCGCGGCATACAGGCTTTGTATGGCGATGAAATGCCCGAGCGCGGCAACATCAGCGTGCAAATTCGTGGCGAACGCAATCAAGGCACGACAGGCGTAACCGCATCAGTCGCGACTTTGCTCACAGGCGCGGCAACCGATTTGGGCTTTGGCGGCATTGGCGCAGCAGCCCGTTTTGCACGGCGCAATCTATTGCAGTTTGCCCCAGATTTGTCGGGCGAAATCGTGTTACGCCGACAAGACACAGGCGCAAGCGTGAGCGTGGCATTCAATGGACAACTCGTGCCGTTTGCACCCGAAATGCGCGACATCATGCCTCTAGCCGTGAGTGGTCAAGCCGATGCCGATACGTTGGCGCGATTTGGCGAACTGTGGCAAGCGCGAGTGCAAGCGATTTTGGTAGAACAGGTAAACAATCCAGAATTGATTGTGGTACAAAAAATCTAAATCAAGGACAAAACATGAACACAGCCACTATTTGCAACGAATTTACCGACTCCAACGAATTATTAAGCCAGCTGCCGCCAGCCGTTACCATTTTTGGCAGCGCACGAATTGCCCCCAGCCACCCTGAATATTTGCGAACCGAGCGTTTGGCGCGATTGCTGTCCGATAGCGGTTTTTCGGTGTTTTCGGGCGGTGGGCCAGGCATTATGGAAGCGGCAAACAAAGGCGCGTTTGCAGGCAAAAGCCCAACCGTGGGCATGAACATTATTTTGCCGCACGAACAAAAAAATAATCCATATCAAGATATTACGCTCACGTTTGAAAATTTTCCATCGCGCAAAGCCATGTTGGTCAATCACTCATTTGCATTTGTGGTGATGATAGGCGGATTTGGCACGCTGGACGAATTGTTTGAAACACTCACGCTAATCCAAACGCGCAAAATCCAGCCCTGCCCTGTGGTGTTGGTGGGCAAAGCATTTTGGCAAGGTTTGTTGGATTGGCTGCGCGAACAACTGCTCACGCAAAATTTGATTCATGCCGATGACTTTGATTTGATTTACGTGTTGGACGATGAAGACGAAATCATCAAAACAATTCAGCAATTTAAGCCATAAAAAGCAGCCTGCACTCAAAGGAAACCCATGTCAAAACATCAACACGAAGACGAACGTGACGACACCATGCGCCTAGACAAATGGCTGTGGGCAGCACGATTTTTCAAAACCCGCAGCCTTGCCAGCAAACACATCGAACTAGGGCGCGTGTCGGTAAACGGCATCAAAACCAAAACCAGCAAATATATTGTGGTAGGCGATGTGGTGGATTTAACGCTCAACTCATTGCCCTACAAAATCAAAGTGTTGGCACTCAATCATCAGCGCCGACCTGCGCCCGAAGCACGTTTGCTGTATGAAGAAGACGCACCCACCATCGCCAAACGTGAAGCGCAAAAAGCACTAGACCAAGCCAGTCGCATCACCGCCGCCTATCCAGACGGACGACCAACCAAACGCGACCGCCGTCAGTTAGACCGAATGAAACGTAGAGATTGGTAAACAAAGCAGCCTGCACTTATTTACAAAGTGCAGGCTGCTTTTTTACGCGATTAAATCCAATTATTTCGCTTGTGGAACGCGCAATGTTTGGTCATCGCCAAACCATTTTGCATAGATTTCGTCATATTTGCCGTTGGCGCGAATGTTTTTCAAACCCTCGTTGATTTTGCCGATCAAAGCAGTGTTGCCTTTTTTTACGGCAAAGCCCACGCGCACGTCTTCCGATTTGTCGTACACAGCAGTATAAACTTTCGGTTTGTTCGCTGCTTGGTTATTTTTGTGGTGGTAGCTCAACACACCAGCATCGCCCAAAACATAATCCGCTTCGCCACGAACAAAAGTAGAGTAAGCGTTATACAAGCCATTGGTGGTAGATACATTAGGCACATTGGCGGCTTTCAACACATCATGCGTGTGTGAACCTTCTTGGGTAATCACTTTTTTGCTACCCAAATCAGCCAAAGTTTGCGGTTCAGTGCCACCTGCTTTACCCATGATTACGTTTGGTGCAAATGCATAAGGTACAGACATTTCAGATTGTGCCAAACGTTCCGCGCTCAGACCCAAGCAAGCTGCCAAGATTTGATACTGACCTTCTTTGAGCGATGGGAATAATTGTGCGCGTTCGGTTGAAATGAAATCAACCGAAAAGCCTTGGTCTTCACCAATCGCGCGTAAAATGTCCACATCAAAGCCAGTAATTTGACCTTGGTCGTCTTTAAAATCAAACGGCGGATAGCTGGCATCTGTACCCACAATATAATGCTCTGCTTTTTTGGTTGCGGTTGCAGCAGGAGCGGCTTTTGTGCTGCTGGCTTGCACAGCTGGGGTATTGTTGGTTGAGCTTTGTGATGATGCAGATTTCTCGCCACATGCTGCCAAAACCAGTAAACAAGCCAAAACAAAACTGGTTTTCTTCATTTTATAATCCTATTATTCCATTCAAAAAAAGAAAAAAAGGGTTTAGGCATTCCACTTAAAATAGAATGACTAATATACACGATAAACCTAATACAATTTAATTATTCTTAACAAAAACCTTTAAATTGTTGCACATTACCAACAATTTTTTATTAAAATAACCTGTTATAACTTTACAAATACTTATTTATGAACATTGAGCAACAAAAAAAGCTCGCCCCTTTGGGCTTGGTAGTCGGCTGCATCGTGTTTGGCATGGGCAGCGTGATTGTCGCGCACGTTCCAGTTGGCGCGTATGCGATTGCCTTTTGGCGATTGCTGGTTGCAGGCGTGATTTTCGTGCTGCTGTCGCGCTGGTTTGGACACAAATTGCCCCAAAACCGCACCGCACGACAATACGCGCTGGTTGCAGGCTGCTTTTTGGGTTTGGATTTATCGCTCTGGCACGAAAGTATTTACGCAGTTGGGCCGGGTATTTCTACGCTACTCAACAGCTTGCAAATTTTTTGGCTATCGCTTATCGGCTGGATTTGGTTTAGCGAAAAATTATCGCGCCTGCAAATCATCAGTCTAATCATGGCATTAACAGGCATGGCACTCATCGGCAGCCCCGAATTTGGACACAATAGCAACGCGCTGTGGGGCTTTGTATCGGGCATTGTGTCGGGCTTAATGTTGTCGCTGTCTATGGTGTTTGTTCGCAAAACCCACGAAGTAGAACGCACTGCTATTTTTCCGCTGATGCTATTGGTGAGCGTAGGCGGTGTGGCGGTATTACTGTTGCCAGCATTGGTATTCAACAGCCACAATTTTTTGCCACAAACATGGGCGCAAATCGGCTGGATTTTGGTGTATGGCGCGGTGATGCAATGCTTCGCGTGGGGCATGATTGCTTATGCTATCCCCTTGTTATCACTCAATTTAGCAGGGCTGTTATTGTTGAGCGAACCCGTTGCCGCCCTGCTGATTGACTTCATCTTTTTGGGCAAAGACATCAACACATTGCAATGGTTTGGCGCAGCTTTAACCATGTTGGCGATTTATTTAGGCTCGCTCAAAACCAGTCATTAAATCATGCTAAAATACCGCTCATTTTTTGCAATACAGGATTAACCGTGGAATTCAATCAAATCTCATACGCCGCCATTGGCATTATTTGCGTTGGCGCGATTATGTTGTTTAGCAGCAGCAAGCAGCGCACCGCCGAAAACGAGTGGAGCAACACCTTGCAATGGGGCTATTTGCTCATGATGATGGGCATTTTTGGCTTGCTATCGTTTTCGCTGGCGTGGAGTTTTACCGCCGTTTTGCTGCTGTTCACACTCATCACAGGCGCGACATGGCTGTGGAAAAAAATCTCGCATAAAAACAAAGACATTCCCGACAACAACCATTTTCGCGATTACATGGCAGGCTTTTTCCCGATTATCGCCATTGTGTTTGTGTTGCGAACCTTTGTCGCCGAGCCGTTTCAAATTCCGTCCAGCTCTATGCGTCCAGGTTTGGTCAAAGGCGATTTTATTTTGGTGAACAAATTTGCTTACGGCATTCGCATTCCCGTCATCAATAGCGTGTTGATTCCGACAGGGCAAGTGCAGCGTGGCGATGTTGCCGTGTTTACCTATCCTGTGGACACCAAATTAAACTACATCAAACGCATTGTCGGCGTGGCTGGCGATGTGATTGAATACAAAGACAAAGTTTTGACGGTTAATGGCGAAGTACAAACCACCATTCCAGCATCTGCGTCCAATTATGTTTATCCAGATGACCGCGAACCAATGATTCAGCGCGAGGCCAGCCAGTTCAACACCCAATTTTTTGGACGCGAATTTGCAATTTTGCAGGAAAACAATATGCCATCTGTGGACGCAGGAACGTGGAATAATTATCAAGATTTGATGCACAAACAAAACTTTGCCAGCGGTTTGGAGCAACATTGCACTTACGAAGCCGATGGCAGCGGCTTTAAATGCACCGTGCCAGAAGGCAAATATTTTGCCATGGGCGACAACCGCGATGCGAGTGCCGATAGCCGTTATTGGGGTTTTGTTGATGATAAATTGATGGTGGGCAAAGCCTTTTTGATTTGGCTAAATCCAACTGATTTGAGCCGCATTGGGCATATGATTGATTAAACAAAGCAGCCTGCACTTTTTGGTTGATTCAAAGTGCAGGCTGCTTTTCATGATTACAAAGCAGCCTGCACTTTTTCCAAATATTCGCGCAAAGCCACTTCGTCCAAATGCCAATGACAAATTTCGTGGTCATTGTGCAACAAAACAGGGACTAACTCATTGTATTTCTGTTCCAAATCGGGGAAGTCGTCAATTTCCACAATCTCCAATTCAAAGCCAAATTCGGCTTGATACGGCTGCAACGCATCGTGCATTTGATGACACAAACCGCAATAGGGGCGAAACATCAGCGTTAATTTCATCGGATAGATTCCTTATCACACAAAAAAATCGGGCAACCCAAATGCCACCCGATTTTTTTTGTTTATCAACTTAATTGATATTACACGATTTCCGCTTTGGTAATCACTACCGCATCAACAGGCACATCATCGTGGAAACCGTGGCTTTTGGTTTTCACGCCTTCAATCGCGTCCACCACATCAAAGCCGTCTGTTACTTTGCCGAACACCGCGTAGCCCCACTCTTGCACCACCGTTTTGCCGTGCAATTCTTTGGCGCGGTAGTTCAAAAACACGTTGTCGTTGGTGTTGATAAAAAATTGTGCGCTGGCAGAATGCGGCTGCGAAGTACGCGCCATAGCAATCGTGTATTTGTCGTTAGACAAGCCGTTATGCGCTTCATTTTGAATGCTGTCGCGCGTGTCTTTTTCGTGCATATCCGCGTCCATGCCGCCGCCTTGAATCATAAAGCCTTTGATTACGCGATGAAAAATCACGCCATCATAAAAACCGTCTTTAACGTATTGTTCAAAATTGGCTACCGTAATTGGAGCTTGTTCGTGATTCAATTCCAATGTAATCGTGCCAAAATTGGTGTGTAATTTCACTGCCATAGTTATTTTCCTTGTTACAAAAAGTTTATTTTACGATGCGAATGCTTTTAATCACAATCGCTTGGGTTGGGACATTTTGGTGCATCATGCGTGTGGTGGTGCGTGTTTTGGCAATGCGTTGCACCACGTCCATGCCTTTGCTCACGCGCCCAAACACGGCATAGCCATAGCCTTGCTCGGTTTTATCGCGATGATTCAAAAAATCGTTGTCGGCGACGTTGATAAAAAATTGGCTACTTGCCGAATGCGGTGCAGCCGTACGCGCCATAGCGATTGTGCCAACTGTGTTTTTCAAGCCGTTATCCGCTTCGTTGGCAACGGTTTGGGTGGCTGGTTTTTCCAGCATATCCGCCGTCATACCGCCGCCTTGAATCATAAAACCGTCTATCACGCGATGAAAAATCGTGCCGCTATAAAAGCCTTTTTGCGCGTATTGCACAAAGTTGGCAACGGTTTTTGGGGCGCGTTTTTCGTCCAACTGCAATTCTATGTTGCCCAGATTGGTTTCAATCACAGCACGAGTTTCGGCGTAGGCGGTTAAAGTGCAGGCTGCTAATATGCCTGCGACTAAATAGCGTTTCATATTCATATCTATATCCTTGGTTAGGTTGATGCAAGCCCGCGATTGTAGCAAAAGCAGCCTGCACGAATGGTTATTTTTTAATGAAGACCAAATCCCACACACCGTGACCCAACCGCTTACCACGCGCTTCAAACTTGGTCTCGGGACGATAATCGGGCGTGGGCGCGTAATCGGTGGCGGTGTTTTGCAGTTTATCGGGGAAACTTTGCAGCACTTCCAGCATTTGCACCGCGTATTCTTCCCAGTCGGTCGCCAAGTGGATATAACCGCCCTGCGCCAATTTGGGCAACAGTTTTTCAATAAACGGCTGCTGAATCAAACGGCGTTTGTTGTGGCGTTTTTTGTGCCATGGGTCGGGGAAAAAAATGTGAATGCCGTGCAGGCTGCCATCGGGCAACATTTGTTCTACCACTTCCACCGCGTCATGGCGCATCACGCGAATGTTGGAAATATTTTGCTCGGCAATCAATTTACACAAATTGCCCACGCCAGGCCCGTGTACGTCAATCGCCAAAAAATCGCAATCGGGCAAACGCTGGGCGATTTCGGCAGTTGCCACGCCCATGCCAAAGCCAATTTCCAACACTTTGGGTTGATTGCGCCCAAAGGTTTGATTTAGGTCTATGGCGTAATTTTGAAAATCTACGCCCACGCTTGCCCAGTTGTCATCAATCGCTTTTTGTTGCGCGGCAGTCATGTGTCCTTGTCGCAACACAAACGATTTAATGCTACGGCGATGTTCTTGGGGGACTTCGGGGGTTGGGTTGTTAGTGTTTTGTTCGGTCATTTTGTTGATTTAGTTTTGGTTAAATAAAAAAGCAGCCTGCACTTTATTCGCGACAAACGCCCGCTTTACGCGCAATTTCCAAGCCTTCTTCAATCGTCAGATAAGTCGGATTATCGGGCAAGTGGCGCAAAATAATTTTGCCGTCTTGGAACATTGCCAATTCGTTGCAGGCAAATTGATGCCACGTTTCGTTATCGGTCAAAGGCAAGGTGGTAATAATTGCCACACGGTCATCTGGCGTGGTGACTTTGGAAAAGTCAATTTCAATATCGGTGTCCACCAAATGCGCGTGTCCAAACGGAGCTTCGCGCACAATGTAATGCAGCAGCGTGCTGGCGTGTGCATACATCACCTCGCCGTCCGACAAAATCATGTTGAACATACCGTATTGTTGCACTTCGACACACAAAGGTTGCAGCGCGTGAAATAGCTCAACATGGCTGGGTTTACTGGGAAACTGCTCGCGCAATCGGTCTAAAATATAACAAAAAGCGCGTTCCGAATCGGTATTGCCAACAGGTTGATAGTAATACGTTTTGGGCTGAAAAGTGCTTTTTAAATTGCCGTTGTGGGCAAACAGCCAATAACCGCCCCACAATTCGCGCTGAAATGGGTGCGTGTTTTCCAGCGATGTGCGTCCTTGCGTGGCTTTGCGAATGTGCGAAATTACGTTTTTGGATTTGATGTGGTAATTGCGTACCAATTCGGCAACAGGCGATTGGGCGCACGGGTGGTCGTCCAAAAATAAGCGCAAGCCGCGTCCTTCAAAAAAACCGATGCCAAAGCCGTCTGTGTGGTGGTCGGTTTGTCCGCCACGTTTGGCAAAACCTGAAAACGAAAACGATATATCGGTGGGTAGGTGGCAGTTCATGCCGAGTAGCTGGCACATGAGTGTTCCTCTGATTCATAGTGAATTAAATTTAGATTAGTACAGTGTTGCCAACTCCCTTATGTACTAGATGTACACGGCGGTCGTTGTCGCCTTGTCCTAATCTAAATTTAATCCACTATATTCTTATAGATGAAAAGGCTGAATTATAGCGTTTTTATGCGATTAGGGCTAAAATGCCGTTTTATTTTTTTGTGTACAAACGAGAGAAATCATTATGATATTTCACCCCGATGTGATGGGCGTTGATGCCCTTGCTCACAAAATCCGCAAAGTTCCCAACTGGCCACAAGACGGCATTTTGTTCCACGACATCACGCCTGTGTTGCAAAGCCCAGAATATTTCCGCTTGTTGGTGGATTTGTTTACTTATCGCTACATGGGTCAAAAAATTGACGTGGTTGCTGGCTTGGACGCGCGAGGCTTTATTATTGGCGCAGCGCTGGCGTATCAATTAAACGTAGGGTTTGTGCCGATTCGCAAAAAAGGCAAGTTGCCATTTAACACTGTGTCGCGCAGCTACGCGCTGGAATACGGCGAAGCAACGATTGAAATCCATACCGATGCGCTCACCGCCGGCAGCCGTGTGTTGTTGGTGGACGATTTGGTGGCAACAGGTGGCACGATGCTGGCAAGCGTGGATTTGATTCGCCAACTGGGCGGCGTGGTGGTGGAAGCCTGCGCGATTTTGGAGTTTACCGATTTGGAAGGCGCGCAAAAAATTCGCGATAGCAATGTGCCTTTGTTTACTTTGTTGCAAAACGAAGGGTGTATGTAAACATAGTAAAAAGCAGCCTGCACTTTAGTGTGATTTAAAGTGCAGGCTGCTTTTTTGCGACAATATTTGGTTTTTGCGCCAAACAAGGCTACAATGTCATTTGCATTAACTTTACTTAACACATGATTAGGGAATGCGAATATGACACCACGTTACACCGTTTTTGGTAATCCTGTTGCACACAGCAAATCCCCACAAATTCATCAATGCTTTGCCGCACAAGAAGGCGTACAAATTGAATACACGCGCACCTTTGCCGAAAACACCGCACAAGATTTTGGCGATGGCGTTCGCGCTTTTTTTGCACAAAATGGACGTGGAGCAAATGTGACCCTGCCGTTTAAAGGTTTTGCCTACGATTTGGTGCAGGCACACACCGAACGCGCTCGGGCAGCGGGCGCAGTCAATACGCTGATTCCGCAAGCAGACGGCACTTTGCTGGGCGACAACACCGACGGCGAAGGCTTGGTGCGCGACTTATGCCAGCACTTGCAATTCAATCTACACAATAAAAACATTTTGCTTTTGGGCGCAGGTGGCGCGACTCGTGGCGTGGTTTTGCCGCTAGCAGCCTGCAATCCTGCCAGCATCACCATTGCCAATCGCACACACGATAAAGCCATTGAATTGGCTCAGTTGTTTGATATTGCCGCTCTGCCCTTTCATCAATTAAATCAATCTTATGACATTATTATCAACGCAACATCGGGTAGCATAGACGATAGCATTCCAGATGTATCGCCCGATATTTTTGCAGGCTGCTCGTTGGCATACGATATGTTTTATGCGAACCAGCCCACCGCGTTCATGCAATTTGCCGCGCAACATGGCGCACAGCAAACATCTGACGGCTTGGGTATGTTGGTCGGGCAAGCGGCGGCATCGTATCAGCAATGGCGACAATTCACGCCCGAAATCGCACCTGTTATCGCCCAAATTCGTGCGGAGATGACCGCGTGAAAATCAACTGGACGTGGCTGCTAGCTTTGCCTGTGTTGGTGTTAATTTTGTTCAACGTATATGCCTATGGCAACATTATTGCCTATCGCGCCCTTGCGCCGCATCGCACCGCATTTATGAATATGCGTATGGCAGAGCTGGCGGAACAAAAGCCCAATGTGGCGTTGGACTATCGTTGGGTGGATTACGAGCAAATTTCTATCAACCTAAAAAAAGCCTTAATCGCTTCGGAAGATGCAAATTTTGCTGAACACGATGGCTTTGACTGGAACGGCATCAAACACGCATTGGCGCGCAATGAACGCAGCGGCAAAATTCGCGCAGGCGGTTCAACGATTAGCCAACAGCTTGCCAAGAATTTGTTTTTAAACGAAAGCCGCAGCTATTTTCGTAAAGCAGAAGAAGCCGCGCTCACGGCAATGATTGAAGCCACCACCGATAAAGACCGCATCTACACGTTGTATTTGAACGTGATTGAATGGGGTTATGGCGTGTATGGCGCAGAAGCTGCCGCGCAGTATTTTTATAAGCAGCCTGCACATCGCTTAACCAAAGTGCAGGCTGCTCAGTTAGCCGCTCGCGTGCCACGTCCACTCTATTATGCGGATAATCCACGCGATGCCGCACTTAAACGCAAAACCAATGTGATTTTGCGCCGTATGGGTTCAGCAGCGTTGCCAGAGTAAGCAAAAGCAGCCTGCACTTTTTGTTGTTGTTTTATTTTTTTGACGAACGTTCAGGAGACATCATCATGAAAACCAAAACCATCGTTTTATTAACGTCTTTGCTGTTTGCTAGTGGCGCACAAGCGTATGAAGCGGGCAAAACCTATCGCTATACGGTCATTCACAGCAACGATACGCACGGTCGCTTCTGGGCAAACGAAAAAGGCGAATACGGCTTTGCGGCTCAAAAAACCACGATTGACCACATTCGCCAAGAAGTCGCAGCACAAGGTGGCACGGTGCTGGTTTTGCACGCAGGCGACATCAACACAGGTGTACCAGAATCAGACTTGCTCAATGCACGCCCTGATATTGAAGGTTTGAACGCCATCAAATATGACGCGATGGCTCTCGGCAACCACGAATTTGATTTCCCTAACCAACTGCTTGCCAAACAAGAAGGCTGGGCAAAATTCCCATTTTTGTCGGCAAACATTATCAACAAACGCACAGGTCGCCATTTTGTTAAACCGCACGTTGTGATTAATCGCGGTGGTTTGAAATTTGGCGTAGTGGGCTTAACCACCGAAGAAACATCGTATTTGGGTAACCCAGATTACACCAAAAACGTGCGTTTCTTACCTGTTGCCGAATCAGCACAACGCAGTTTGGCACAACTGAATCGCCAAAAAGTTGATGTTCGCATTGCCTTGACGCATTTGGGCTACGAACACGATGTGGCGTTGGCAAAAGCCCTGCCAGCAGGCAGCTTTAACGCGATTATTGGCGGACACAGCCACACGATTGCTTGCGTTGATGACAAAGGTGAATTGGTAAGCAAATACGAACCGACCCAAGCGTGTCATCCAAATCAACAAAATGGCATGGCAATTATGCAGGCTGGCGAATGGGGCAAATACATTGGTCGCGCCGACTTTGAGTTTAAAGACGGTCAAAGCCGTTTGGTATCGTATCAGTTGATTCCAATCAACCTGAAAGCCAAACACACCACGGCAGATGGCAAAACCGAATACCGTATCGTTGGCGCGGAATACGTCCCCAATGCCGCTTTGTTGGCAAAACTGAAAACCTATCAAGACCAAGGCGATAAATTGTTGGGCGTAAAAGTTGGCACAGCAACCGAAGAATTTAACGGCAAGCGCGAATTGGTACGTAGCCAGCAAATGCCATTGGGTCAGTTAATTGGTCGCGCCCAAATGGAACGTGTTCAAGCCGATGTGGGTGTGATTAATTCAGGCAATTTGCGCGATACCTTGCCTGCTGGCGACATCACTTATAAACATATTTTGAAAGTGCAGCCATTTGGTAACACCGTTGCCAGCGTACCTTTAAAGGGTGCGAAATTGCGCGATTATCTGCAAAACATCGTCCACAAGAAAAAAGGCGAAGGTGCATATCCACAATTAATTGGCATGAAAGTGCAAACTTGTGGTGCAAACAACACTTTGACCAGCATCTTGGTTAAGGGCAAGCCTTTGGACGACAATCAAACCTACACTTTGTCGGTGGCTTCATATTTAGCAGTAGGTGGCGATGGCTATCCCGTGTTGCGTGGTTTGCCTAAATACAACGAATCAGGTTTTGTTGATGCAGAAATCATGAAAGACTACATCACGCGCCACAGCCCAGTGAACCCTGCTGACTACACGCCTGATGTGTGGACGCACAGCGAAACCTGTTCAACCAAATAATTAAGGAATAGAAATGAAACTAAAATATTTGCCTTTATTGATGGCGGCCGCTTTGGCGGCTTGCGATTCCAAATCTGCGGCAACACCTGCTACGGCAAGTCAAACCAACACGGTGCAGGCTGCTTCCGAAACAGCTAGCACAACGATTGCGGCTTCTGATAACACCGTATCTGATAGCGCAACAACGGCTTCGGCTGTCGATGCAGGCATACCCAGCGTAGATGTTCGCAAAGACAATATTGGCGGCGATTTCACGCTAACCGATGGCAGCGGTAAGCCTTTTGCGTTGAGCAGCCTCAAAGGCAAAGCTGTGATTTTGTCGTTTGGCTTTACCAACTGCCCCGATGTTTGCCCAACCGAATTGCTAACATATAGCGATGCGCTCAAACAACTGGGCGACAAAGCCAAAGACGTGGCAGTCGTATTTGTGAGCGTGGACTACGAACGCGATACACCTGAATTGATTGGCAAATATGTTGCACAGTTCAATCCTAACTTTATTGGCTTAACCGACAGCAATGGCGGTCGCGATATTGCCATGGTCAAACAGCAATACCGCATCGTATCGGCAAAAACCGAAATTCAATCGGATACCGTGTACAACGTGGACCACTCGTCTGGCGCGTATCTGATTGATAAAAACGGCGAAGTGGCAATTTTTGAACCATTTGGCGCACATGCACCACAAATTGCTGCCGATTTGAGCAAATTGTTAGCCGAGTAATCCCAAAAAAGCAGCCTGTACAATACGATTTGTTGTGCAGGCTGCCTGTTCCTATGAAATAGATAAAAAATGACGACTTCCACACTAACCATTGCCCTATCCAAAGGGCGTATTTTTGAAGAAACCTTGCCGTTATTGGCAGCCGCAGGCATTGTGCCAAACGAAAATCCAGAAGCATCACGCAAGCTCATCATCGGTACAAATCACGATAATATTCAACTGGTTATTGTACGCGACAGCGATGTGCCAACTTATGTGCAATATGGCGCAGCCGATTTGGGCATTGCAGGCAAAGACGTACTCATCTAACACGGTGGCGAAGGCTTATATCAACCCTTGGATTTGAACATCGCCAAATGCCACATGATGGTTGCTGTCCAAAATGGTTTTGATTACGCCAGCGCGTCCAAAGCAGGCAAACGCTTGCGTGTAGCAACGCAACCAAATACCCCAGCATCGCCGCCGAACACTTTGCCGCAAAAGGCGTTCATGTGGACATCATTAAACTATATGGCTCAATGGAACTTGCGCCATTGGTGGGATTGAGTGATGCGATTGTGGATTTAGTTTCCACAGGCGGCACGCTTAAAGCCGACAATTTGCAAGCAGTGGAGCATATTTTAGACATTTCCAGCCGTTTGGTGGTGAACAAAGCTGCACTCAAAACCAAATACGAGCTGATTCAAAACATTATTCAAGCCTTTGCAGACACACGAACAAGCGACTAAAATGCAGGCTGCTTGTCCCTTTTTTGGAGCGAAATCATGAATTATTTATTGCTAGACCTTGCCAAAGTGCCAACCAAAACACGCGATATCCCATTTAAACAAGCGCGTTTAGCTTTGTTTGTGCGACCCAAAGCCGCCAAACGCCTAACCAGCCCAGAAGAACCACACGGCATTTATGTTTTGCCCGATAAAAATGCAGCGCACAGCATTGTGCAGGCTGCTTTTGAGATTTTATCGCATCACCCACAAGCACGATTAGCCATTGTTTCGCCACGCAAAAAATTAACCGATTTGCTTGCCAAACTGCAAAAGACTTATCCGCAAGCCACGATTTTTCATCAAAAGAAATTGGGTAAAAAAACACGCCGTTTTTTGAATCAACAGCCCAATCCATTGGTGATTGACTCGCAATCCGACCAACATCATCAGCCAAACCAACAAGAATTGTTGGCGCAACTGCATGCCGAACAAGCAGCCTGCACTATGTCAAACACGACAGAATCTGCATCACTACAACAAACTGCCCAAGCCATTCAAACTATGGCACAGCGTTATACCGCGCCCAATCCTGTGTTCACATTATTGGGCGATACACTCGTGCAGCCAAACCACGATGTATCCGATACTTTGGTCGCGCTGAAAAAAAATCGTCCCAAAAAGAAAAATGATTTATTGCGCCTGCTAACTCAACGCTGCCACAACGCAGAATTTGCCGAGCAAATCTTGGCAGGTTTACAAGAGCAAAACCATATTCAAATTGATGCGGCGCAAAATGTGCGTTATTTATTTTAACCACCCTTTTAAAAGTGCAGGCTGCTTTGGCTGAAAAAAGCAGCCTGCACTTTTTATTTATCTTTCAAACATACATATTTCTATGTTCAAAAATCTGATTTCATTGATGCGTTTGCGGACTTTGCCATTGGCAGTAACAACAGTTATCACAGCAAACTCTTTGGCGTGGCATGATGCTGATGCACGTGTTGCCGTGCTGGTGTGGGTGTTGCTCACGGTGCTGTTGCTGCAAATCACGTCTAATATCGCCAATGATTATGCCGACGGCATTCGCGGCACAGATGGAGAGGGTTTATTGAAGAAATTCATGTTTACTGATGTTAGTACGGGTGATGTCAATAATTTAAAACCTGTATTGAATAAGGTTAAAACCAATACGACCGTTTATGCCGATAAAGGTTACGATAGCTAAGACAATCGAGTATGGCTGGAAGAGAGGGCTTTAAAAGACGGCATTATGCGTAAGGCGAAAAGGAATACGCCCTTATCGCAGCAAGACATTGAACGCAACAAGAGATTAGCCAAAATTCGTTATCGTGTAGAACAGAGTTTTGCCATACTGCATAACAGATTCAAGCGTAAGAGAGCGAGTTATTTTGGTTTAGCCAAGGTGCAAGGTCAGTTGCAATTAAAAGTAATTTGTTTGAATTTGCTCAAAGCGGCAAACAAGTTAAGGCTTGTCGCGTCTATTGCTGCCTTAAAAGGGTAGAAATGCCCTGAAATGGGTGGATTAAGGCTTAATTTGGACATAATTTAGGCAAGAAAATGAGAAAATAAAAAAATAGCTGAAATTCTGTGATGGGATTTCAGCTATTTTTTGTTTTTTAGGGGCAAAGCATTCAGCCTGAATTTTTTTCGTTTTATCTTGTTACGCAACAAATATGCAGATAGCAAGCAAAACCTCCTGCGAATATAGATTATTAGCAGGAGGTTTGTAATAAAGAGTTTGGCGATGACCTACTTTCGCATAGGGACTATACTATCATCGGCGCTGGTTTGTTTCACTGTCCTGTTCGAGATGGGAAGGAGTGGG
>NZ_FOJK01000035.1 GCF_900111845.1 Kingella kingae ATCC 23330 | reverse complement strand
GTAAATTTTTCTTGCGATAAATGCCAAGCTGTTTCAAAATAGGTAACAGTCTTGACCATGTTTCATTTGTAAGCGTGTTTCGGGACATGGCAAAGGTTTAGGATGGTTGTGTGGAAACAATATCTTAAATCCTTTGCCTCTTTTTTTGAATTGTCAATAGCCCCTAGGACAGCCCCAATATTTTTGTTTACGATTGCCAGAGTAGCCATTTTTCTTTATATTTTGTCCTTGGCAGCGAGAACAAGTTAGAGTTATTTCTGTTTTCACACACTCAAATATACTCTGTTCTCGCTGCTTTTTTGTTGGCTATTTTTTACAGCACACTTTTCAGGACACCACCCAATAGGTTACTATCCAAATCAATGAGCAATGTGCGGATTTTTTCGTAACTGGGTGTATTATCTCTATCCCATGCAAGATATTGTTTTAATTCATCAATATTATTAGCAAGGAATGCACCTATTTCGCGATTACCTTTCGCACCGCCCAAAATGGCAACGACAATGACTGTGAGTGTTTTGGCTAGATTATAGCATTTGCCTGCTCCACGTCTGGTATCGGGTATGCGAGCGAAATATTCTTCTAGTGAGTGCATGGTGTTGTCTATTTGGCTGTTTAAACTTCGCGCATTATACTTTTAATTTAAAACTTGTCAGGTCTGAGGAATTCCCTCCCTTTTGGGAGGGACGTTAATAGAATAATTCAGAACTTCATTTCTAGTGTTACAGTATAGTTGCGTCCTGGTGCAGCATATCGGTTATATACGCCAACATTACGGTGCTGATTGACTGCATCGCTTGCTGTTTGTCTAACAGATTCCCAAGTTGTATAACGATAGTTAAAGAGATTGTAGACTCCAGCCCTCAATGTTAGGAATTTTTTGATGTTGTAATAGGCCGACACATCTGTTGTTTTCCATGAACGAGTTCTTTTTTTAGCAGCTTGTTGAGCAATGCTGGTTTCTGCAAGTTGCTTGCTACCCAGTAATTCATTATTTGATTTTGCTTGTGAATAGGTTTGCATTAAGTTTACCCCCCATTGTCCATCTGGCTGATCGTATCCGATTCCAATCACATAACGAGATGGTTGAAGTGCATCAAATAGTGGTGACGTGGACAATGCAATATTGTGTTTGACAGAAGCATTTTTCACTTTCACTTTATTGTATGCAACGGTTGTATAAAGACCATCTGGTAGTTTGTCCCATACTCCATTCCAATAAATTTTACCCAATACATTAACACCACCTAACCGAGCATTTTGACCGTTTAGATAACCATAATCTCCACAAATTTTGTTCTTACCAATTTGACAGCCAAATGTGATGAGATCGCGGTAATCATTATTGAAATAACTGGCTTCTAAATGGCCAAAACTACCTTTTAGAGTGATGCCAGCTTCACGGTTACGCGATTGTTCTGGTTTAAGTTCAGTCTTTAATACGCTAGGGTGTCCATAACGCCAACCGTACATTTCCGAGAACGAAGGTAAACGGAAACCTGTTGAAATGCGATAAGATAAATCCAACCAATTTGTTGGTTTGACGACGACACCAACATTCCACGACCATTTTTTGTGTTGCCCTGTATTTGTGCCATTTACTGTTGAATGTGTTTTGCGATAGTCATATCGCACCCCTATACCTAAATCAAGATGTTTGCCTAAGCGCATGTTATCTTGCAAAGCAAAGTAGTGGCTACTTCCTTTGATGACTCTGCCAGAGCAATCTGAATAGTTTTCAGAGTTACCTCTGTAATTACATTGATCACTTCGGCTAACAATAGTTTTACCTGATGTTAAATAATAGGGGAAATCTTTCCGCCCATTGCGTTTGTTGGAAATGAGTATATCTGCCTTACTTAATGGTCGAGGTAGATCGGGGTTAAACTTCTCCTTTGGATCAATCAGCAAGGCTTGCAAGTAGTAATAGTCATCATGTTGCAAGTCCGATTTGAAGTGATCATAACCAATATTGCCGTTAATTTTGTGTTTACTCCCCGCTAATTCAAATGTTTTTTTAAATGCTGCCTGAAAAACATTGTGTGTTTCAACGTAACTATGGCTGTCAGATTTATAAGCAGATAAAGGTTTATCTGTTGATGGACGACAGTTTTTATCTACATACGGCCATTCTGAGCAATGCACCAGTTGCATATGGCTTTTTAGACGAATATTCTGACGGTCGTAGGAAAGACGAACATAGTCAAACAGTGTATTTTTATCAGGGTTCTCATAAATGTATTCTGGTCCAAAACGAACTTTTGTATGTCTTTCATCATGGAAGACACCTGTTGCATAACGGATACCATAACCGCCATTTGGGTCTAATCCTTCTGTATCGCTCAAAGCGGCTGCAGGATTAGTACCTAAATACCCTGTGCGTTTTCTGAGTATTTTTTTGCTATCTGGCACGAGATAGGAGGGAATACTCATATCGCGCATATCAAATTTCTGTTCGGTATGTTCAACAGTGGCGCCTATATAGTGGCGATTATTAAAGTGATAGCCTGGGCGAAATAGCCACGAGTGACTACCATAATTTAATGGATCAGCAAGGAAACGATTAGGGCCTGTGTAGTCTTGGACCGATACAGTTTCACGTACAATTTCTTCTTTTACAGGTGGTTTGGGATTCATCTTACATACGTCATAACCGCCTACACATTCGTCTGCCATAACAAAATAGCCATTACTATTTTCAGTAGTTGCTTGATAGCGGCTGTAACTTTGTACACCTCTAGCTGCATCTTTATGTCCTTTGATTTCATGACCTTGTCTGTCTGTAAAAATCAATAATCCTTCCAAGCCATTGTCGCTTCGTCCAGCAAAGGCAATGGAATGGGTCAATGAACTATTCTTGCTTGCATAGGCATTTTTAGTCTGCAAGCCCCATGATTTACCTTCGGGAATGATGTCTGCCGCCTGTTTAGTTTGAAACGCGACTGACCCTGCTAGCGCACCACTGCCGTATTCGCTGGAATTGGATCCCTTACTGATTTCAATTGATTTGACGTTTTCATATTCAATTTCGTTAATTGCACCGCTGCCTGCAAATTTATTAGTTGACATAGGAGCTTGCACAATATAGGACTGCGCTTGTGGTAACCCGTCTACAACAAGTGCAACACGATTTCTATCCATTCCACGTACAGAATAGCCTGAACTTGCACCACGCCCTTGCTCAACAACAGTAATACCAGGGTCGTAACGAGTTAGGTCACGTATACCCAATACTTGTTCCTTACTGATACTTTCTGCTGTTTTGACCAGTTTACCCAAGCCAGTTACTTCATTTTCTCTACGATGTTTTTGTTTTTTGGTGGTAACCTTAATATTTTCCAAATTCTGACTTAATGTTTCTGTTGATTGAGTTGTGGTCTCTGCTTGCACAGCTGTGCTTAAAAGTGACAGACAGATAATATTTAAACGAAATACTGTTTTTTGATTCATTATTAAATTTTCCTTAATTTTTCAGGCAGCATGCATCGCTGCCTGAAAATATTTTATTTGGCTAATTTTCCCAATAATCTTTTTATCAAACTTGATTATTTGACAAGTTGTTGGCGTTTAGCACCAAACACAGCAGATACCGCGCCCGATTCACCTGTTAATGAATTGCCATGGAACGAGCCTCCCAACTCACTAGCGTTGTTACCATAAAATCCGCCATTAACAGGCGCATGAATTTTTGTATTTTGGGAATTCAGTTGGTTTTTGGGATCAAGAGTAAAACCTTGGTCAGCGGTTTTTGCCATTCCAGAAAAGCCATTTCCTTTAATAGTTGCATCAATCGTAAATACGGGCTGCATACGATCTTTTGCTTTCAGTTCACCCGTCAAGGTTTTTTTGCCAAAATTGACTTTGAATTCAGCCTGATTATTTACCATATTTGTATCAGTAGTCCAACTTGTACCGTTCACAATATGACCGAACCAGCTACCGCGATATAGTGCTTCTTTGTCTTCAACGGGTATGTCAGATAATGGCGTACGTTCACCCGAAAGGAACATACTGTTTTCTTCTGTTTTTCCAAATGTACCAAATTTGATGTATTCTAAATTATCACAACAAACAGTGGCTTTAAATCCATTTTTTTCAACGTGATTACCATCTAGAGGTATTTCAATACCATCAACAATGAGCTTTTTGATATTGCCAAAATTAACCAGTTTGGATTGGATAAAATTTGAGCCTTTTTTATCAATTTTGTAAGAATCTAAAATAGCTTGTACGTTGGTATTTGTTGTGCCATCTTTTTGTTTTGCACCAAATACCGCAAAGACTTTTTTATCGTTTGACAAGAATTTACCAGCCAACTCTTCTCCAGAGTCGCCATAAAATCCTCCTTCCATGCTATCAGAATCAGCAGTAAAGGGGTGACCTGATGCAGACTTGTCTGTTGCGATAGCCTTACCGCGGAAACGATTGCCATGCAACGTTGCACTTAAATCATAACGTTTAGTTTGTGGAATGTTTGCTGTATTATCGTTAATCCTATTGTTGCGGTATAGTTGCCCTTTCATTGTTTTATTGGCAAAATCGACTGTAAATTCGCTGGTTAACCCAAAATCAGTTTGCCCTTTTTTCGCCTCATTTTGGTTATATAGCACTCCCTCTTCGTTGTAGGACAATGCGCTATATCGATTGGCTGCATATCCCGAGCCCGTGCCGATGGTATCAAATCGCTGTCCATTTTTTGCATCGGTCATATAAGCCCATGTACCTTTGTATTTAACCGTTCCAGTAGCTGGCAACGATTGCGATGGGTTGATACCTTTGTAAAAAACATAGCCAAAAGGTCCATTTTTATAGATGTTTTTAGAGAAATCTATTTCACTGACAGCGTTTTTCAAAAAATAGCCTAAACGTACATATTTAAAATCAGTATAGCCTGTAGTACGACTTTTGCCATCTGAAAAATCAAAAGAGTGTATCTCTTCTCCATTTTTCTTTTGCACCTCTTCTCTTTGTTTAAAATTATCCAGTTCTGTCTCACCATTTAGTTTGATAATGTCTTCTGCTAATAATGGTACATGCTCTTCTTTGTTGCTTGGGTGATTGTTACGGCGTTTTATTTGCATGGCAAAACCCAATTCTGGCTCTTGCATGGCATTTAAGTCTTCCGTTTTACGTTTCTTCGTTGCTTCGTCTTGATATTTGGGTTCAGGTTTAGGTTGATTAGGTTGTGGCTTGGCTGATTCAACCATATCTAAATTGAAACTGCCACCTCCACCGCAAGCAGACAACAATAATGCTGGCGTAAAAATACATATACCTTTTTTTACAAAATTCCTCATTTCAACTCTCCATATTTGAAAATAAATAAAAATGATTTTTATTATTTTATTAATTATTGTATTTTTATGCAAATTAATTTTCTTGCAAGTAACTAGGTCGTGTGGACATTTCATTCAAAAAAGGACTGTCCTAGATAACTAGGGGCTATTGACAATTCAAAAAAAGAGGCAAAGGATATAAGATATTGTTTCCACACAACCATCCTAAACCTTTGCCATGTCCCGAAACACGCTTACAAATGAAACATGGTCAAGACTGTTACCTATTTTGAAACAGCTTGGCATTTATCGCAAGAAAAATTTAC
>NZ_FOJK01000018.1 GCF_900111845.1 Kingella kingae ATCC 23330 | reverse complement strand
GGCGAAAACGTGAAAATCACTGTTGAGTTGATTGCACCTATCGCTATGGAAAACGGTTTGCGTTTTGCGATTCGTGAAGGTGGTCGTACCGTTGGTGCGGGCGTTGTGGCTAACGTGATTGCTTAATACAAGGATACTGAGATAATGGCTAACCAAAAAATCCGTATCCGTTTGAAAGCATACGACTACGCTTTGATTGACCGTTCAGCTCAAGAAATCGTTGAGACTGCTAAACGCACTGGCGCGGTTGTTAAAGGTCCGATTCCATTGCCAACTAAAATTGAACGCTTCAACATTTTGCGTTCTCCACACGTAAACAAAACTTCTCGTGAACAGTTGGAAATCCGCACGCATTTGCGTTTGATGGACATCGTGGATTGGACTGATAAAACGACTGATGCTTTGATGAAATTGGACTTGCCTGCTGGCGTGGACGTTGAAATCAAAGTGAAATAATTTTTTAGTTGTATAGCTAGAAAATAAGACACCCTCCAATTGATTAATTGGAGGGTGTTTTTTATTTTTCAGGCTGCCTGAGAATTAGGTTAAACAATATTTGCGTTTGAAATTATAGTGGATTAAATTTAGATTAGGACAGGGCGACAACGACCGCCGTGTACATCTAGTACATAAGGGAGTTGGCAACGCTGTACTAATCTAAATTTAATTCACTATAAAAGTTTTTCTTGATTTCTTTTGAAAATATGGTATAGTTTTGAACTTGGCATTTATGTCAAGTCTCTTTTTTATGTCCATTTAGATTGCCCAATCGTAGGTAATCCCTTAAATTACAAGGAAATAATCATGACTTTAGGTCTGGTTGGACGCAAAGTTGGTATGACTCGTGTTTTCACAGAGCAGGGTGCTTCTATTCCTGTAACTGTGTTGGAAATGTCTGCTAACCGCGTTACCCAAGTAAAATCCAAAGAAGCTGACGGCTATACTGCTGTTCAAGTAACCTTTGGTCAGAAAAAAGCAAAACATGTAAACAAAGCTCAAGCTGGTCACTTTGCAAAAGCGGGTGTAGAAGCGGGTCGTGGTTTGCATGAATTTCCAGTTTCTGAAGAAAAAGCTGCCGAGTTGAAAGCTGGCGACATCATTACTGTTGAATTGTTTCAAGCAGGTCAATTAGTTGATGTTACTGGTACAAGCAAAGGTAAAGGCTTCTCTGGTACGATTAAACGCCACAACTTCGGCGCACAACGTACTTCTCATGGTAACTCACGTTCTCACCGTGTTCCTGGTTCTATCGGTATGGCGCAAGACCCTGGTCGCGTGTTCCCTGGTAAGCGCATGGCTGGTCAGTATGGCAATACTCAATCTACTGTTCAACATTTGGAAATTATCCGCGTTGATGTAGAGCGCAACTTGTTGTTGGTTAAAGGTGCTGTTCCTGGTGCTGTAAACAGCGATGTAGTTATTCGCCACAGCGTTAAGAAAGTAGGTGCGTAATGGAATTGAAACTGATTAATGCACAAGGTCAAGTTTCAGGCAGCGTTGCTGGTTCTGATGCCTTGTTTGCTCGTGAGTACAACGAAGCTCTGGTTCACCAATTAGTTACGGCTTATTTAGCAAATGCCCGTTCAGGCAATCGCGCTCAAAAAACTCGTGCTGAAGTGAAACACTCAACTAAAAAACCTTGGCGTCAAAAAGGTACAGGTCGTGCGCGTTCTGGTATGACTTCGTCTCCATTGTGGCGTAAAGGTGGTCGCGCATTCCCGAACAAACCTGACGAAAACTTCACTCAAAAAATGAACCGTAAAATGTACCGTGCTGGTATGGCTACAATTTTGTCTCAATTGGTTCGTGATGAACGTCTGTTCGTAATCGAGAATTTGTCTGCAGCTACTCCTAAAACCAAAGAATTTGCTGACCAAGTGAAAAATTTGGGTATGGAACAAGTGTTGTTTGTAACTAAACAATTAGACGAAAACGTATACTTGTCTTCACGCAACTTGCCAAACGTATTGGTATTGGAAGCTACTCAAGCTGACCCTTACAGCTTGTTGCGCTACAAAAAAGTTGTGCTGACTAAAGATGCAGTTGCACAGTTAGAGGAGCAATGGGTATGAATCAAGAACGTTTGATGAAAGTGATTTTGGCACCTGTTGTTTCAGAAAAAAGCAATATGCTGGCTGAAAAACGCAACCAAATGGTTTTCAAAGTGCTGAAAGATGCAACTAAAACTGAAATTAAAGCGGCAGTAGAATTGTTGTTTAATGTTCAAGTTGCTTCTGTTACGACTACTACTACTAAAGGTAAAACTAAACGCTTTGGTCGTACTTTGGGTCGTCGCAGCGATGTGAAAAAAGCTTATGTAAGCTTAGTTGCTGGTCAAGAGCTTGATTTGGAAGCAGCTGCAGCCGCTGCAGATAAGGAATAAGCATGGCTATCGTAAAAATGAAACCGACCTCTGCTGGTCGTCGCGGCATGGTTCGCGTCGTAACAGAAGGTTTGTACAAAGGCGCGGCTTATGCTCCTTTGTTGGAAAAGAAAAATTCGACTGCTGGTCGTAACAACAACGGTCATATCACTACTCGCCACAAAGGCGGTGGTCATAAACACCACTACCGTATTGTAGACTTTAAACGTAACAAAGACGGTATTCCTGCAAAAGTAGAACGCATTGAATACGACCCAAACCGTACTGCGCACATCGCCTTGTTGTGCTACGCTGACGGTGAACGTCGTTACATCATTGCTCCACGTGGCATTCAAGCTGGTGCGGTATTGGTGTCAGGTTCTGAAGCAGCGATTAAAGTAGGTAACACTTTGCCTATCCGCAATATCCCAGTTGGTACAACTATTCACTGTATCGAAATGAAACCTGGTAAAGGTGCGCAAATTGCACGTTCTGCTGGTGCTTCCGCTGTATTGTTGGCAAAAGAAGGTATCTACGCGCAAGTTCGTTTGCGTTCTGGTGAAGTTCGTCGCATCCACGTTGATTGCCGTGCAACTATCGGTGAAGTGGGCAACGAAGAACAAAGCCTGAAGAAAATTGGTAAAGCAGGTGCGAACCGTTGGCGTGGTATTCGTCCAACAGTACGCGGTGTGGTAATGAACCCTGTAGATCACCCACATGGTGGTGGTGAAGGTCGTACTGGCGAAGCTCGCGAACCAGTTAGCCCATGGGGTACACCTGCTAAAGGTTACCGTACACGTAATAACAAACGTACGGACAATATGATTGTCCGTCGTCGTTACTCTAATAAAGGTTAATTGACATGGCTCGTTCATTGAAAAAAGGTCCATACGTTGACCTGCATTTGCTGAAAAAAGTGGATACAGCTCGTGCCACTAACGACAAACGTCCAATCAAAACATGGTCTCGTCGTTCTACTATTTTGCCTGATTTTATCGGTTTGACTATCGCCGTTCACAATGGTCGTACACACGTACCTGTATTCATCAGTGACAACATGGTTGGTCATAAATTGGGTGAATTCTCATTGACTCGTACCTTTAAAGGTCATTTAGCTGATAAAAAAGCTAAGAAAAAATAAGGTGAAACATGAGAGTATCTGCACAACATAACAACGCACGCATCTCTGCTCAAAAAGCTCGCTTGGTAGCAGACATGATTCGTGGTAAAGACGTTGCCCAAGCCCTGAACATCTTGGCATTCAGCCCTAAAAAAGGCGCGGAATTGATTAAGAAAGTTTTGGAATCTGCTATTGCCAATGCTGAGCACAATAACGGTGCTGACATTGATGAGTTGAAAGTCGTAATGATTTTCGTGGATAAAGGTCCTAGCCTGAAACGCTTCCAAGCTCGTGCAAAAGGTCGCGGTAACCGCATTGAAAAACAAACTTGCCACATCAACGTGGTAGTAGGCAACTAAGGAATAACCATGGGACAAAAAATCCATCCAGTTGGTTTCCGACTGGCTGTCAATAAAGACTGGTCTTCAAAATGGTTTGCAAAAAGCACCGAGTTTGCCGCTGTTTTGAAACAAGACATTGATGTTCGTGAATATTTAGAAAAACGCTTGGCTAATGCTTCTGTTGGTCGCGTTGTGATTGAACGCCCTGCAAAATCTGCTCGCATCACCATTCACACGGCTCGCCCTGGTGTGGTGATTGGTCAAAAAGGCGCAGACATTGAAGTGTTGAAACGCGATTTGGAAAAATTGCTGGGTGTTGCGGTTCACGTAAACATTGAAGAAATCCGTAAACCTGAATTGGACGCTCAACTGATTGCTGACGGTATCGCACAACAATTAGAAAAACGTGTTCAATTCCGCCGTGCTATGAAACGCGCTATGCAAAACGCAATGCGCGCTGGCGCAAAAGGCATCAAAATCATGACTTCTGGTCGTTTGAATGGTGCGGATATTGCGCGTAGCGAATGGTATCGTGAAGGTCGAGTACCTTTGCACACTTTGCGTGCTGATGTAGATTATGCTACCAGCGAAGCCTTGACTACTTACGGTATCATCGGCTTAAAAGTGTGGGTTTACAAAGGCGAAATGGGTCAAGTTCAAGCTCAACCTGAACGCGAAAACCGTCGCAATAACAGAAAGGGTGGTCGAAATGCTGCAACCAACTAGACTGAAATACCGTAAACAGCACAAAGGTCGCAATACAGGCGTTGCTACTCGTGGTAACACTGTTAGTTTTGGCGATTTTGGTTTGAAAGCTGTGGCTCGTGGTCGTTTGACTGCTCGTCAAATTGAGGCAGCACGTCGTGCCATGACTCGCCACATTAAACGTGGTGGTCGTATTTGGATTCGCGTATTTCCTGATAAACCAATCACTGCTAAACCTATCCAAGTTCGTATGGGTGGCGGTAAAGGTTCGGTAGAATACTACGTTGCTGAAATTCAACCTGGTAAAGTGTTGTATGAAATGGACGGCGTAGCAGAGTCTTTGGCGCGTGAAGCGTTTGCTTTGGCTGCTGCGAAGTTGCCGATTGCAACCACATTTGTAACAAGACAGGTGGGTAAATAATGAAAGCCAATGAATTGAAAGAAAAACCAGTAGAGCAACTGAATGAAGTTTTGGTTGATTTGCTGAAACAACAATTCGGTCTGCGTATGCAGCACGCTACTGGTCAGTTGGGTAAAACCAGCGAGATTAAGCAAGTGCGCCGCGATATTGCTCGTGTAAAAACTGTCATCGCTGAAAAAGGTAATAAGTAATGAGCACTGAGAAAACCGTTCGTACTTTGCAAGGCAAAGTAGTTAGCGATAAAATGGACAAAACCGTAACCGTTTTGGTTGAACGCAAAGTGAAACACCCTTTGTACGGTAAAATTGTTCGCCGTTCTACTAAAATCCACGCTCATGATGAGCAAAACCAATATGGTATTGGCGACGTGGTGGTGATTGAAGAATCTCGCCCATTGTCTAAAACCAAATCTTGGGTGGTTAAAGAGTTGGTAGAAAAAGCTCGCACTGTGTAATACAGCTGATGTTAAAAAACGAAGTTATTGAAACAATAGCTTCGTTTTTATATTTTCAGGCTGCTTTAGTGCTTGCAAATATGAAATATTTACAGTAGAATTCCTGCTTCTTTCAGCTCTTTTCCAGGGCATCTTCCCTTCGGGGCCAAGACTGGTTTACTAGAACCGATTAGGTTTCAGCCTAGTTCGAATCTCAAAGCAGATGTATCGGGCAGACTGAAAGTGGTAAATTAAGTTGGATTTTTTTAAGGTTATTAACATGATTCAAATGCAGACCATCTTAGATGTGGCTGATAACTCTGGTGCGCGTCGCGTGATGTGTATCAAAGTAATTGGTGGCTCTAAGCGTCGCTACGCAAACGTGGGCGACATCATTAAAGTTGCAGTAAAAGACGCTGCACCTCGTGGGCGCGTTAAAAAGGGTGATGTTTACAATGCTGTTGTGGTTCGTACTGCAAAAGGCATTCGTCGTCCTGATGGCGCACTGATTAAGTTTGATAACAACGCAGCCGTATTGTTGAATAACAAACTTGAGCCTATGGGTACTCGTATTTTCGGTCCAGTAACGCGCGAATTGCGTACTGAACGTTTTATGAAAATTGTTTCATTGGCACCCGAAGTGCTATAAGGTATAGGAAGGTTTACAATGAACAAAATTATTAAAGGCGACCAAGTCGTTGTCATTACTGGTAAAGACAAAGGCAAACAAGGTCAAGTGGTTCGCGTGTTGGGCGATAAAGTAATTGTTGAAGGCATTAACGTAGTTAAACGCCACCAAAAACCTAATCCTATGCGCGGTGTTGAAGGTGGTATCATTGTTAAAGAAATGCCATTGGCAATTTCAAACGTGGCTATCTTCAATCCTGAAACGAAAAAAGCAGACCGTGTTGGCATCAAGTTGGTTGAAGGCGAAGGTAAAGTAAAACGTGTTCGCGTATTCAAATCAAACGGTGCAGAAGTTCCTGCTGTAACTCGTGGAGCATAATAAATGGCACGTTTACAAGACTACTATAAAAACACAGTTGTACCTGAATTGATGAAACAATTCGGTTACAAATCAATCATGGAAGTTCCACGCATTGAAAAAATTACTTTGAATATGGGTGTGGGCGAAGCAGTTGCAGATAAAAAAGTAATGGAACACGCTGTTGGCGATTTGCAAAAAATCGCTGGTCAAAAGCCAGTTGTTACCGTTGCGCGTAAATCTATCGCGGGCTTCAAAATCCGTGATAACTATCCAGTAGGTTGCAAAGTAACTTTGCGCCGTGAACGCATGTTTGAATTTTTAGACCGTTTAGTAACCATCGCATTGCCTCGCGTACGCGACTTCCGTGGTGTGAGCGGCAAATCATTTGACGGCAGCGGTAACTACAACATGGGTGTTCGTGAACAAATCATTTTCCCTGAAATTGAATACGATAAAATCGACGCATTGCGCGGTTTGAATATCACGATTACCACTACTGCGAAAACTGACGAAGAAGCGAAAGCTTTGTTGTCATTGTTTAAATTCCCATTTAAAGGTTAATCATGGCTAAGAAAGCACTTATTAATCGTGAAGCAAAGCGTGTTGCTTTGGCTAAAAAATATGCTGCAAAACGCGCAGCTATTTTTGCAGTCATCAATGATGCGAACGCGACAGATGAAGAGCGTTTCGAAGCTCGTCTGAAATTCCAATCGATTCCCCGTAATGCTGCTCCAGTTCGCCAACGTCGTCGTTGTGCTATCACTGGTCGCCCACGTGGTGTGTTCCGCAAATTCGGTTTGGGTCGTATCAAAATCCGTGAAATCGCTATGCGTGGCGCAATTCCGGGTGTTATTAAAGCCTCTTGGTAATAGGAGTATAAAAAATGAGTATGCATGATCCTATTTCCGATATGTTGACCCGTATCCGTAACGCACAACGCTCTAATAAAGTGGCTGTAGCGATGCCTTCTTCAAAATTAAAATGCGCGATTGCGAAAGTTTTGAAAGAAGAGGGTTATATCGAAGATTTTGCTGTATCTACTGATGTGAAACCTGAATTGTCTATCACTTTGAAATACTATTCAGGTCGCCCTGTTATTGAACAGATTAAACGTGTTTCACGCCCAGGTTTGCGTGTTTACAAAGGCTCTGACGAAATCCCTGCTGTGATGAATGGTTTGGGTGTAGCGATTGTAAGCACTTCTAAAGGTGTGATGACTGACCGCAAAGCACGCGCAGCTGGTATCGGTGGCGAGTTGTTGTGTATCGTAGCCTAATTAGGGAGAGTTTTAAGATGTCTCGCGTAGCGAAAAATCCAGTAACTGTTCCTGCTGGCGTAGAAGTAAACTTCGGAACAGACGCATTAACCGTAAAAGGTAAAAATGGTGCGTTGTCTCTGCCTTTGACTGGTGCAGTAAAAGTTGAATTGAACGATGGTCAATTAACTTTTGCACCTGCTGATGAAAGCAAACATGCTAATGCGATGTCTGGTACAGTGCGTGCATTGGTTGCTAACATGGTTAAAGGCGTATCAGAAGGTTTTGAGAAAAAATTACAATTGATTGGCGTGGGTTATCGCGCTCAAGCTCAAGGTAAAACTTTGAACTTGTCTTTAGGTTTCTCTCACCCTGTTGTATACGAAATGCCTGAAGGCGTGAGCGTAGCAACACCTTCTCAAACAGAAATCATTTTGACTGGTGCTGATAAACAAGCTGTCGGTCAAGCTGCTGCTGAAATTCGTGGTTACCGTCTACCTGAGCCTTACAAAGGTAAAGGTGTTCGCTATGTTGGCGAAAACGTAATCATGAAAGAAGCTAAGAAGAAATAATTGAGGCTGTAACCATGAATAAAAAAATCGCAAGATTGCGCCGTGCACGCAAAACCCGTGCGCGTATCGCAGATTTGAAAATGGTGCGTTTGTGCGTATTCCGTACTAACAGCCATATTTATGCTCAAATTATCAGTGCCGAAGGCGATAAAGTATTGGCTGCTGCCTCTACTGTGGAAGCTGAAGTTCGTGGCAGCCTGAAATCAGGTGGCAACGTTGAAGCAGCAACTGTGGTAGGTAAACGCATCGCAGAAAAAGCTAAAGCTGCTGGTATTGAAAAAGTGGCTTTTGACCGTTCAGGTTTTCAATATCACGGTCGCGTGAAGGCTTTGGCTGAAGCTGCTCGTGAAAACGGCTTGAGCTTCTAAGAAAGATTTTGGAGACCAAAATGGCAAAACATGAAACAGAAGAACGTGGCGACGGCTTGATTGAAAAGATGGTTGCCGTAAACCGCGTAACCAAAGTGGTTAAAGGCGGTCGCATTATGGCGTTCTCGGCTTTGACTGTAGTAGGTGATGGCGATGGTCGCATTGGTATGGGTAAAGGTAAGTCTCGTGAAGTACCTGTAGCCGTACAAAAAGCAATGGACCAAGCACGTCGCAATATGATTAAAGTACCTTTGAAAAATGGTACGATTCATCACGAAGTAATTGGTAAACATGGCGCAACTCGCGTATTCATGCAGCCTGCAAAAGAAGGTAGCGGTGTGAAAGCGGGTGGTCCAATGCGTTTAGTATTTGATGCGTTGGGTGTTCACAATATTTCTGCAAAAGTACACGGTTCAACCAATCCTTACAACATCGTTCGTGCAACTTTAGACGGTTTGTCAAAATTGTACACTCCTGCGGAAATCGCTGCAAAACGTGGCTTGACCGTAGAAGAAATTTTGGGAGCGAACAATGACTGAGCAAAAAAAGATTAAAGTAACTTTGGCAAAAAGTTTAATCGGTACCATTGAATCACATCGTGCTTGTGCGCGTGGTTTAGGCTTGCGTCGTCGTGAGCATACTGTTGAAGTATTGGACACCCCTGCAAACCGTGGCATGATTAACAAAATCAGCTACTTGTTGAAAGTGGAGTATTAATATGTTTTTGAACACTATTCAGCCAGCTGAAGGTGCTACGCACGCTCAACGCCGTGTTGGCCGTGGTATCGGTAGTGGTTTGGGTAAAACTGGTGGTCGTGGTCACAAAGGTCAAAAAAGCCGTACGGGCGGCTACCATAAAGTAGGCTTTGAAGGCGGTCAAATGCCTTTGCAACGCCGTTTACCTAAACGTGGCTTTAAATCTTTGACAGCTAAATTCAATGCACAAGTTACTTTGAGTGAATTGAATGCCGTAGCAGTTGAAGAAATCGATGTATTGACTTTGAAACAAGCTGGTTTAATTGCAGCCAATGCTGAAGTGGTTAAAGTAATCGCTTCAGGCAGCCTGAAAAAAGCAGTTACTTTGAAAGGTATCAAAGCAACTCAAGGTGCGAAAGCTGCGATTGAAGCTGCTGGTGGCAAAGTAGAAGAATAAGGCGACAATAGTGGCTAATCAACTATCTTCATCAGGAAAAACAAGTCTGTGGCATAATCCCGATTTACGGAAGCGTGTCCTATTTTTGTTGGGTGCGCTGATTGTATTTCGCATCGGTGCGCACGTTCCTGTTCCAGGTGTAGATGCAGCCGCTCTAGCTAAATTGTACCAAAACGTTGCAGGGAGTGGCATCTTGGGCATGTTGAACATGTTTTCAGGTGGCTCCCTTGAACGTTTTAGTATTTTTGCTATCGGTATCATGCCCTACATTTCTGCCTCTATTATTATGCAGTTGGCAGGCGAAATCGTTCCATCGCTCAAAGCTTTGAAAAAAGAAGGTGATGCAGGACGCAAAATCATTACAAAATATACCCGTATCGGTACTGTATTTTTGGCTACTGCTCAAAGTATTGGTGTGGCTAAGTTTGTCTTGCAACAAAATGTCGTGGTGATTCCAGCAATGGAATTTTACATTTCTACCATTAGTTGTTTGGTGGGTGGAACCATGTTTTTGATGTGGTTAGGCGAACAGATTACAGAACGTGGTTTGGGTAATGGTATTTCCTTGTTGATTACTGCTGGTATTATTGCAGGAGTGCCATCAGGAGCAATTCAACTTTGGACTTTGGCTACTTCTAGTGGCATGCCTTTGACCGCTGTTGGAATTGTTTTAGGTTTATTGGGTATGACTTATGCAGTTGTGTATTTTGAAAGTGCGCAACGCAAGATTCCGATTCATTACGCTAAACGCCAATTTGGTGGATTGGATTCTCAAAATACACATATGCCTTTTAAACTGAACATGGCAGGCGTAATTCCACCGATTTTTGCATCTAGTATTATTATGTTTCCGTCCATGTTTGCTAGTTGGTTTGGAACAGATAATCCAAATAGCTGGTTTGCAAAAATATTGACAGCATTGCAACATGGACAGCCTGCATATATTGTGTTATTTGCAATAACGATTATTTTCTTTTGCTATTTTTATACGGCGTTGGCATTTAGTCCCAAAGAAATGGCGGAAAATTTGAAGAAAAGTGGTGCGTTTGTACCAGGCATTCGTCCAGGCGAACAAACTGCCCAGTATTTAGAAAATGTTGTATTGCGCCTCACTTTTTTTGGCGCGTTATACATTACCGTTATTTGTTTGATTCCTGAGTTGTTAACGGCCTTTGCAGGAATTCCATTTTATTTAGGTGGAACATCATTGCTGATTTTGGTTGTAGTAACAATGGATTTTAATACTCAACTTACATCTTATCTAGTGGCTCAACAATATGAACATTTAATTGAGCATCATTCGGCCAAAAAATAAGGTGGCATCATTATTATGGCTAAAGAAGATACCATACAAATGCAAGGCGAAATTTTAGAAACTTTGCCGAATGCAACATTTAAAGTAAAACTCGAAAACGGACACGAAGTGTTGGGTCATATTTCAGGCAAGATGCGTATGCACTATATCCGCATCTCACCAGGTGACAAAGTAACTGTTGAAATGACGCCTTATGATTTAACCCGCGCTCGTATCGTATTCCGAGCCCGATAAACTCGTTGTTACAAGGAAGTAATCATGCGTGTACAACCTTCAGTAAAACCAATTTGCCGCAACTGCAAAGTTATTCGTCGTAACCGCGTAGTGCGTGTAATTTGTACTGACCCTCGCCACAAACAACGCCAAGGGTAATGATTAATTAGTAGTCGATATATAAAGTAGCTTGTATGCAACATGCAGGCTGCTTTCGATATGGAACCGCTAAATTTTTATTACTGAGTTTGGAAAGTTGTGGTATAGTCACAAACTTTTGCCCTAAGGAAAAAATATGGCTCGTATTGCAGGGGTGAATATCCCCCATAACGCCCATATCGTAATTGGCTTGCAAGCTATTTATGGTATTGGCGCGACTCGTGCTAAAAATATTTGCGAATCGGCTGGTATTGCACCAACCACTAAAGTAAAAGATTTAGATGAGTCTCAATTAGATGCTTTGCGTGAACAAGTTGCTAAATACGAAGTAGAAGGCGATTTGCGTCGTGAAGTTACAATGAACATCAAACGCTTGATTGATATGGGCTGCTACCGCGGTTTCCGTCATCGTCGTGGTTTGCCTTGTCGCGGTCAGCGTACTCGCACTAATGCGCGTACTCGCAAAGGTCCACGCAAAGCTATTGCTGGTAAAAAATAATTTTTAAGGAATTAATTGATGGCTAAAGCAAACACAGCCTCACGTGTACGCAAAAAAGTACGCAAAACCGTGAGTGAAGGTATTGTGCATGTTCATGCATCTTTCAACAATACCATCATTACAATCACCGACCGTCAAGGCAATGCATTGTCTTGGGCTACCTCTGGCGGCGCTGGTTTTAAAGGTTCTCGTAAAAGTACACCATTTGCTGCCCAAGTAGCAGCAGAAGCCGCTGGTAAAGTTGCCCAAGAGTATGGCGTTAAAAACTTAGAAGCACGTATTAAAGGCCCAGGTCCTGGTCGTGAATCTTCTATTCGTGCGCTCAATGCTCTGGGTTTCAAAATCACCAGCATTACCGATGTTACTCCGTTGCCACACAACGGTTGCCGTCCGCCTAAAAAGCGTCGTATTTAAGGAGTAAAGCATGGCACGTTATCTTGGCCCAAAATGTAAATTGGCTCGCCGCGAAGGCACGGATTTATATCTGAAAAGCGCACGTCGCTCTTTAGAATCTAAATGTAAAATGGAATCTGCATCTGGTCAGCATGGCGCGAAAAAGCCTCGCCTGTCTGACTACGGCTTGCAATTACGTGAAAAACAAAAAATTCGCCGCATTTATGGTGTGCTGGAACGTCAATTCCGCCGCTATTTTGCCGAAGCTGATCGCCGTAAAGGTTCAACTGGCGAATTGTTATTGCAATTATTGGAATCTCGTTTGGACAACGTGGTTTACCGTATGGGTTTTGCCTCTACACGCGCGGAAGCTCGTCAACTGGTTTCACACAAAGCTTTGACTGTAAATGGTCAAGTGGTCAATATCCCATCTTTCCAAGTGAAAGCAGGCGATGTGGTTGCGGTACGCGAAAAAGCGAAAAAACAAGTTCGAATTCAAGAAGCGTTGGGTTTGGCTGCTCAAATTGGTATGCCTAGCTGGGTTTCTGTAGATGCAACTAAAATGGAAGGCGCGTTCAAAAACGTACCTGACCGCGCTGAATTGTACAGCGATATTAATGAACAGCTGGTGGTAGAGTTCTACTCTAAATAATGCTAGCACAGTGAGGGACAGTTAAATGCAAAATAGCACTTCCGAATTTTTGAAACCTCGTCAAATTGATGTAGATACCTTGTCTGCTATGCGCGCAAAAGTATCAATGCAGCCGTTTGAGCGTGGATTCGGTCATACACTTGGTAATGCTTTGCGTCGTATCTTACTGTCATCCATGAATGGCTTTGCTCCAACTGAAGTGTCTATTACCAATGTGCTGCATGAATATTCTACGCTTGATGGTGTAAAAGAAGATGTTGTTGATATTTTATTGAATATTAAAGGCATTGTATTCAAATTGCATGGCGGTCGCACCGAGGTTGTGCTTTCACTAAAAAAATCGGGTGCAGGGGTAGTTCGTGCATCAGATTTTGAGTTGCCGCATGATGTGGAAATTATTAATCCAGAGCAAATTATCTGTAATTTATCAGATAGTGGCAGCATTGAAATGGAAGTAAAAGTTGAGCAGGGATGTGGCTATCAAACTGTTTCTGGCAATAGAGCAACTAGAGAGCAGAGCAAAATTGGTGCAATGCAATTAGATGCAAGCTTTTCACCTATTGTTCGAGTAAGTTTTGATGTTGAAGCGGCTCGCGTTGAGCAGCGCACGGATTTGGACAATTTAATCTTGGATATTGAAACCAACGGTTCTATTGACCCAGAAGAAGCTGTTCGTGTGGCAGCGCGTATTTTGATAGATCAGATGTCTATTTTTGCTGATTTAGAAGGTACGCCTGCTGAAGTTGAAGAAGAAAAAGCGCCACCGATTGACCCTGTTTTGTTGCGCCCAGTAGACGATTTGGAATTGACCGTTCGTTCTGCTAATTGCTTGAAAGCAGAAGATATCTACTATATTGGTGATTTGATTCAACGTACAGAAACTGAGTTGTTGAAAACGCCTAATTTAGGTCGTAAATCTCTGAATGAAATTAAAGAGGTTTTGGCTTCCAAGGGTTTGACTCTGGGTTCTAAATTAGAGTCTTGGCCTCCTGCTGGCTTGGAAAAGCCTTAAAGATTAAAGGATAATGATATGCGCCATCGTAATGGTAATCGCAAATTAAATCGCACCAGCAGCCACCGTGCCGCTATGTTGCGTAATATGGCAAATTCTTTGCTGACTCATGAAACGATTGTAACCACTTTGCCAAAAGCAAAAGAGTTGCGTCGTGTGGTTGAGCCCTTGATTACTTTGGGTAAAAAACCGTCTTTGGCTAATCGTCGTTTGGCATTTGACCGCACGCGCGACCGCGATGTGGTGGTTAAATTGTTTGATGATTTGGGTGCTCGTTTTGCTAACCGCAATGGTGGCTATATTCGAATTTTGAAATATGGCTTCCGTAACGGTGACAACGCGCCTATGGCTTTGGTTGAGTTGGTTGAGAAATCATCTGCCGAGTAAGTAAGATAGACAAAAAGAAAAACCGAACTGTTTAGGCAGTTCGGTTTTTTGCAAAGCAGCCTGCATTTTTGTTCAATGCAAAAGTGCAGGCTGCTTTTTATTGTGTTTACAGAGTTCGTGCTACTTCTTCCGCTCGCGCACGAATTTGCGAATCCAAGTCCAACAAATCATCAATATGATGTAAATCGCTAGCGGAATGTTGTTCCAAACACGCGCTAACCACTTTCGCAATATCGGTAAAGCCAATTTGCCCACGCAAAAACGCTGCCACTGCCACTTCATTGGCTGCATTCAACACGCACGGCGCAGAACCGCCAACAAACATCGCATCGTAAGCCAATTTCAAACATGGATAACGCGCAAAATCAGGTTCGGCAAACGTCAAGCCCGACAATTTGCCAAAATCCAATGCGCCTACGCCTGAATCAATCCGTTCAGGCAGCCCCAAGCAGTAGGCAATCGGCGTTCGCATATCGGGGTTGCCCAGTTGCGCCAACACGCTGCTGTCTGCGTAACGAACCATGCTGTGAATAATGGATTGCGGGTGGATTACGACTTCCAATTTATCAGGCGGACAGTTGAACAACCAATGCGCTTCAATCAGCTCCAAACCTTTGTTCATCATGGTAGAAGAATCAACGGAAATTTTTTGCCCCATAGACCAATTCGGGTGCTTCACGGCTTGCGCTGGCGTGATGTGCGGCATGTCGGCTAACGGCGTGTTCAAAAACGAGCCGCCTGATGCCGTGAGAATAATGGACGTTACGCCGTGTGCGTCCATATTGTCTGCGTAATCGCGTGGCAACACTTGGAAAATGGCGTTGTGTTCGCTGTCAATCGGCAAGACTTTTGCGCCGTGCTTTTTCGCCGTTTCCATAAATAGGCTGCCTGAAACGACTAGCGTTTCTTTGTTCGCCAAATAAATGGTTTTGCCGTGTTGCGCGGCGGCGAGTGCAGACGGCAATCCTGCCGCACCGACAATCGCACACATCACGCCTGTTACTTCGGGTGCAGTGGCGATGTCAATTAGGGATTGTTTGCCAAATAGCACTTCGGTGTGCAGGCTGCCTAATTGTTGGCGCAATTCGTTGGCGCGATTTTCATCGGCAACGACGGCGTATTTCGGCGCGAATTGGCGGCATTGTTCGGCAAGTTTTTCGACTTGTGAATGCCCTGCCAACGCGAAAATTTGGAATTTGTCGGGGTGGCGTGATACCACGTCTAATGTGGATACGCCAATGCTGCCTGTGCTGCCGAGTATGGTTAGAGTTTGCATGATTTGCTTTCGTTGATTTAATGCGCGAATTATACGCGAGCTACTCATGCCTATGGCATACCCTTTTATAGTGATTTAAATTTAGATTAGTACGGCGTTGCCAACTCCCTTATGTACTAGTTGTACACGGCGGTCGTTGTCGCCTTGTCCTAATCTAAATTTAAACCACTATATACCCAAATCAAAGATTTGGACAAAAGGGCAAAAAGCAGCCTGCACTTTTTGTTTACGATTAAGTGCAGGCTGCTTTTGTATGTGTGATTAAATCGCCACTTGATTCAAACGGCTGTGCGTTTCATCGGCGTGTTTTTGTTCGTTAAACGGACCAACTTGCACCACATAGCTATCACCGCGTTTGAGCATAATCGCACGTTGCGTGGCTTTGGCATCGTTCAAACGTTGGGTTGCGACACGCACAAAGGCTTGGGCATCGGCTTCGCGCTCAAAGGTTTTCACGCTCACATAAATATTGCCTGTGGCTGGTTTTTGGGCGACTTGCGTTTTGGGTTTATCCAAACTGTCGCCTGCTTTTAAGGCTTCCACGCGCACATTGGCTGTGCCTGCATTCAAAAAGCCCAGTTTGTTGGCGGCTTCGCGCGACACGTCTAACACGCGGCTACTGTGAAATGGCCCGCGGTCGTTGATGCGAACCACCACGCTGCGTCCATTAGACAAATTGGTTACACGCGCATAGCTTGAAATCGGCAAAGTTGGGTGCGCGGCGGTGAGTTTGTGCATATCAAAACGCTCGCCGCTAGATGTTCGTTTGCCCTGAAAGCCTGGCCCGTACCACGATGCACGTCCCGTTTGGCTAAAATCTTGTACATTTTTTTGGGGATAATACCGCTTGCCTGCTACTTTGTAGCTTAAATTGGCAGTTGGGTGCAATTTTTCGGCTCGCACCACGCGGTCGCTGTTGTCGGCATACGCGGCTTGATTCAATGCCAATGCGGTTGCCAAAGTCGCCAAAAAAATAGGTTGAATTTTAGTCAAAATAAAGTCCAGTCTTGAGTTGAAGATGAAGTTTGGGGCAGGGCGATTAAATTCCGCCTGCATACCCCTGTTGTCGCCACGCTTCAAAAACGGTAATGGCAACGGTGTTAGACAAGTTCATGCTGCGGTTGTCGGGCATCATGGGGAAGCGAATTTTCTGTTCGCTGGGTAAACTTGCCAAAATGTCGGTGGGTAAACCGCGTGTTTCGGGCCCAAACAAAAACACATCGCCTGCTTGAAATGCCACTTGGTCAGGGCGTGTGCTGCCTTTGGTGGTGAGGGCGAAAATGCGTTTGCCTTGCAGGGCTGCCCAGCAATCTTGCCACGATTCATGCACGGTTAATTGCGAAAATTCGTGGTAATCCAAGCCAGCGCGTTTCATTTTGCTGCTGTCCAGCGGAAAGCCGAGCGGTTTGACCAAGTGCAAATCGCAGCCTGTGTTGGCGCAAAGACGAATAATATTGCCTGTGTTGGGCGGAATTTCGGGTTGGTATAAAACGACTGTAAACATGATAATAATTGCTGTTTGCTTTGTGCTTGATTTGTTTGGATTTTATAAGCAGCCTGCACCAAAAAGGCAGCACTATGCCCCACTTGTTGGCGCACGTCAAACCTTTTTGCACTAATTACACGCGACTACCCACGCATAAACGGCTGTCGCGCCCGATTGGTGCAGGCTGCTTGCTAATTCGGAAATCGTGGATTTTGTGGTGCAAATATCGTCCACTATCAAAATTTTACGATTTTTAACGGATTCGGTTGGCAAGAAAATGCCTTGAATATTTTGCTGACGTTCGGCGCGATTGAGTGTACTTTGTGCGACTTTGTGGCGGCGAATCACATTTTTGCTCGGTAAAACGGGGATTGTGTAGCGTTGTGTAATCCAGTTTGCCAATTCATCGCATTGATTAAAACCACGAAGCAGCCTGCGTTGGCGCGAAATCGGCATTGCTAAAACGCAATCGGCATCGCATTCGGGCAACCACGCGGGCGGATTGTGTTGCATAAGCCAAGTAAAAACCGAATGGTATGCTGTTTGGCGCAAATGTTTCCAGCGATGCAACAATTCAGGCAGGGGCGACACATAATCCGCACTTGCCCAAAAATGGAGATAGGCTGGTGGCTGTTGTTGGCAAGCGGCGCAGGGCAAACCGTGCAGGCTGCTTTGTGGACAGGTTGGGCAGTAGTTTTGTGTTCGCAATACGCCGCGCAAATCTTGTTGGCAAGCAGGGCAAATGCAGGCTGCTTGCGTGTATTCGTGGCATAATAAACAGCGTTTGGATAGACGAAAGATAGACATGACTTCCCTTTGCTTATTGCACGGCTGGGCGACTAATTCGCAGATTTTCAACCCATTGCGCCCCCATTTGCCTGCCGATTGGACGATTCACGCGCCCGATTTGGCTGGGCATGGACGTTCCACCACGCCTTTGTCGTTGGACATTGCCACGCTGGCGCACAACATCGCAAGCAGCCTGCAACCGAATACGCATTTGTTTGGCTGGTCGCTCGGTGGCGTGGTCGTGCAATACATCGCCGCGCATTATCCGCACAAAATCGCCAGTTTAACTTTGTGCGCCACGTTTGCCAAATTTGCCGCCAGCGAAGACTATCCCATTGGCATTCAACACAATTTGCTGCACCGAATGCTGCACTTGTTTGAAGATGATTACCCCAAACACCTGCAACAATTTTTGGAACTACAATTGCTGCACACACCAGAGCGCAACGAACTCATTGCCGAGCTGCTGCCCGATATGTTGCGCGATGGCACGCCACAAGGCATGGCAAGCGCGTTGCAAGCGATAGAAGCGGCAGATATGCGCCCATTGTTATCACAAATTACCTGTCCTACGCTGTTGATTTTTGGCGATAAAGACGCGCTCACACCGCCGCGAATGGGCGAATTTTTGGCGCAACACTTGCCACACGCGCAACTGGTCTGTATCAAACAAGCCGCGCACGCACCGTTTATTAGCCACGCAGCGGAAGTCGCGCAATGGTTGCAACGGCATATTGTGGCGGTAGAGCGGTTAATATAAAAGCAGCCTGCACTTTAAATCAACCAAAAGTGCAGGCTGCTTTTGTGTGTTTAGCAACAAATCCCAATCAATCCGATATGTTTGAATGCTGCTTGCTTTCCAATTCTTTGTATTTTGCGCCTACCAGTTCACTCAAATCTTGCCAAAAAGCACGCGCATCACTGTGTTCGTGAAACACCATCCCGATTATTCAGGTAAAACCTATCTGTGAGCAGAGTTAATTCATTCAAATGCTCAACAGATTGACTTGTATGCACTAACCATTTAATTAAATTTTGAAAAAGGTGTAAATGTTGTATTTGTTGTTTGCGCAATGCGGTTACTTCTTCCAACAGCTTTTTGTATTCCACAACAAAATTATCTAAACTGGTTTGTTCATTCATTGCTATCTCCATTAACCAAAAGTGCAGGCTGCTTTTCCCATATTCTCAACTTTTTGCGCCATATTCGCACAAATCATAAATCAAACATTTGCCACATTGCGGCTTTTGCGCTTTGCAAGTGTAGCGACCGTGCAAAATCAACCAATGATGCGCGTCCAACAAAAATTCCTTGGGGATAACTTTCATCAGTTTGTCTTCCACTTCGCGCACGTTTTTGCCTGTGGCCAGTTTGGTGCGATTGGCAACGCGAAAAATATGCGTGTCTACCGCCATAGCCAGTTGCCTAAACGCGGTATTGAGCACCACATTCGCGGTTTTGCGCCCAACCCCTGGCAAGGCTTCCAATTCTTCGCGCGTTTGTGGCACTTCGCCGCCGTGTTTTGCCAACAAAATTTGACACGTTTCCACAATGTGCTTGGATTTGGTGCGATACAAGCCAATGGTTTTGGTGTATTCCATAATGCCGTCCAAGCCTAAATCCAGCATGGCTTGCGGCGTGTTGGCAACGGGGAATAACTTGGCGGTGGCTTTGTTCACGCCCACATCGGTGGCTTGTGCCGACAGCAGCACCGCAATCAGCAATTCAAAAGGGTTGCTAAAATTCAGCTCGGTGGTTGGTTTGGGATTGGCTTCGCGCCAACGCTGGAACATTTCTTTGCGGATAGTTTGGTTCATGATGGGAAGTGGGTTTGGGTGTAGTAATAGCCGTTGATGTGGGTGCAATACAAATGATAACGGCGATAAGCGTTAAACAAAACAGCATCGGGCAATTGCGGATTGCGCCAAAAATGACTCAACGGTTGATGACTGGTTATGCTCGGAATGTCATACGCAGCGCGTCCCAAAACCTTAACAGGCAAACCGTGTACCAATGCCGACAAGCCGCTGGTGCTGTTAATCGTTACCACGCCACGCGCTTTGCGTAACAAAACAGGCAACGGAATATCGTGTACATACACAATCCGCCCTGCCACATTGGGGTGCTGTGCGATAAATTGGCGTATGGTTTTGGCGTAGTCAATAAAGCCCCTGTCCATGGGGTGATGCTTCACAATCAGGTGGCAATCGGCAGGCGCATTGACCGCAAACGATGCCAAAACGTGTAACAAAGCATCGCGTACGCTGGTGTATTGGCTGTGTGTTTTGATTTGGCTATCGGTTGCCACTTGCAACGGAAACACAAAAAACGGTTGCAGGCTGCTTTGTTGGATTTGTTGGGCGATTTTGGCTTCGCGCCAAGCAAACCACAGTTTGCGCCAGCCAGAACGTAGCCACGCTGCGGTGTAATACGCCAGCGATGTCGCACGATGATGTTGATAAAACGGATAGCGTTTTTGTCGCCATTTCATCGCTGCGTAATACTGCATGGCGCACGATGCGGCATGGCGAAATTTGGGCTGCATTTTTTGATACACCATATCTTGCAGTGTTAGATTTGCCGCTTGTGAAACAAAAAACGCCCCCACGCGCGGCAGTTGTGAATACGCATTAACACCGTGTTCTTCCAACACAATCCAATCGGGGCGGAAATAGCCTTCTTCAAACGCCCAAAACGATACGTTATTTTTGGCACAAATAGATTTGGCGATACGATGATACGCGCGCGTGTCGCCAAAACACGCCACCGCATCAATGCCGTGCTGCGCCACAAACGCGGTTAAGTAGTCGCCAAAATCGTCCAGCGATTGCGTATAGGTAAACGTGTTGTCGCGAGCGTTGGGATAAAACCACTCATCGCCGCCATTGAAATTGATTTTATAAACCGTACAACCTTGTTGATTGAGCCAATCGCTTAATTGCACAAAAAAGCGACCAATAGGGCCTTGCAAAAGCAAAATACGCCGATTGGTTGCGAGCTTGTGAATGGTTTTGATGGGGCGATACGGAGTCATACAAATGGTTGTGGTGTGTGCAGGCTGCTTTTTTACGCTACTTTTTTATCTTGCAGCCATTGCCAATCAAAAAAATACCCTGGGTCGGTTTTGCGTTGTGGCGCGATGTGTTCGTGTCCTGCGATGCTGTTGATAGGATACTGCGCCTTAATCGCTTGCAACAAGGGCAGTAAAGCATCGTATTGCGCTGGTGTAAACGGCTCAAAATCGCAGCCTTCCAGTTCAATGCCAATGGAAAACGCATTGCACTTTTCGCGTCCTTGCCATTGCGACACGCCAGCGTGGTATGCCATGTCATCGCACGATACAAATTGCACCACTTCGCCCAATCGCGTTACAAAAAAATGACTGGACACTTGCAAATGTTGAATGTGAGCAAAAAATGGGTGTTCGCTGGCATCAATTTGGTTGGTAAACAATTTTTGCACTGCACCTGTGCCGTATTCAAACGGTGGCAACGAAATATTATGCAGCACAATCAGGCTTATCGTTTCGTTGTCGGGGCGTGGGCAGCAGTTGGGCGATTGCAGTTGCGTGGCGTGTTGCCAGCGTCCGTTGTGCCAGTCTGATGATGGGGTCATAGGGCGTGCTTTCTTAAATTAAAGTGCAGGCTGTTTTTTATTGTAAACCCAACGCCAACAAAGCCAACAACGTAGGCAAGCCTTGAATTAGCGCGGCTTTGCGTTTATCGGGCGAAGTCAGCCACAAATACGTGCCTGCCCACAACATCATGCCCAAACCGCCGCACGCCAAGCCCAAAGCCAAGCCTTCGCCGCGTGCAGAAGTCGCGCACCAGCAGCCGAGTAAACCCAGCAGCGTCATCACGCTCAAACCCAAATTGTAGATGCCCAAATTGTTGAACGCAGGGCGCAACATTGGCTCTACTTCTGGCTGGGTACGAAATACGCGCCGAAATGCGTCCGAGCCAAACGCCACGACTTCCAAATAAAAAATATAGCCGTGAATGGCGACAGCAAGCAAACCAAATAAAGTCGCTAAAATCAGCATAATCCAATCCTTATATAGTGAAATGAAATAAAAACGGGATAAGGCGACAACGCCCGCCGTGTGCAAATAGCACATAAGGGCGTTGGCAACACCGTACCGTTGCAATTTCATTTCACTATAACAAGTGATTTAATTTGTCGGCTTTGGTGCTTAAATAGCCTGCATTTTCGGGGTTTTCGCCTACTTTTAGCGGTACACGTTCTGCAATCTCAATGCCGCAATCGTGCATGGTTTGTAGTTTTTCAGGATTGTTGGTCAGCAGGCGAATGGCAGACACGCCCAAATGTTCGTAGATGTGTTTGGCAATGGAAAAATCACGCGCATCAACAGGCAAATGCAATGCCAAATTGGCTTCTACCGTGTCCATGCCCTTGTCTTGCAAGGCATAGGCGCGGATTTTGTTAATCAGACCAATGCCGCGACCTTCTTGGCGCAAATACACAATCACGCCACGCCCTTCGGCTTGAACGGCTTGCATAGCAGCCTGCAACTGTGGGCCACAATCGCATTTTTGCGACAAAAATGCATCGCCTGTTAAGCATTCGGAATGAATGCGCGACAAAACGGGTTTGCCGTTGCCGACATCGCCCAGCACAAGGGCAACGTGTTCTTGCGGTGTGGCAAATTCGTTGGGGGTGCGCGTGTCCACAAAACCGTGCATTTGGAATACGCCAAATTCGGTGGGCAGGCGGCAAGATGTGATGTGTTGGATAGGGTTGTTATTCATATTTATTTTTTGTTTGGGTTGATTTAAGTAATAGCCGTAGGGTGGGTGCAAGCACCTATTTAAGCAGCCTGCACTTTGCGTTTGCCTTGTCGCCAGTTATCCCAAACCAGCAACGCCGCGCCCACGCACACAAAGCAATCGGCAATATTGAACACGGGATACGACCAGTTTTGCCAATAAAACAGCAAAAAATCCACCACTTTGCCGTGTACAAAACGGTCAATTACATTGCCAAACGCGCCACCAATAATCATGGCGGCGGCAAAATTGCCCCAACGGCTCATTTCGCTTTTGCGGATTTCGTGCGCCAAAAACGCGCTAATCACAAACGCCAGCAGCATAAACAAATATTTTTGCCAGCCACCTGCGTTTGCCAAAAAACTAAACGCCGCGCCGGGGTTGTACACCAAAGTTAAATCAAATAAATTAGGAATGATGTTGAGTCGCTCGGCAAATCCAAATCGCGCCAAAATCGCGTATTTGCTGATTTGATCTAACACAAGGGCAACGATACTGGTGGTGATGTAAGGCAGATATTTCATAAAAGTGCAGGCTGCTTTTGTTGTAAAAAGAGTTGGCATTGTACTATAAGAACCTGCGTTCACAATCTTAATAGCGATTTTTTATTGTCTAATCACACGCCTACTGCGTTGGATTTCTACGCCAATAGTAACGCTATTGGCGTAGAAATCCGCCTTGTATTCGTATGATTATTCAATAAAAACTCATCTATCAATCTTATGAACACAGGTTCTTAAACACAGATTATTCTTGCCAAATTGCGTAAAGTTCCGCATAATGCTGCGCTTTATCAATGAAGTGCAGGCAAAACCCCTGCGCCCGCTTTTTAAGGAAACTCAAATGAAACAAGATATTCATCCAGATTATCACGAAGTAAACGTAACTTGCTCTTGCGGTAATAAATTTGTAACCCAGTCTGTTATAGCAAAAGAAAATTTCAACATTGAGGTTTGCTCTGAATGCCACCCATTCTACACAGGCAAACAAAAAATCGTGGACACCGCAGGTCGCGTGGACAAATTCAATCAAAAATTCGGTAATATGTTCAAACGCTCTGTTTAATTTTTGCCAACAAAATCCGCTCTTGCCAAACAACAAGGGCGGATTTTTTGTGCAGGCTGCTTTTTGTATGATTGGGCAACACCATGTTTTTATGGCTCAAACTATTTCACATTTTCTTTATTGTTGCGTGGTTTGCAGGGCTGTTTTACTTGCCGCGCATTTTCGTCAATCTTGCCATGGCAGACAACGATGCCGAATACGCACGTTTGTTGCTCATGGCGCAAAAACTGTATCGCTTTATGTTGCCGTGGTGCGTGGGTGCGTTGATTTGTGGCATTGCCATGCCTTTGGCACAAATCGGCTTTGCAGGCTGGGTACACGGCAAAATCTGCATCGGCTTGCTGCTGCTTGCCTACCACATTTTTTGCGGACGCTTGTTGCGCGATTTTGAACAGCAACGCAATCGCCATTCGCACAAATGGTATCGCGTGTTCAACGAACTGCCTGTGTTTTGCCTGCTCGCCGCCATTTATTTGGCATTGTTTAAACCGTTTTAATCACAAAAATCATGAGTACTTTGGAAATTGAACGCCGTTTTTTGTTGCGCGATGACTCGTGGCGCGAACACGCCAGCGCACCGCAAGTGTTGCAGCAAGGCTATATCAGCGTAGAAAAAGAATGCACCATTCGCGTGCGCGTGGCTGGTAATCGCGCTTGGCTCACGCTAAAAGGCTATATTTCGGACGTGAGCCGCCACGAATTTGAATATGAAATTCCGCTCGCCGATGCTCTAACCATGCTGGCAACGGTGTGTCCGTTTAAAATTGAAAAGCATCGCTATCTATATAGTGGAACACGAAGGTTTTGTGTTTGAAGTTGATGAATTTTTTGGCGACAACGCGCCACTGATTGTAGCGGAACTGGAATTGCCAAGCGAAGACACCGCGTATGCTCAACCCGATTGGCTGGGCGAAGAAATCACGTCAGATGGGCGTTTTACCAATGCGTATTTGAGTAAGCACCCGTTTGGGTCGTGGTCGTGAAAAAGCAGCCTGCATATTTTGTTTACCGAATATGCAGGCTGCTTTTTATTATTGCGATTGAATTGTCGCCCGAAACACCCAATCCACATCACTCTCTATCAATCCCTGCGGAAACAAATAATCGCCACGAAACACCGCCACATCGACATATTGCCAACGCGGCTCAAAGCGCACGTTTTGCCGCGCCACCGCTTCGGTAATCAACAAAGTGCAGTAAAACGGCTGCTCGCCACGCGCGGTGAGCACAAATTTTTTGCCGATTTGTTGTCGCGCATATTGGGCGGTTTGAGCACGTTGGGCTGGCGACAGAAATCGGGGTCGCGCCACCGCCACGGCATCTGCCATTTTGGGCGATAGAAATTCGTGCAGCGGTGTCAGCAATACTTGGTCGGGCAAGTCGGCGTTGTCGTCTGTGGTGGCGTGGGCAATTTGCACGGTCGGCTGCGTTTGCACCACAATGCCAACGTGTGAAAAATCGCTGTGGCTCAATCGCTTAATCAACAAACTATCGGCGTGATGTCCGCTGCGAAAAATCCAATCGCCCACTTGAAGCTGGTGTGGATTGGGTAGGGCGACTTGCGGTAAGGTGTTGTGCCCAAATCGCACGTAGCCATAGCAAAAGCAGCCTGCAATCAAAATAATGATGCAGGCTGCTTGGATTAGGCGTTTATAGATTGATTTTCCAGTTGCCATCTACTTCAATCAAGCGCACGCGGTCTTGGCGCGTTTTGTCGTTTTTGAATTTGATTTGCACGTTTACGGTGGCGCGTTTGCTGTCGTTAGGCGACACTTGTGCAGGCTCGGTCGTGATTTCGGCAACGCCGTTTTGTTTTTCGGCATAGTCTTTTTGTTCGGCAACGCCTGCTTTGATTTTGCCACTAATCACTTCTTCTACCCCTGGTTTTTTGTCTTCTTCGGGAATGTGAATCATGGCAACCACAGCATCGGCATCGCCTTGATAGCTTTTCTCTACAAAGGTTTTGGCTGCCGATTCGGGCGAGCTGCCACCACCGCCGCCACAAGCTGCCAACACGCCGCTAACCACGGCAACCGCCAACCATTTGAACATTTTGTGCATCGTGATTCCTTTTGTTAAGAGTAAAAAAGAGCCTGCACTTTACAAGACTTAACGTAGCTTGTCAAAAATGCAGGCTGCTTTTGAATGCAATATAGCAAAGCAGCCTGCACTTTTTTGGTATAAAATTACACGCATTGTGCAGGCTGCTTTTGGGGCTTAAAAAGCAGCCTGCACCTATATTTATATTTATGATAAATCAAACACAAGGAAAACCAATCATGCCAGATTATCGCTCCAAAACTTCCACACACGGTCGCAATATGGCTGGCGCGCGTTCATTATGGCGTGCGACTGGCGTCAAAGATGAAGATTTCGGTAAACCGATTATTGCGATTGCCAACTCGTTTACGCAATTCGTACCAGGACACGTTCATTTGCATAACATCGGGCAACTGGTGGCGCGTGAAATTGAAAAAGCAGGTGCAATTGCCAAAGAATTCAACACGATTGCGGTTGATGACGGCATTGCTATGGGACACGGCGGTATGTTGTACAGCTTGCCAAGCCGCGATTTAATCGCCGACAGTGTGGAATACATGGTAAACGCGCATTGTGCGGACGCGCTGGTTTGTATTTCTAACTGCGACAAAATCACACCGGGAATGCTCATGGCGGCTATGCGTTTGAATATCCCAACGATTTTCGTATCGGGCGGCCCAATGGAGGCAGGTAAAGTGATTGGCGCAATCCATATTTCAGACAGCCGTAAATTGGATTTGGTGGACGCGATGGTGGACGCGGCCGATGACAACGTTTCCGACCAAGCGATTGACGAAATTGAAAAAAATGCTTGCCCGACTTGCGGTTCGTGTTCGGGTATGTTTACCGCGAACTCAATGAACTGTTTGACGGAAGCGTTGGGTTTGTCGTTGCCAGGTAATGGCTCGTTGTTGGCGACACACGCTGGGCGCAAAGAATTATTCTTGGAAGCAGGTCGCCTGATTGTGAGCATCACGAAACGCTATTACGAACAAAACGATGAAACCGTTTTGCCGCGCACGATTGCCAATAAAAAAGCCTTTGAAAATGCGATGACTATGGACATCGCCATGGGCGGCAGCACCAACACGATTTTACATTTGTTGGCGGTGGCGAATGAAGCTGGCGTGGATTTCAAAATGGCAGACATTGACCGTTTGAGCCGCAGCGTGCCTTGCCTGTGCAAAACCGCGCCCAACAACCACGACTATTACATGGAAGACGTACACCGCGCTGGCGGCATCATCGGTATTTTGAAAGAATTGGAAAAAGCAGGCAAATTACATACCGATGTGCATACAATTCATTCAGGCAGCCTGAAAGAAGCGATTACAAAATGGGACATTACTAATCCTGAAAACACGGTGGCGATTGAACGCTACAAAGCCGCCCCAGGGGGCGTTCGCACAACGGAAGCATTCTCACAAAATCGCCAATGGAAAACGCTGGATTTAGACCGCGCCAATGGCTGTATCCGCGACGTGGAACACGCTTATTCACAAGACGGCGGTTTGGCGGTGTTGTTTGGCAATATTGCGGAACGCGGTTGCGTGGTAAAAACAGCTGGCGTTGATGAAAGCATTTGGCAATTTTCGGGACGCGCTCGCGTGTTTGAAAGCCAAGAAGACGCGGTTGAAGGCATTTTGGCGAACACAATTCAAGCTGGCGACATCGTGATTATTCGCTACGAAGGCCCGAAAGGTGGACCGGGTATGCAAGAAATGCTGTACCCAACTTCTTATTTGAAATCAAAAGGCTTGGGTAAAGCCTGCGCCTTGCTGACAGACGGACGTTTTTCTGGCGGCACATCGGGCTTGTCCATCGGACACGCATCGCCAGAAGCAGCAGAAGGCGGCGCGATTGGCTTGGTACACGAAGGCGACACGATTGAAATTGACATTCCAAACCGCCGCATTCAGTTAATGGTTTCCGATGAAGAATTGACAAACCGCCGCGTGGAAATGGAAAGTCGTGGCAGCAAAGCATGGAAACCTGTGGCGCGTGAACGCCAAGTTTCGGCAGCGTTACGCGCTTATGCCGCGATGACGACTTCGGCAGACACAGGCGCAGTGCGCGATGTGAGCCAAGTGGAACGTTGATGTAAAAAGCAGCCTGCACATTGCGTAAACCAAGTGCAGGCTGCTTTTTATGTTGTTATTTCAACACAGTGCGCGTCCAACGAGCCACCCAATCTTTTTGCTTTTGCGCGACTTGCGTGGCAGGCAGCAGAGCAGGGCGGTGCGGCACAGTCGCGTGCTGCATCATCGCATCAGGCTTCGTTCCTTGTACTGCAGGATACACCCACATACTGCGGAACACGCTTTGCTGGGCGACATCGCTTTGCAGATGTTGCACCAATTTTGCTGCCAGTGCAGGCTGCTTGGCATGATTCAATACCGCCGCGCCCTCAATTTGCAGATAGCTGCCACCGTTTAAAAACAAATTGCCCATATTCGGTTGCTGCAATTTGCCCTCGCTATAAAACACTTCGGCGGCAGGGCTGCTGGCATAGCCCACCATAATCGGGCGAGAACCGCCGTTGAGCGTAAATTCCTTGTAATAAGCGTCCGACCAACCTTGCGTGATTTTCACACCGTTGCCACGCATTTTTGTCCACCAAGCAAACGCACCCTCTTCGCCCAAAGCACGAATATTCGCCAGCAAAAATGCCAAACCTGGGGTAGAAGTGGCAGGATTGGGCACGGCAAGCAAATCTTTATACGCAGGTTGCGCCAAATCCGCCAAACTTTTGGGCAATGGCAACTTCTTGTCGGCAAACCATTTTTTATCGTAATTGAGCGTAACAAAGCCATAATCTACCGCCAAAGCAGTCTGCAATTTCACCACCGTGTTGCGCGATGCAGGCTGCTGTTTTGCCAAAATACCAGCCGCTTGCGCCTTGCTCACCGTGTTGTTGTCCAAGCCAAACACCGCATCGGCAACGCCACCTTCGTTGCGCGTCAAAATCAAACGATTGAGCATTTCGTTGCCATCGCCCATTTTCAAAATGATGACTTTGGCATCGTTTGCCGATTCAAATTGCGTGATAACTTCCTTGGGCAAATCATACGAATCGTGTACTGCCAAACGCACATCGGTTGCCGCCCAAGCAGCCTGCACACAAACCAAGCAAATCGCACCAGTTGCCCATTTAAACGCCATTTTCATACTATTTCTCCTATACAAACACACAAAAAAACCGATTCCACAGCCAATAGGGCGCGAGAATCGGTATGCGTGTTGCGTTTGCATTTAGTTTCCTACGCCAGTATTAACTGAATCAGGTTCACGGGTATTTCTCAGCCACGCAAGCAGCACCCCGACTAAACAGAAGTGCGAATTCTACACTAATGCGATTGCGTTTATCAAGTCGGTTTTATTTTTATTAAAAACAATGGCATAAATAAAATAATACTTTTTTTGTGTGAATTAGTTTGACAGGCGGTAAATAGGTCTGTATTATTCGCTTATTCGGGTCGTTAGCTCAGTCGGTAGAGCAGCGGACTTTTAATCCGTTGGTCGAGCGTTCGAATCGCTCACGACCCACCAAATAAATCAAAGAGCTAGGTTTTATGCCTAGCTCTTTATTTTTTTGCCGTGTACGTTTTGTGGACGTATTTTGCTGTATTCAAAGCAGCCTGCACGATTGAGTAAGGGGCTGTCCTAGATAACTAGGGGCTAATGACATTTTAGCTATAATTTCAACCAAATCAAAGCACAAGCTAATGACACGGTACTTTCATAATTACGTTTTAATTTATCGTACCGTGTTGCCAGCGCACGAAAATGCTTTAATCGTGCAAAAGCATTTTCTACCAAGTGCCTGATTTTATATAAATACCAA
>NZ_FOJK01000022.1 GCF_900111845.1 Kingella kingae ATCC 23330 | reverse complement strand
TATATTATTTAGTTTAGTGTTAAACATAGTACGGCTTTACGGTTACAAATCTTGGAAACCATGGTTAGCTCGTTTTGCGAATCGCATTGACCGTATTGTGGCTATTATTTAAAACTTGTCAGGTCTGGTTTCGAACCCACGACCAAGGGATTATGAGTTCTTTTGCATTTAATTTAAAAATAATAGCTTACATAGTAATTTATTCTACAAAATGGTATTTAAACGGCTTATAAAAATCCTTCCATTCCTCCCAACTGTCCACGCTACACTTCTGCAACGCATTAAAATCAAAAACAGAATCCCCATTTTCCACAAACTCACACATAAACAACTGACGGAACTCCGCAGGCGAGTTTTCCAGCAACAACTGCTGCCTATCAAACAAATCGCAGCCTGAAACCTCCGCATCATCAAGCGTAACAATCTGCCGCCACTGACCATCTTCACACAAGCGACCCTTTTTCAAAGCCCCATGAGAAACATCAAAATGCACATGCTCAGATTTATCACGCCCCTCATTAAACCGCTCCCCAAACCAAAACGGATAAGCCGCGTGCGACGTACTCGACGGCGTAGAAAAATAAGTAATCCGATACTGCTTTTGCGAAGCCATCGGTTTAGCCAAACGCGTCAGCTCAACAAAATCAGGAATCCAAAAATACTCATCCACATACAAATCCCCATGTCGCCCCTGCGCCGTACGCGAATTCATCCCCAAAAAATACAGCGTCGCCCCATTTTGCAAACGGATAGAGTCCCCACGCAGCTCAACGCCCACCATCTGCGCCAAATCAATCATATACTGCTTAAACTGAAACGCCTGCGCCCGAGAAGCTGACAAAAACACCTTATTCTTGCCCGACACCAAAGCATCAACCAACGCCTCACGCGCAAAAAAGAAAGTCGCCCCAATTTGGCGCGATTTCAGCAAATTCCGAAAGCGCACCTGCTGACTCAACCAAACACGCTGATAATCAAACAACTGCTCACAGAAAATCCACTGCACATCAACAATCTGCGATTCAGAAAACGTGTTGTATTCCGTTTTGCGATTACTGCTCACACGCACACGCTTTTCCTTACGCCGTTCACACGGCGGATTATCAATAGATGGAGGCTCATCATTCCACAGCGCAGCTTCCGTGTGCAGGCTGCTTTTTTCCGTCAAATCGCCCCAATCCCCCTTACGCGGATACCTCTGAATCAACGCCGTCAAATTCTTCATTTCCTTATAATCCGCGTCCGATTTTTTTGGCTGATTGATTAACGCATGCAAGCGCGTTTCCGCACTCATCGCAATCCGCAAAACAGGCGAACCACCGTCCCAGTTATCCCGATTTTTCCACGAATACACCACAGGCGGCTTCAAGCCCAAAGTACGCGCAATATCCGTAATCCGCCAACCCTGCCAATAAAGCTGACGCGCCGCAATACGCGGTTCAACATTAGCAGGCGCGTTCAATTCAAAACGATTTTTCATCACACAATCATCAAAAATTCAAAAAATCAACAATCCAATAAATTCATGCCGTTTAAAAGCAAAAAAAGCGTTAAAAGCACCTTTTAACGCCATAGCAAATAGACCAATTTCCAATAAATCCCAAAAATACCGCAAAGAAAAAACCGCAACGTGGGCAAGCCATTCAGGCAGCCTGAAAAAACAAAAATCAGGACAGGACGTGTCCATAGCGCGTGTGAAGTGAACAATGCAGTCAGGTTGTCAGCAGCACGAACCCACCGAAGTGAGTTGGTAGAATATCACTAACCGCCGTAGGAATCTCCTTGCTTTAGCAAGGGGAGAACGTCAATTAAACAAATACAGTAAAATAGCAAATAAAATGATTGCTTCCGTGTCTTTTCTGCAACTTTATTACAATATATAGTGAATTAAATTTAGATTAGTACAGCGTTGCCAACTCCCTTATGTACTAGATGTACACGGCGGTCGTTGTCGCCTTGTTCTAATCTAAATTTAATCCACTATAATCCCACTATAACATCTCTCAATAGAAAATAGAAAATAGAAAATAAAAAAGCAACCTGTAACAGGTTGCTTTTTATCTTTGGTGCCCGAAACCGGAATCGAACCGGTACGCTCGGTTTAGGAGCGACGGATTTTAAGTCCGTTGTGTCTACCAATTCCACCACTCGGGCACACTTGAAACTGAATAACACAATATTGTGGAGGCGAAAGCCAGAATCGAACTGGCGTCCACGGATTTGCAATCCGCTGCATTACCACTATGCTATTTCGCCTTTAATAAAACAAATTGCAGATAAATTATCTGCAATTTAGAAACTTGGAGCGAGAAACGAGTCTCGAACTCGCGACCTCAACCTTGGCAAGGTTGCGCTCTACCAACTGAGCTATTCCCGCGCATTCTTATCAAATCAGAGTGGAGCGGGAAACGAGTCTCGAACTCGCGACCTCAACCTTGGCAAGGTTGCGCTCTACCAACTGAGCTATTCCCGCTCTGATTGATAATAAGATAAATTGTGGAGCGGGAAACGAGTCTCGAACTCGCGACCTCAACCTTGGCAAGGTTGCGCTCTACCAACTGAGCTATTCCCGCATTTCTTTGTGTTTGCAACAAAGAAGCTGGCATTATATACGCTTAATTTTTACTGTCAAGCGATTTTGTGTATTTTTGCTTAAAATTCTTTCCATGCCATTTTTAAATAATAAAACATAGACCACAATGTCAGCACAGATGCAATAAACATCAGTATGTTACCCAAAATATGCAGATTAATGCCGTAAAAATCGGGAAAGTTGAGCAACAAGGTAAAAATAGCTGCCATTTGTGCGGCAGTTTTGAGTTTGCCAATATAGGCAACAGCCACGCTACTGCGCTTGCCCATTTGCGCCATCCATTCACGTAGGGCGGAAATAGTAATTTCACGCCCAATAATTATCATAGCGAACCATGCGTAAGTGCGGTCTAGTTTAACCAGCAAAATTAAGGCAACGGCAACCATGAGCTTATCGGCAACAGGGTCTAAAAATGCGCCAAAATCAGACGTTTGCTTCCAATGTCGCGCCAAAAATCCGTCTAGCCAGTCAGTTATACCTGCAATGGCGAAAATAATGGCCGCGCTAATATTGACTTGCTCTTGACCAATCCAGCTATGGGGTAAATAAAAGAGCAAAGTAAAAATGGGGATGAGCAAAATGCGCATCCAAGTCAGCATGATGGGAATATTCCATGGCATGATGTGTTCCAATTCGTTGCAGGCTGCTTTTAAGAATAATAGCAAAGTTAAACCCACATTATAGCGATTTAACTTTGCTCTTTTTTAACTAGGACGAAGTTTTAAAACCTGTCCTGCTTTGATGTTGTTGCTGCCATTATTCCAGCGTTTTAAATCAGCAGGGCTAACTTTATAACGCGCTGCAATACTTTGTATGCTTTCGCCACGGCGAACAGTATGCGTTACTGGCACGGTTTGACGTTTATTATCTGCTGGCTTGTTATTTGCAGTAGTCGCAGGTTTATTGCGCGAAGCAGCCTGCACAGTTGCAGTTATTTTACGCGCGGTCTGAATCTTTAATTCTTGCCCAATACGAATACTATTGCCTTTGATGCCATTAGCAGTACGCAAATCAGCCACTTCCATATTGTAGCGTTTGGCGATACTGTATACCGATTCGCCACGCACTACTTTATGTGTTGCTGTCGTGCTGACGACTGGACGTGCAGGCTGCTTTTGCGCTGTTGCTGGTTTATTTGCTGCAACGGTTGCTGCCTTGACCTTGTCGGCTGCTAGTTGTTGCTGACGACGCGCTTCGGCTGCTCGCTCTCTGGCTTCGGCTGCTTCAAACTCTGCTACGCTGGCACGCACGGCTGCGGCTGCTTGATTTTCTATTGCTGTATTTTGCTGTTTTTGCTCTTGCTGAGCTCTAGCAACCACTTGCATCAATTCATCTGTTTCATCGTTATTTGCGACCGCAGAAGCAGCCTGCACATTAGGTTCGGCTACCACAGTATTGCTGACAACTGGTGGTGCAACAAAAAACACAGGTGGTGTAGTTACAGGCTTATTTTCCGCCAATGCAGGCGCAGCGATTGTGGGCGGCGTAACAGGCTTATCCGATGGTTGCCTGAGTGCTGCTAAATTAACCGCCAATGGTGCAGGCTGCCTAGCAGGAGATGCCAAAGTAGGCGCAACCGTTAAAACTGGTTTTTGCTCCACATAAGTATCGGGTACGGCATCAAAATCAGCTCGCGCAAAATCGTTCACACTCGCAATGCCTGTCATGGTGTTTTTGTTGATTAACACCATGCGACCTGCATTGACATAGTTACTGGTCAAACCGTTCAATCGTTTCAGCTCGCTCGCCGTTGAGCCAGTTCGACTCGCCAAATCAGCTAACGAAATACGCTCTGTTGGCGTAAATACATCCCAAGACAACAATGTTTTCGGGTCAGATTCTTTGTAGTTTGATTCAAATGTACGCGCTGCGCTCACAGGCAACAACATACGGCGATTACCTTTGGGCATGAACACAGGCGTTTTGAACGCAGGATTTAATGCCAAAAACTCGCTTTCCGAAATATTCGCCAAATGTGCAGCCGCCAAAATATCCAACGGCGTATTCACCGTTACCGCTTTAAAATAAGGTTCGTGTTTGATAGTAGGTAATTCAAGCCAAATGCTTGCGGATTATTGACCAAATTACGCACCGCTAACAATTTGGGGACATAATTTCGGGTTTCTGCTGGCATATTCAAATTTTCATAAGTCGGTGCTAAACCAGCGGATTGAGCGCGACGAATGGCGCGACTCATATTGCCCTCGCCCCAGTTGTATGCCGCCAGTGCCAGCGACCAATCGCCAAACAAGCCATATAAATATTGCAGATAATTCAAAGCCGCATCGGTAGCAGCAAAAACATCGTGTCGTCCATCATACAAAGGCGTTTGTTCCAAACCATAATGACGACCCGTTGCAGGCATAAATTGCCATAAACCAGATGCACCAACATGAGAACGTGCTTTGGTTACATACGCACTCTCAATAAAGGGAAGCAGCGCGATTTCCGCAGGCATACCGCGTTTTTGTACCTCTGACACAATGTGGTACATATAAGGTGTACTGCGGACTAATGTACGATTGAAATAATCTCTGTTGGCTAAAAAACGGCTTTCGTGCGAACGTACCAAGCCCACATTGACTTCATCCATTCTGAAATCTTGGCGCAAATTAAGCCACAAATCATTGCTTGATAATCGTGATAATGGGAGCGAAAAAGAAGTATTGTGCAAACGCATCATTGCGATACCAGTTTGTTCTGGCTGAACGGTTTTACCGTGAGCCGATGTGGATAACACAAATAAACTACTTACAGCAATCGCAATGGTTTTGATGCTTTTCATATAAATAACTTGATATTGCATAAAATAATTCGTTATCGTAAGTGTGCATATCGTTGCTGTCAATCTTTTTACATCTGAAATGAGATATTTTTGCCATATAAACAAAGCTTTTATCTCAAATATTTGATGACTTGTTACCTAATTACACAAATACTTGGATTAAATACCCTGCTCATAAAAAATATAAACCTACCAAGGATAACTATCCAATGGTAGGTTTATACTCAAATTAAGCTAGATTTAGCCGCCTAATTCTTCTAATAAAGATTTAGCTTGTGCTTGTAAATCACCATGCGATTCTTCAATCAATTCGCGCAATGTTTCACGCGCCGCAACCGCATCGTCAATTTCCAAATACATTTTCGCCAATTCCAACTTAGCTTCCAAAGGAGCTGCCATACCAACCGCTTCTGATACAAAGCCAACATCTTGCTGCTCTGGCGATTCTACTTTATCCCATGCCAACAATTCATCGGCTGCCGCTGCTTCAACCACTGGCGCAGTAGCAACAGGTTGTACATCTTCAACCACTGATAATGTTGCCTCTTCTACGCTATCGTCCAAAAAGTCTAAGCCCGAATCGTCCAAATCAAAATCAGCAACTGGTGCAGGCTGCTCTGAAACAGCCAATTCACTTGGCGTAACCACTTCAGAAACATCGGTAAAGATTAAATTGGCATCTTCAGCGACAGGCGTGTCTAAGCTAAACTCTTCTGCAACCGTATCGGTAGCAGGCAAGTCAAACGATAATGCATCTTCAGCCACTTCTGGCACAGACAACACAGATGCGTCAATATCTGGCACATTAAAATCTAAATCTTCCGTATTGACAGACTCTGCATTTGTATCTAAATCAAACAACTCTGCACTATCGGTTGTGCTAGAAACATCAAAGTTCAAAGCATCATCTACCGCAGCAACAGGTTCTGCCGTATCAAAGCTCATTGTTTCTTCAAAAGCAGGAGCAGGCTCTACTGCTTCAACAACTGAATTAAAATCTGACAAATCCAATTCAGCGAAGCTATTATCAGATTCAGACTCTACTTTAACTTCTTCAGTTTCCGAACTAAATTGAGCAGCCAACCAGTCCATGTCATCAGAAGACTCTTCTTTTGTAGCAGAAGAAGCAAATGATGGCTCAGATACATCAAACTCCTCCAATTCAGATACAGCTTCTTTTTCAGGTTCTACAAACGAATCCGTTGCTGCATTTTCTGTAACCAACCATTCATCTGCTTGTGGTTCTGGAACTTGCACATCTGGTTCAAAATCATTTAAATTAAACGAATCTGCCGAAGGCTTAACTGCATTATCGACAAATAAATCCTCATTTGTATCATTAAATGTAGATTGATTTGAGTTAGTATCACTCCAAACTCGTTGAGCTGCTGCAGATGCCGTTGATACAACTGGTTCATCAACTACAAACTCTTCTTCATCTTCCGCCTCTTCGGTAGATTTCTTACGACGGCTTAATAAGTAACCAACGCCACCCAAGCCTAAAACTGCCGCGCCACCCATTAAACCAAGAGACATCCAATCTGTTTCATCTTCCGTTTCTACTGGTTGTTCAGCAGCAACTTGCTCCGTTGCAGCTGGCGCAGGAGGTGTTTCAACAACAGGGGCTGGTGCAGATGACGGCTCAGAAGCCATCACTTCGCTTGCAACAACTGCACTTGCGACTACCGCAGATTCAGAAGCAGCCTGCACAGTTTCACTCGCAACCACTTTGGTTTCTGCTACTGCTTCAACCACAGGAACAGAAGTAGGTGTAGATGCTTCAACAGCTACCGAAGTTGATGCAGGTTGTACCGGTGCCTTTTCCTCTGGCATAACAGCAGGAGTTGGCGCTGGTGTGGATTTAGGTTCTGGTTTAGCTGCCGCCTCTACTGGCTTAGAAACCTCAGTTGCCATAGATTCATTAATGGCTCAGATACATCAAACTCCTCCAATTCAGATACAGCTTCTTTTTCAGGTTCTACAAACGAATCCGTTGCTGCATTTTCTGTAACCAACCATTCATCTGCTTGTGGTTCTGGAACTTGCACATCTGGTTCAAAATCATTTAAATTAAACGAATCTGCCGAAGGCTTAACTGCATTATCGACAAATAAATCCTCATTTGTATCATTAAATGTAGATTGATTTGAGTTAGTATCACTCCAAACTCGTTGAGCTGCTGCAGATGCCGTTGATACAACTGGTTCATCAACTACAAACTCTTCTTCATCTTCCGCCTCTTCGGTAGATTTCTTACGACGGCTTAATAAGTAACCAACGCCACCCAAGCCTAAAACTGCCGCGCCACCCATTAAACCAAGAGACATCCAATCTGTTTCATCTTCCGTTTCTACTGGTTGTTCAGCAGCAACTTGCTCCGTTGCAGCTGGCGCAGGAGGTGTTTCAACAACAGGGGCTGGTGCAGATGACGGCTCAGAAGCCATCACTTCGCTTGCAACAACTGCACTTGCGACTACCGCAGATTCAGAAGCAGCCTGCACAGTTTCACTCGCAACCACTTTGGTTTCTGCTACTGCTTCAACCACAGGAACAGAAGTAGGTGTAGATGCTTCAACAGCTACCGAAGTTGATGCAGGTTGTACCGGTGCCTTTTCCTCTGGCATAACAGCAGGAGTTGGCGCTGGTGTGGATTTAGGTTCTGGTTTAGCTGCCGCCTCTACTGGCTTAGAAACCTCAGTTGCCATAGATTCATTAGATGCAGGTGTTTCGGTTACAGTAGGTGCAACCACTTTGTTTGCTGCACCACGCGACAAAGACATTGCCGATGCTGCTTGAATACGCTGACCGCGCTCCGCATAGGCATACCATTGTGCAGTAGTTGGAATATACAAAGTTACATTGCGATACATTGCATAAGGGTTACCTTTATGGAACGCACGCGGATTTGCCACAACCAGAGCCAGCATAGCACGCTGAACGCTCATATTGTGTGGGCGATAACGAGCAGCAATAGACGCAGCACTCTCTGTACGGCGTACACGATGATAACGTGGACTTACTGCACGAGAAGACACCTTCTCCACTGGTGCAGCCTCAGCAGCAGGTTGATTATTCGCTTTCGCTGCCGCAGGTTTAGCCACTGTATTCGGCGCAGCCACTTCCGCAGTAATCGCTGCACGAGCCATACTCGCAACAGTTGCTGCTGGGCGATAGTGAGCCGGATTAATCATAGCGGTATATTGGCGAGCTTGATTACCTGTTTTTACCACAAAATTCAGCACAGGTTCATTAACCGCAGCCGATGAACGCAAACGAATCACAGCATTACCATTACCTTGCGGCACAACCGTTCCTTGCAAACCACCAGACACACTCACCGAACCTTGCAATGCCGATTTTGCCTCATTGCCTGTTACCACAATACTTCCTGAAAATGGCTCGCCCAAATTAGATTGGACATTCACGCCACCCATTCCAGCCACCGCGCTCAACGATGTCATCAAAGACAAAGACGCAGCAATTATTTTGCTATTGGTTTTCACATTTACTCTCCATAATTCGCTCGCCAGCATTGGCTTATTTATTTATAGCACCACTTGCGACACAATCAATCGTTTTAGCTAAAATTTAAGATAATATTCTCTATATGATAGCCGTTTCCCCGTACGATTGACAACAAAAACCAACATTTTTTGTCAGTTTGCACACAAAAAGGCACATTATCCACTATTCTTTTGGCTTTTATGTATATCAAACCTATGTTTACGTTGCGAATAACATGGTGCAAAAAACCGACAAATCAGCCAAATTCATACGCAAAAAGCAGCCTGCACAGTCGGATTAACCCTTTTCAGCCCTACGCAAAAGCATTACTATAACGACTTTTCATACCGCAACCACTCGTAAGGAACATTATGAAAGCATTGTTATTGGGCGCACCTGGCGCAGGCAAAGGCACACAAGCGCAATTTATTACGCGCGAATTTGGTATCCCACAAATTTCTACTGGCGATATGCTTCGCGCGGCGATTAAAGCTGGCACACCATTGGGTTTGGAAGCCAAAAAAATCATGGACGAAGGCGGCTTGGTGTGCGATGACATCATCATCGGCATGGTCAAAGAGCGCGTGGCACAGCCCGATTGCGCCAATGGTTTTTTGTTTGATGGCTTTCCACGCACCTTGGCACAAGCCGAAGCGATGATTGAAGCAGGTGTGCATTTGGACGCTGTGGTCGAAATCGACGTACCCGACGAAACAATCGTAGAACGCATGAGCGGTCGCCGTGTGCATTTGGCATCGGGTCGCACTTATCACTTGAAGCACAATCCGCCCAAAGTGGCTGGCAAAGACGATGAAACAGGCGAAGACTTGGTGCAACGCGATGACGACAAAGAAGAAACCGTTAAAAAACGCTTGGCGGTATATCACGAACAAACCGAAGTTTTGGTCGGTTTTTACAGCCAATTAACGGGTGACAACACACCACGTTATATTAAAGTTGATGGCACACAAGCCGTTGATACAGTTAAAGAACAAATCATTAGCGCATTGCGTTAAATCCACAAAAGCAGCCTGCACTAAATCAAAAATTTAGACCAAAGTGCAGGCTGCTTTTTCCACCATTCATTTTGGAGCGTCTATGAAACCCCTTATTTTAACAATGATTTTGGCGACTTTTGCCACCAGCAGCTATGCCGAAACCCGCGCATTTTCTCATCTTCCGCCAGATGAAGAGCGTGTATTTACCGAAAGCGAAGTCGCCCTGCCCGACGTTCCCAATCCACAACAAGGCGACTGGGTCGATTTGTATATCACCCCCACATTTAAAGGCAAGCCGCAAATTTTGTTGAGCAGCATTAGCTACGCCGAAGATGGCAGCATTCGTTATATTTTAAACAACCGCTCTGCCGCTGGTTACAACAACCTCACAGCCGAAGGTTTATTATGCATCACAGGCGATAAACTGCTTGGCAGCGAAGGCTCAAAACTCAAAACCTTTGGCTATGCCGATTTGCACAACAATCGCTGGATTTTGCCACGCAAAGGCGACTGGGAAATCATTGGCGGCAAACACAACGCCACCAATTCGGTGCGCCGCGCGCTATACGAAGCATTCTGCCTAGACGGTCGCGCCAAGAGCGATGAAGAACTCCGCGCTCGCGTACAAAAAACCGTAGGGTTCACACATCCTGCCAGCACCAAACATAATTAAAACAAAGCAGCCTGAGACCTTTGCAAAACCCCAGATTTGAGTGCAGTTCAAAGTGATAGCATCGCAGAACGCGCAGATAATATTGAAATATTTTCAAGCGTTCGAGAAGCGCATCACGAAGAAATGCGCCAAAGATAGGGTTTTGCAAAGGTTTCAGCCTGCACTATCATCACATTGATTGCAGGCTGCTTTTTTATGTAATTAAAACTACATCTATCTAATCCCAATTTAAAAACCGCTATTATTTGGACTATTTATCGCTCTTTATATTTACCCAGCCAATTCAAAAAATAAATAATTGCATCAACTTGAAATTAAACAACATTAAACTACGACTTTTATGTTGATTTATTTCATTGATTTTTCTATCATTATTATCACTTTTTTTAATATAGGTATTCAAATTATCCTAGCCCCCTTGTATTCATTTTTAAGTTATTAAAATTTTTAGCAAAATTTAACAATCCACTCTATTAATTACACCAAATCAACCGCTACTTCCTATCAATAAAGCCCCTATTTAAGCCCTTTTCTTGCATTAAACCGTCATTTCCCACTTGACCACATAAAATTACATCGCGTAAAGTAATGCAAACATAGATGCACAGTCAAAAAACAACGCATCGTTATTCAAACAAGAAAAAAGAACACAATCATGAATACTCAAACCACCACCAGCATCGGTAAACCCACCGATGTTTATTTCTTTGGTACTTGCTTGCTGGATTTATTTATGCCCGAAGCAGGCATGGACGCGATGACACTGTTGGAGCAACAAGGCATTCGCGTGCATTATCCAATGGAGCAAAGTTGTTGCGGTCAGCCTGCGTTTTCGTCTGGACATCGTGAAGAATCGTTTACGGTGGCAGCCGCGCAGTTGGATTTGTTCCCCGAAAATTATCCAATTGTTGTGCCATCTGGTTCGTGCGGTGGCATGATGAAACACCACTGGCCTGCGTTGTTCAAAGGCAGTGAACACGAAGCGCGCGCCAACGAATTAGCCAGTCGCGTGGTGGAGTTCACCAATTTTTTGGTGGACATTGGTTACGAGCCACAAGACAAGGGCGAACCTGTTAAAGTGGCGGTGCATACTTCTTGTTCAGCACGCCGCGAAATGGGCGTACACATCACAGGCTGGAAATTGATTGACGGCTTGCAAAATGTAGAACGCATTGTGCATGACCACGAAAGCGAATGTTGCGGATTTGGCGGTACGTTTTCCGTTAAACAATCCGATATTTCGGGCGCGATGGTAACGGACAAAGTGGCTGCACTCAAAGAAACGCAAGCAACCGAAATCGTGAGTGCCGATGCAGGCTGCATGATGAATATTGGTGGCAAAATCGCCAAAGACGAGCCAAATATGCCGCGCCCCAAACACATTGCTACTTTCTTGTTGGAACGCACAGGAGGCAAAGCATGAGCGCGAGAGACAATATTTTAGCCAAATTGCGCCAAACCAATGCCTATCCTATGGCTGAACCGCAAACATTTGATTACTACGAAGAAATGTCGCCCACTTGGGACAGCGAAATCGACCGCTTAAAACATTGGGCAAAATGTATGCGTGCTGTAAAAACCGAGATTTTTTGGGTACGCGAACACAACTGGGAAGAAACTTTGGTGCAAGTTGCGCAGCAAAAAAATCTGCAAAACTTGTTGCTATCGCCCCAAACCGAACACGGTAAACGCGCCGAACAAGCGGTGCAGGCTGCTTCTATTACGCCGCGCCACTTTGTTCAAAAAATGGAAGATTGGAAACACGAGTTTTTTGCCGACATTCAAGCAGGTTTTACCACGTCTTTATGCGGTATCGCGCACACAGGCACGTTGATGCAAATCTCTTCGCCCGAAGAACCGCGCAGCCAAAGCCTTGTGCCACCTGTACACATTTGCTTGTTTGACACCAGCAAAATGTATGACACATTTCATGCGGCTTTGCATGGCGAGCAACTGGGCAACAATATGCCCACCAATGTGATTTTGGTATCTGGCCCGTCCAAAACGGCAGATATTCAACTCACGCTTGCTTTTGGCGCACACGGCCCACGCGATATGGTGGTGCTGGCGGTGTTGCCTAGCCACATCAACCCTGCCGATTTGAAGGACAACGCATGAACACGCAAACCGTACATTTCCACCCACGCCCAGAAACATTCAAAGCCAATGCGCGTGAAGCCTTGGGCAACAAACCATTGCGTAAAAGCCTACGCACGGCAATGAATATGCTGATGACCAAACGCAAAATGGTGTTGTCAGACGAACAAGAATTGCAAATGTTGCGAACCTTGTGCGAACACATTCGCCAGCGTTCTTTGTCTAAATTGCCCGATTTATTGGTGCAGTTGGAAGAAAACTTAACCCGATTGGGCGTACACGTTCACTGGGCAGAAACGCCCGATGAAGCCTGCCAAATCATTCACGGCATTGTCCAAAAACACAATGGCAAGCTCATGGTTAAAGGCAAATCGATGGTGAGCGAAGAAATTGAGCTAAACCATTATTTAGCCGACTGCGGTGTACAAGCCATTGAAAGCGATTTGGGCGAATACATCGTACAAATGGCAGGCGAAAAACCCACACACATTGTGATGCCCGCCATTCACAAAACCAAAGAGCAAGTGAGCGAATTGTTCCACAACAACATCGGCACAGAATTGACCGATGACGTGGACAAACTAACAGGTTTTGCACGAGCCGCTTTGCGTGATGTTTATCGCACAGCCGATGTGGGATTGAGTGGCGTGAACTTTGCCGTAGCCGAAACAGGTACATTGTGTTTGGTAGAAAACGAAGGCAACGGACGCTTATCCACCACCGTTCCGCCCGTGCATATCGCGATTACGGGCATTGAAAAAGTGGTGGCAAAATTGTCGGACATTCCGCCTTTGTATAGCTTGTTGCCACGCAGCGCGATTGGTCAGCCGATTACCACTTATTTCAACATGATTACGGGCCCGCGCCGCAGCGAAGAATTGGACGGCCCGCAAGAAATGCACTTGGTGTTGCTGGACAACGGACGCAGCCAAGCCTATGGCGAAGAGCAAATGCGCCGCACGCTGCAATGTATTCGTTGCGGTGCGTGCATGAACCATTGCCCTGTGTACACGCGCATTGGCGGCGCAGCGTATGGCACAACCTATCCTGGCCCGATTGGCGAAATCTTATCGCCGCATTTGTTGGGATTGGAAACCACACGCGATTTGCCGACTGCTTGCACCATGTGTGGCGCGTGTGTGGAAGTTTGCCCAGTCAAAATCCCCATTACCGAGCAAATGCAACGCCTGCGCGAAGAAGCACAACGCGCCCCAGACGAACAAGTGGCGTATCGCATCAAAGGACAAGGCGCATCGCACACGTTGGGCGAACAAATCGCGTGGCGCGTGTTTGACGGCATTTTCAGCGGCAAAAAAGTGTATCGTGCCTTTGGTTGGGCAGCGACCACATTCCGCGGTTTAACGCCGAGCAAGCAGTTTGGTTGGACAGATAACCACGTCCCCATGCAGCCTGCACCTAAAACCCTGCATCAACTGATGGTGGAAAAGCAAAATCGCACCGCATCTTGATGATTAACCCAATTTTAAGCAGCCTGCACTTTATCTAACCCAATAAACCATGCAGGCTGCCTAAAACTATAAATCTGCTAGGCGCACACATCTTGGCAGAATTTTCCTCAACTCGCTCTATTCTTATTAGGAGAATTTTATGGAAACTTGGACGCAGAACTATGCCGCAGTAGGCAATAGCACGGTAATGACCGCGCTGGTTGCCATGTTGCCGATTGTTTTCTTCTTTGTGGCATTGACCAAGCTCAAACTCAAAGGCTATATGGCAGGTTTATGCACCTTGCTCATCGCTTTGGGCGTGGCGATTTTTGCCTTTGGTATGCCTGTTGGCATGGCCATTTCATCGGCGGCTTATGGCTTTGCTTATGGCTTATGGCCGATTGCTTGGATTATTATTACCGCCGTGTTTTTGTACAAAATCACGGTTAAAACAGGTCAATTTGACATTATTCGCGCATCGGTAATCTCTATTACAGAAGATCAACGCTTGCAAATGTTGTTGGTAGGTTTTTCATTTGGTGCATTCTTGGAAGGTGCGGCAGGTTTTGGTGCGCCCGTAGCGATTACTGCCGCTTTGTTGGTGGGTTTGGGCTTTAATCCATTGTACGCTGCTGGTTTGTGCTTGATTGCCAACACCGCACCTGTGGCGTTTGGTGCAATGGGTATTCCGATTTTGGTAGCTGGTCAAGTGTCTAACTTAGACCCATACCATATTGGTCAAGTAGCAGGTCGTCAGTTGCCAATTTTGTCAATCATCGTGCCATTTTGGTTGGTTGCGATGATGGACGGCATGCGCGGTATCAAACAAACTTATCCTGCAGTTTTGGTGGCTGGCGTGTCTTTTTCGGTTACTCAATTCATCACAGCAAACTTCATCGGCCCAGAATTGCCAGACGTTACTTCTGCATTGGTTAGCTTGATTTGCTTGTCTGCGTTCTTGAAAAAATGGCAGCCTGTGGAAATCTTCACGTTCCAAGGGATGAAAAAACCAGAAGCGCGTAAAGAAAACGAATACACCACCGCACAAGTGGTTAAAGCATGGTCGCCATTTGCAATTCTGACCGTATTCGTGAGCTTGTGGACCATTAAAGGCATACAAAAAGTGCTGGATATGGCAACCATCAAAATTGAATGGCCAGGTTTACACAATTTGGTATTAAAAGCTGCGCCAATCGTTGCCGAACCCACTCCTTATGCAGCCGTGTACAAATTAAACTTGTTCAGCGCAGTAGGTACAGCGATTTTGCTGGCAGCGATTGTGTCTATGGTTATCCTAAAAATGAAACCTGCCGAAGCGGTTAAAACATTCGGCGAAGTGTTGTATGAATTGCGCTTGTCTATCTTGTCTATCGGCTTGGTATTGGGCTTTGCGTTTGTAGCGAACTACTCTGGTTTGTCTTCTACATTGGCGTTGTTGTTGGCTGGTACAGGCGCGTTGTTCCCATTCTTCTCTCCATTCTTGGGCTGGGTGGGCGTGTTCTTGACTGGTTCGGATACTTCGGCAAATGCGTTGTTTGGTTCATTGCAAGCCAGCACGGCAAACCAACTGGGCATCACGCCTGAATTGACCGTGGCGGCAAACACCACAGGTGGCGTAACAGGTAAAATGATTTCGCCACAATCTATCGCGGTGGCTTGTGCTGCGGTGGGCTTGGAAGGCAAAGAATCTGACTTGTTCCGCTTTACCGTAAAACACAGCTTAATTTTCTGCATGTTTGTTGGTTTGCTGACCGCCACGCAACACTATTTGTTGCCATGGACGTTGATTTTCTTCTCTAAATAAAATCGCGTAAACACGATAATAAAGCAGCCTGCACTTTTTGTTTAACAGAAAGTGCAGGCTGCTTTATTTAAAAATGCAGGCTGCTTTTGCTATATTCAAAGCAGCCTGCACTTCCCCTATTCATTATCCAAAATATTTTTTATACAAGCGGTCATACGTTCCGTCTTGTTTGATTTCTTCCAAGCCCTTGTTCAACTGGTCGAGCAACTCTTTATCGTTTTGGCGCACCACAAAACCATAATCAAATTGCGGCAATTTTTCGTCTGTCACCACGCGCAAGCCTTTGTCTTTGTATTGCTGTTCATAATATTTGAGCGGCCCAATATCTTCAATTGCCGCTTCGGTGTGACCCGACATAACATTTTTTACCATTAACCAAGTGGTTTCTTTGTATTGAATTTTGTCCACAGGCACACCCTGCTGTTTGGCAAATTCATCGGACGAGGTGCCATTTTTAACCGAAATTTGATATTTTTGTAAATCAGCAAAACTGCGAATCGGCGATTTATCTAAAACCATCACCGCTGTTGTGCTTTTAAAATACGGTGTAGTAAACGCATATTTTTGTTTACGCTCTTCGTTGATGGTCACACCCGCACTCACAATATCCGCCTTATTTTGCGTTAAAGTATCAAAAATACCTTTCCATGTGTGCGCTTCAAATTTCAGCTGGAAGCCACGTTTTTCTGCAATGGCATTTAGCAGTTCAAACTCAAATCCACTTACCTGACCTTTATCATCGCGCAAAATAAACGGCACATAAGTGATTTCTGACACCACCCGATACACTTTGCCCGATGCTTGTGCCACAGCAGGTACACTACTGCTTTCGGGTTGAGCAGCCGTATTTTTGGATTCCGAACACGCAGTCAATGCCAGCATCAAGGTTGCTGCACACATGGTTTTTTTATAATTTCTCATATTGATTCCTATTAAATAATTGTTTAATCTAAAAAATAGATTAGCCGCAACTGTATATCATTTGCTTTATTCGTGTCTACTCTAAAACCAAACGTGCAGGCCGCTTTAAATATACAAAAAGCAGCCTGCACATTCACTTCACTATATAATGCAAACTTTTTTGCAAACAGAGATTCGCTATGACCGACTTCATCACACTCGCGCCACGCCAATTACAATCGCACAACACCGTTGCGCTACCAGGTTCAAAAAGCATTAGCAACCGCACTTTGCTGCTGGCGGCGTTGTCCGACAACACTTGCGAAATCCGCTCGCTGCTCAAATCGGACGACACCGACCGAATGCTAGAAGCCTTGCAACAACTGGGCATTGCGTTGCACCCACAAAGTGCAGGCTGCTTGCGCGTAACAGGGCAAGGCGGCACGTTCCCCAACACACAAGCCGATTTGTTTTTAGGCAACGCAGGCACGGCATTTCGTCCGCTAACCGCCGCATTGGCGATTTTGGGCGGCGACTACCATTTGCACGGCGTACCGCGTATGCACGAACGTCCGATTGGTGATTTGGTGGACGCACTGCGTTTGACTGGCGCACAAGTGGATTATTTGGGCAACGATGGCTATCCTCCGTTGCAAATCCACACGCGCACCGACAACCAAGTCCGCCAAATCCCAATTAAAGGCAATGTATCCAGCCAATTTTTGACCGCTTTGCTGATGGCATTGCCGCTCACAGGTCAAGCGTTTGATATTCAAGTTCAGGGCGATTTAATTTCCAAGCCCTATATTGATATTACTTTGAATTTAATGAAACAATTTGGCGTAAACGTAGAAAACGAAGCGTATCAAACGTTCCGCATTCCAGCCAATGCACGCTACCACGCGCCCGAAATCGTGAACGTGGAAGGCGATGCGTCCAGCGCGAGTTATTTCTTGGCAGCAGGTTTGTTGTCGGGCAAAGCGGTTCGCGTAACAGGTTTGGGCAAAAACGCGATTCAGGGCGATGTGGCGTTTGCGCGTGAATTGGAAAAAATCGGCGCAAGTGTTGTTTGGGGCGATGATTTTATTGAAGTGTCTCGCGCCGAAAATCAAGCCGTTTTGCCGTTTGATTTAGATGCCAACCACATTCCTGACGCGGCGATGACGCTGGCAGTCGTGGCATTAGCAACAGGCGCACCGTGCAGCATTCGCAATATTGGCTCGTGGCGCTTCAAAGAAACCGACCGCATTGCAGCGATGGCAAACGAATTGCGAAAAGTGGGCGCAACGGTAGTGGAAGAACCCGAAGCAATCCACATCACACCGCCTGCCACTTTGACCAACAACGCGATGATTGACACGTATGACGACCACCGCATGGCGATGTGTTTTTCGCTCGTGTCGCTGCTGGGCGTGTCGGTTACGATTAACGACCCAAAATGCACACACAAAACCTTCCCGACTTATTTTGATGTGTTTAATGGGTTGAGTGCGTGATTGAATCGGCAGAATAAGGTGCAGGCTGCTTTATTATTCAAAAAGCAGCCTGCACTATATCTTTACAAATTCTTTACCAATCCACACGCATTGTGATACGCTTGCCCCCCCTGTTTTCATCAATCAAGGAACACAACACATGAACACGCTTCGTTTTTCTTTGGGTTTGTTGGCAGCGACCGTTTTGGCAGCCTGCAATCCCAGCGCACAACAAACCGCCACACCTGCGCCAGCAGCAAGCAACGCCACCGCTTCTGCTCCTGCACCCACAGCCAGCGGCGAAGTCAAAAAAATCGCGATTACGTCTATCGTAGAACACCCGTCTTTGGACGCGATTCGCAAAGGCGTGCTCGACCAGCTCAAACAAGAAGGCTTTGAAGAAGGCAAAAATCTGACGGTAGATTTCCAATCGGCGCAAGGCAACCTCAGCACTGCTGCACAAATTGCCAAAAAATTCGCAGGCGACAATCCCGATGTGATTGTTGCGATTGCTACACCTAGCGCACAAGCCGTTGTAGCAGCAACCAAAACCATTCCCGTGGTATTTTCAGGCATTACCGACCCGATTGGCGCGAAATTGGTGGCATCGTGGGAGCCGTCTGGCACAAACGTAACAGGCACGTCCAACCAACACAGCCTTGAACCCGATTTGGCGTTAATGCGCGATGTTGTGCCAAACTTAAAGCAAATTGGTTATGTATATAGCCCAGGCGAAGCGAACTCGGTTAGCACGCTCAACGCCCTGCGCGAAGAAGCGAAAAAATACGGCATTGAAGTGGTGGAAGCCCCAGCGCAAACCACGTCCAATGTTTTGACTGCTGCGCGTAGCTTAAAAGACAAAGTGCAAGTGTTGTACACCGCGCACGACAACAACGTGGTGGCGGCATACGAGTCAATGTACAAAGCCGCGGTGGAAATGAAAATCCCATTGATTGCGTCCGACACCAAATCGGTGGAACGTGGCGCAGCAGCAGCTGTGGGCGTAGATGACTACAAAATCGGCTTGGCAAGCGGCAAAATGGCAGCGCAAATCTTGAACGGCACGACGGCTGGCAGCATTGCGCCAACCAAACCAACCGAGTTTGAATTGCACTTGAACCCGAAATTTGCCGCAGAACAAGGCGTGCAATTTAATGACGATTTGCGTAAACGCGCGACTCGTGTGATTGAGTAAAACACAAAGTGCAGGCTACTTTGCCCAAAAAAGCAGCCTGCACTTTTTTCTTTTGTGATACAGTTAGCACCATTTTTATGGATTGATTAGCGAGATAACTATGTTCCGCACTAAATTATTGGCAAGCGTGGTGGCGACTGCGTTTGCTGTATCGTCTGCTTATGTGCAGGCTGCTCCGCAAAACAAACCTGCGTCCAATAGCAAAACGCAAACACGCCCAGCAGCAAAAAATCAAAACAACAGCAACACGCGCAAACCCGCGCAGGCTGCTTCATCGCGCAAAAACAATGCGTCTAGCAACAATAAATCTACCGCCAATAATGCGCGTAAACCTACGATAAATAAGCCCGAACGCAGCAAACCTGCATCAAGCAAACCTACCACCAATAAACCTGCGGCTAGCAAACCTGTATCAACCAAACCTACGACATCAACCAAACCCAATGCCAGCAAGCCAGCATCAACCAATACGCGCCCTGTGATTCAGCCCAACAGGGGACGACAATTAGATGACGCTGCCTTGGCAGCCGAAGCAAACCGCTACGAACGAGCCAAAGAGCAAGCCGCAACCATGATGAGCCTGCTAGCTGGCGAAATCGCGCACACACAAGGCGATGCGCGTACTTCGTTGGGCTTGTATTTGACAACGCTCAAACACTCACGCAGCCCAGAAGTGGCAGAACGTGCCATGGAATTGGCGATTCAAGCGCGCGCTTATCCGATTGCCGAAGCGATTTATCAACAATGGCAAGAAATCGAACCGCAATCCAGCCCAGCTTTGCGCCGTTTAGCATTGGGACGCGCGTTGGCAGTGGGCGAAGCCGAACCTGTGGTGCAAACGCTGGAAACGGTGCTTGCTGAATCCAACGCCGAGCAGCAACAGCGTTTGTTTATCATGTTGGCGCAAATGAGCGTGGTGCAAGACGATTTGGCGAAACAAGTAAACCAAGTAGCGCATCGTGCCGCGCTCAAATACCCGCAACTAGCAGAAGCAGCGATTGCCGATGCCTTAATTAGCGCGGCGAACAATCGCGAAAACGATGCTTTGGAAGCCGTGCAGCGTTTGGCAAATGTGGATAAAGAATTGAATTATGTTACCACTTTGGCATTGGGCGTTTTATCGCAAAAACACCCAGAAGTGTTTAATCGCTTTTTTGCAACCACGCCTGCCGACAAGTTGTCTAACGCATGGCGCGTATTGGAAGTGGAAAGCCTGATTACGGCAAAAGAATTTGAACGCGCCGAACAAAAATTATCGGGCTTATTAAGCGACACGCCTGATTCGCGCTTGTATTTTATGGCAGCCAGCATCGCCATGGCGCAAGAGCAAGAAGTGCAAACCGTGTTGGGCTATTTGGACAAAGCCTATCAAATTGGTCAAGCCGAACAAAAAGGCAGAACAGCTTTAACCGCAGCCATTTTCTTGACCCAGTCGGGTAGTCAATATATGGATAACGCGGTTGAGTGGGCGAAAAAAATCCCACAAAATGGCGAATTTTCGTTTGATGCCAATGCTTTATTAGCCAGTTTGATGATAGAGAAAAAACAATGGCAACAAGCCGAACAATACGCCCTTGCTGCCGAAAAAATGCCCGAACAAGAAGGACATTTCTTTTCGCGCCAAGATATTCAGCGCACTTTGTTGTATTTGATTACCAAAACCAAACCGCTTGATGTGGCAATTAAGGAATTGGACAGCCGCCTGAATCAAGCTAAACGCATCACCAACGCCAGCCAGCGCACCGATGCGATTGCGGAAATTTATTACAACCGCGGCTTACTCTACACTTCCCAAGCGCAAACCATGGCAAAAGGCATTGCCGATTTCCGCCAATATTTGAAGCTCAAACCCAACGATGCCAGCGGTCAAAACGCATTGGGCTATTCGCTGCTGGAATGGGATAGCCAATACTTAAACGAAGCGTTTGATTTGATTTACGCCGCCTATCAACAAAACACCGAAAGCGCGGCAATCAACGACAGCTTGGGTTGGGCATACTACAAAAAAGGCGAAGTGCAGGCTGCTTTGCCGTATTTGGAATTTGCCTACGAACATTCTGCCGATGCCGAAACAGGCGCACATTTGGGCGAAGTATATTGGCAGCTCGGTCAAAAAGACGAAGCGCGGCGCGTATGGCAAGAATCGTGGAAAACGCAACCCGATGACGAAGTGCTAAAACGTACTTTGCAGAAATTTGGGATTACGTTCCCAGCCAATCCATAAACCACAAAAAGCAGCCTGCACTTTCCAAATGCAGGCTGAGACCTTTGCAAAACCCCAGATTTGAGTGCAGTTCAAAGTGATAGCATCGCAGAACGCGCAGATAATATTAAAATATTTTCAAGCGTTCGAGAAGCGCATCACGAAGAAATGCACCAAAGATGGGGTTCTGCAAAGGTCTCAGGCTGCTTTGATACTAAATTAGGTCATCATCATGAACAAACTCTGGCTTATCTTGGGCGCAAATCTATTTTTGGCAGCCTGCACATCATTGGACGCGCCCTTGCAAACACAAGCCCCAGCGCAATGGCAAGCGCAACGCAACTGGCAAAGTTTCAGCAGCAGCGGACGCTTTGCCGTTAAAAATGGCAACACTGGGCAATCGGCGCATTTTGATTGGCGCAAAGAAAATGGCGTAGAGCAATTTGACATCAACACGCCATTGGGCAATACAGTTGGGCAGCTTTGCCAAGACGCGCAAGGTGCCATCGCCATCGACCACAACAATCGCGCCTACACCGCAGAAAACGCCGAAGCATTGAGCGCACAGCTCATTGGCTACCCCTTGCCGCTGCAATATTTGAGCGTATGGGCAAATGGCGAATGGGTTGCCAGCGCACCGCATTCGTTTGATGACGCAGGCAGGCTGCACCAATTTGGTTGGCAAATTGAACGCGAAGCCAACGAAGACGGCACACCAAGCAGCCTGCACTTGGAAAACGCACCATTTAGCCTACGCATGGTGTTTAGCGACAACCAACGCCAAGCAGGCAACGCGCCCAGCCAAACCGCCCTTTGTCCAACCCGAAATTGACGAGCGTTTTTATGTTACCGCAACGCCTACCGCACTACCCTGCCCCAGCCAAACTCAATCTAGACCTACGCATCATCGGCAGGCTGCCCAACGGCTACCACGAATTGGAAAGCATTTTTGTGTTGATTGATTTATGCGACACGCTGGCAATTCAATCGCGCAACGATTCACAAATTATCTTGCACACGCCCACGCAAGGCGTATCACCCGAACAAGATTTGACCGTTCGTGCCGCCAAATTATTGCAGCAACACACAAGCAGCCTGCACGGCGCAGACATTTGGTTGCACAAACAAATCCCAATGGGCGGTGGTTTGGGCGGTGGCAGCTCCAATGCAGCAACCGTGTTGTGGGTGCTCAACCAGCTATGGCAATGTCAGCTCAACACCGAACAGCTCATCGCATTAGGCGTACAACTGGGCGCAGACGTGCCGTTTTTCCTGTTTGGGCAAACCGCTTTTGCGCGTGGCATTGGCGAAAAACTGCAACCCATCAGCGTTCCAGCGCAGCATTATGTGTTGGTGCGCCCCGATGAACACGTTGCCACGCCCAACATTTTTGCTCACCCCGATTTACCGCGCAACAGCCCCAGCAACCCCAATCCCACTTGGGAAAACCTGCAACCACATCGCAACGATATGCAAAACATCGTGCTGCAAAGCTATCCAAAAGTGCAGGCTGCTTTTGACCAGCTCGCCCAATATGGCACACCGCGTATGACAGGTTCAGGTTCATGCCTATTTTTGCCATGCGATTCAGCCGAACACGCACAGCAAATCCAAAGCCAATTGCCAAGCAGCCTGCAAAACTGGTATATACAAAACCAAGCGAAGCACCCTTTATTTGAAATATTTTCAAATAGATAAAAATTTATAAATAAAATAGGCTTGACGACTGCGTGCAAAATAAACATAATAAGCGCTTTCCAATCGCACAAACGCGATTAAAGTTGGGGATTCGCCAAGTTGGTTAAGGCATCGGATTTTGATTCCGACATGCGTAGGTTCGAATCCTACATCCCCAGCCAAAACCTATTTTATTGGGGATTCGCCAAGTTGGTTAAGGCATCGGATTTTGATTCCGACATGCGTAGGTTCGAATCCTACATCCCCAGCCAAATCAAATGCCTATGTTTTTACGAACATAGGCATTTATTTTTTGATTTAACCCACTTTAACCGCAAATTACAATCGCGTATAATCGCGCACGTCTCGTAAGGGCAAATCTCAATTCTCAATGCGAAAGGGTAACGCATGTTCCCCAATCCCAAAATCCAACCCAATCAATCAGGTGAAGAAATGGCTTTTGATAGCTTAATGGTGTTTACAGGCAACGCCAATCCCGAAATGGCACAACGTGTCGCCAAACATTTAGACACAGCTTTGGGCAATGCGTCCGTTAAAAAATTCTCGGACGGCGAAGTGGCTGTTGAATTATTGGAAAATGTGCGTGGTCGCGATGTGTTCATCTTGCAACCCACTTGCGCCCCAACCAACGATAATTTAATGGAAATTTTGACGATGGCAGACGCACTCAAACGCGCATCGGCAGGTCGTATTACTGCTGCCATTCCGTATTTTGGTTATGCACGTCAAGACCGCCGCCCCCGTTCGGCTCGCGTTCCCATTTCTGCTAAATTGGTTGCCAATATGCTCGAAGCAGCAGGCATCGACCGTGTTTTAACAGTAGATTTGCATGCCGACCAAATTCAAGGTTTTTTCAACATTCCTGTGGACAACATCTATGCCACACCCATTTTGACACACGACATCATGTCGCAACGCATCGACAATTTGTTGGTGGTTAGCCCCGATATTGGTGGCGTAGTGCGTGCGCGTGCTGTTGCCAAAATGCTCAACACCGACTTGGCGATTATCGACAAACGTCGCCCCAAAGCCAATGTTGCCGAAGTCATGAACATTATTGGCGATGTAAATGGCAAAACTTGCTTGCTGATTGATGACATGATTGACACCGCCAACACCTTGTGCAAAGCGGCATCGGCGTTAAAAGAACGTGGTGCAGAACGTGTTTTGGCTTATGCAACCCACGCCGTATTCTCGGGTGGCGCAGTGGAGCGTTTGAATACTTCTGACATCGACCAGGTGGTCATTACCGACACCATTCCATTGTCAGATGCCGCCAAAGCCAGCGGCAAAATCCGCCAAGTTTCGATTGCTGGCTTGCTGGCAGAAACCATTAGACGTATTTCCAACGAAGAATCAGTATCTTATCTTTTCAACGAAGAATTAGTACACCCTAATTCGTTCATTTTGTTGTAGAATACGCGGTTTGCAAGATTTCAGGCTGTCTGAATCGTTTTTCAGGCAGCTTGTTTGTTTGGTTGCAGAGTTGGTCGCAGCTCGGTAGCAACTATTTTTTCATTTAACTTTAAGGAATTAACATGACTGTTATTCAAGCAACTATTCGTTCTGAGCAAGGTACGGGTGCGAGCCGCCGCCTGCGTCATAACGCACAAGTTCCAGCCGTTGTTTACGGTTTGGGCGAAACCAAAGCGATTACCGTTGACCACAAAGAAATGTACTTCGCTTTGCAAAAAGAAACTTTCTTCACGCAAGTGTTGAAATTGAGCATTGACGGCAAAGAGCAAAACGTGATTGTGCGAGATTACCAAATGCACCCTGTTAAACGCCAAGTAACCCACATTGACTTCCAAGCGATTGACGTGAACCAACCTGTTCGCATCAAATTGCCTGTTCACATTGTAAACGCAGAAATTTCTCACGCTGTTAAATTGCAAAGCGGTCGCGTTTCTTTGTTGGTAACCGTGGTAGATTGTTTGGTTGACCCAAAAAATATTCCTGCTGCTTTGGAATTGGATTGCGAAAAAGTGGTGGCTGGCGACATCTTGCACTTGTCTGACATCAAATACCCAGAAGGCGTACAAAGCATTGCATTGAAACGCAATAGCAACTTGGCTGTGGCAACGGTTACAGGCAAAAAACGCTAATCGTATCGCATAATAAAAACCGCTGTTTGATAAATTGAAAACGGCGGTTTTTTGTATAACCAAAGCAGCCTGCACTTTTCTGACCCAAAAACAAAGATTGGGACAAAAAGTGCAGGCTGAAACCTTATATATTGCCCGAAGTTCAAATGGCAGAGAGCGAATCCAAGCGTAGGTATGGCGGTGCAATGCCATGCACGTACCCCATTCGCAGAAATACAAATCAATCTGTAATTAAAGCCTTTTGAATTGTACAAATGTTCAAATTCAAGGGGCTTTAAACATGAAACCAAGAATCTACAAAATCGTATATCGCGAAGATAAATCAATCTACATATTCCGCACACCGCGCACAGAGAAAGAATTTCAGACGTATGAAGAAGCGCGTGCAGCATTCGACAAAGTTCGCAAGCCAAAAGAATGGATTTTGTACTACTCTAAACCTACTTTGTCAGGCTATTTATAGTGGATTAAATTTAGATTAGGACAAGGCGACAACGACCGCCGTGTACATCTAGTACATAAGGGAGTTGGCAACGCTGTACTAATCTAAATTTAATTCACTATATTTTGACTATCAACACAAAATTAAAGCATAGCAATAACAAAGTGCAGGCTGCTTTTTGATACAAAAACACATCAAAAAGCAGCCTGCAATTTTATCCCCAAAATCACTTCCACAAATCCCAAGCAAATTTGCCAATCAACAAACACAGCAACAGCATAAACCCTTTGCGTAACCAAACCGTGCCGCCACGCACCGCCAGCCACGAACCAGTCCAGCCGCCCAATAAATTCGCCACCGCCAACGGAATCGCCCATTCCCACACAATATAGCCATTGGGGATAAAGTAACACAGCGCCGCCAAATTCGTGGTTAGGTTAATGATTTTGGCGGACGCGGTTGCCTGCAAAAAGTCGTAAGCGAAAAATCGGATAAACACAAACGCCAGCAAGCTGCCCGTTCCTGGCCCGAATACGCCGTCATACAGACCAATCGCCGCGCCAGCACCCAAACCCAACAGCCATTCGCGGCGCGTTAAAGCATCGTGGCGCACCAGTTGCCCAAAGTCTTTTTTGGCGAATGTATAGACAAACATCAGCAACATAATCACCAACATCGCAGGCTTCATGTGCTGCACGGGAATCAGAGCCGCTAATTTCGCGCCTCCATACGATGCCGCAAATGCCAACACAGCCGCTGGCAACAGCATTTTCCACGCCAATTTTACTTTTCGCGCATATTGCACCGCCGCCATCAACGTGCCAGCACACGATGCTGCTTTGTTGATACCCAACACCGTTGCCACAGGCAAGTGGGCAGGCAGCAAGCCAAACAAAGTGGGAATTTGCAGCAAACCGCCACCGCCCACCGCCGCGTCCATTAAGCCAGCGGCAAAGCCTGTTAGCAACAATAAAATGAGTGTGAGTTCGTCCATGAAAAATTCCAGTTTAAAAAAAGTTTACATTATAACGCCAAAGCAGCCTACACTTTGAATCAACCAAAATGCAGGCTGCTTTTTGCACAATTTATGAATACGCGCCCCCTGTCTTTAATGATTCAAAATCTTGGATAAAAATAACTGGGCGCGTTCGCTGCGCGGACTACCAAAAAATTCGTCTTTGCTGCAATCTTCAATAATTCGCCCTTTATCCATAAAAATCAAACGGTTCGCTACTTTTTTCGCAAAACCCATTTCGTGTGTTACGCACATCATCGTCATGCCTTCGCGCGTCAATTCCACCATCACGTCCAACACTTTGTTAATCATTTCGGGAGCTAGCGCGGAAGTTGGCTCGTCAAACAACATCGCAATTGGGGTCATGCTCAACGCGCTAATCACAAAATACACCGCGCCAACCACCAAAATATAGGCTTCGGGAAAGGCATTGGGAACAACGTAATACCAAATAAACAACTGCACCAGCAACGGCACATTGCGAAACAAAGTAACATAGGTCGATGTAATGTGGTTTGCCATTTTATTAGGTAAGGTTCGCATCACACCCAATATGGCTGACTTGGCTCGTGCGCCAGCCAGCAACACATCGTCCATCATAAAGGCTTGTACGCGACCGTTTTGCAGCATCAAAAATGCTTCGCCGTGGTCTTTGGCAGAAATAATGTTCATATCCATTTTTTCTTTTTCGTTGTACTCTTTGAGCATACGTTCAGACGTTGTGCCTGCGGTGGTTACAACCGTTTTGCCTTTCAAATCGGGATAATCTTTGATGCCTGATGCTTTATCTATCAGCAAGCGAGTACCAACAACAAAAAAGTTATAAAAAAAAGCCACTTGTTTTTGGCGTTTGATGCCACGCGCGAAATTCTCCCCACATTTTGCAAGATAAACCCACTTATTATTTATTTCATACCGTGCAACAAAGTTTCAAATCCTGCTTATTGCAAGCAGGATTTTTTACAACTGTGCAAATTGAGCAATCTCATCGCTGGCTATTACCTATAAAACCGCTGCAACTTTGATACCATAAACGTTTGGATTTGAATTTATAGCATCAAATATAACAACAGCGACGTTGCAGTCGCTTTTGTTGTTGCAGGCTGCTTGAAATCAGTAGTTACAAATAACCAACTCACCACGCTGTATGCGGCTTTCTGCTTTGCGCCCCACAGAATAAGCTAGCTGCAATTCTGTAATATTAAACTCGGCAAACAATGCGCGAATATCGGGGTGGTCATTAATACTCAACATCATCTTACCTTGCATGGTTCGCATCGTTTGAGCAAGCTGTTCGTATTCCGTCCAATCAAATACACGCTCGTAACCTGTGACTTGCCAGTACGGTGGGTCGGCATAAAAGAATGTATGCGGTCGGTCGTAGCGTTTGACACAACGTTGCCACGGTTCGTTTTCAATGAATACCCCACCTAGCCGTTGTCGTGCAGCCTGCAATTTTTCGGCGATTTGCGTTGCATTCCATGCTTTTTCTGTCGTCGCTGTACCAAATGTTTGACCCGTTGTTTTGCCACCAAAGGTATTGCACTGCAAATATAAAAGAACCGTGCTGCACGTTGAATATCAGTCAGTAATTCGGGTGGCGTAGCGTGCAGGCGTGGGAACGGTGCTCGTTACACCGCCACGCAGCCGTTTTTGTTTTGTCTACCCTGTCTGTGTTTCAGACAGGGTTTTTGCTATTTCAGGCTGCCTGAAAGCTGTTTCGCCAACCCATTCGGACTAAACCGCGCAGGCTGGTCATAACCCAAGCAGCCTGCACACCATTCGCTGCAAAACCATTTTTTCACGTTTTGGCGCAAGGCAGGTAAGGCAATCCCCAAACAGCCAGCCCAATCGTACTTCGCACCTTTGGTTTGAGCGTTAAACTCATGTATGCGCTGCTCAGGCAAATCCACGCGGATTAAATCCCACTTGTCAGGCGGCAAGGGCATGACTTTGAAGCGCACACCGCCGTCTCGGATTGAACTGGAATAGCAGCTATATACGCCATTTACCGTTCTGCCAAACGTGCGCGGTACTTGGGCGCGGTACAATTTGCAAATCTTGGGTAATGTACGCGCCTTGATTTAATGCATTTAAAAAGGCTTGGTGCTGCTCGGCAGTAATGGTTTGCGCGGTTTGAGGTACGGTTTCGTGAATGGTGTCGTCAAAAAATGTTTGTACGCCGTAATCAAAATAAATACTCATCGATTATCTCCTTTAAAAACCGATTGCAAACCAGCGCACTCCGCCAGCCTCTGCACCTGTGTACATTTCTCGTACATAGGCTGTGAAATTGTGATTACGCAAAG
>NZ_FOJK01000006.1 GCF_900111845.1 Kingella kingae ATCC 23330 | reverse complement strand
TTATATTTTGTCCTTGGCAGCGAGGACAAGTTAGAGTTATTTCTGTTTTCACACACTCAAATATACTCTGTTTTCGCTGCTTTTTTATTGCTTATTTTTTTACAGCACACTTTTCAGGACACCACCAATTTAGATTAGGACAAGGCGACAACGACCGCCGTGTACAGCTAGTACATAAGGGAGTTGGCAACGCTGTACTAATCTAAATTTAATTCACTATAATGAAATCGCTGCGTTAAAAGAATACAGCCGAATAATAATGTGCAGGCTGCTTTGGAATATTCAAAATCATTCAAGCACGTTTATTTATCAAACAATTTAAAAAGTAGCCTGCATTTTGTAAACCCAAAGTGCAGGCTGCTTTTTGCTATAATCGCGCTTATTTTTGTCAAACCAAAACGAAAGCGTAACCATGTTACAAATCTATAACACCCTAACGCGCCAAAAAGAAAAATTTGAACCGCTAGACCCGAAAAACGTCCGAATGTACGTTTGCGGCATGACGGTTTATGACTACTGCCACTTGGGACACGCGCGTGTGTTGGTGGTGTTTGACATGATTGCGCGTTGGTTACGCCAACACGGTTATCCGCTCACTTACGTCCGCAATATTACCGATATTGACGACAAAATCATCAAACGCGCCAATGAACGCGGCATTACGATTCAGGAATTGACCGAAGAATTTATCACGGCGATGAATGAAGACAGCGACAAATTAGGCGTGTTGCGCCCCGATGTTGAGCCGAAAGCAACCGAGCATATTCCGCAAATGATTCAAATGATTGAAGATTTAATTGCCAATGGCAAAGCCTATCCAGCCGCTAACGGCGATGTGTATTACGCGGTGCGCGAGTTTGCGGCATACGGTCAATTATCGGGCAAATCGTTGGACGATTTACGCGCAGGCGAGCGTGTGGACGTAGACACAAACAAGCGCGACCCGTTGGATTTTGTATTATGGAAAGCAGCGAAACCTGAAGAACCGCATTGGAACAGCCCGTGGGGGAAAGGTCGCCCAGGTTGGCACATTGAATGTTCAGCAATGGGCGGCGAATTGTTTGGGCAGACGTTTGATATTCACGGCGGCGGCGCGGATTTGCAATTCCCACATCACGAAAATGAAATCGCGCAAAGCTGCGGCGCACACAATTCAAGCTGCAATCACAATCATGGCGACAAAATCATTCAAAGCCATGTTAAATATTGGTTGCATAACGGTTTTATTCGCGTGGACAATGAAAAAATGTCTAAATCGTTGGGCAATTTTTTCACAATCCGCGATGTGTTGAAAAAATATCAACCTGAAGTGGTGCGTTTTTTCATTTTACGCGCCCATTATCGCAGTCCGTTGAATTATTCTGACGCGCATTTGGACGATGCGAAAAATTCGTTGGCGCGTTTGTACAATACTTTGAATAATGTTGCGCCTGCTGCGTTTGAATTGACAGAAAATACCAATGAATACACGCGCAAATTTTTCGCGGCGATGAATGATGATTTCGGCACGGCGGAAGCGATGTCTGTTCTGTTTGAATTGGCAAACGAAGCGAATAAACACAACAGCGCGGAATTTGCAGGCTGCCTGAAAGCGTTAGGCGGTATGCTGGGCTTGTTGCAGGAAGAGCCGCAAGCGTTCTTGCAAAGCGGTGCGAGCGATGACGGTTTGTCGGCTGATGAAATTAACGAGTTGATTGCACAGCGTAAAACGGCGCGTGAAACGAAAAATTGGGCGGAATCTGACCGCATTCGTGATGTGTTGGCGGCGCATAAAATTATTGTGAAAGACAGCGCAGACGGCACGACTTGGACGCGCGGTTAATATAAAAAAGCAGCCTGCACTTTTTTAACCATTTTTTAAGAGTAACCCAAATGAAAAAACCCTTATTTATATTGATGACTTCGACTGGCTTGTCGGCACACGCAGCCGATTTAACCGAAGCAGAATTAGTGGGCAAATGGAAATGTTTGACCGAATACCCTTCTATCCACACGATGATTTTGGGCGAAACGGAATACGCAGCCGACCACACCAGTCACGGAGAAGACAAAATCCTAACCGTTGTGTTGGATAAAGATATGTCACAAACGCTGACTTATCGCACAACATCAACCGCTAAATGGACGCTTGATAGCGACAACACTGTCCGCATGGTAACACAAAGAGACACGGTAGAATGTGACCACCCCGAAAGCGTGCAGGCTGCTTTGAAAGCATCGTCCGAATTGCAACAAAGAGACAATAATTTCATTAAAATTCTGCAAGATAAACCAGAAAACGAAGCCGACCGCACCCTTACTTTGCAATTTGAACGCTTACCCAATGGCGAGTTTAAAGTACGCCAACCCGATATTTCTACTATGAGAAGCATTTGCCGCAAACTGGAAGCCTAATCATGCAGCCAACACAACTCCAACACGAACTCCAAATGACGGTGCTGATGACACCCGATATGGCAAATTTTAGCGGCAACGTACACGGCGGCGATTTGCTCAAACTGCTTGACCAAGTTACCTATGCTTGTGCCAGCCGCTATTCTGGGCATTATTGCGTTACCCTTTCAGTGGACAAAGTCACCTTTAAAGAGCCGATTTATGTGGGCGAATTGGTGACTTTTTTGGCAAGCGTAAACTTGGTTGGGCGCACGTCTATGGAAGTGGGCATTCGCGTAGAAGCGCAGAACATTCGCGAACGCACCACACGCCACACCAATTCTTGTTACTTTACGATGGTGGCGATGGAAGATGGCAAACCTGCGACCGTACCGCCCTTGCTATTGCAAACTGAGCAGCAAAAATGTCGGGCTGCGGCTGCCGAACAGCGTAAGCAGATGCGTTTGCAAATGAACGCTTAACGCAATAGAGAAATGTATCAAAAAGCAGCCTGCATTTTGTGTTTGGCAAAGTGCAGGCTGCTTTGTTATTAAATGGAAACAATATGAAAGCAAACTGGAAAATCTGTTTATCCGCCTTGATTTTAATCGCACAAACCGCTTGCGGAGCTGCGTCAACCAGCAATGAAAACGGATACAGCGCAACCGTCAAAAGCGTTCACGATGGCGACACCGTGCGCGTGGTGGATGCCAACGGTCAAACGCAACGTGTGCGATTGGCATACATTGATGCGCCCGAACTCAATCAAGTCGATGGCAAAAGCAGCCGTGATGCGTTACGAAAAATCGTGGCGCAACAAAAAGTCCGCGTAGAAGTGTTTGACACCGACCAATACGGACGACAAGTCGCGCGAATTTATGCCAACGGACAAGATGTCAATTTGCTGCAAATTCAACAAGGTAACGCATGGCACTATCGCAGCATTGCCAAACGCAATCAAGCCAAAACCGATTACGCGCAATACGAAGCCGCCGAGCAATCCGCCAAGCAACAACGATTAGGCTTGTGGACAAATCGCCAAGCCATTGCACCGTGGCAATATCGCTACAATCAGCGACAAAGCGAGCAATAATAAAGTGCAGGCTGCTTTTTCTTGCAATTTTGCCCATAAATAACCATAATCCAGCTTTTACTCTACAACCACAAGGAGCATACTTATGTACGCAACATTAGCCACAAGCAAACAATGGGCGGCACAAAATCAAACTACTGCGTTGATTTTAAAAACCGTAATCGGCGCAAACGTCATTGCTTTGTTGGCGCAACTGGCGATTCCACAACCTTGGGGCGTTGCCATTTCCGCGCAATCGCTGGGCGTAATGGTGATGGGTTTTGCGCTGGGACGCAAAGCCGCGATTGCCGCTTTAATGCTGTATTTGGCAGAAGGCGCAATGGGCTTGCCTGTGTTTGCCAATGGTCGCGCAGGTTTGGCGGTGTTAATGGGACCTTCGGGCGGTTACTTGTTCGGCTTCGTGGCAATGGCTGGTATTTTGGGTTGGGCAAGCGATAAAGGCGCGTTGAACTCTACTGTTAAAAGCGTAGTGGCAGCCTTGCTTGCCGTAGCTGTGATGTATGCGTTTGGTTTGGCGCAATTGTCGTTGTTTGTGCCAAGCAGCGAGTTAATCTACAAAGGCTTTACCACTTATTTGGCGTTTGATATTGCCAAAGCTTGCATTGCTTGCTTGTTGGTAATGCCAGCGTATCGTTTCTTCCAAAAGATTTAATTCGGCATAAAAAAGCAGCCTGCACATTTGAACGATACAATGTGCAGGCTGCTTCTCAATCAAAAAACTATTATGCAAACACCCTTAAAAAACCTATGGACAGCATTGAGCCAAATCCAAAGCGTCCAATTTACCGCCCAGCAGTCTAATCAAACATCACACGGCACGGGCACAATCCAAGTGCAATGCAATACCGCCGAGCAATGGATAGATTTTCACGAAACCCTAATCCGCAACCAAAAACAACGCGCTTTTGACATCAAACGCTGGCAATTTGCCGCCGACCACGTTGCCTTTTGCCGTTACAGAAATGGCGAATACGAATCGATTTTTCGTTTTGCCTATGGCGAACAAGGCTGGCAAATGCAACAAGAATATTGGTGCGAACCCGATTGCTATCGCGGCGAATTGCAGCAGCAGGGCGATTCAATCCACCTGCGCGTACAAATTGCAGGCAAAAACAAGGCGCAAATTGTGGATTATGTTTATACAGCGTGATTACAACACGTCCCAATCGCGGTCTTGAATCGCCACATCATCGCCAAACGGCTTGTCGCTACGACTGCGATTTCGGTCAAAAGTACGCAAAAATTCCGCCATTTCCGCAGGCGAAATCGCGCTGTGGGTCAATTCATCGGGCGACACATTGGGCGCATACGGCTCGGCAGAAAATGCAGGCTGCTTACTAAACAAATCTGCGCGGTCGGTTTGAAATTTTTGCCACGCTTCGTGGAGCAAAGTCGTCAAAGCAGCGTTGTGCTCGCAAAAAGCCGCCAGTTGTTCATCAGAAGCAGCCTGCAACCAAAATAACGGTTTGGGAGAAGTCATCGATTATCCTTGAATCAGATTTGGGAAAAGCGCAACATGTTACGCATTAAATTGTAAGAATTTGTATGCAAGTATGTTGATTGTGTGCATATGGTGTTAAAATCGACAAAATCAATATGAATGCAGATAGCGTCTATCTGCGTTATTCATTTTTATAGAAATCAATTGAGAGTGGTTTAATCCATGAAACATTGTTTGACGAGTAAGGAGAGGCTATGGACGATCCAGTAATGCAGGGATTAGTTGCCGTATTCTTGGTAGCAATCGGCGGGATTGTGATTGCCAAGGGGCGACAGAAATCAGCCAGTGCTAAGTCTGTTAAAGGCAAAAAAGGTAATAAAAAAGTAGCCGCGCAAAAAGAAGAAGCAGATTCTTCTGATTCCGATAGTGCGTCAGAAGCACAAGAGGAAGGTTGGGATTGGGGTGCAACTAATGTTGCTGCTAACGTGGTTGATGACACCAAAGTGTCTGTTCAGGACGTTGATACGCTTACAGAATTCAATGTTTACAAGCAGTTTGGTTATTATGAAAAGGCAGCGGAATCTTTATCTGCCTATTTGAGCAAAACCAAAACAGCTGACCCTAATTTAGCATTTGAGCTGATTGGCTTGTGGGTTGAAGCCAAAAACCCCGATGCGGTTGCTGAATCTTTAATGACATACCAATCTTTGTTAAGCACAGAGCAAATTGAAGAGTTTGTGAAAAGCGGTTTGGCATTGGACGAAAACCACTTGGGCTTGCGCGTGTTGGCAGAGAGCGTATTGGGTTGGAGCGTGAAGAAAACAGCGGAAGAAATCGGCGAGAAAACGATTGCCAAAGCACCTGCTGCTCCCGAAAAAACACATTCGCCTGTATCTGCTAAGAAAGCATCAAAAGAAACCCAAGAGCAAACTGTGCCACGCAAACCATTAGTGGCTGGTGCGGGTGCATTGTCTGCGATTAGCAACGATGAAAAAGGTGCGGTTTTGGCGTTTATGGAGCCTGAACAAAGCGTGAAATTGCTCAAAGATTCATTGAGCTACGATGCAGCAATCAAATACTTAAATAAAGCTATTCGTGTGTCCGACAAACCTGCATCTTTGCTGATTGATGCTTTGACGCTAGATTACCGCGCTAAAAACATTAACGGTTTTGCAGGGCATTTGTGGAATTTGTATTACAGTTTAGGTCAATACGGTCGTCAAGTTAAAGAACGTATGCTGGGCTGGGGATACAGCATGGGGCAGCATCCAATATTTGAAAAACTGGAAGCTAATCCCAATGAAGCTGTTTTGCGCGAATTGGGTATGCAACAAGGTTTGTTGGATGGCGGTAGCTTGAAGAAAGCGCGTTACCAAGCATTGGTGTCTGAAAAAGTAGATGTGGATTCAGAGCCACGCACAGCAGCAGAGCGTATTTTGAAAGACGTTGATTCTTTATTGATGTATGGTCAATTAGACAATGCAATGGAATTGTTGGAAGGTTCTATTTTGGAACACCCACAAGAATCACAACTGTATATTGCTTTGTTTGACTTGTATGAACGCGCAGAAGAATGGACGCGCTTGGAAAACCTACTGCAAGAGTTGCGTTCTCAAGTGCAATCCTTACCTGAGGAAGTGGTATTGGCAATGAGCCAATTACTACAACGATTTAATAACGGCTCATTCGGACATTAAAAATTATGAATCATGACTTACCACAAGTAAAAACGGTGAAGTTGTTGTTTGTTGCTATGGACGAGCAGCAACAAGCCATGTTCAAAATGGCGTTTAAAATGCACAATACAACGAACTATCAGGTAATTGAAGCTGGTTCTGGCGAAAAACCTGAATTGGTGATTGTTGATGGCGATGGCACAGCAGGTATTTCTGCTTGGCAAAAGGCCAAAGGCGATTATCCAGGTGGCGTGGTAGTGTATTTTTCTAAATCACCGCCATCAGTTACCGCACCGTATTTGTCTAAACCCATTAAATTTGACACGCTGTTTTTAAGTTTACGTAACTTAATGCAAGGTAATGGCGTATGGGTAGTGCATTCTGCTAGCGCAATGCAACAACGTGTGGCTGGTGCAAATCCAGCTGCAACCCGTCCAGGGCAGCCTGCACCTACACCACAAGCCACAGCGCCACAAAATAACCGCGCAACTGAAATAGTTATTCCACGCTTTGACCCAAATGTAGGTTTATTGGGTGCGTTCCGCGATGTGTTGGCACAACAACGCAATGCAGCAATTACATTGGATGAAAAACCGATTTTGGCAGTATTCCCCGCCATTCAACGTGTATGGGTGGCAGTGGATTCAGACCAGCTGAAGAACTTGTGTCGCCAAGGTAATTTGGAATTAAAAATCAAACAAATTCCAGACGATAGTAATATTCAAGAACGTGCAAATGCAACGGTAACATCTTCAATGTGGCAAATTGCCTTGTGGACAGCTAATGGTCGTTTGGTACAACCATTGAATCCCAACACGGTATTTAAACTGAAAAGCTGGCCTAATTTGACTCGTTTAGCACCTTTGCCAGAGTCTATGCGTTTATCTGCGTTTTTGACTAAAACATCGGTTAGTCTCAACATGTTATATAAATTGATGCCTTTGGATATGGCAGATATTTTGAACTACATTGCGGCAACTTACTTGACCGATTATTTAGGTATTACGCAGCAAGTGCATGAAGTACCTGCGGCTAGTTCTGCAACGCAAGCAACGGTTAATACCAGTGCTGCGCCACGTCCAGAACAAGTGCAAGCGGCAAGCTCACAGCAGCCGCAAAAAACAAGCGGTGGCTTACTCAGTCGCTTAATGAAAAAATTGCTGAACAAATAATAAGAGGTGTTCACTATGATGATAGAAAACAAAATTATTTTCACGGGGCCCGTAGGTGTAGGCAAAACAACAGCTATTGCGGCATTGTCAGATGAACCACCTATTCAAACAGATGCCAGTGCATCGGATATGACCTCTGTTCGCAAAGGTTATACGACAGTTGCAATGGACTACGGTTTGATTCAGCTTGATGAAAATACCAAAGTTCACTTGTACGGCACGCCAGGTCAGGAACGTTTTGACTTTATGTGGGAAATTTTGAGCCAAGGTAGTATGGGCTTGATTTTGCTGCTGGACAACACTCGTGGTAATCCTTTGAAAGACTTAAAATTCTTCTTGGATTCGTTTGACGATTTATTGAAAACAGCACCATTGGTAGTGGGTGTAACCAAAATGGACATTCGCGCTGTTCCTGGTATTGATGTTTATCAAAAATATTTGGCACAGCATGGTTTGAATGTGCCTGTATTTGAAGTTGATGCGCGTAATGAAGATGATGTAAAAGAATTGGTAACGGCAATGCTGTTCCAAATTGACCCAGGTTTAGAGGTATAACATGGAATCGACTCTTTCTTTACAAACGAATTTATATCCGCACATCACCGCTGCTGGTGCGTTTTATGCCGTTGCTAACAAAAGTAGCAGTGCAAGCCGCACCCTGTTGGCGAATATTTTAAGTGCAGGCAGCAGTGCACCAATTACGCCAGAAAAATTGTTGGAATGGGCTGAAACCGATGATTTAGACGCAGCATTGAATTTGTTGTATCGCTTGCAACGCTTGGAATTTTTGTATGGTAGCGAGCAGCCTGTTGATTTGCCAGAATTGACAGATGACACATTGGCAAACTTGTTGCCACATATGTCAGATAGTCAAAAAGCCTTGTTGATTGACCAAGATGGTTTTTACTTTGCTAACTCTAATTTCCATCACGAAGCAGCGGAAGAAGTAGCAATTTTGGCGAGTGAAGCTATTCGCTTATCCGAGCGTCATGCGTTGTTGATTAAAAATAACCTGAATATTTATCAAAATGCGTGGGGTTTGTGTGACCCAACAGGTCAAAGTGAACTGACTTTCTTCCCAATTTATATTAAAGACGCGAAATATATTTTGGTAACAGGGGGTACGCCACAATTACATAAAGAAGCATTTGTGTCTTTAGTCCGAGCGTTGTATCAAACAGCAGATGCCGCAGCCAGCTTGGGCGGTGGTTTTTAAATAATGGAGTATTAAAAAATGCATGAACAACTTCTAACTTCCGTATTGAGCGATTTGAATAGCTCGTCTGTGGACATCACATCATCTGCGGTTATTTCTACCGATGGTTTGCCTATCGCACATCTGTTGCCAGATAGCGTTGATGCTGACCGTGTGGGCGCGATGTCTGCTGCTTTGTTAGCGTTGGGCAACCGTACTACTCGCGAGTTGGCCTGTGGTGAATTGGAGCAAGTGATTGTAAAAGGTAAAACTGGCTACACTTTGCTGATTCAAGCTGGTGGCTCTAATGTGTTGTGCTTAACAGCAAAAGAAAGCGCGAAATTGGGCTTGATTTTGTTGGACGCTCGCCGTGCTGCGCGTAGCATTGTAGATATTACAAAATAATCGCATCAAGTATAAAACAACTGGTTTGTGTGGATAAACCAGTTGTTTTTGTGTCGCTAAACAGGAAAATTTGACGGCATCGTTAAAATATGTTGTAATACACGACCTATTTATTCGGCCAGATAGCTCAGTCGGTAGAGCAACGGATTGAAAATCCGTGTGTCGGCGGTTCGATCCCGCCTCTGGCCACCAGTTTTGTAGCCCAAGCATTTGATGTTTAGGCTATTTATTTAGTGTTATTGCTAAATATTTAATAATTTTGTTATTTTATGTTAACTAAAGTAAATATAAAACTTTTTGCTTTTTTAGAGTTAGTAATCAATCAATATAATTTTTTAAATATATTCATTAGGACAAAAATGGAAGAGGAATTATGAAACTTATTTCAGCTTCAATAGCTATTTTTTTTAGTAGTGTGTTTGCATTATCTGCATGTTCAAATAGTGAATCGTCAGTTACAAATTCTACACAATCTTCGTCTCCATCGGTTGCAATCTTAACTGATGCAGCAAAATGGGAAAGTCATAACACAAAAATTACATTTTTAATGGGTAAAGTAACTCCAAAATTTAAAAGCATTACAGAGCCCGCGCATTTTGATACATCATCAGCAGTTTTGGGGGGTGATGGTAAATTTATTTTGACTATTGATTTGAAAAGTATTAGTACAGATATTGATATTAGAAATCAACGTTTGAAAGATTGGTTCTTTGAAACATCTAAATTCCCAGTAGCGACTGTTACGGGTCAGTTGGATTCGGCGCAAATTAATCAATTAAAATTGGGTGAGATGTTGTTATTGGATCAAAATCTTTCGCTTAACTTGCATGGTGTAGATATCCCTATCCAGGCTGCTCTGTTAATCAGTCGAGTAGATAATAATAGGATGATTGTGAGTACACGGACTCCTGTTATTGTTGATATTGGTAAAATCAATATGTTGGAAGAGATGGAAAAATTAATGGATGGAATAGGTGTAAGTGCAATAATACAGCAAGTACCTATTTCTTTTTATGGTGAGTTTAGTCGCATTTCTTAATAAATTAGAATAATAAAGAGGGAGAGGTGATGATGAAGAAATTGTTAACTATTTCAGTAATTATTTCATTTTTAGTGGCTTGTTCACCGGAAGAGTCAATTCAAGAGGAAATAATACCAGTATCACAGTCAGTTGCTACAAAACCTATTTATGTTGTTGCTATTGATCAGAAATATCCTCCTTATTCCTTATTGGATAAGGATGGGAGAATAATAGGATTGGATATTGATATTTTGAATAAAATTGCTGAAAAAGAAAATATTTCATTTCAATATAAACCCTATCCACATAACGATATTTTAGGTGATATGAAAAAAGAGGGTGTTTCATTATTGGCATCTGGGATTGATGAGGCCGAAGTAAAAGAAAAGCAAAAAGATGCTTTAGTTAGTTTACCTTATTCTGAAACTAAAAAATGTGTTATAGAGTTGCGTTATGAAAGTTCGGATAAGTGGAAAGAGAAACGCATAGCAGTTTTAGTTTCTGATTTGGAAGCCGTTAAAAAAGTAAAAAATGTTGTGCAAAATAGCAATATTATTGGGTTCCCTTCTAATTATTTAGCGTTGTCTGCACTTATGAAAAATGAAGCAGATTCTGTTGTAGGAGACTGCACTATTTTAAATTATTATGCTCGTAATGATATTTTGGAAAAGTTCCCTTTTTCTATTCAGGATGTTAATGATATGCCTGAAAAGCATAATATAGTATTTGTAGCACAACCAAATTCATTAGAGTTACTTTCAAAAGTTAATAAGGGCTTGATGGAATTAAGGAAATCAGGTGAATTGGCGGTAATAATGAATAAATGGATAAAACCATCTGAATAATTTAGTTAAATACGGTAATGTGGGCGATTTATTTTGTTATAGTGAATTATAGTGGATTAAATTTAGATTAGGACAAGGCGACAACGACCGCCGTGTACAGCTAGTACATAAGGGAGTTGGCAACACTGTACTAATTTAAATTTAATTCACTATAAATTTAATCCACTATGCGTAGATAGGAGTAGGCAATGCGTTGGCAAAATCGGGAAGGTAGTCAAAATGTGGAAGACCGTCGTGGCTCGGGTTTGGGCAGTGATGGCGGTGGAAAAACACCTGGTCTGCTGGGTTTGGTTGTGGTTGGTGGGCGCGTATTTTCAGCAGCGTGGTGCGGTTTATCAAATGCCGAAAATGGTGCTGTATAGCGGTGCAACCAGTACGGCTTGCGGTGCTGGTAATGCGAGTGCTGGCCCGTTTTATTGTCCTGTTGACCAAAAATTGTATATTGATTTGTCGTTTTACAATACGATGAAAAATGAATTGAGGGCGGCTGGCGATGCGGCGTTTGCGTATGTGTTGGCGCACGAAGTAGGGCATCATGTGCAAACGGTGTTGGGGACGATTCAAAAAGTCAATCAGGCGCAGCGACAAGTGAACCAGAAGCAGGCGAATGCGTTGTCGGTGAAACTGGAATTGCAGGCGGATTGCTATGTGGGCGTGTGGGGCTATCATGCGCAGAAAGACGGTTTGTTTAAGCAGGGCGATGTGGAAGAAGCATTTGCGGCGGCAGAAGCGGTAGGCGATGACACGTTGCAGCATCGCGCACAGGGTTATGCTGTTCCGCATACTTATACGCACGGGACTTCAGCGCAACGCAAATAGTGGTTGCAGCGCGGTTTGCAAACGGGCGATATTGAACAATGTAATACGTTTGCGGCATCTTGATGATGTTCAGTCACTGATGGGATTGCTGTAACCGAAAGCGTGGGTGTGGCGGCGCAACGCCACGTCCGGTGCATAATAGTGGTATGAAAAAGCAGCCTGCACTTTTGTAAACATAAAGTGCAGGCTGCTTTTTGTTTGTTTAAACGGCAACGCCAAATATAGTGAATTAAATTTAGATTAGTACAGCGTTGCCAACTCCCTTATGTACTAAATGTACACGGCGGTCGTTGTCGCCTTGTCCTAATCTAAATTTAATTCACTATAGTTTGCTCAATAACATGGTTACGGCAAGCGTGACTATTCCCCACAGCACAATGCGCCGTACCGCAGGCAAGATTTTTGCACCGCCGAGTTTGGCAGACACTGCGCCCAATATCGCCAAACCCAAAATCGTGGTAATAGTAATCACCAAAACAGGGACAATCGTGCCCACACAAAACGCACCTGCGGATGACAAAGCAGCCTGCAATGGGTTAGCAGCCAATGTGTCCGACAAACCAATTTCGTCTCGGGCGTGAGCGGACAAGGCATCGTGCTGGGTTAGGGCAAGGGCGACTTTGTTGCGCCAAATCTTCGTCTAAACCACGGCTGCGGTAGATGGCGGTTAATTCGGCTAATTCGCGTTCTGGGTTGTGTTGTAATTCGTGCGATTCTTTTTGCAAGTCCACTTGCTCTGTGTCGGCTTGGCTGGACACGGACACATATTCGCCTGCTGCCATGGAAACCGCTCCGCCAATGAGCGCGGCTAAACCTGTCAGCAAAATGGTTTGATTGCTGGCGTTTGCCGATGCCAAGCCCATGAGCAAGCTGGCGGTGGAAATTAAGCCATCGTTTGCGCCCAACACGCTGGCACGCAGCCAGTTGTTGCGAGATGAATAATGTGGCTCGGCATGAGCCGAAGTCCAAGATTGAGTCATATCGTTGACTCCTTCCTGTTAGCGACATGCCGCCAAAATATCCAAATCGGCGCGATAGGTTTGCGATTGGGTTTTGTCCAAATTCATTGCGCTAAACAACGTGCTAAACACGTTGTCGTGTGAATAGGTTTGCGTTTGCGCGTTTTGGCGCAAGCAGCCTGCATTGATTTTTTCGTTTTGCAACCAAGTTGGGCTAAACCACATAATCATCGGGATAGACGTTTGCTCTTTGGGCGCGATTTCGTAGGGCGTGCTGTGTAAATACACGCCTTTTTCGCCCAAACTCTCGCCGTGGTCAGATGCAAACATCACGGCACTTTCCCAGTCTTTGTGCTGTTCCAAATGCGCAATCACGGTGTTGATAAATTGGTCGACATACAAAATGGTGTTGTCATAAGTATTGACCAATTCTTGATTGCTGCAACGGTTGATTTCGTTGGTGTCGCAAGTGGGCGTGAACTGACGGTATTCGGGCGTGTAGCGTTCGTAATACGTTGGACCATGGCTGCCAATCGTGTGCAACACAATCAAGGTGTCTTGCTTGGATTGGTCTATTTGATTCAGCACCTTATCCAATTCGGGCAACATTACGTTGTCCAAGCATTCACCATTGTGACAAAACTCGGGTGGATTCATTTTGGTTACATCAATATAAGGTGTATTTTTGCATACACCTTTGCAACTTGAATTATTGTTCAGCCACACAATTTTGATGCCTGCGCGTTGCATCATATCCAAAATATTGTCTTGCTTTTCGGCACGAGTTACGTTGAATTCGGTGCGCGTCATGTGCGAAAACATACATGGCACAGAACCTGCGGTAAACGTATTACAACTGCTCACATTATGGAAGTTAATCACGCTGTCGCCGCGCTTGGCAAGCAGGGGCGTGGTTTGGCGTGCATAGCCGTTTAACCCCCAGTTTATTGCGCGTGTGGTTTCGCCCACAATCATCACAAATACGCGGCGATTGGGCGTGGTTTTGATTTGTTTGACTTGCGTGTCTAGCGTTTGATAGGGCAGGTTGTCGCGTTTCCAATGTTTGTATTTGCTGATGCCTGCGCCAATAAAATTGCTGGGGACAATTAAATTTTTGAGCGTAGGATTGTTGCGCCCCACCGATGCGTAGTCTTGATAAAAAAACGCGGCAATCACCAACACGCCCAAAATAGACAAGCAGCCTGCACCCATTCGCGCCAAGCATTCGCGCCACCATGTTCGATAGATGATTTTGGTGCGACAATACAAAATGGCTGGCACAACCCCTAGACACACAATCCATGCGATAAACGGCACAGTCATTAGGCGCGAGCTTTCGCTAACGGTGGTTTGCATCACGTTGGTGAGCATATCGTGGTTGAAATATACGTCTAAAAAAATGGAGTTGTAGCTAACCGACGCGCTAATCACCAGCAGCAAGGGGACGATGATTTTGTGTACAAAAGGCAACGCCAGCAGCGTGAATACGAGCCAGCACGCCAAAAATATGAACACGGGCACGGTAAACAAAAAGTTTGCCCAAACGTGTTCTTGGATTTGCCAAATCTTGGCGTAGAGCGCGTAGTTGAATATGGCGGCAAAATAAATTGCCAGCAATAGGTTGAGTCGTGTTTGAGTGGATTGGAAAGTAGGGAATTTCATGATATTGAATCAGTATGATGGGTAATCGTTATATTGTAACACATTAGAATTAGCTGAAAATTATCATGATGTATAATTTTGTTTTTAATTAAAAAAAGCAGCCTGCACTTTTGAGATTACTCCTAAAAAGTGCAGGCTGCTTTGCCCTTTTGTCCAAATCTTTGATTTGGGTATAAAAGGGTATGCTGCAGGTAAGATTGGCTTATGTGATTACAGCGTACGCGCCACTTCCACCACGTCAAAGCATTCCAACTGGTCGCCTTCCATGATTTCGTTGAAGTTTTTAATCATCAAGCCGCATTCAAAGCCTTGTTTCACTTCTTTCACGTCGTCTTTGTAGCGTTTCAATGAAGACAATTCGCCTGTGTGAATCACCACATTATTACGGATAACGCGCACTTTGCTGTCGCGTTTCACCAAGCCATCTGTAACCATACAACCAGCAATATTGCCGACTTTGGAAACCGAAATTACTTGACGGATTTCCACCGTACCTGTGATTTGTTCTTTTTCTTCAGGCGACAACATACCGCTCATGGCAGCTTTCACATCGTCAATCGCATCGTAAATAATGTTGTAGTAACGGATTTCTACGTCTTCCGTTTCCGCCAACTTACGCGCAGATGCATCAGCACGCACGTTAAAGCCGATAATCAACGCGCCTGACGCAATCGCCAAGTTCACATCGCTTTCAGTAATGCCGCCCACGCCGCTATGCAACACTTGCACGCGAACTTCATCGGTAGACAATTTTTGCAGGCTGCCTGAAAGTGCTTCGTAAGAACCTTGCACGTCCGCTTTCACAATGATTGGCAGATTTTGCGCTTGTTCGCAGCCCATATTGTTGAACATGTTTTCCAATTTCGCCGCTTGCTGTTTCGCCAAACGCACGTCGCGGAATTTACCTTGACGGAACAAAGCCACTTCACGCGCTTTTTTCTCGTCTTCCAACACCAGCGCGTCTTCGCCTGCTTTTGGCACATCCGACAAGCCTAAAATTTCCACAGGAATAGAAGGACCCGCTTCGTTGATTGGCTTACCGTTTTCATCGCTCATCGCACGGATTTTACCGAATGATGAACCCACCAACAGCATATCGCCTTTACGCAAAGTACCGCTTTGTACCAATAAAGTGGCGACCGCGCCGCGACCTTTGTCCAAACGTGCTTCCACAATCAAGCCTTTTGCAGGTGCATCAACTGGCGCAGTCAATTCCAAAACTTCCGCTTCCAGCAATACCGCTTCCAACAATTTATCAATGTTCAAGCCTTTTTTCGCAGATACATCAACAAATTGCACATCGCCGCCCCATTCATCGCACACAACTTCATGTTGCGTCAATTCTTGGCGGATACGTTCAGGGTTTGCCGCTTCTTTATCAATTTTGTTTACCGCCACCACGATTGGCACGCCAGCCGCTTTCGCGTGGGCAATCGCTTCAATCGTTTGCGGCATCACGCCGTCATCGGCTGCTACCACCAAAATCACGATGTCAGTCGCTTGCGCACCACGTGCACGCATCGCAGTAAACGCTTCATGCCCCGGCGTATCCAAGAACGTAATCACACCTTTTGGCGTTTCAACGTGATACGCGCCGATGTGTTGCGTGATACCACCAGCCTCGCTAGCCACCACTTTGGTGCGGCGAATGTAATCCAACAGCGACGTTTTACCATGGTCCACGTGTCCCATTACCGTAACAACTGGCGGACGTGGCAAGGATTCAACATTATGTTTCGTTTCTTCATTTAAGAATGCGTCAGGGTCGTCAATCGCCGCAGGTTTGCCGATGTGTCCCATTTCTTCCACGACCAACAGCGCGGTGTCTTGGTCAAGCGATTGGTTAATCGTTACCATCATGCCCATTTTCATCAGGACTTTCACAACTTCCACGCCTTTAACCGCCATTTTGTGCGCCAAATCGGCTACGGTAATGGTTTCAGGCACTAAAACTTCATGCACAACAGGCTCAGTCGGCGCTTGGAAACCGTGTTGGTTTGGCTCAAGTTTCAATTTTTTGCCTTTTTTGCTGCCACCGCGTACGCGTTCATCATCGCCACCGCGTGAATTATCGCGTCCGCCTTTGGCTTTACCGCCTTTGCCTTTTGGCGCGTCATCATCGTTGCGACCATGACGGCGGTCTTCTTTTTTGCGGCTGCCGCTGCTTGGGTTTTCTTCGCTGATAGCAGGTTTGTTGGCAGCAGGCGCAGGTTTTGCAGGCTGCTTTTTATTGTTGCCGTTGTTGGCGTTTTGTTTGGATTCGGCTGACTTCGCTTTGTTTTCTTGGGCTTTTTGCGCCAATTTTTCATCGCTAGGTTTGGCAGTGCGAATACCTTTGCCGTCTTTGCCTTCTTTTTTCGCGGCGGCTGCTTGGCGTGCTTCTTCGGCAGCCTGCAATTTAGCCGCTTCACGGCGTGCTTGGCGTTCGGCGCGTTCTTGTTTTTCGCGCAACAAGGCTTCTTGCGCTTCACGGCGGCGAATCGCTTGCGCTTCTTCTTCGGCACGACGCGCCGCTTCTTCTGCGCTGACTACTTCCACAGGCGTTGGCAAAGGCTCGGGAGCTTTGTCTTTATTGCGATTACGGTTACGCTTGCGTTTCTCTTTATTGCCTTCGCCTTGTTCGTTTTTCACTTCTGGCTTAACAGATGCAGGCTGCTTTTTCTCTGTTTCCGCAGCAGGCTCAGCTGTTTCTGGTGCAGGCTGCTTGGTTTCGGTAGGTGCAACTTCGGTTTTGGCTGGTTTTTCTATTTTTTGTCCAGACGATGCCGCTTTCAAACGAGCACGTTCTGCTTCGGCAGCAGCGCGTTTGGCTTCGCGTTCTGCTTCTGCTGCATCGTTTTGCGGTGTCGTTTCGGCGACTTGTGGCGCAGGTTCGGCTACCACAGGTGCAGGCTGCTTTTGTTCTACCACTTCGGCAGGTTTAGGCGTTTCGCCTGCTTGTTCTGCTTTTAAACGCGCCAACATTTCTTCGCGTGTCAGGTTTACTTTTTTGCCGCTTTTGTGTTGCACCACAGGTTTATTATTGCGATTTCCATTACTCATATTCGTGTATCCTTATTCTGCATCGTCCGCAAACCAATGAGCGCGCGCGGTCAAAATCACTTGTTCCGCTTCTTCTTTGCTCACCCCTGTGATTTCAATCAACTCGTCAATAGACAATTCTGCCAAATCATCGCGATTGGTAATGTTTGCGTCCACCAAGTCGCGTAACATATCATCGTCCAAGCCGTCCAAATTGCGTAAATCGTCGGCAATGCTGTTCAATTTTTCTTCGGCTTCCAATTCGGTTTGCAACAATACTTCACGCGCTTTATTACGCAGATTTTCGGCGGTTGCATCGTCCACGCCGTCCAAATCGGTCAAATCCGACATCGGCACAAACGCCACTTCTTCGATGCTGGTAAATTCTGCTGCCACCAATGCCAACGCCACGCTTTCGTCCGCGCCCAGTTGCGACATAAACAAATCGCGCAAAGCCAATTCTTCTTCGGCATTGCGTTGTTCCGCTTCTTGCTCGGTCATGATGTTGAGCTGCAACCCCGTCAATTCTGCCGCCAAACGCACGTTTTGACCGCCGCGACCAATCGCCAAAGCCAGTTGGTCTTCCGCCACAATCACATCAACCGATTGCATTTCATCGTTAATCACAATGCGGCTCACTTGCGCAGGCGAGAGCGCGTTAATCACAAATTGCGCCGTATCGTCCGACCACAACACCACGTCAATGCGCTCGCCACCGATTTCGTTAGACACGGCATTCACGCGCGAACCGCGTACACCGATACAAGTGCCTTGTGGGTCGATGCGTTGGTCGTTGGTGTGAACTGCGATTTTGGCACGTTGCCCTGGGTCGCGCGCCACTTCACGGATTTCCAAAATACCGTCGCGGATTTCAGGCACTTCCTGCTCAAACAATTTACGCAAGAACTCGGTTGAAGCGCGGCTCAACATCACTTGTTTGCGACCACCGTTGAACTCTTCCACTTTCAAAAACAGCGCACGGATTTTGTCGCCACCACGATAGTTTTCGCGTGGCAACATATGTTCGCGTGGAATCAGCGCGTCCAATTTCGGCGCGATTTCCACCACAATGCCATGACGTTCCACACGTTTTACCGTGCCAACCACCACATCTTCGCGGTTTGCCAAAAAGCCGTTCAAAATCTGCTCGCGCTCCGCATCACGGATTTTTTGCAAGATGATTTGTTTTGCCGTTTGCGCGGCTTGGCGACCAAAGGCTTCGTTGGGGATTTCTTCTTCGTAGTAATCGCCCACTTCAATTTCAATACCAGGTTGTTCTTCTTGGATTTGCTCGATGGTTTTTTCCAACTCGGGATAGGTGTAGTCCAAGTCTTCCACAATCAACCACTTACGCACGGTTTTGTATTCGCCTGTTTCGCGATGAATACGCACTTCCAAATTCATGTGTTCGCGGTCGGCTTTCTTTTTTGCAGCAATACCCAAAGCCGTTTCCAAGGCTTCGAACACCACATTGGGGTCAACATTTTTTTCACTTGCCAATGCTTCTGCTAGGGCTAAAATTTCGCGGCTCATTCAGCAACGCTCCTATTTAATCAATCAAAAAAAGATTCAAAAGCAGCCTGCACTTTAAAAAGCAGCCTGCACATTAACTATTTAACTATTTAGAATTTAAATTCAGGTTTAATTCGCGCCTTATCCACATTAGATAACTCAATTTGCGCGACTTTGCCGTCAAACGACAGCGTAATCATCTGCGTGGCTTCATCAAACGACTCAATGCGCCCGATGAAATTCTTTTGCCCGTCCACAGGCAAGCGCGTTTTGATTTTCGCCTGACTGCCTGCAAAACGCACAAAATCGCTGGCTTTTTTCAGCGGACGGTCAAGCCCTGGGCTAGAAATTTCCAAGTTCTTGTAATCCACGTCTTCCACCATAAACACACGGTTCAAATGGTTGCTAACGGTCGCGCAATCTTCCACCGTGATGCCACCTTCTTTATCAATAAACACGCGCAACGTGCCTTGTGCCGTCAATTCAAAATCCACCAATTCGTAGCCCAAACCAGGCAAGGTTGTGTCTAAAATATTCTGTATATCCATGTTTTAATTAAAATTTCCATATCTAGAAAACAAAAAAATGACCACGCGGGTCATTTTTCGTTGGGTGTTTGAAAAATTGGGCGCAATTATAATCGCTTTACCTTGAAAAGAAAAGGCTTTTTATTTTGATATTGGATTTTGCATACCCAACTTTTATCGCCAAACAAAAAAATCCATATAAAAAACAACAAACCCCATTTTTGACGACACAATTTGCTTGACCAATTTTGCCACATCGGTATAATGCGCCACTTCAACACCTGCCCAGGTGGCGAAATTGGTAGACGCAGGGGACTCAAAATCCCCCGCCGCAAGGTGTGTCGGTTCGAGTCCGACCCTGGGCACCAAATTTCAAAACTCCGCTAAATTTGATTTAGCGGAGTTTTTTATCGTCCGTACATTTCGGCAATCCATTTGATTTGTTCTTCGGTAGCGGCATCTTTGCCGAGTTCGGCTGATAGTACAAATTCGCCACTTAAACCATTTTGCTGACATGTTTGCTGCCAAAGTTTTAGGCGTTCTTCGTGGGTTAAGTCGTTTTTGAGCTGGCGAATTTTTTGAACGGTTTGTTGATTGAGATTCATGGAGATTCCTTTTAGGTTGCCTGAAAAATAGAAAGGTTGGGAAAGAATCCGAACCTGATTTATTTTTCTACATTGGCTTTTAATAACGCAATGATTTCTTTTAACGCTTCAATTTCTTTGTCTTTTTGTTTTAATAATTCATCTTTTGCATCAAGCAATAATTGGAATTTATCCATTGAATTTAAATTATGGCCATTTACATTATTGTCGCCGATGGAAAAGAAAAACGTTTTATCTTGGTTGGCAATTAAATCTACCATATCGATATTAAAAATTTGTGCAATTTGTTTTAGTTTCTCAATATTTATGTTAGTTTGCCCACGTTCGATTTTCGCATAACCATTGGCGGACATAGCTAATTTTTCCGCCATTTCTTCTTGCGACCATTGGTTAATTTCTCTCATCACGCGAATTTTGTCGTGGACTTCCATTTTTTATCCTTTAATTTCTTTCAGGTTGCCTGAAAGTGTGGTTTTCAATATTCTGAGTGTAAATTCTACCATTTTTTGTGAGTGGTTAAAATAGATTGAATAGTTTAACATAAATTACCATTTGTTAAATGAAAGATACAAAATGACACAAAAAATTCTAATTCATGCAGATATTTATGAGAGTATTTATGAGAGTAAATTTTTTGGGAATAATAAGGTTCAACTTTGTTACTCAAATATTCAAGCTAAAAATCCTAGTGAACAGGCATTGATTGATGAATGTATTCAGAAAATGCGCGAGGATAATAATGAGCTTTTATTAGAAAATCAGACTTATTATCCAGTTTTAGGTTCAGTTCGGGATTTAAATTCAGGTATGGCATTTATCTCACCTAAACTAAAAATAAAAAATGCTTCTTTAATTTTGGATATTAAGAATAAAAAGTTTGAATAATATTTAAAGGATATATCATGTTAAAAAAATTACTAACGTTTGTTTTACTTACTCCAAGCCTCTGTATTGCCGCACCAAAATATAAAATTTCTGATGCAGATGTAAGGAAATGGATTATTGAAGGAAATAAAGCAGAACAATGTCTTTTTCCCAATATAAATAGTGTATCCCCAACCCCAACTACCTATATATTGCATAAACGGTATGTTTATGAATTACCCTTAATAAAGGTAATTGGTCTACAAAATACAAATACTATCTTTTCCGACATAGAATCAGGACAATATCTTGAACGAAAATTTCGGAGATTTAATCACGCTAAACCAGCAACATTTAGTAGCGAGTGGTGTGAAAATTTAAAACAACAATATGCTAGAGATATTCCTGCTGCTAATCAATGGATTGCTCAACAGGAAGCATTACAAAAACAAGCTCAACAAGCCCAAGAAGAACAAGCTCGCCAGGCATTTTACGCTACGCCGCAAGGTCAGGCTTATTTAGCACAGCAGCAATTGTTGCAACAACAGCAAAATGCGCAACAGCAAGCATATTACAATCAGCAGCAAATACTTGAACAACAACGCCTTGAACGTGAACGTCAAGAACGTAATCAGACTTGGCAAGATTTGGGCAACACTATTCAACAATCAGTGAATAGTTTGACAAATACAATGCAAAATAACACACAAATGCTAAATAATATGAATAACCAAATGATGCAAAATAATCAACAAATGATGCAAAATTGGGGTAGTAATCGTGGTGGCTCTGTAACCTGTTATAAATTAGGCACAGGTATTACTCATTGCAATTATTAATAAATATTTGATTCATATATAAAGAATTAAATTTTTTTACAAATTGGATTTCCTAATTTTTCAAATAGTTGGAAATCCAATTTTTCTAGCAGCCTGAAAAACTGAATCCCCTCATTTTTGCTATAATCCCACATCTTTTAGTCAATTCAACTTTCAGGCAGCCTGAACTATGTTAAACAAATACAACCCCTCCGAAATTGAAACCAAACATTACCAAAATTGGGAACAAAACGGCTATTTTGCCGCCGATTTTGCGAAAAAAGACAGCTTTTCCATTCAGCTCCCACCGCCAAACGTAACAGGCACATTGCACATGGGACACGCATTCAACCAAACCATTATGGACGGTTTGGCGCGTTACTACCGCATGAAAGGCTTTAACACTTGCTGGATTCCAGGGACTGACCACGCAGGCATCGCCACGCAAATCGTGGTAGAACGCCAATTAGCCGAACAAAATATTAGCCGCCACGATTTAGGGCGCGAAGCCTTTTTAGAAAAAGTGTGGCAATGGAAAGAAAAATCAGGCGGCACAATCACGCAACAAATGCGTCGCGTGGGCTGCTCTGCCGATTGGTCTCGCGAATATTTCACAATGGACGACACACGCGCCGAAATCGTTACCCAAGTATTTGTTAAATTATACAATCAAGGCTTGATTTATCGCGGCAAACGCTTGGTAAACTGGGACCCTGTGTTGGGTACAGCTGTTTCCGATTTGGAAGTGGAAAATGTGGAAACGGACGGCTCAATGTGGCATATCCGTTACCCATTGGCGGACAATCCGAATGAAGCCGTTATCGTGGCAACCACGCGCCCTGAAACGTTGCTCGGCGACGTGGCAGTGGCGGTACACCCCAAAGATGAACGTTATACACATTTAATTGGCAAGAATTTAATTTTGCCTTTGACAGGTCGCACCATTCCCATGATTGCCGATGAATATGTGGAAAAGGATTTCGGTTCAGGCTGTGTGAAAATTACCCCTGCCCACGATTTCAACGACTACGAAGTCGGCAAACGCCACGACACTTTATTGATTAACGTATTGAGTTTGGAAGCGAAAATTTTGACGGAAGCGGAAGTATTTGATTACCGCAGTCAAGCCCACGAAACGTGCAGGCTGCCTGAAAAATACGCAGGTTTAGACCGTTTCGCGGCGCGTAAACAAATCGTGTCGGATTTACAAGAACAAGGCTATTTAGTCAAAATTGAACCGCACAAATTGATGACTCCAAAAGGCGACCGCACAGGCTCGGTTATTGAACCCATGCTAACCAATCAATGGTTTGTGGCGATGTCGGCAACCGCAAACGGTGGCGAACCCGATAGCGAATTTAAAGGCATGAGTTTGGCGCAAAAAGCGAAACATGCCACCGAAAGCGGTCAAATTAAATTTGTGCCTGAAAATTGGATTAACACTTACAACCAATGGATGAACAATATCCAAGATTGGTGTATTTCGCGCCAGTTGTGGTGGGGGCATCAAATCCCTGCGTGGTACGATGAAAACGGCAAAATTTACGTTGCCCTGACCGAAGAAGAAGCGCAAAAACAAGCAGGCAGCCTGCAAATCACACGTGATGAAGATGTGTTAGACACTTGGTTCTCGTCTGCGCTTGTGCCATTCTCTACGCTGGGCTGGAAAGACGGCGAACCTGACACGGAAGCGATGAAAGCGTTTATTCCATCTAGCGCGTTGGTAACTGGCTACGAGATTATTTTCTTTTGGGTGGCGCGTATGATTATGATGACGACCCATATTGTTGGCAAAGTGCCGTTCCGCAATGTGTATATTCATGGCATCGTCCGCGACCACGAAGGCAAAAAAATGTCTAAATCAGAGGGCAACGTGATTGACCCTGTTGATTTGATTGACGGCATTGATTTGGAAAATTTATTGGTTAAACGCACAACTGGTTTACGCCGCCCTGAAACCGCCCCAGCCGTGAAAGAAGCGACTAAAAAACTGTTCCCAGAAGGCATTCCGTCAATGGGTGCGGACGCGTTGCGTTTCACGATGGCGAGTTATGCGAGCTTGGGTCGTGGCGTGAATTTTGATTTTAAACGTGCGGAAGGCTATCGCAATTTCTGCAATAAAATTTGGAACGCGACCAATTTCGTGTTGATGAACACGGAAGAGAAAGATTGCGGTTTGTCGGGCGATGTGAAATTCAGTTTTGTTGATGAATGGATTATTTCGCGTCTGCAACAAACGATTGCGGCGGTTGCGCAGGCTTATGAAACCTATCGTTTTGATTTGGCCGCGGAATTATTATACAGCTTTGTTTGGAACGACTATTGCGACTGGTATTTGGAATTGGCGAAAGTGCAGCTGCAATCGGGCGATGAAATCCAAGCTCGCAGCACACGCCGCGTGTTGTTGCAGGTGTTGGAAGCCAGCTTGCGATTGTTGCACCCAATTATGCCGTTTATCACGGAAGAATTGTGGCAAGTCATCGCCCCAATGGCGAACGCGAAAACGGCAGACAGCATTATGATTGCGGCATTCCCTGTGGCTGATGAATCGCAAATCGTTCAGGCAGCCTTGGACAAAATGGCAGCGTTGCAAGAATTGATTGGCTCGGTTCGTAATTTGCGTGGCGAAATGGGTATTCAACCGAGCGTGAAAGCTCCGTTGTTTATTGAAAGCGCGGACGATTTAGCGGCGTATTTGAATTACTTGCCGATGTTGGCACGTTTGACCGAAGCGACCCAAGTGGACACGCTGCCTGAAAGTGAAGATGCGCCAGTTGCCGTGTGCAACGGTGCGCGTTTGATGCTGAAAGTGGAAGTGGACAAAGCCGCCGAAACCGCTCGCCTGAACAAGGAAGCGGAAAAATTGCAAAAAGCATTGGACAAATTGAACGCGAAATTATCTAAAGCAGGTTATATGGACAAAGCTCCTGCCCATTTGGTTGAGAAAGATAAAGCGGAATTGGCTGAATTGGAAGACAAAATGGCGAAAGTGAAAGCGGCTTTGGCGAAGTTGGCGTAAATTTGATTTGAAATAAAAAGCAGCCTGCACATTGGATAAACAAGTGCAGGCTGCTTTTTCATCGCCACAACGTCCGCACCAACTGTTGTGCTTTGCCCATTTGTTTGCTTATCCAACTGCGGTGCAGGCTGCTTGCGTTGGCTTGGCGTTTTTGTTGTTGCAGGATTTCAATCGCGGCTAGGGCGTTGATGCGCTGCCCTGTTTTGGGGTGGGCGTAGCTGGGATAGTGTAGCAATGTGCCGCTAATCAGTTGCCACAAGGCTAAACGCTTGCTGCGGCGTGCAATCGGCAATTCGTCTGTGGTTAAGCCCCAGCCTGCGTAAAAGGGTAGCCCATAACAAATCACTTTTTTGCTGCGCAATAGGGCTTCAAATCCTGTGAGCGATGTCATGGTGTGGACTTCATCGCACACGGCAAGACAGGTCAAAATATCTACTTCGGCGGCTTCTTGGTTGGCAAAACGGGCGATATCTTGCGCCGATACGCGCCCAATTCGGTTGCCACTGACGACATCGGGGTGCGGTTTGTAAATAATATACGCATCAGGATTGCGTTCGCGCACGGTTCGCAGCAAATCGGCATTGCGGCAAATTTGGGGCGCACCCAAGCGAATGGACGCATCGTCTTCCACTTGCCCCACCACCAATAACACGGTTTGCGTGGTTTGGATTGTCCAGTTGAGCGGTTTGCCAACGTTGTATTTGCTGATGTTTTGTGCAATCAAAGCAGCCTGCACTTGTTCGGCGAGCGTTTGGTCTTGTGGACTAAATTCGTGGTTTTGTAGCAGCCATTCCAAACGGGACGCTTGCTGTGGGTTGAAATAAATGCCCATGTCGTCCAACACCAGCGATAGCGGTGGTACTAGGTTTGAGCCAAGTCCAACCGAGCGGATAAAGCCGTCTTCCATGCGAATAACTGACCAGCCGCGTTCGTTTGCCCATGCCACGCAATCGGCGTGTTTGTTGCCCCAAACCAGTAATTTAGCGGACAAAGCAGCCTGCGTTTTTTGCAGCGATTTGAAATCGCGCACAAAATGCAATCGGCAAGACGGTGTGTTTAAAAATGGCTTTAACGCGGCTTTTTTCCATGCCGACACGCCCACGCAATAGACATCGCCACGCAATAATTCGTTGTGTTGTCGCGCTTGGATTAGGTGTTGTATCACGTCAAAAATGGTGCCGCGCTCGCCTGTGTTTGGGTTGATATAGCGCGTGTATTGTAAATAGGCGGCGGCGAATAGTTGCAATACGGTGCGCGTGGGGCGGTGCAGGCTGCTTGCTTTGCGGTGGCGGTCATCGGTTTGCCCCCAGCCTGCGTACCAAGTCAAGCCAAAACACACGACTGGTTTGCCACACATTAGTGCTTCAAATCCCATGTGCGATGTGGCGCAATAGACTTTATCTACGCTTTGCAACAGGGCAATCGGGTTGATGTCATCTGTCAAAATGGTGGCGTTTTCGGGCAAGTTGTGCAGCGGTAAACAGCCTGATTTTTTGCCGCTCAACACATCTGGGTGCGTTTTAATCCAAATATCGGCGTGCGGATTTTCGGTGCAGGCTGCTTGCAACATTTGCGCCAAGTTCGCGTCATCAACCAAGCCATAACGCAAACTCATGTCGCCAGCGGTTTGGTCTATGACTAGCACCACGGGGCGCGATGACTGGCGCGGCGGCACGTTGCTGGGCGCGTGATTGTATTTGGATAGCTGCTGCGACACAATTTGCTGCATGGCTTGTTCGGCTTGCGTCCAGTCTATATCGCTGGCGGTTGGGGTTTGCTCAATATAGCGTTGTAGGCGAGACGGGCGCGTGTTGTCGTAATACATACCCAAATCGTCCAGCACCAACGACAAGGGCGGATAACCCTGCACGCCCAATCCCAACGAGCGCAAAAAACCGTCTTCCAATGCCACATACGGCACGTTTAACTGCTCGGCTTTGCGTTGCGCGGATTGAGCGGTCGGACGGTAGCCCCAACCCATGACACAAGCAGCCTGCACTTTTTGGGGGAGGCGTTGTCCAAAGTGCAGGCGATAGTCCGCCAAAAATGCAGACAAATGAGGGATTTTTTGTATGCCACGCGATAGGATTAGGGCGTGGTGATTGTGTTTACTTGTCATACAATGTATTATGATGTTATACTATGTAACAGGATTACTCATGTACACGATTATAGAAACCAGCCGATTTAAAGCAATATCCAACCCAAACAAATCAAACAATTAAAGGGTTAATCATGAATAAACTGCTCAATATGGATGATAAAATCGTAGCTGCCGTGGTGGCAGACGACCCAGATGCCGCCGCCGTTGCCGATGATTTGGCACACTCTCTGCGCGAAATGCAAGCAGGGCAATTTGCGCGTCAAACCGAAATTACCCTGTCGCCCGTAGCACAAACACGGCATCAAACAGGTTTATCGCAAGAAAAATTTGCGGCTTTGTTGGGGATTTCTGCCAACACACTCAAATCATGGGAACAACAACGTCGCCAACCCAGCGGTGCAGCACGAACTCTATTGCATTTGCTGCACAAACACCCAGAATTGGTGCATGAAATTCGCCAGTAACCGAAAAGCAGCCTGTTTACCAAAAGTGCAGGCTGCTTTTTATAGTGAAATGAAATAAAAATAGGACAAGGCGACAACGCTCGCCGTGTGAAATAGCACATAAGGGCGTTGGCAACGCTGTACTATTGCGATTTCATTTCACTATATTTGTTATCGTCCAAGCCAACAACCACATCATTCTACCATTCAATGCTACACTTTCGCCCTTTTGCACCGATTCTATCAACACCATGAACCTACTTTCCGTATTAGCCAAATTAAGCAGCATGACCATGCTCTCGCGCGTGCTGGGTTTTGTTCGCGATGCCGTGTTGGCGCGTATTTTTGGCGCAGGCATGGCAATGGACGCTTTTGTGGTTGCCTTTCGTTTGCCCAACTTATTGCGCCGTATTTTTGCCGAAGGCGCGTTTTCGCAAGCCTTTGTCCCCATTTTGGCAGACTACAAACAAAACCAATCGCCCGAAAACACCCAACAATTTGTGCAATATGTCGCAGGTATGCTGTCGTTTGTTCTGTGCATCGTCACCGCGATTGGCGTGTTGGCAGCCCCCTCCGTGATTTGGCTCACCGCCAGCGGTTTGGCGCAAGACGGCACACGCTTTGATTTGGCTGTGGATTTATTGCGCGTGGTATTCCCCTATATCTTATTGATTTCTCTATCCAGTTTTGTGGGCAGCATACTCAACACATACAGCCAATTTTCCATTCCAGCATTCACGCCTGTGTTGCTCAACGTGTCGTTTATTGTGTTTGCCGTGTTTTTCGTTCCCTATTTTGACCCACCGATTATGGCATTAGGCTGGGCGGTCTTAGTGGGCGGATTGCTGCAACTGGGCTTTCAACTACCATGGCTGTTCAAGCTCGGCTTTCTCAAAATGCCGAAATTGAGTTTTCGCCACGCCGCCGTTAATCGCGTTATCAAACAAATGATACCGTCTATTATCGGCTCATCGGCAGCGCAAATTTCTTTGGTTATCAACACCATATTCGCATCGTATTTGGTCATTGGCAGCGTGTCGTGGATGTATTATGCCGACCGACTCATGGAGCTGCCGTCGGGGGTCATCGGTGCGGCACTTGGCACGATTTTATTGCCCAACCTATCCAAACACGCCGCCGCACAAAATCAAACCGAATTTTCCGCGCTGTTGGATTGGGGTTTACGCCTTTGCCTGTTGCTGATTTTGCCAGCCGCCGCAGGTTTAGCCGTACTCGGATTCCCGCTGGTTGCCACCTTGTTTATGTACAACCAATTTAGTCTGCACGATGCCCAAATGACGCAATACGCCTTGCTGACTTACGCCTTTGGCTTGCCTGCCATGATTATGCCGCGCATTTTGGCATCGGGCTTTTATGCGCAAAAAAACGTCAAAACACCCACCAAAATCGCGCTGATTTCGTTGGCAACCACCCAGTTATTCAACTTACTGCTGGTGTGGCATTGGCAACACATTGGGCTAACGATGGCGATTTCATTGGGCGCGTGGGCGAATGCGACATTGCTGTTTGGCGCATTGTTGGCAAAAGATTTGTACACACCACGCGAAGGTTGGCGGATTTATTTAACGCGCATCGTCATCGCATTGCTGGTGATGAGTGGCGGCTTGTGGGTGATTCAAATCGCGCTGCCAATCAACTGGCAAGCCATGAGCGGCATGGCGCGAGCAGGCGTGTTGGGCGGATTGATTGTGCTGGCGATGATTTTGTATTTTGGCGCACTCATCGCGTTGGGCTGGCGTGTGCGAGAATTGAAACGCACGGAATAGAAATAAAAGTGCAGGCTGCTTTTGACGGTGTTTTTTGCCAATCAAAGCAGCCTGCACTTTAATTAAAGGTAATTAACCCATCAAAGATAATTTTAGATTATATGAACCGCAACAATCTGCACTAATCCACCAATCCACAAAAAGCAGCCTGCACTTTGTTGGTCTTCAAAGTGCAGGCTGCTTTTGTATAGTGGATTAAATTCAAACTAGGACAAGGCGACAACGACCGCCGTGTACAGTTAGTACATAAGGGAGTTGGCAACGCTGTACTAGTTTGAATTTAATTCACTATATTACCTAATTAATGCGTTACAGGTGCAGATGCTTTTTGCGCTTGCTCTGGCATACCAGACGAGTGGTGGCTGGTAATCAACCATTGTTTGCCGTCCCAAGAGTAGGTAAAGCTATAACGCGCCAAAACGCGCTCGCCTGTTTTTTGGTAGGCAAATTCATATAAGCCTGCATCAATCGCGCTGTTGCAACCCACTTGAATGTAGCGTTCTTTGATGCTGCCAACTGGCGATTTTTCTAGGAAGTGTGCAAAGTAATCTTCTTTTTCGGCACGGCTATAACGAATTTTGTCCGATACGGTTGGTAACAAAATAGAATCTGATGCGTAGTTTGCCACTACGGCTGCTTTATCGCCTGTTTGCAACGAAGCATTCCAGCGGTCAAACAAAGCGGCGATTTCGCGGTCGGTTACAGGTTGGCAGGCTTGCTCGCTACCGTGCGCGGTTACGGCAGGCGCAGATGCAGCAGGTACAATCGTTTCTTTAACCACAGGTTGCGTGATTTGTTCGCTTAAAACAGGTGCAGGTTGCACTTCTTGTGGTGGTGCAATGGCAGGTGCTTGCGGTACAGAAGCCACTTCCACTTCTTTGATTTCATCTACTAGCAAAATAGCCACAGGCTCGCTAGCAGGCAAAGTAATGGGCGCAGAGCTGGTGGTGGCTTCGCTTGTCGCTACTTCGCTGGCAGCTGGTGCGGCTACTTTTTTGGGACGCTCGCCTTTGCTGCATGCAGTCAAAGTCAAAACCAAAGCGGTGCTGGTCAATAGTGTGATTTGTTTCAAGTTCATGATTTGCTCCTATGTAGCGGTTGGTGGTGGTTAAACAAAAGTGCAGGCTGCTTTTTATAGTGAAATGAAATCGTAATAGTATAGTGGATTCAATTCAAATTAGGACAAGGCGACAACGCCCGCTGTGTACGCGTGGTACATAAGGGCGTTGGTAACGCTGTACTAGTTTGAAGTGAATTCACTATACTTCGTTGCCAACGTCCTTATGTGCTATTTGCACACGGCGGACGTTGTCGTTTTGTTCATTTCACTGTATGCGGCAGATTCAATTCTCGGTTGTCACAACATCGCCATTATCAAATACCAAAACCCGTTCTGGATAGCGCATGGCAGCCAGTCGATGTTTCGATTGACAAGGGCTAATGTTTTTTTTGCGGTCGCGCCAACGTGCGCCAACCGAAAAATCGATACAAAATACATTGCGTTTTGCGCCATGCCAGCAATGCGATGGCACGGTAAACATATTTACGCGGTGCTTGGCGCGTGTGTGCTGGTTGTCGAAGCTGCGCCAATAGTGTCCCACAATCACAGGGGTAGCATCGTGGTAATCGTCCCACCATGGGTTGCGAATCGAAAAACGCCAACGTCCGCCTGCAAAAAAAGGCTCTTCTGCAATTTTTTCGATGCCGCAAGTGATGGCGCGAATCGGGTGGCGACTGCTGCGATACACATCGTGCTGCGCGGTGGCAGGCAGCATTTTGGGTGTGTGCGAATGGCTTTCTAGCGTGTGGGCGTATTGTTTTTGTTCGTCCAAATAATCGTCATACCACGGTGCGTGTTTGAGACAGCAATGCAGCTCTTCGTCCCATTCTTGACACAATTTTACTATATTTTCATTTTGATTTTCTTGTATTTTTTTGATGACTTCGGGCAGCCAAGCGGCGTGAACAATGCGTAAATCGTGGCGTTGCAACACCAATGGTTGGGTGGCAAGAAATTGTAGGGTTGATGCGTGTTCGGATTCGGGCAGCCTGCACCATGGTGCATAGCTGTGGCTATCGTGTTCGTAGCGGTTGGCAAAAAACCAGCCTGCACCGTCTTTGGCTTCGCCCATGAGCAAATTAAGTTCGTGGTTGCCCAAAACCATATAGGCATTGCCTGCTGCGTGTGCTTGTTTGAACCATGCCAACACGGCGGGCGAATCGGGGCCTCTATCTACTAAATCGCCCACAAAAACGATTTTTCGTCCTTGTGGGTGCTTTCCCGTTGGCGAGTAGCCTAAATAATGCAATAAATTTTGCAGGGCTTCGTATTGACCGTGTATGTCGCCAACGATGTCAAGTGGGGTGTTGGGTAGCGTTTGGATTAAGGGCATAGTGCAGGCTGCTTTTGATATTGGTTCGCCAGTTTAACATAGTGCGCCGATGAATACACAAAATGGCTGCGTTCTGCTTCGGTGAGTGGGCGAATTTGTTGCACGGGCGACCCCATATACAAATAACCACTTGCCAAGCGTTTGCGTGGTGGCACAAGACTGCCTGCACCAATCACGACTTCGTCTTCAATTATCGCATCGTCCAAAATAATGCTGCCCATGCCCACCAACACGCGGTTGCCAATGCGGCAGCCGTGCAGCATTGCCATGTGTCCAATGGTAACGTCGTCGCCAATGATGAGTGGCGAACCTTCGGGCTTGGCATCGTTTTGGTGCGAAACGTGCAGCATGGTCAAATCTTGCACATTGCTGCGTTGCCCAATGTGAATGTGATTGACATCGCCACGAACCACCGCACCACACCACACGGAGCTATCGGCAGACAGCACAACTTGTCCGATAATGGTAGCGGAGTCGTCCACATAAACGGAAGAGTCAATTTGCGGTGTATGATGTAAATAAGCGCGAATGGTCATAGCGTGTTCCTTTTGGGCGATAAAAAGTGTAGGCTGCTTTTAATAAATATGCCCCATGCGTTTGGCACGACTGGCTTCTAGCAAACTTGGACGTCCTTGGCTGCCACGCAAACCGCCATCGCCAATACTGTGGATTTTCCAGCCTTCCGACAGCGAATACGACAAACGCGTCATGCTGGCATTGGGAACGCTTTCATATAGTGTGGACATCGGGTCAATGTTTTTTAAGATGCCTGTAATCGCCATGCCGTGCGACACCACCAAAATGCGTCCTTTTCTGGGGGAGAGACCAATAATCTCGAACATCACGCTGTTCAATCGCGCCAAAAATTCAGATTCGCCCTCGGCTTTGCGCGTCGGGTCGATGCGTGCCAAAGTTTGCGCCAAGCGGTGCAATGAACCATTGCGATAGGCATGAATCCAGTCTTCTACTTTGGCAAAACCGTTTTTTTCTGCCAACAGTTGATGCAGTTCATCGCGATGAGTTTGCTCGAAGCTGCCAAAATTGTATTCGCGCAAGTCTTCAATTTCTTGAATACGCAAATCGGGCTGATTGGTGGTTTGCAACACCAATTGTGCGGTGGTTTTGGTGCGTGGCGATGTGCTGCAAAACGCGGCATCAAATTTAATGCCTGCATCGGCAAAACGCTGTGCCGATTTAACCACATCTGCAATGCCTTCTTCGGTTAAAGGTGAGTCACTCCAACCTTGCACCAAACCTTGTTCGTTTGCTATGGTTTTGCCGTGGCGCATCAAATAAATATCCAAACTCATTTTATTTTCACCTTTATTGTTTGATTTTGTTGATTGTACAGATGCAGGCTGCTTTTGGGTTTCAAAGCAGCCTGCACATATAGTGAATTAAATTTAGATTAGTACAGCGTTGCCAACTCCCTTATGTACTAGCTGTACACGGCAGTCGTTGTCGCCTTGTCCTAATCTAAATTTAATCCACTATAAAAATATTCGTTTTTGAGAATAGCCGTTATTTTAAACTGCTCTTTCCCAATAATCCACATAAAGCTGTAATTCTTGGTTGCCATTCCATTCGTTTACCGTGGGGCGATACACGATGCGGATTTTGTTGGGCAACTCGTCTTCGCATCGCCAAAACATCGCTTCAAATTCGTAGCCATCTTTTTGCAGCCATGCTTTTTTGTGTTTTTGCTCTTTGCCCATGAATTGTTGTCGCACCACGTCAAATTCATCGCTAAACGACGGCGGTGGAAAATTTTGCCCCCACACTTGTCGGTTGATTAAATCGGCTTGTTCCAGCGTGATGTCCGAACCGTGCAGGCTGCCATCGGTCAAATACGTTTGCGACAAAATGTCTTCGTTTACCAAACCTTGCACCACGTCTTCAAACACTTGGCAAAATTCGTCAAAACGATGTTTGCGTAGGGTTAAACCAGCCGCCATCGCGTGTCCGCCAAATTTCACAATCATGTCGGGGCAACGCTTGGCAACCATATCCAAAGCATCGCGCAAATGCAAACCTGCAATGGAACGCCCCGAACCGCGCAATTCGCCATCGTCAGACGGTGCAAACACAAACACAGGGCGATAAAAACGGTCTTTTAGGCGACTTGCCACAATGCCGACCACGCCTTGATGAAATTGCTCGTGATACACCGACAGCGTGGTTTGGCTGCTAGGCAACACATCGGGACACAATGCCAACACTTCTTGCAACATGCCTTGTTCGATTTCTTGGCGCGTTTGATTGAGTTGATTCAACTCGCTGGCGATTTGTTGCGCGTAGGGTAAGTTGTCCGACAACAAACACGAAATCCCAATGCTCATATCGTCCAAACGCCCAGCAGCGTTAATGCGCGGCCCGAGCGCGAAGCCCATATCAAACGGCTGGGCTTTGCGTGTGTCGCGCCGTGCAATTTCAAACAAAGCGCGTATGCCGTGCGACATTTTGCCAGCCCGAATGCGCTTTAAGCCTTGCGACACCAAAATGCGGTTGTTGTGGTCTAGCGGCACAACATCGGCAACCGTTCCCAATGCCACCAAGTCCAATAAGTTGCCCAAATTCGGTTCGGGCAAACCTGCTTGTTGAAAATAGCCACGCGAACGCAGTTGGGCGCGTAATGCCATTAACACATAAAAAATCACGCCCACGCCAGCCAAACTTTTGCTGGGGAAGTCGCAACCGCGTTGATTCGGGTTCACAATAATGCAATCGGGAACGCTGCTGCCTGCGGTGTGGTGGTCGGTAACCACCGTGTCTATGCCCAATGCTTTGGCGCGCGCTACGCCTTCTTGGCTGGAAATGCCGTTATCTACGGTTAAAATCAGTTGTGCGCCCATTTGCGCGGCAATGTCGGCAAGTTCTGGCGTTAAGCCATAGCCGTGCTCAAAACGGTTGGGGACAAAAAAATCCACCACCGCGCCCATGTTTCGCAAGCCTTTGATGCCAACCGAACAGGCGGTTGCACCATCGGCATCGTAATCGGCAATAATCAGAATTTTTTGGCGTTGTTCTATTGCCGTTGCCAAGCGTTCTGCTGCGGCTTCGCAATTTTTAAGCTGCGTATAAGGAATGAGCTGCGACAAGCTATCGCCCAATTCATCGACAGATTGAACGTGTCGGGCGGCATAAAGTTGTGCCAACAACGGCGGCGTGCCAGCATTTTGCAAAGCAGCCTGCACTTCGGCAACGACTGGGCGTGTGGCGATTTGTTTGGTGTGGGACATATATATAATAATGTGTAGCAAAAAATGGGGTTGCGTGGCAATTCATTTCCTATTCCAAAGAATAGGAAACAAATTGCAGGCTTCAATCAGCGCGCCATTTTAAAACAAAACACACAGAAAATGACAAAAAACGGCAGATTGATAAGCGAATCGCGCCCAAATTGACGTTTGTGCGACTGACAAAAAAAGGCAGTTTAATAAAATACTATTAAAAAACAAAAAGATAAAAAACAAAAAACAAATGGCACGCGCTCTGCTACCAAGTAAGACAAGTAACATAGCTTAATGAGTTCTACGGTACGGCGAGTTAAGCATCTTTCTTTTTTTAAACAGTACCACTTTTATTTTTGGAGATAAAACATGAAAACTATGCAAAAAGGTTTCACATTAATCGAGTTGATGATTGTAATCGCTATTATCGGTATTTTGGCTGCGATTGCATTACCAGCTTACCAAGATTACACTGCACGTGCACAAGCAACTGAAGGTTTCAAAATGACTTCTGGTTTGCAAACTGACATCGGTGTGTTCACAGCAGACAAAGGTCGTTTGCCAACTACTTCCGACTTGGGTAGTGATAGTTTGGCTAAACCATTGGCAGATGCAGCTCAAGCATTGGCTGGTAAATACGTGACCAAAGGTGGTGTTACAGTGGCAGACAAAGGTGTTATTAGCATTACCTTTAATAGCAACGGTGCTAACGATGGTAAAACTATGAAGTTGACGCCTAGCTTGAATGCAGACAATGGTCAAATCACTAAATGGGTTTGTGCTGGCGGTTCAGGTAAAGCTTTGGAAGCTAAACGCTTGCCATCTAGCTGCCAAGAAGGCGCTGCTGCTACTAATTCAGGTAATTGATTAATTAAATCTTGTATTGCAAATAAGCCAAATCAATCCAAATGGGTTGGTTTGGCTTTGTAAGAAAAGCCCCTTTTTTAAGGGGCTTTCGGCATATTTGCTTAATGACTATTCACTCTAAACTTTAATTAGCATAATTATTCAGCATAACATCATAAAACACGGGGGAATTCACATGAAACAAAATGGTACACAAACAGGCTTCACACTCATAGAATTGATGATTGTGATTGCCATTATTGGGATTTTGGCAGCCATTGCTTTGCCTGCGTATTCCAATTATGTGGCACGCGCTCAATTGGCAGAGGGCTTTAAGCTAACTGAAGGTTTGCGTAATGACATTGCGGTGTGGGCAGCAGAATATAAAGCCTTTCCCGATGCCGATGCAGTGAGCAGCACGGGGTATTTGGGCTCGCAAGCCAATAGTTTAAACGGAAAATATGTTGCTAAACACGGGGTGAGTATTGCTCCTACCACAGGTGTGATTACAGTTCAATTTGATGCAGGTGGCAATGCAGGTAAAACCTTAACTTTAACGCCAACACTCAACAAAGACCTTGATGAACAAATTATTTATTGGGTGTGCAGTGGCACGGTGGAAAAAGATCGCTTGCCTTTGTCGTGTCAAACAAATTAATTATTTATAATGAATAAAAAAATGTCATTCAGAGTTCGCGCTTTTGTCATTCATTTGATTTTGTCTTTTTTGATTGCGGCCATTTCGGCTGCCATCGTGTTTTTATTGTGGCACCCTGCACCGCTTGCCAAGGCGGTGGGGGTGACGCATATTTTTTTATTGATGCTGGGTGTGGATGCAACTTTGGGGCCATTGCTGACTTTGGCGGTGGCAAAAGAGGGCAAAAAATCGTTGAAGTTTGATTTGTCGGTGATTGTGCTGGTTCAAATTGCCGCTTTGGTTTACGGTTTGCATAGCATCACGGTTAATCGTCCTGTGTATATGGTGTTTGACAAAATCCGCTTTGATTTGATTCAGGCTGCCGATGTGTCAGATGAATCGTTGGCAAAGGCGCAGGCTCCGTTTAATACATTGGGCTGGGGTTCGCCCAAATGGGTGGCGGTGCAACCAGTCAAAAATGATGAAGAGCGCAATCAACGTCTAACCAAAGAATTGCAAGAAGGCATATCGCCAGCCATGCAGCCCCATTTTTATACCGATTTGAACACGCAATGGGTGGGCATCAATACCGAAAGCCAAGCGTTGAGTGATTTGAATAAAACAAATCCGCCCGATGTGGTGGCAGCAGTTTTGCAAAAATATCCGCAAGCCGATACATTTTTGCCACTCAAAGCCTATGAAGTGGATATGACAGTTTTGCTGGATAGTAAAAACAAGCAAGTATTGGGTGTAGTGGATTTGCGCCCGTGGTAGTTTTAAGATAGATAAAAAGCAGCCTGCATTTTTGGGATTGATTTTCCAAAAGTGCAGGCTGAATGCTTTGCAAAAGGAGAATGATAAACCCTGTCCTTACTAATATAAGGATGTTTGGGTTTGCAAAAGTTTCAGGTTGGCTTTTACGTATACAAAAAGAAGCACGGCTAGTTAGACATTTATCTAACTAGCCGTTTTATTTGGCTCCCCGAACTGGGCTCGAACCAGTGACCTGCGGATTAACAGTCCGTCGCTCTACCGACTGAGCTATCAGGGAATAAGCTGCGCATTATAAATGCAATTTGAAATTGTGTCAATCAAAAATGTAGATTATTTTATTGTTGCGTTGATTTTTTTGTGTTTTTTTCTGAAAAATTTAATCAAAATGCCGCTGTTTGCGCCAAATAGCACTGAAATTAAGTACCAAAGTCCGCAAAATAAAATAATGGTCGGGCCAGATGGTATGTTGGCTGGGTGGTGGTAGGACAGTAATAAGCCTGCGTAACCGCACACCAACGCGCCTGCTGCGGCAACTAGCATCAAGCGACCGATGCTTTTAACCCACAATCGGGCGGAAATGGCTGGCAGCATCATCAAGCCAACCGACATGAGCGTGCCGAGTGCTTGAAAGCCTGCGACCAAATTCATCACCACCAGCACCAAAAAGGCGATGTGCCACAAACCGCCACGTCCACGCACGGCGCGTAAAAATAGGGGGTCGATGCTTTCTAGCATGAGCGGTCGGAACATGATGGCAAGTGCCACAATGGTCAAACTGGCAACCGCGCCCATGAGTTGCAGCGAAATTAAATCGACCGCCAAAACCGAACCGAACAATAAATGCAGTAGTTCTACGCTGTTGCCATTTAGGCTGACCAAAATCACGCCAATCGCCAAGCTGCTTAAATAGAATGCAGCAAAATTGGCGTCTTCTTTGAGTTCGGTGAAGCGGCTGACCAAGCCCGCGAAAAATGCCATCAACATACCTGCGATGAAGCCGCCCAAACTCATGGCGGGCAGGCTTAATCCTGCAATCATGTAGCCGATTGCTGCACCTGGCAACACGGCGTGGCTGAGTGCGTCGCCAATCAAACTCATGCGGCGCATCACCAAAAACACGCCCACTGGTGCGGCGGATAGGGCAAGAAAGACGACCGATGCTAGGGCGTATTTCATAAACGAAAATTCGGTAAATGGGGCGATTAGGTATTCGTGTAACATGATGACGGGTCGCAATAAAAAAGTGCAGGCTGCTTTTTAGCGCAATGGTGTTTGATGGGGCGTAAAACGGGCTTTTTGTGGCATGCGTTCGGCAATGCGTTCGCGGTTGATGGCAAGCGCGATTTCGGTGGGCGTGTAGTCTTGCCACAGCTCTGGATTGCTGGGTAGCTGTTCTGCCCAACGGTTTTGTACGTTGAATCCGCGCGCCAAGCATTCTTCGTGTAGCAAGGCGTATCGTTTTTGCAAAAAGCGCAATTTGTTGAAGAAAAATCGTACGTGTCCTTCGCCGAGTTTGTAGTCGGCGGGTTGCCCTACAAGGCTAAATTTACCTTTGGCAACGGCATTGGGAATGCGTGTGAGTTCGCGATGTTCGGCAAGCAAATGTTGGTCGCACAATTCGGTGGGCGGAACAAGATTGATTCGGGTCATGGGAATTCTTTTTTTGGTTGATTTATAGTGCAGGCTGCTTTTGTCGATTTAAGTGGCGCACCACGCATCGTCTTCGGCAGATTGGGCAAGGGCGTTGGCTTTGAGCAATAATTCATCGCACAACACGTCTTCGGTTTTGCCGCTGGCGACTTTTTCTCGGGCGATTAACAGGGTGTTTGGGAAATAGGCGCGGACTTGTTCGTAATCGTGCAGCACGGCAATAATGGCTTTACCTTGTTGATTTTCTTGGCGCAATATTTCCAATAGGGCATAGGTGGTTTTGGCATCTACGGCGTTGAACGGTTCATCTAGCAGCAAAAATGGGGCGTTTTGCACCAGCATTCGGGCGAGTAAAACGCGCTGGAATTGTCCGTTGGACAGCTCGCCAATGCCGCGTTCGGCAAATTCGCCCATTTCTACGCGATTCAAAGCAGCCTGCACTCGTTGGCGTTGGCTGCTGGATATGCAACCAAAAAAGCCGATTTCATACCACAAACCCATGGCGGCGAGTTCAAACACCGTCATCGGTTGCGACCTATCTACATCGGACTGTTGCGGCAAATACGCCAAGTCTTTGCGTTGCAGATTTTGCCAATGCACCGCGCCTGTGCTGCATCGCAACAAGCCCATAATGGCTTTGAGTAGCGTGGATTTGCCTGCGCCGTTTGGGCCAAAAATCGCATACATACAACCGCTTGGGAACGTCATATCCACATGATGCACGGCTGGGCGCGATTGATAGCTCACGGTTAAATTGTCAATCACAATGTTCATGATTATTGCGCCTCGGTTTGTGTTGGGGTTTCTGGCTGGAATAAGTCGTTGGGGCTGGCAACCGCCCATGCATAGACGCTCCATAGTGCGATGAGAACGATGGTGGCGAGCAAAAGTCGCTGGGTCAATCCTGTTAGCAATAAAGAAAAACGCGGTTTCATGTGCAGGCTGCTTTCTGATTAAAAGGGCGCATATGATACGATATAACAATTTTTGCAGCAATGTTATAGTGGATTAGATTTAGATTAGGACAAGGCGACAACGACCGCCGTGTATAGCTAGTACATAAGGGAGTTGGCAACGCTGTACTAATCTAAATTTAATTCACTATACATGATGCAACATGACGCAATGCTTGATTTAGTTTAATGAAACAAAGTGCAGGCTGCTTTTGCGCGATTTCAAAAGCAGCCTGCACTTTTTATGACAAATTAGCACGATTAAGCAAGCGATATTGCACGCGAATAAACTCGTCCAGCACCGCTTGTTGCGTTTCCAGCCGTTTGTTTACGGGCGATGCAAACCGAATGACCAAGCGATACACTTTGTCGTCAAACGGAACGCGGCTAATGCGAGCGCGTGCGGCTGGTGTGATAAACAGTTGCTGCACTTGCAAGGCTTCCAAATAGTCGGCGATTTGCTCGGCATATGGCTCGCAATGCTGGTTGAGTACGTTCATTAAATTCGGCACGATTTCGTCTGAATCCAGCGTAATCGGCACGGGAATGTCAAACGTATGCACGACATATTGTCCAAAAATATTGTCGCGATGCACCACATGGCTCAATAGCAAACTATTGGGGAATGATAGCGTTTTGCCTGATAGCTGCCCCAGTAGTGGGTTTGGGCCAATTTCCATCATCAAGGTGTTGAACAAATTGATGTCTATTACCCTGCCGCGAAAATGGTGGATTTCAATGTAATCGCCCACCGAATATTGTTTGGTGGTAATGCGGATTAGGCTGCCCGATAGGCACATAATCAATTCTTTGGTGGCGACGACGGTTGCCGCTGCCAACGCAACCATAGACAGCGCGAAGGTTTGAATCTGGCTCGCCCAAATCAGGAATAATGTTAATAGAATCAAAAATAAAGTAACGTTGCGGCTAAACACCAACACGCGGCGTTTGGCTTCAATCTCCCAATCGGCATGACGGCGCAAATATAGGCGCAACAGCATGGAACGCGCTGCCAACAAGACAGGCGGCAATACCAGCGTATAAACCCATTCGCGTGGCAGGGGAATGTTTTGCAGCAAATCTATCATATGAAAATCCTTTAAATTGAAGTGCAGGCTGCTTTTTTTGTGTGATTTTAAAAGCAGCCTGCACATTTAAATCACCCATTTAAATCAAACACCGCCATCGCTTCCACATGCGCCGTGTGCGGAAACAAATTCATAATTCCAGCCGCGCTAAACCGATAGCCCTTGCCCACCAGCACCGCCGCATCTCGCGCAAACGTAGCAGGGTTGCACGACACATACACAATCCGCTTGGGCAAATACGGCGCATGCAAAGCCTGCACCACCGCATACGCCCCTGCGCGTGGCGGGTCAAGCAGCATTTTGTCAAAATAACCCAGTTGTTCAATGGTTTGTGGCGTGGTGTCAAACAAATCCGCTGTAGAAAATTCAATATTGTGCAAACCGTTTTGTTGCGCGTTGTGCGTGGCGCGTTGCGTTAAAAAGTCCGCGCCTTCTATGCCGATGACTTGTGCGCCGCTGCGTGCAATCGGCAGCGTAAAGTTGCCCAATCCGCAAAATAAATCGGCAATGCGTTCGTGTGCTTGCGGTTGCAGCAGGCGTATGGCGCGAGAGACCATGACTTCGTTCATCGGCAAGTTAATCTGCGTGAAATCGCCCACGCGAAACGGCATGTGTAAGCCAAATTCGGGCAGCGCGTAGCTCAATTCGGGCGCGGTTTTTGGGGCGATGGCTTGTGCTGGGCGTTTACCAATTTGCTGCCAAATTTGCCATTTGCCTTGCGATTGCAGGCTGCTTTGCATTTGGGCGACTTCGTTGGCTGGCAAAGGCTTATCGGCAGCAATGTTCAACACCGTGATGTGGTCGCCAGCCAAAATATCCACATGCTGCATACGAATTTTGGGCGCAGCACGATGAATCGCTTGCAAACCAGCGCGAATCGTGTGCAGGCTGCTTGAAATGCGTTCGGGCAGCACCGCGCATTGCGAAATTGGCACGATTTTTTTGCTGCGTTTGGCTTGATAACCGATTTGCACTTCGCCAGCCCAATCCAGCGAAATCGCCAAGCGCGTGCGGCTGCGATAATGCCACGCCGAGCCGTAGATTGGCGGCAATAATTGTTCGGGCTGCACTTTGCCGATGCGTTGCAGTTGTTCTTCAAACACGCGCTGTTTTGCCGCCACTTGTGCGCTAAATTCCAAGTGTTGCAGGGCGCAGCCGCCGCAATTGCCATAATGTGGACACGCTGGTTCGCGGCGATAGGGCGATGACTGCACAATGCGTTGCGCGTGGGCAAGGGCAAAACTGCCTTTGTCTTGCATGATGGCGATGTCGGCGACTTCCAACGGCAGCGCGTTTTCCACAAAAATCGTTTTGCCGTCCACACGCGCCACACCGCGCCCTTCGTAGTCAAGAGAATGAATAATGGTTTGCATAGTTGGGTATTCGTGAGTTGATTAAAATAAAAATGAGACAAGGCGACAACGACCGCAGTGTACGATAAGTACATAAGGTCGTTGGCAACGCAGTATCATTGCCATTTTAATTAACGATAGTTGTTTTTTTACAACCGTTGCAGGCTGCTTTGATAAGGTGGCGACTATTTTCGCATAATTCAAAAAGCAATTCAGGTATGATGCAGTTTTTGTTTTGCTGACTTTATGATTATGAAAAAAATGATGTTTGCCGCACTAGCCTGCTCTTGGGCATGGGCGCACGCTGCACAAATCATTCCCGTTCCTGATGTTGCCCCCGATGCCGAAGGGCAATATGTCGTGATTAACGTCCCACAACAACGCCTGTTTTTGTACAACAACGGACGTTTGCAAAAAGTCTATCCTGTTGCCGTGGGCAAAGCGATGACGCAAACCAATTTGGGCGAGCATCGCATTGGCGCAAAAGCGTTTAATCCCACTTGGCACATTCCACTTTCTATTCAACGTGAACGTGGCGACGGTGTCAAAACCGTGCCACCTGGCCCAAGCAATCCGCTAGGCCCAGTGTTTGTGCGTATGGGTGACCCAAAACTCGGCTTGGGCATTCATGGTACAAGCAATCCTGGCAGCGTACCAGGTGTGGCGAGCCACGGTTGTGTTCGCATGAAATCGCCCGATGCGCTGGAATTTGCGCGTACCATTCGCACAGGCTCAACCGCATTGGTGAGCTACGAAATGGCAGCGTTGAATCAAGATGGCGCAGGCAATTTGTGGCTTGCCGCATTCAAAGACCCGTATCGCAAAAACAATTTGCGCGTTAATGCTTTAAAACAAAGCATTCAAGCATGGGTGCAAGCACACGGCAAAACCATTGCCGCCAGCAAAATCGACGCCATTGTGAAAGCACGCGCAGGCAAACCTGTTTGCTTAACGTGTGGCACAGGGCAAAATCGCATTCAGGGCGATTTGATTTCTGTGGCTTGGAACAGCGGTTCGCACGAATTGACGTTGGCAAAAGGCGCACGTTCTAGCGTTGAGTTGGTAAAAGATGAAGTGTTGCCAGACGGTGCGGAAATTGAAATTGATGCTGATGACACGTCAATTACGTTGCCGCAATTTAAGGCTTCTTCGGTGTTTGATTAGCCGCAAGGTGTGCCGTTGAATCCGACTAATCCATAACATAAACAAGACAGAGCAGCCTGCACTTTTTGTTGATTGAAAAGTGCAGGCTGCTTTTTAATCGCCCAAATTATTTCGCGCCAGATGCAGTAGATGCGGCAGATGCTTCTGCTTTGGCATTGGCAACGCTGCCTTCGCCCCAAGCGGCTGGGAATTTGTAGCCCACAAATTTGGTGTGAGCATACGATTTAAATTCGTCCGAATTGTAGGCATCGGTAACGTCTTTAACCCATTGGCTGTCTTTGTCGGCGGTGCGCACGGCTGACCAGTTCACATACGCAAAACTTGGCTCTTGGAACAGCGTTTCGGTCAATTTCATGCCGCTAGACATCGCATAGTTGCCGTTCACAATCGCAAAATCTACGTCTTGACGGCTGCGTGGCAAGTTCGCCGCTTCCATTTCTACCAGTTGGATATTTTTGGTGTTTTCAGCAATGTCGGCTTTGCTGGCTTTGAGTGGGTCAATGCCGTCTTTCAATTTAATCCAGCCCAAATCGTTGAGCATAACCAAAGCGCGAGCAAAGTTAGACGGGTCGTTTGGCACAGACACGCTCACGCCGTCTTTTACTTGGTCAAGCGCGGTCAATTTGCCGCCATACATACCCAAAGGTGCGGTCGGTACTTGGAATGCTTCTACCAAATCCAATTTGTGTTCGGCTTTGAAGCTGTCCAAATAAGGCTTGTGTTGGAACACATTGATGTCAATCGCGTTTTCCGCCAAGGCTTTGTTAGGCGTAACGTAGTCTGGGTATTCGGTTACGGTTACTTTGTAGCCTTTTTTCTCCAAAATCGCTTGAATGCTTTCGCGTACTTGGTCGCCAAAATCGCCTGGGGTAACGCCAAAGCGGATTTCAGTTTTTTCTACCACAGGTGCTGCGCCTGCTTGGCTGCCTGCGGCTGGGGCTGCGGCTTCTTTTTGTCCGCCACAAGCCGACAATGCCAAAGCAATCACGCCTGCTAACGATAATTTGAATGCTGTATTCATTTGATTCTCCATAAAAATAAATGGGCTAGTGTAGATTAGCCCTGAATATTATTAGGGTGTGTTGATATGTGTAATTGTATATAGTGAATTAAGTTTAGATTAGTACAGCGTTGCCAACTCCCTTATGTACTAGATGTACACGGCAGTTGTTGTTGCCTTGTCCTAATCTAAATTTAATCCACTATATTAATCATATCAACACGCCTTACCACTACGCAAAATGTTAAGTTGCTTTTAGTGTGCCAAAGTTAAAGCAAAACGCGCATTCTTTCAAGAATCAAGCGATAGATTTTTGGGGTTAAATCTACGGCACTTCGTAGAACGAGCGTTGCTTTTAAAATTGAAAAAAGCAGCCTGCACTTTTATTCGCCCGATTTATTCCGCTGTTTTGGGCTTTTTCTTACGCGGTTTGCGCTTGCGTTTTTTGCTGCTACCAGCCGTATTGTCGGGCGCGGTGTTTGCCATTTCTTGTCGTTCGTCTTTGCCAGCACGTTGGAATCGCGTCCACCAATCGGCTAATTCGTGCAGGCTGCTTTGCGATTGGGCGCGAAGTAGCAAAAAGTCATACGCGGCACGAAAGCGAACTTGCGCCAACAAGCGAAACGGTCGTCCACCACGGCGGTTTTCAAAATGCGGTTGCAGCAGCCAAATTTCGCGCATGGTTGCCGAAAAGCGTTGTGGCACGCCCCAGCCGTGTTCCATTTCATCGCGCAATTGGTTTACCGCAGCCATCATGGCGGCAACTGTGCCTTTGCCGTACGCCAATTCTTTTTGCCAATAGATATTTAATTCGTCCCAAAACAAAGCCGCCAAAATGAAGCCCACCGACACGGATTGTCCGTTGCGTAATCGTTCATCGGTTTGCTGCAAGGCGGGGACGCACATGTGCAGGCTGCCTGCTTGACTGGCGTGCAACATGGCGGTGAGCATGGGGTGAATCGGGATATTTTGTATGCCCAACACATGAAATTGCTGCAAACAGCCCGAAGCGTTGCCCGAAAACAAAATTTTCATCAATTCGTCAAACAGGCGCGACACGGGTTCTTTGCGTAACAAAACCACGCATTCGGCAAGTGGCGCGGCGGTGTTGGCCTCCACTTCAAAGCTCAGTTTGCCAGCCAGCCGAATGGCGCGGAGAATGCGCACAGGGTCTTCCATATAACGCGCTTTTGGGTCGCCAATCATAACCAAACGCCGCGCCTGAATGTCGTTTACGCCTTGATGAAAATCTAGTACTTCTTGGCGAAAAATGTCGTAATACAGCGCGTTGCAAGTGAAATCGCGACGATGCGCGTCTTGCTCCACCGTGCCATAGGCAACGTCTTGCATAATGCGTCCATCGGCATTTTGTTTGACTTTGCCACCGCTGCGAAAGGTGCTGACTTCAATCGTGTCGCGCCCAATCATCACATGAACAATCGGGAAACGTCGCCCAATCACGCGACTGCGTTTAAACAGACGATACACTTGTTCGGGCGTGGCGTTGGTGGCAACGTCAAAGTCTTTCGGTTCAACGCCCAGCAGCAAATCGCGCACCGCACCGCCCACCAAATAGGCTTCAAAACCTGCTTGATGCAAATCGCGCAATACTTTTTCGGCAGCGTGATGCACAGGCAACACCAAATGATGTCGCGCCACCGCATCGGCACGTCGTTTGCGCCGTTTGGGTAGCATATTGTCTAACCATTTTTTTAACATCGTTTTATGGATACTTTCTGTATGGTGCACGGTCAAAAACCAGCTTTGCAAAGCAGCCTGCAATCAAACCGCTTTGCAAAGGTTTCTGCGCGTACACTTTTAACTGTTCAAATAAAAATTTTAGGGCTGAATACAAAGTGTATTCAGCCCTAATGCTCAATGCAAGCGCATCAAGCGATTGTGTTGATGCTGATTATTTTGCAACCGCAGAAGCAGCAGACGCAGCAACTGCTTCAACAGTAGAAGCAGCTTCTTCAGCCGTAGCTTGTACAGTAGAAGCAGCTTCAGTCATCGCAGCTTGTGCAGAAGAAGCCGCTTCAGTCATAGAAGCTTCAGCCGCAGATGCAGCAGACGCAGTTTCAGCCACAACGGCAGAAGCAGCAGATGCAACCGCTTGTTGAGTTTGAACCGTTTTTTCGCCGCCGCAAGCAGCAACGAACAAAGATAATAAAGCAGCAACAGCCAATGATTTTTTCATGATTTTTAAACCTTGTAAGTTATGTTGTAGAAATAAAAAAATGACAACTGTTTTTCGTTTTATTATCAAAACAACAGTCATCGGTAGCAGAACTTTGTAATTCTGCACGAAATTTTTTTTGAATGCAATTGCTACTTTGTGTTTGTTGCGCTATTTTATCAAAAAACAAATCAAACAACTGATTATAAATGTTATTTTTTTATTTGCACCTATCAAAAAAAGCATTTTTTCTGAACTTTATCATGTAAGGCTAAATGGTTGAATTAACAAAAAACATACATCAAAAAAATGGCGTTATGTTACAATCCTTGCCCTTGCAGCCAAGGCTGTCCATTTGAAACGAAGGATATTTTTATGAGCATTAAAAAGAACTCTGTGGTGACTTTGCACTACGAAATGTTTGATGCAGACAACAATTTGCTAGACAAAACCGTTGAGCCGATTGAATATTTGCACGGCGGCTATGACGGCATTTTCCCTTTGGTGGAAGAAGCCTTGCACGAGAAAAACGTGGGCGACACGGTGGACGTGTTGATGCAGCCCGATGACGCATTTGGCGAACAAGAGCCAGAATTGGTGCGTATTGAAGATTTGTCGGTGTTCCCTGTGGAAGTAGAACCTGGCATGATGTTTGAAGCGGACGACCCTGAACACGGCGGCATCATTATTTATCGCGTGACTGACGTGGCGGACGGCAAAGCGGTGGTGGACGGCAATCACCCATTTGCAGGCATGAAAATCCGCTTTAAAGCGACTGTGGAAGCGGTGCGCGATGCAACTGCGGAAGAAATCGCGCATGGCCATAGCCATGGGGCGCATGGTCATCATCACTAAATTAATAGTTGATTAAAATGGCAACGATACTGCGTTGCCAATGTACTTATTGTACACGGCGGGCGTTGTCGCCTTGTCTCGTTTTTATTTAAATCAACTATATAAAAAATAAGTGCAGGCTGCTTTTTGAGCGATTCAAAAGCAGCCTGCACTTTTTATCACGCAAATAAACAAAAGGATTTTTTATGACTACGCTGATTTTGGCATCGGGCAGCCCACGCCGCCGCGAGATTTTGGAAAACTTGGGCTACACCGTGTGCAGGCTGCCTGCGGATATTGACGAAACGCCACGCCACAACGAATCGCCCCACGATTATGTCTTGCGTTTGGCGTGTGAAAAAAATCGCACCATTGCTGCCACGCGCCAAGATTTGCCGATTGTGAGCGCAGACACCAGCGTGGTGTTGAGCAATGAAATCTTGGGTAAACCCGAATCGACCGAACACGCTGAACAAATGCTGCTGCAATTATCGGGCAAGGCGCACCAAGTTTTGACAGGCGTTTGTGTGTCGTGGCAAGGCAAAGAATTGAGCGTGGTGCAGGCAAACGAAGTATTCTTTAAGCCATTGAGTACACAAGAAATTCGCCAATATATTGCCACAGGCGAGCCAATGGATAAAGCGGGGGCGTATGGCATTCAGGGTTTGGCGAGCGTGTTTATTTCGCATTTGTTGGGCAGTTTTTCGGGCATAATGGGCTTGCCTGTGTTTGAAACGGTGCAGATGTTGCGAGAGTGTGGCGTGGGTTTGCCTGCGTTGGATTGCGCAATTTGAGTGAGGAATAAAAAGCAGCCTGCACTTTAAATCAACAAAAAGTGCAGGCTGCTTTATCATTTGCGCGAATTATTTGGCTTTTTTAGCCGCTTGTTTTTCCAATACAGTAAAGCGATTGACTAAATGGTTGTGCAACAAATCGCGTTTTTCCCAAAAAAAGGTTTGGAATTTAGCAAGCGAATAGATTTTTTGTACCATTTTTGGGAAGCCGCCGTGCAACATGGTGGCGATTTGTGCGCTATGGCTTTCGGTGTCCATCGCGTCTTTTAGGCTCAAATTGTGTTGCGCCAAATATTCATCTACTTGTTTTTTCGCGTAGTTGTTGATTTCAAATTGGTTAATCATGTTTGTTTCCTTTGGTTGGTTACATAAAGATAAAGTTAATCTAGCTAATTGCGTGCCAGCTTATAGTGAAGTGAAATAAAAATGAGACAAGGCGATAACGCTCGCCGTGTGCAAATAGCACATAAGAGCGTTATCAACGCAGTATCATTGCAATTTCACTTCACTATTAAAAGCAGCCTGCATCTTATGATGATTACTGCGGCAAAATATCCGACTTCAATTCAAAGCGCGGAATCACCACTTCGATGCGTCCGCCCCAGCTCGTTTCAAATTCGTATTGCCCTTCCATGCTACCCCAAGGCGTGTCGAGCTGTGTGCCGCTTTGGTATTCAAAACAATCGCCCGAATACAAAGTCGGCTGTTCGCCCACTACGCCTACGCCGTGTACATTTTCTATGTTGCCACAAGCGTCGGTAATTTTCCATGTTCGGGTGCGGAGCGTGATGATTTCATCGCTGCGGTTTTCAATCTTAATTTTGTAGGAAAACGCAAATCGGCTTTGTATGATGTCGCTGTCGGCGGCGCGATATTGCGGTGTAACGTGAATCAAAATATTGTGTTCCATTAGCTTATCCAAATGATGATGTACAAGACGATAATCGTCATGATGGCGGCGATGATGTCGTCTAGCATCACGCCCAATCCGCCGTGTACTTTTTGGTCAAACCAACGAATCGGCGGTGGTTTTAGCGCGTCAAATAGGCGGAACACGATAAACGCTAAACTCCAACAGCCCAAGCCTTGCGGAATGCACGCTAATATCAACATCATGGCGACGATTTCGTCCCACACAATGCCGCTGTAATCGTGTGTGCCGAGTGCTTGTTCGGCTTGATTGCAAATCCAGATGCCCAGCGCAAATAGAGGTAGGCACAATAAGCCCAATGCCAGCTTGCTCATGCCTGAGCCGAGCAGTAAACCTGCAATAAACAAGGCGGGCAATGTGCCAAATGTGCCTGGGGCTTTGGGGGCGAGTCCTGTGCCAAAGCCAAAGGCGACAAAGCACACGGGGCGTTGCCATAGCCATGCGAAAGTGGGTTGAATGGTGGGTGGGATTTTGGTCATGATGTAGATGAAAGAGTGATTAGATTGTGAGAAATGCTACGAATATGCGGAATGATACCATGCATAAAGAAAAATACGACGGTTTGAGTGCAGGCTGCTTGAAAAATCATGCGCCTTTGATTACTGCCTTAATCCGTACCATTTCACGCACAAACGCCGCTAATTTTGCAGGTAAATCCGCGTTTAATTTGCCAATCAATGCGAAAGTGTCGGTTTTGTCGTCAGCGGCAAGCCCGAATCGGTGGCGCGCGCGTGCGGCGTGTTGTCGGACACGGTGAAAGACGAAAATGGCCAAACGCCCGAAAACCTGCTGTGGCGGCTGGACGTGGAAGTCGGCTTCCACCACCCCGCCATGCTGCCCGCCGTAGCGCAAACAGCCGAATGGGCGGCCGCCTGCGGTTTGGATGCGGAACAGGCGCGCAGCATCGCACACAATATTCTGATGGATCCGGTGGACTGGATGGCTGAATGCCGCAGCATGGCCACGCTGGGCGTGCGGCGGATTTTGGAAATCGGCCCCTCCGGCGGCGTGGCCATGCTGACGCAGGCCGTGCTGGACGGGGAAGAGATTGAAGTGCTGGATGTTTCCGGCGCGGAAGGCAAGGCGGCGTTGTTTGGCAGATAACGGCGGCTTCTGATTTTTGAAACTGCGGTTGCCGTGAAGTTAAGAAAAGGCTACCTGAAAAATATTCGGCTTTGTTGAGTCGGATATTTTTCAGGTAGCCTTTATTGATAGGATATTTTAATGGCCGCTTGCCGAAAACGAAGCTTCAACGAAGTTGAAAAGCAGCCTGCACATTGGTTTGTTTTAGGTGGGTGGTTTGGGGATTGACGGATAGGCCATATTGGTATTTGAGGCCGTCTGAAAAGTGGCAGCTTCAACGAAAGTAAATTTGAAAACGGCAAAACGTCAATTAAGCAACCGCGTGCGTGCGTATCGCACACACCCTACGCGTTGATTTTGAAGTTCCTCATGAATCATGGGTAGGGTGTGTGGCGCAGCCACGCACGCAGTGGGTAGTTTTTTATAGCATTCACTCCCCAAAACTCATTACCGCCGTTTCTTTTGTTCCGCCCCAATCCAACGGCAGCCATCCATCCCGTACATAACGGTGAAATGACGAAAACGCCCAATCGCGGACATTGCCACACAATCCATGTTTGACGGGATTGAAATGGATATAGTCCGTGCAACGTTGCAAATCCGTTTCGTCACGCATGGTGTGTTCATAAAAACGCCGTTGCCAAATACCGCGTTCGTGCCGCCGCTGTTTGCTGGCAGACAGGTTTTCGGCATGAGGGAAATGTGCGGAGAATTTGGTTTTAATCAGCCGCCAGCGCAGGGAATAATCCGCATCGTCGGGCGGCAGCGTCCAAATGGCATGAATGTGGTTCGGCAGCACGCATACGGCGACGGTTTCAAAGGGATATTGTTTTTGCACATCCACATAAGCCGCACGCAATAAGTCGATATGTTCGACAAGCAGGCGCGATTTTGGGTTGGCAAGTTTGACGGTGAAAAAGAATGTGCCGCCGGCAATGAAGTTTCTGCGATAACGCGCCATGGGATTTTTGCTTGTGGTTTGGGTGTTGGAGAAGGGATGGTTTATTGTTTAAGGTTTTAACTTCGTTGAAGCTGATGTTTTCAGACGACCTTTGAGGTCGTCTGAAATTGCTAGCTTCAACGAAGTTAAAAGTTGAAACGGCAAATCGTTAATCAAGCAACCGCGTGCGTGCGTACCGCACACACCCTACACGTTGGTTTTGAAGTTCCGAGTGATTCAACGGTAGGGTGTGTGGCGCAGCCACGCACGCGGTGAGTTGGGTATGCTGGCTACGGCTTGCTAGCTACGATTGCTTGTGTTCATCATCTATTGAAATAAAAGATACCATTTTATTTTCTTTATTATTTTTCATTAGATTATTCAAGTTTTCGACGAGAGAGTTTTTCTTACTTTCGTATGGCGTTAAATAATCAGAAATAAAAGCTATTAACAGTAAAACTATGAATGTTGCTAAAATAGTCATTATTAATAAAAAAACCGTATTATCAAAATTTTTGTCGGTAAATAAATAGTTTTTTCTCGTCGCAATAGTATTTTCTGATGTTACAAGCAATTCATTATCCAGTGAATAATCAGAAAATGGAGCACCACCTAAAAAGAGTAGTTGTATCTCTCCTTTTTCTTTTTGTCTCAAATTAGGAATAGTAATTTCAATTTTTTTATCAATAATCATCATTGATGTGTTAGAAAAAGAAGATTTCATTTTAATATTCTCTTGATCTTCTTTTGTAGGAAGAAAAAAACCAGGAATAATTATATGAATATCTTTTTCTATTTGTGATGAATTATTTTCAATATTGATGGATAAAATGGAAGCTAGTCTATCGTAGTTATTAAAAGAGTATTCATATTTTATATTGCCAGAATTAATCCAGCTTATAATAAAAGTTGCAGCTACTGTTGTTAGTATCCCTACAATCAAACCAATAATATGATTTTTCATAATATTTCTTTCCAATCAAATTTAACAAGCATTGATTATTCAATTACTAATTGAATTCAAAAAAAACCTTCAAATACTTCCCAGTATAACTCCCCTTAACCTTCGCCACCTGTTCAGGGCTACCTTCCGCAATAATCCTCCCACCGCCATCACCGCCTTCCGGCCCCAAATCCACAATCCAATCCGCAGTTTTAATCACATCCAGATTATGCTCGATAATCACTATCGAGTTGCCTTTGCCTTTCAGACGGCCTATGACTTGCAGCAGCAGGGCAATGTCGGCGAAATGCAGACCTGTGGTCGGTTCGTCCAAAATATACAGCGTGCGTCCTGTGTCGCGTTTGGATAATTCTAGGGCGAGTTTCACACGTTGTGCTTCGCCACCCGATAGCGTGGTCGCGGATTGTCCCAAACGGATATAGCCTAATCCCACGTCTTGCAAGGTTTGTAATTTTCGGGCAATGGTCGGCACATTTTCAAAAAATTCAAAGGCTTCTTCTACCGTCATCGCCAAAACTTCGTGAATGTTTTTGCCTTTGTATTGCACTTCCAGCGTTTCGCGGTTGTAGCGTTTGCCGTGGCAGACTTCGCAAGGGACGTACACATCGGGCAGAAAGTGCATTTCTACTTTAATCACGCCGTCGCCTTGACACGCTTCGCAGCGTCCGCCTTTGACGTTGAACGAAAACCGCCCCACGCTGTAACCACGTTCACGCGACAATGGCACACCTGCGAACAATTCGCGGATTGGCGTAAACAAGCCTGTATAAGTGGCTGGGTTGGAACGCGGTGTTCTGCCGATGGGCGATTGGTCAACGGTAATCACTTTGTCCAAATGTTCCAAGCCGTGAATGCTGTCGTAGGGGGCTGGTTCTTCGTGGGCGCGGTTGAGCTCGCGGTGGGCGATTTTGGCGAGCGTGTCGTTAATCAGCGTGGATTTGCCGCTGCCTGAAACGCCTGTTACGCAAGTGATTAAGCCCAAAGGCAATTCTAGCGTTACATTTTTCAAATTATTGCCGCTTGCGCCTTTCAGAACGAGCATTCTGTCGGGATTAACAGGCGTTCTTTCAGACGGCACAGGAATGGATTGTTTGCCGCTTAAATATTGTCCCGTCAATGAATTTTCATCTTTCGCTACGATTTCGGGGCTGCCTGAAACAATCACGCTGCCGCCGTGTTCGCCTGCGCCTACGCCCATATCCACGACAAAATCGGCGTGGCGGATTGCGTCTTCATCGTGTTCAACCACAATCACGCTGTTACCCAAATCGCGCAATCTTTTCAATGTCATCAATAATCTATCGTTGTCGCGTTGGTGCAAACCGATTGACGGCTCGTCCAAAACGTACATCACGCCTGTCAAGCCCGAACCGATTTGGCTGGCTAGGCGAATGCGTTGGGCTTCACCGCCTGACAGCGTTTCGGCGGAACGGCTCAAATTCAAATAATCCAAACCCACGTTAATCAAAAAGCCCAAGCGTTCCATGATTTCTTTTAGGATTTTTTCGGCAATTTGGGCTTTGTTACCGTCTAATTGCAGGTTTTCAAAAAACGCAAGTGTTTGATTTAATGGCAATGCGGAAATATCGTGCAAGGCTTGTCCGCCGACTAAAACGTGTCGCGCTTCTTTACGCAAACGCGCACCGCCGCAGCTTGGGCAGGCGCGGTGGTTTTGGTATTCGCGCAATTTGTCGCGCACGGTTTCGCTGTCGGTTTCGCGATAACGGCGTTCCAAATTTGGCATAATGCCTTCAAATGCGTGTTCGCGTTCAAATGTGCCGCCTTTTTCGGATAAGTATTTGAATGGAATAATTTCTTTTCCTGAACCATTCAAAATGATTTTTTGGATTTTTTCAGGCAGCATTTCCCAAGGGGTTTCCACGTCAAAACCATAATGTTTGGCAAGCGATTGAATCATTTGAAAATAAAATTGATTGCGTTTGTCCCAGCCATCAATCGCGCCAGCCGAGAGCGATAATTCGGGGTGTGCGACTACTCGTTCTGCGTCAAAAAAATCGGTGCTGCCCAAACCGTCGCAGGTTTGGCACGAACCTAATGGATTGTTAAAACTGAATAAACGCGGTTCAAGTTCGGGTAAACTGTACGAGCAAACAGGGCAAGCGAATCGCGCCGAAAACCAATGTTCCACGCCCGAATCCATTTCTAACGCCAAAGCACGTTCATCGCCGTGTCGCAGCGCGGTTTCAAAACTTTCCGCCAATCGCTGTTGAATATCATCGCGCACTTTCACGCGGTCAATCACAACATCAATATTGTGTTTGATGTTTTTTTCCAATTTTGGCACGTCTTCAATGGCGTAAATTTTGCCGTCCACACGCACACGCGCAAAACCTTGTGCTTGTAAATCCATAAATAAATCAACAAATTCGCCTTTGCGGTTAACCACCGCAGGGGCTAAAATCATCACGCGCGTGTCTTCAGGCAGCCTGCACATCGCGTCCACCATTTGCGACACGGTTTGGCTGGCAAGCGGTTGATGATGTTCTGGGCAATACGGCGTGCCGACACGCGCATACAAAAGGCGCAAATAATCATGGATTTCCGTAACCGTGCCGACTGTGGAACGCGGATTGTGGGACGTGGATTTTTGCTCAATGGAAATGGCTGGCGACAAGCCTTCAATCAAATCCACATCGGGTTTATCCATCATCTGCAAAAATTGACGCGCGTAGGCGGACAGGCTTTCCACATAACGGCGTTGCCCTTCGGCGTACAGCGTATCAAACGCCAGCGAAGATTTGCCGCTGCCTGAAAGCCCCGTAATCACAACAAGTTGGTGTCGGGGAATGTCTAGGTCAATGTTTTTGAGATTGTGGGTGCGTGCGCCACGAATGCGAATGAAGTCGTTGTTTTGAGCCATGATTTGAGTTGCCTGAAAAATAAAAATGAACTGCGTATTTTAGCATTGTTTGGTTGATGTATTGCAGGCTGCTTTTTATAGAATGGATTGATGTGGCGTGATTGTAGGGCGTGATGATGAAAAGCAGCCTGCACTTTAAATCAACCAAAAAAATGCAGGCTGCTTTTGTTTAGTCCGCTACCGATTTCTTGCGCGATTCCTGCGTATCCAACAACACAAAAACCAGCGTTGCCAACGTCATCAACAACAAAGTCAGCACCATCGCTTTGCCGTAATTGTTGTTACCGACTTTGCTCAAATAGTAGTAAATCAGCGTGGTGAGCGTTTGCCATTCGGGGCGCGATAAAAAGAGCGTGGCGGCAAATTCGCCTATGCTGGTGGCAGCGGCAAAGGTCAAACCGCGCCGTAATGCAGGGCGCAGCAGCGGCAAGGTAATGTGCCACAGCGTTTGGATTGGGCTTGCGCCAAACACTTGTGCGGCTTGGAAATAGCGATGGGGCAGTGCGTCCCATGTTGCCAAAACGTCTTTGGTAACAAAAGGATAGGCGAGCAATACATACAGCGCAAGCAGCAAGTGCAGGCTGCCTGCGTGTTGTGGATATGCCAGCAGCGCGCCAAACGATAAACACACGGGCGAAATCATAAACGGTAAAAATGTGATGCTGCGAAACAGCGGTATGGCGCGAGCGGCTGCGGCGTGGAGTATGCCTAATACGGCTGTACCAAATAGCGCAATGGTGGAAAATCGCAGCGTGTTCCACAGTGCGGAAAGTGTGTCTTCGTGCCATAACACGCGCCACGCGCTGCCTGCTTGGGTGGCTTGCACCACAATCGCCAGCAAGGGTAGGACGCAACACGCGGTCAGCAAGAATAGGGTGTAGCCGAGCAGGATTTTGTGGTGCAGGCTGCTTGGACTTTGCGCGGCAATCGGGCGAATGTCGGCGGCGTGGGTTTGGCGACTGAACCATGCGTTGAGCAAACCTGCGGCGGTGGTGGCAAACAGCACCAGCCAAACCAATACGCTGGCGCGTTCCAAGTCCAGTTCGTGTGCGATTAGGCGGTAGATTTCTACTTCGGCGGTGGCGTATTGTTGTCCGCCCAGCAGCAATGCCAAGCCGAAGCCAGAAAAGCAGTATAGAAAAATCAAGCAGCCTGCACTTGCGAGCCATGGGCGCAACACGGGCAGTTCAACGTGCCAAAATTGTTGCCAAGCGTTTGCGCCCAGCGTTTTGGCGGCAGCGATGCGATTGGCTGGCACGGCGAGCAAGCCTTGGTAGGCAGAACGAATCAGCACAGGCAAATTGAAGAAAATATTGCCATAGAGCAGTAATACGGCGGTGTCTTGCCAACCGCGCCACAGCAGTCCTTTTTCGCCAAACAATGCCAACACGCCCATGCCTGCGACCAAAGTCGGCATAATAAACGGCAACATCAATAGGCTTAAAATCAATGCTTTACCTGAAAACTGCAATCGCGCCAACGCCCACGCGCAGGGCAAACCGAGCAGCAAGGTCAGCAAGACGGTGCAGGCTGCTTGCGTGGCTGTCCAGAGAATGCGCTGGCGGTAGTAGCTGTCGTGCAGCATTTCTAGCCACAGGGGCGAGCCGCCATAATCCAGCATTTTCCACAGCGGAATAGCGGTGAGTAGGCACAAAAAAGCGGCGGGAATGGCCGCGAGCAGCAGGGCGCGGAGTAGGTGGGGCATGGTTTGGATTGGGCGATGAAAAATTGGGCATTATAATAAAAGAACAAAGTAGCCTGCACTTTTTGTTTGCTTACAAAAGTGCAGGCTGCTTTTTTCGCGTGATTTATAGTGGATTAAATTCAACCTAGGACAAGGCGACAACGACCGCCGTGTACAGCTAGTACATAAGGGAGTTGGCAACGCAGTACTAGTTTGAATTTAATTCACTATAAGACGCAGGCTGCGTCCCTTTCACATCAATAATCCAAACTTCGCTTTGCGAGCCCAAACGGAACGGCACGCCCCAAAAACCAAAGCCCGAAGTCACAAAATAATGCCCCAAGCCGATTTGTTCATAACCATAATGCAAGCGATTAATCATCTTCACAATATAATTGGCTGGGAACACTTGCCCATTGTGAACGTGCCCAGACACTTGCACATCAATCGGCAGTTGCGAATGTTCCGACACGCCATCAGGGCGATGGTCTAGCAAAAATACAGGCAAAGTTGTGTCGGCTTGCGTCAATAACTGTTTGGTTGGCAAGCGATTTTTGTCCAAGTTGTCGGGGCGACCCACCACCCACACGCGGTTGTCCACCAGCACCGCATTGTCGTGCAATACCGTAATGCCCGCATCTTGCAAGGCTTGCGTAATGGCGCGTTCTTGTCCAAACAAATCGTGATTGCCCAACGTGGCATACACGCCCAGCGGTGCGCGGAGTTTTTGCAGATGCGGCTTCATGTTTTCCGCTTCGTATGCCACCGTGTCATCGTCCATGATGTCGCCAGGCAGCAAAATCATATCCACTTTTTCTTGCGCCATAATGTTGGACAATTTGTCTAATTGTCGTGCGCCCACCAAGATGCCCAAATGCGTGTCGGCAGCCATGCCAATGCGAATCGGTTGCGCCAACGGTTTGTTGATTGAAATACTGGCATGGCGGACAACAGGCGTGTAGGCATTGTAAATTGCCGTACCAAAAAAGCTAAACAAAATCAATGGCGATAAAATTCGCAAAGCACGAGTGTAATGTGCAGGCTGCCTTTTGGCCAGCTTCAAAACGCGATACAAAAATAATACGATTAAGCTGGTAAAAAACGTAAACAGCAGCAACACCAACCACACTGCCGACCAGCGAGACAGCCCGTGAACTCGAAACACCAAAGCCGAAATCAACAAGCCGTTGCCAAATAAAAAACATCCTGCAAATAATCGTTTACGCGCGGTTTTGGATTGAATGGCAAGCCACCAAATCAAAAATCGCGCAAAAAAGTAAGTGAACAGTTGCAGCCCAAACAGGGTAAAGATAGAAAAGAATTTCATAGGCAAGTGTGTGTAAAAAAGGCGATATTGTAAACGTGCAGGCTGCTTTTTTCTGTGTGAAAACGTGTAAGGCTGGGTAAAGATGCAGGCTGCTTTTTTGCCCAATTTCGTTATAATTCCACTTTCTCGTATCACAACAAGGAACACCAACATGAACCCCATTCTCTCCAACGAACACGCCAGTGCAGCCATTTGGATTGAAGCCCAAATCAAGCAGCCTGCACAAATTGGCACAGCTTGTCGCGCCGCCCTTGTCGCGCTAGAACAGTTGCAAAACCAACGTCCGCAAGACCAAATCGGTATGACCATCGCATTTGGCGCAGACTTCTGGCAAACCCAAGCCGCTGCCAGCCAAGCCCCCGAACTCAAAAATTTCCCCAGCTATGGCACAGGCAACATCATCGCCCCGGCCACGCAACACGATTTGTTGATTCACATTCAATCCAATCAACACGACAGCAATTTCGCGCTTGCCCTATCCGTATTGGACATTTTTGGCACAGCGATTGAAGTCGCCCAAGAAACACAAGGCTTCCGCCGCCACGAAAATCGCGGACTAGACGGCTTTGTTGATGGCACAGAAAACCCACACGGCGATGAAAAAATCCAATCCATCGCGCTCAACCAACACGGCGGCAGCTACATCGTATTCCAACGCTATCAACACGACCTAGCCAAATGGAACAGCCACAGCGTTGCCGAACAAGAACAAAGCGTGGCGCGTAGTAAACAAAGCGATGAAGAATTCGCCAAAGCCGACCGCCACCCACGCAGCCACATCGCCCGAACTAACATCAAAGAAAACGGCGTTGGGCTAAAAATTGTGCGCCGTAGTTTGCCCTATGGCAGCGCGTCAGGCGAACACGGATTGGCTTTTGTTGCCTACGCAAGCAGCCTGCACAATATAGAAGCGCAGTTGCAGCACATGTTTGGCGACGTGCCAGACGGTTTAACCGATTTGCTGCTGGAACGATTAAGCCAAGCCAAAACAGGCGCATATTACTACGCCCCCAGCGTCGCAACCTTGCAACAAATGTAAGCCATAAAAAAGTGCAGGCTGCTTTTGCACGATAAAAAGCAGCCTGCACATTGATTTTTTATCTAACCCGAAAGATTCCCCAATGCACGAACCCCACATCGCCCCCAATGCCAGCAAAACCGAACGCTACCAAACCATCGTCCCAGCCATAGAAGCCCTATTGAGCAGCGACCGCAACCTATTCATCGCAGGACTCGCCAACGTCAATGCCCTGCTCAAAGAAACCTTTGGCTGGTTGTGGGTTGGCTTTTATTTGATTGATGACCAACGTACCGAATTGCAACTATCCGCTTTTCAAGGCCCAGTCGCCTGCACCCGAATCGCACACGGACGTGGCGTTTGCGGACAAGCATGGGCGCAAAATCGCACCATTGTCGTACCCGATGTAAACCAACACCCCGACCACATCGCCTGTTCCAGCCGTTCACAATCCGAAATTGTCGTACCGCTATACAACCAACGGCAACAAATCATCGGTGTACTAGATGCCGATGCCGAGCAAATCAACCAATTTGACGAAATTGATGCCGAATATTTGCAACAAATTTGCCAAATCATCACAAAAAATTTGCTCGCTCAATAAATCTTGCTAATTAAATTTTATTTAAAAACAGCAAAATGACGTTCTATTACAAAATAAATCAAAATAACGCTTGCCAAGAAACCGAATTATCCGCATAATAGCGACTTCTTTGCCGGTGTAGCTCAGTTGGTAGAGCACCTGACTTGTAATCAGGGGGTCGCGAGTTCGATTCCTGCCGCCGGCACCAAAATTTAAAGGACTGCTAAATTATAGCAGTCCTTTTTTATTTTCTCTTAAAAGTCATGCTAAAATACGCGCATCTATCCGTCTAATTTTATAAGGAGAAAATCATGACCTGCCAAAAAATTCGCAAAGCTGTTTTCCCAGTTGCAGGCATGGGAACGCGCTTTTTGCCTGCTACCAAAGCCAGCCCAAAAGAAATGTTGCCGATTGTGGATAAGCCATTGATTCAATATGGCGTAGAAGAAGCGGTAGAAGCAGGCTGCACCGAGATTATTTTTGTAACAGGACGCAGCAAACGCAGCATTGAAGACCATTTTGACAAAGCCTACGAACTGGAAACCGAATTGACCTTGCGCCACAAAGAAAAATTGTTGGCGCATGTGCAAAACATTTTGCCGTCCAACATCACTTGTTTGTATATTCGCCAAGCCGAAGCGTTGGGATTGGGACATGCGGTGTTGTGCGCCCAAGCAGCGGTGGGCAACGAGCCGTTTGCCGTTATTTTGGCAGACGATTTAATTGACGCGCCCAAAGGTGCGTTGGCGCAAATGATTGACAGCTACAATCAAACAGGCAGCAGCGTGTTGGGTGTAGAAACCGTTGCGCCTGACCAAACTGGGTCATACGGCATTGTGGAAATTGCGGATTGGCAGCAATATCAACGCATTCAAAGCATTGTGGAAAAACCGAAGCCAGAAGAAGCACCGTCCAATTTGGCGGTGGTGGGGCGATATATTTTGACTCCGCGCATTTTTGAATTGCTGCAAAATACGCCACGCGGTGCAGGCGGCGAAATCCAACTGACCGATGGCATTGCCAAACTGCTGGAATACGAACCTGTGTTGGCACACGCATTTGACGGCGTGCGTTATGACTGTGGCAGCAAAATCGGCTATTTAGAAGCCACGCTGGCGTTTGGTTTGAAACACCCAGAAACAGGCGCAGCGTTTAAAGAATTGTTGCAACGCTATGCCGCGCAAAATTCATAAATCAAAATTAAGATAAGAAAGTGCAGGCTGCTTTTTACGGCAAAAACCGTGAAAAAAGCAGCCTGCACTTTTATATGTGGGATTTAAAACGTATAACCCGTCTGCAATTCTTCATCGCCCACCAATTCCAGCAACAGCGCATACAAGGGCGCGAGTTCGGCATAGCGGCGCGAAGTACGGCGCAAATAATTCAAAAAGCGCGGGATTTCGGGGCGATATTTGTCTTTGCCATCTCTGTGCCACAAACGCGCAAAAATGCCTGCCACTTTCAAATGACGTTGCACGCCCGTCCATTCGTACCAACGATAAAACGTGTCAAATTCGACTGGAACGGGCAAACCAGCAGCGCGCGCCTTTTCCCAATAGCGAATCACGATGTCTAACGTAAATTCTTCGTCCCACTCAATAAACGCATCGCGTGTGAGCGACACCAAATCGTAGGTGATTGCGCCATACAGCGCGTCTTGGAAATCCAACACGGCAGGGCGGTCGCGTGTGAGCATTAAGTTTCGCACGATAAAATCGCGATGCACAAATACTTTGGGTTGCTGCTCAACTGCGGGCAACAGCACATCCAAAGTTTGTTGCCACAATTTGCGTTGGGCGAAATTGAGTTCGCGCCCCAATTCTTTTGCCACAAACCATTCGGGAAACAAATTGACTTCGCGCAACAGAATTTCGTGGTCGTATTCGGGCAAGCAGCCTGCAACACTGGCTTTTTGCAAAATAATCAATTCGTCAATTGCTTCTAGCAGCAGGGCTTTGTGCGCTTCGGGCGTGTTTTCGTGCTGCATGGCTTTGAGGTATTGAATATCGCCCAAGTCGTTGAGTACCATAAACCCTTGTGCGGCATCGTAATGCAAAATTTGCGGCACGTTAAGCATGGAAAATAGTTTTTGTATGCGAACATAAGGCTCGGTGTTCATTTTATCGGGCGGTGCGTCCATGCAAATCACGCTGCTGCCATCGGCAAACGTTGCGCGAAAATAACGGCGAAAATCGGCATCGGCTGCCGCAAACGATAAAGTGAAGTTTTGTTGTGGATAGCATTGCGCCAACCAATTTTTTAGTGCAGATTCTCTTTGCATGATGTGAATACGCTGGTTTTCGGTTAAAATGACCGCCATTTTAACGTTAAATTTATGTGTAGGTGTGATTTTGTCTCGCTCATTTGTGTATAAACCCTTGTTCGCGGCAGTGGCATTGACTTTTGCCCACTCCGTGCAGGCTGCTTCGGACACTTGGTCGTCTAGCCGTTTGTGTCATGCGCCTGCGCCGTCATCGGCAGAATTGGCTCGTGCCAAAACCAGCGGTGGCGATGCTTTGCCCAGCGATGTAACGCGCATCACGGCAGACAAAGCCGCAGGGCAAACCAATGTGGTGCATCGTGCCGAGGGCGATGCGATTGTGGAACGCAATGGCGACACGCTTAATGCACAATGGGTGGAATACAATCCGCAAGATGAAACGGTGCAGGCAGGCGATGCGTTTGTTTTGACGCGCCAAAATGGCGAAACCGTGCAGGGCGAGCGGCTTAATTATCACTTGGCGCAAAAAAATGGCAGTGCAGACAATGCCGAATTTGTTGCCGAACAAGATGGGCGCAGGCTGCAAGGTGTGAGCAAAAAAGTAACGCTGCTGAACGAACAGCAAACACAGTTGCAAGATGTGAAATTCAACACTTGTAGTGCCGGTGATACATCGTGGTATATCCAAGCGGCAGAAATGAAAGCGGATAACAAATCGGGCATCGGCGTAGCACGTCATGCGCGATTGGTGTTTGCTGGCGTACCGATTTTGTACACGCCGTGGGTGGATTTTCCGATTAATGGCAATCGCAAAAGTGGTTTTTTAGTGCCAACTGTGTCGATTGGTTCGGACGGTGCAACCTATAAACAGCCGTATTATTTCAATCTCGCGCCCAATTACGATGCGACTGTAACGCCTGCGTATATTTCAGAGCGCGGCGCACAATTGGGCGGTGAGTTCCGTTATTTGCAGCCTAAATACCGTGGCGCAATCAGCGCGGAATATATGCCACACGATAGCGAATCAAAATACGACAATCGCTACGAAGTCCGCCTGAGACATTATCATCAATTTAACGCACATTTATCGGGTGGCATTGATTTTACCCAAGTGTCCGACAACGATTATTATCGCGATTTTTACGGGCGCAACGAAATCGCCGAAAACGTGAATCTAGACCGCCAACTGTGGTTAAGTTATGTCAATCAATGGCTGGGCGGCAATGTGCAGGCTGGTTTGTTGGTACGCAAATACCAAACTTTGCCCGATGGTAGCGGCAATATTTCGCGCCCTTATGCCATTTTGCCACGCTTTTCGCTGGATTGGCAGCGCAGTATCGGCAACGCCAGCTTAAATTGGACAAGCCACATCACGCGCTTTGAACACCCAGACTGGCAAAGCGGCTCGCGCTTGGTAGTGTATCCCAGCGTAACGTGGGATTTTTCGCGTAGTTGGGGTTATGTGCGCCCCAAAATTGGGGTACACGCCACGCAATATTGGCTGAAAAATGAAGGTGGTAATCCCAGTCGCCGTGTATCGCGCGTGTTGCCGATTGCCAATGTGGACGCAGGTTTGACATTTGAACGCGAACAAATGTTGTTTAAACAAGCCTATATTCAAACACTTGAACCGCGCTTGTTTTATAACTACATTTCCAGCCGTGAACAAAACACGTTGCCTAATTTTGACTCATCGCAAAACTCGTTTAGCTATGACCAATTATTTCGCGAAAACATCTTTTCGGGCAGTGACCGCATCAATGCCAGCAACAGCACCGCAGTCGGCATACAAACTCGTTTGTTGAACGCCAACACAGGTGTAGAAGTATTCCGCGCTGGTGTAGGGCAAAAATATTATTTTTCGGACGATGATGTGTTGTTAGATGGCAGCCTGCAATCGAGTGCGCGCCGTAAAAGCGATATCGCTGCTTTTGCTGGTGGACAGATTTATCCCAACTGGTTTGCTGACACGCAACTGCATTGGAACGAAAGCACAAATCGCACCGAACAGATGAATTTTGGCTTGCGCTACAACCCAGAAGCAGGCAAAGTGTTGAGTTCGCGCTTTAAATACAGTCGCAACGAAGAGATTTTCTCGGGTTATTTTGGCGAATTACGACATGTGGATTTGGCAGCACAATGGCCGATAACCCCCAATTTGTATGCGGTAGGGCGATATAATTTTAGCGTGAAGCCTTATGCCACATTGGAGCAAACTTTGGGTTTGGAATACAAAAATCCATGCGGTTGTTGGAGCATGAGCGTGGTGGGACAACGCTATGCCACAGGCATCGAAAATGGTCGCACGACACACAAAAACGCCGTATTTTTCACATTGCAACTTAAAGATTTAAGTAATATCGGTAACAATCCTTATGAACAGCTACGCTTGGGAATTCCTGGGTACAGCAAAACCAACGAGGTATATATAAGATGACAAATATTCGTACACTTGCAGCCGCCATTATGCTGGGTTTGGGCATTCAAGCAGCCTGCGCTGCCGACATCAAGCCACTCAACAGCGTGTTAATGGAAGTCAATTCGTCCATTATTACTTATGGCGACGTGTCGCGCACCGTGCGTGAACTCAAATCGCGCCCAACCAACAAGGACATTCCCGAAGCGCAATTAGTGCAGGCTGCCAAGATGCAGTTGGTAGAGCGTTCGCTGCTTGCCGATGCGGCTCGCCAACAACAGTTGCGCGTACCCGAAGCAGGCATTGATGAAGAATTGCAACGCCGTGCCGCGCAAGACAAAACCACTGTTGCTGCTTTGTATGCCAAAGCGGCTAGTGTCGGCTACACCAAAGAGTCTTATCGCCTTGAGGTGGCAAAAGATTTGCTCATTGCGCATATGTTGAGCAACTTAAACAGCGACATTAACATCACCGAAGCGCAAATTCAGGAATACGCTGTGAACGCGCAAAAAACAGGTCAAGCCTTGCCAGCGGCTGAGCCTTATACGGTTTACACCATTCGTCGCATTCTTTTACGCGCGACTAGTCAAGCCGATGTGCCAGCAGTAGGCAATCGTATTCAGCAAATTGCTACGGCGATTGCACAAGGCACGGATTTCGCTTCGATTGCACGCCGTTATTCGCAAGAAGCGCAGGCGGCTAATGGCGGTTTGCACGACAACATCACCGATTATATGTTGCCCGAAAATGTAGAACCGTTTTTGCATACATTAAAAGTGGGTGAAGTGAGTGCGCCGCGCAATGCAGGTACAACATGGCAGATGATTGAATTGGTGGGCAGCCGCACCGAAACCGACCCATACAAAATGCAAGCCGAAGCCATTCGCCGCTTATTGGTTCGCCAAGCACAACAACGTAACCAAGAAGCATTTATTGGTCAGTTGCAGCAAAGCGCGGTGGTGCGTGAGTATTAAATCAATATGAAAAACGCGGAACAGTTGCTTGCTGTTCCGCGTTTTTTTGTGGGCTATTTATTTCGCATCACCCAATTACCTTGTTTTTTCTCAATCAAGATTTTTTCGATAAACGGCTGCTCGCCGCCCGATTTGCTGGACAATTCCAGTTCGCAAGCGTAAACCCCTTCTTTGACCATGCCACCGCCCACGCGCGTGCATTTTTTGGTTACTTCAACATCGTATTGCGATGCGCGAGAAGATTGGGCTTTTTGGAATGCTTGGACGACTGCTGATTTGGTTGGCGGAATCAATGTTAAATTTCCAGTGTGGGTATAGTGATAAACGCCATAGGCAATCACTGCCATAATTACTGTGCCTTTCATGTTAATCATAGGATTTCCTTGTATTTCAATGTTAAATCAAAGTGCAGGCTGCTTTCTTCACGAGCAGCCTGCGATTTTTACGATTTTTTTGGTAGCACGAATGATGCCAACACGCCAATCGCCAAAACCACCAGCACGACTACCAATGACGCGTTGGGCGAAATTTCCCAACCGTGGTGGAATAAGTGATTGGTTGCCGCTAACGCCAGTTTGAATGCGATAAAGAATAGCAAAAACACCACTGCTTTTTCCAAATGCACCAAATAGCCTTTTAACGCTTCCAATACAAAATACATGGTACGCAAGCCCAAAATAGCGAACATCATTGCGCTGTACACGATGAGCGGTTCTTTGGACACGGCAATCACGGCTGGCACGCTGTCAAACGCGAACATCACGTCCGATAATTCAATCACGGCTAAACACAAAAACAGCGGTGTGGCGACTAACACGCCTTTTTTCATTGGCTGTGGGTGGCTGTCTTCGGGGTGTTTCACGTCTTCGCCTGCCAATTCCAAATGCACGTCTGGATATTGTTCACGCGCTTTGGCGAGTTCTTCGGCGTTCAAAAAGAAGTTGTGTCTATACAAACGGGGGAAAACGGGGAAAAATTTGTGTACCAATTTGTAGGCAAAATGTTCGGAATAATCCACGTTTTCGTGGCTGTCTTCATCGCCGCCTTTGAGCATCATAATCGCGGCAAAGGCAATAATCGCGGCAAAAATCAGTTCAACATACGCGCCCAATGCCAGTAAGCCTGTGCCAATTGCGACAAAAATCATGCGGAACACAATCGCGCCAATAATGCCCCAATACAACACGCGGTGGCGCAGGTTTTCGGGGATTTTGAACGATGCAAACACCGCCATAATCAAGAATAAATTGTCAATCGATAATACTTTTTCTAGCGCGTAGCCTGTGAAGAATAGGCTGGCGGTTTCGGCATCGTGGTGTACCCACAAATACACGCCAAACATAATGGAGACGAACACCCAAAACAGCGACCACGATGCCGCGCTTTTGAGTGTGAGTGGTTTTTCATCTTTGTGGGCGAATAGGTCAATGGCGATTGCGCCAACGCTCAACACCACGAATACGGCTACGGTTTCTATGGGGAATCCCAAATGTCCTGTCATATAAAGTTCCTTTAAATGTGCGATAAACAATGCAGCGAAAGTGCAGGCTGCTTTGTGATAGGTTTAAAAGCAGCCTGCACTTTTTGTATGGCTTATGGATTGGGATTAAAACTTCACGCCTTTGTGTAATGCCACCACGCCAGCCGTCAAATTGTGGTAATCCACTTGGTCAAAGCCCACGTCCAACATCATTTGTTTCAGTGTTTCTTGGTCTGGGTGCATACGAATGGACTCGGCAAGATATTGGTAGCTGTCGGCATCTTTGGCGATGAGTTTGCCCATTAGCGGCAGCAGTTTAAACGAATACGCATCATAAACAGGTGCAAGCGGTTCATATACTTTGGAAAATTCCAGCACCAACAGCGTGCCACCTGGTTTGAGTACGCGATACATTTCGCCCAACGCCACGTCTTTGTGCGTCATATTGCGTAAGCCAAACGACACCGATACCAAATCAAAATAATTGTCGGGGAAGGGCAGTTTTTCTGCATCGCACACGGCAACAGGCAAAATCGTGCCTTCGTTGAGCAAGCGGTCGCGCCCCACCGTGAGCATGGACGAGTTGATGTCAGTCAGCCACACTTCGCCTGTTTTGCCGACACGTTTTGCCCAGCCACGTGATAAATCGCCCGTACCGCCTGCAATGTCCAGCACCTTGCCGCCTTTGGGAACGCGAGCGGTGTTAATCGTAAAATGTTTCCACACGCGGTGCAGTCCGCCCGACATCACATCGTTCATGATGTCGTAGTTTTTTGCAACCGAATGAAATACTTGGGCGACTTTTCCTGCCTTTTCGCTTTCGTTTACGGTTTGAAAACCAAAGTGGGTTTGTTTGTTGTTTGAATCGGTCATGATGATGTTTCCTTCATATTCATGATGATGTTTCCTTTATTGCGATGCCGCCGATGCGCCAACGGCAGAAGCAGCCTGCACTTTGGGCGCGTGTTGTTGCACACATTGTTGCAGCGCGGTTTGTAAGGTTTGTTGCAATTTGCTGTCTAGGTTTTTTTGCTGTTCGTTTTGTGCGATGGCTTGCTCCCACGCGCTTGCACCGCCGTATGTTTGCTCGCCGTTGTCGTACACACATTCGCACACGGTTTGGGCAAAGGCTTGTTTTTGCGGATTATTGGTGTTGGCAGGATTGCTGTTTAACGCAGATTGCTGGCACGCTTGCACAAAATTTTGGCGGATTGGACTGGTGTTGGCTTCGCTGGCATCGGGCAATGCTGATGCAGCAGACGTGCTATCGGCTGGTGTGCCTGCACCACCGCAAGCCGCTAAACCAAGTGTCAGTAAAATCAATAGGATATATTTCATTCATCGTGCTTTCTTGTTAATCAATACTTCGTATGCCAAATACAGTAAGGGTAGCGACATAATGCCCAAAAACAGCGCGTTTTGCATCACAAAAGCAGGCGTAATCGCTAATGCAAACAGCATTCCGCAGGCTGCTCCACCCAAATGCGCGGCGTGTCCCGTGTTGTCCCATTGGCGTGGGCTTAACATCATGGCAACCGAGTAGGCAAAATACAAAGTGGCGTAAATCCAAGCGGTTATGGGGATTGGAATCGGGAAAATCATGATTTCGCTCATCGGGTTAATGGTGATAGACGCGAACAAAATGCCTGACACACCGCCCGATGCGCCAATCGCGGCATAGCTGGGGCGATTTTTGTATAGCCACAGCGAAAACAAATTGCCAGCCAGCACCGCGCCAAAAAACAGCAGCAAAAAGCCGAGCCAGCCATAAATATAAGCAATCACGCGCGAGAAAAAATACAGCGTGAACAGGTTAAAAAACAAATGCCAGCCATCTGCGTGCAAAAATGCCGAAGTAATCAGGCGTTGATATTGTTTGTTGTAGCGAATGGCGGCGATTTGGAATTGGTATCGCTGGAACACAAACGTATTGCGCCAGCCAATAAAGCTCACAATCGCAATCACAGCGATTAAAATCAAAGGGACAAGTTGGGTTAAATTCATGTTTTTATGTGTGATTTATATGGTTGATAAAGTGCAGGCTGCTTTGTAATCTTAATGTGAACAGCCACCGCCGCCACAACCATGCGTTTTTTGTTTGGGCGACTTCGTTGGCGGCGACAAATCGGGTTCACGCGATGCGCCAGCGGCCTGCAATTTGGCAAGATATGCCTGCCAGAGCGACTGATAATCGTGCGCCAACACATATAAATAATCCCAATCGTACAAACCGCTGTCGTGTCCATCGGAAAACACAATTTTTAGCGCGTAATTGCCAGCAGCCTGCAAATCGTCAATCAACACATCACGTTTACCCGTTTGCAATTTTTCTTGTCCTTTGCCGTGTCTGCGCACTTCCGCGCTGGGCGACAACACGCGCAAATATTCGGCTGGCAACGCAAACTCGGCTGCGTCATACACCAAAGTAAGCGTGTCTCGGCTAGGGTTTAAGCGAATTTCTTGGGGGATAGCGTATTGCATGGTCAAAGCAGCCTGCACATAAAAAAGCGCGATTTTAACAGATTAAACCACGATAGATAATGCAGGCTGCTTGCTTTTTACGTTAAAATACGCCAATTTTCTGTCATTGCGCGTGTTCCCTGCTCAACACGCGCCAAACTATTTTTATCCGATTGAATTTACTATGCAAAACAACGCTACTCAAATCACACAAAACGGCTTAACCGCCATCGCCCAAGCCACCGACCAACAAGCCCTAGAACTCGTCAAAGCGCAATATTTAGGCAAAGCTGGCGAATTAAACGCGCTGCTGAAACAGCTTGGCGCATTGTCGCCCGAAGAGAAAAAAACAGTTGGCGCACACATAAACGAATGCAAACAACAGTTTCAGGCAGCCTACGATGCGAAACGCGCCGAAATGGAAGCAGCCAAATTGCAAGCGCAATTAGCCGCCGAAGCCTTGGACGTAACGCTGCCTGCGCGTGGTCAAGACGTGGGTGGTTTGCATCCTGTAACGCTGACATTGCAGCGCGTGGTTGAGCTGTTTCACGGCATGGGTTTTGAAGTGGCGGACGGCCCTGAAATTGAAGACGATTTCCACAATTTCCAAGCCTTGAACATTCCACAAAATCACCCTGCGCGTGCCATGCAAGACACGTTTTATGTGGAAAATGGCGATGTGTTGCGTACGCATACTTCGCCGATTCAGGTGCGCTATATGTTGGACAAGAAAAATCCACCAATCCGCATTATCGCACCAGGGCGTGTGTACCGCGTGGACAGTGACGCGACCCATTCGCCGATGTTCCACCAATGCGAAGGTTTGTGGGTTGAAGAAGGCGTTACTTTTGCCGATTTGAAAGCGGTATTTACTGATTTTATTCGTCATTTCTTTGAACGCGATGATTTGCAAGTGCGTTTCCGTCCATCATTTTTCCCATTTACCGAGCCGTCTGCCGAGATTGACATTATGGGCGACAACGGCAAATGGTTGGAAGTGGGCGGCTGCGGCATGATTCACCCTAACGTATTGAAAAACGTAAATATTGACCCTGAACAATACACGGGTTTTGCGTTTGGGATTGGTTTAGACCGTTTCGCGATGTTGCGTTATGGCGTGAACGATTTGCGTTTGTTCTTTGATAATGATTTGGCGTTTTTGAATCAGTTTAAGAAGTGATTTTTCAGGCTGCCTGAAAGGAAATCTAAATGGCAGAATTATCTATCCAACTATTTAGCGACATCGTTACCCGATTGCAAGAAGGCTGGCAGCGTTATTTGCAAGACACCAGCGACACGCAAATCCGCGATGGATTGATTCAACGCTTTGAATTTACCTACGAAATCAGCCACAAAATTTTAAAACGCTATTTGGAAAACACGTCCGCCGACCCCACGCAATTTGATTTGATGAGTTTTCAAGACATCATTCGCACCGCCAACGAGCAAAATTTATTGCTGGGAAATTGGGCGGATTGGAAACAATACCGTGATATGCGCGCGCGGACGAGCCACACCTACGATGAAGAAACCGCGATTGCTGTGGTGCAAGGCATTGAGAAATTTCTTGCGGAAGCGCAATTTTTTTCAATAAAAATTACAAGAAAAATCATGCCAGTAGAATTAAATATTTCGCCCGATAAATGGCAAATTGTGCAAACGATTTTGCAGCAACACATTTCGCAACGCACGGTGTGGGCGTTTGGTTCGCGCGTAAATGGCAAGGCAAAGCCGTATTCAGATTTAGATTTGGCGGTGTTGGGCGATATGTCGCTTTCTTCGGCGGAACACGCGGATTTGGTGGACGATTTTTCGGAAAGCGATTTGCCGTGGAAAGTGGATTTGGTGGATTGGTGTTTGATTGGCGATGAGTTTCGGGCGATTGTGGCGGCGCGGTATTTTGTGGTGCAGGCTGCCTGAAAATTTGAAGGAGTAGAAAAATGAATAATGTTCACTATACATTTCAATTAGATAATCATTTGAAACAGGCATTTTTTCAGGCTGCCAAGGAATCCAATCGCAGTAGTGCGGAATTATTGCGCGAATTGATGCGCGAGTTTGTGCAAAAGCAGGCTGCCACGCCAAAGAAAGTCAGTTTAGCTGAAAAATTAGGTGGTTATCATCCAGCAGCAGAAGTAAATTTTGAGTTTGAGCGAGAAATGGACGAATTTCGCGCAGCGGAGTTTGACTAATGTATCTGCTTGATACCAATATTGTTTCTGAATTACGAAAACTAGACAGCAATAAAATCAATCCAAATGTGCAAAAATGGGCGGAACAAGTTGATTTTGATAAAACATTTATCAGCGTGATAACAATTAGCGAAATTCAAATGGGTATTTTACGTTTGGCGCAAAGTGATAAACAGCAAGCTAATATGTTGGCGGATTGGTTTGAAAATCAGGTTTTACCCGAATATCAATCGCGCAGTATTTTGATAAATAAAGAAATTGCTTTGCGTTATGCTACTTTACACATTCCCAATAAACGCCCTGTAAATGATACCTTTATTGCGGCGACTGCATTGGAATATGATTTTGTGTTGGTTACGCGCAATATTAAGGATTTTCAGGGTATGGGACTGAAATTGCTTAATCCGTTTGAGTTTCAGGCTGCCTGAAAAAGGAAAATCAATGAAATATGAAGATATGAAACGATACGACCAACGCAGCATTTTAATGCCAATTTTAATTAAATTGCTGCAAAATCTTGGTGGTAAAACAACACGCAAAGAATTGCGAAATGAAATTAAATCGTCAGTAAAAGAAATTCCAGAAGAATTTATTGATGAAACAAGACCTGCAAAAAATGGAGGGACTTATCGTCCTTTTGATTTTGTATTTAATTTTGGAGTTGCCAATTTAGAAATGGCAGGCTTTATAAAACGTCCTAACCGTGGCGAGATTATTCTTACCGAAAAAGGTAGAGCCTGTAATAGTGAAGATATTGATGTTGAAAGAGATATTTACGCATTTTCTGACCCAATGTGGAAAGAACGCCGTGCAAATAAGAAAAATAGTAATAAAGTAAAAATTGAAGAAGAAGACGAAGAAGAAAATAGTATTAAAGAAACAGAAGAAAATGATGTCAGTGAAAATTGGAAAGAGCAATTAAAACAAGCTCTTCTTAATATGTCGCCCAAAAAATTTGAAATATTTTGTCGTGCATTGATCAAAGCCATGGGGGTAGATATAGACGATAAAAAAGGTGTTTCTGAAACGAGAGACGGTGGATTGGACGGTTTCGGCTACATTGTTTCTGATGATTTTCGGACTTCTCGTGTTGCTATTCAAGCTAAACGTTGGACGAATACGCGAGTAGGTTCTCCTGAAATTAACCAATTTGCAGGGGCAATGGATCTTCACAATGCTGAATTTGGTATTTTTATTACTACTTCTGATTTTTCACGAGAAGCGATTGAAAATTCTCGTAATAGAAAAAGAGCTATTACCTTAATCAATGGCGATAAAATCATTGAATTAGTTGAAAAATATCAGTTATACGTCAAACCAATCACAACCTTTCAGCTTGAAGATTTCTATTTTGAAGAAAACTAATTTTCAGGCAACCTGAAACCCCATTTTAATTTTAAAAACAAAGAGATTTAAAAAAATGCAATTCTCCTACACATGGCTAAAAACCCAAGCCAACCCCAATTTATCCGCCGACCAACTTTCCCATTTGCTGACCATGGCAGGCTTGGAAGTGGAAGAACTCAACGCAGCCGCCCCCGATTTTTCGGGCGTGGTGGTGGCGGAAGTCAAATCCGTTGAAAAACACCCCGACGCTGACCGCCTGAACGTAACCCAAGTGGACGCAGGCACAGGCGAGTTAATCCAAATCGTGTGCGGTGCGCCGAATGTGAAAGTGGGCATTAAAGTACCGTGTGCTTTGCCTAACGCACTGTTACCAAACGATTTTAAAATTAAGCCAACCAAAATGCGTGGCGTGGTGTCCAACGGTATGTTGTGTTCCGCCAAAGAATTGGGCTTGGAAGACAAGGTGGACGGCTTGCTCGTGCTGCCTGAAAACGCCCCAGTCGGTCAAAATATCCGCGAATTTTTGGATTTGGACGACGCGATTTTTACGCTGAAAATCACGCCAAACCGCACCGATTGTTTGAGCATTAAAGGCATTGCTCGCGAAGTGTCGGCTTTGACGCAATGCGAATTTAATCCGATTCAAATCAATCACATCGCCACGCAAACCACGCAAAAACAAGCCGTACAAATTGACGCACCAAACGACTGCGGACGTTTTATCAGCCGCGTGATTTCGGGCGTGAACGCGACCGCCGTCAGCCCTGATTGGTTGGTGCAACGCTTGGAACGTAGCGGCATTCGCAGCATTTCGCCGCTCGTGGACATCGGCAATTATGTGATGTTGGAAATCGGGCAGCCGATGCACGTTTTTGACGCGGATAAAATTTCAGGCAGCCTGCACGTTCGCCGTGCGAAAAATGGCGAAGTGCTTGATTGTTTGAATGAAAAAACGGTTACGCTAGCGGACAATACGCTTGTGATTGCCGATGAACAGCAAGCCTTGTCTATCGCTGGTTTGATGGGCGGTGTGGCGAGTGCGGTTTCTGATGAAACGAAAAATATTGTTTTGGAAGCGGCGTGGTTTAATCCGTTGATTATTTCAGGAAAATCAAGACAATACGGTTTTGGTTCGGACAGCTCTTTCCGTTTTGAACGCGGTGTGGACAGCGAATTACAACGCGATGCGATTGAACGCGCAACGGAATTGGTCGTACAAATTTGCGGCGGCGAAGTGGGCGAAATCGTGGAAGTGTTGGGCGATTTGCCAACCGCGAAAACGGTGGAAGTTCGCACGGCTCGCGTGGAAAAAGTGTTGGGTGTTTCTATTGAAAATCAACGCATTGAAACGATTTTGCAGCATTTGGGTTTGCAGCCTGAAAAAACGGCAGACGGTTTCCGCGTTACCGCACCAAGTTTCCGCTATGATATTGAAATTGAAGCGGATTTGATTGAAGAAATCGCTCGCGTGTATGGCTACGAGAATATTCCTGATGATTATACGTCGGGTAAATTGGCGATGTTGAAGCTGCCTGAAAACCGTCATTCTCGTTTTGGCGTGTATCAAAAAATGGCGGCTCGTGGTTTCCAAGAAGTCGTGAGTTATGCGTTTGTAGACGAGCAATGGGAACAAGATTTTGCGAATAATCAAGACCCTATCCGTTTACAAAATCCGTTGGCGGCACAATATGCGGTCATGCGTTCTACGTTGATGGGCGGCTTGATTGAGATTTTGCAAAACAATTTAAATCGCAAACAAAATCGCGTGCGTGTGTTTGAAATTGCGCGAATTTTCCGTAAAGAAAACAATCAGTTTGTACAAACGGAACGTGTGGGCGGTTTGGTTTACGGCTCGGCGTTACCTGAACAATGGGGCGAAAAATCGCATCCTGTGGATTTTTACGATTTGAAAGCGGACGTGGAAACGCTGTTGCGTGGCAAAAACGCAGCGTTTGTGAAGGCGGAACATTCGGCGTTGCACCCAGGGCGTTGCGCGGCGATTGTGGTTGATGGCGTCAATGTCGGCATCATCGGTGAATTGCACCCGAAATGGACGCAAAAATACGATTTGCCGCAAGCGCCGTTGTTGTTTGAATTGGACATGGACGCGGTGCTGACGACCGAAAAAGTGCGTTATCAGGCGGTGTCTAAATTCCAAGCTGGACGACGTGATTTGGCGTTTGTGCTGCCTGAAAATGTGGCTTTTGCGGATTTGCAGGCTGCTTTGGGTCAAGTAAATAATCCGATTATTCAAGGGATTGAGTTGTTTGACGTGTATCGCGGTGCTGGGCTGCCTGAAAATCATAAATCGTTGGCGGTCAAAATTTCGCTGCAAGATATGAACGCAACTTTGACTGATGAAACGGTTGAGCCGATTATTCAGGAATTGATTGCGAAAGCGGAAACGGTTGGGGCGAAATTGCGTTAATCGTGTAAATATTCAGGCAGCCTGAAAGGAGAATTTTCAGGCTGCCTGAATGGTATTTTTTGAAGGGAATGAAAACATGAAAAGCATCAATACTGCGCTACGGTAGAACATGTGGCGGATAAAGAAGGCAATCCGATTCAACGCGAACCATTGCAATTTTCTGCACCTAATCATGGTGATATTTTTGAAATTGTGGCGCGAATCAAGCAACGCGACGATATGGGCGAAGAAACTGCCGTACGTTTTGCTGTTGGGCTGAAATTGTTTAGCGAAACGGCTTTGGAAAATAAAGATTTACCGCTTTTTGTGGCGTTGAAACCGCATTTGACGGAAATCATGCAAATTGTTAAAGGGAAGAAATAAAAAGTGCAGGCTGCTTTTCCATTTTCAGAAAAAGCAGCCTGCACTTTTTGTTGATAGCAGTCACCCTTTGCGCCAAGGCGTTTGCCCTTGATGTGCGGTTTGCACATAGTGCTGAATCATTGTGCGGTTTATTTCCGTAGCGTACTCTTCCATTTTGGATTCTGGTATGCCCAACTTTGCTAAATGATGATACATAGTAGGGTTTTGTCGTTGCCAATCCCAAAAATAATCCACCGTGTATTCACCCGTGCAAGTGCAAGGGATTTTTTGGCGATTCAATTCGTCAAACATAACCGCATCGTTGCCAAAGCCTTGTTTGCACCAAATATGCGCCATTTGTTGTGCCAATGGGCGCGACAAAGCGTAGCAATTTACATCAATCAATGGTGGGGTATGATTTACCATCGTTGTCTTAATCCACTGCCCTTGAAAATTAACTGCAATGTGACAAGCAATACCATGCTGCATACGATAATGCCCCAGTGATTCTATATCGTCATACATTAACCATTCGTGCTGGCGATTGACAAAGTTTCGTAGCGTGTACACATACGCAACCCCAGGATAAAGACGAGCCGCGTTGACAATGCTTTCCACATGATTGGGGCAATAAGCATTGTCATCGTCCAAAAAACAAATAATGTCTTCTTGCGCCACAAATGGCGACATCGCTAAAATATGACTGTTGTACCAACCATTCGCACCTGTGTTCACGGGCAAATAAATCGCTTTGACTTGTGGATAGTTCGCCAAAATAGCGCGCGCCGCTTCTGCGTGTTGCTCGCCATCTACAAACACATAATGCGTGCAAGGATAGGTTTGCGCCGCCACGCTTTCTATGGCGCGGATTAGACTGTCGCGTCCTATTGTGGCGGTTATCACGGCTACACTATAATTGGCTGGCGATAGTTGCGTTGATTGCATTCATTGGTTTCCTTTTGTGTACAAAGCAGCCTGCACTTATTTTTGGTTGATTTATTTACCGCTCAATCAATCCAACAGACCCAAAACAATACGCAACATACGGCGGATTGGTTCAGCCGCGCCCCACAATAATTGGTCGCCCACCGTGAACGCGCTGATGTATTCGCCGCCCATCGCCAATTTGCGAATGCGACCCACAGGCGTAGTCAAAGTGCCTGTAATCGCCGCAGGGCTCAATTCGTGAATGGTCGCTTCTTTGGTATTGGGGACAACTTTTGCCCAAGGGTTTGCGTTGGCAATCAGTTGTTCGATTTCTGCCAATGGCAAATCTTTTTTCAATTTCAATGTGATGGCTTGGCTGTGACAACGCATTGCGCCCACACGAACACACAAACCGTCAATCGCGATTGGGTTTTCGCGACCCAAAATTTTGTTGGTTTCCACGCCGCCTTTCCATTCTTCTTTGGATTGACCGTTGCCCAAATCCGCGTCAATCCACGGAATCAAGCTGCCTGCCAATGGTACGCCAAAGTTTTCTTTTGGATAGGAATCCGAACGCAAAAAGTCCGACACTTTGCGGTCAATGTCCAAAATCGCGCTGGCTGGGTCGGCGAGTTCGGCTGCCACTTGGCTGTGTACCGCACCCATGCCCGAAATCAATTCGCGCATATTTTTCGCACCTGCACCCGATGCGGCTTGATAAGTCATCGAAGTCGCCCATTCCACCAAATCGTTTTGGAACAAACCGCCCAACGCCATCAACATCAACGATACGGTGCAGTTGCCGCCGACATAATTTTTGATGCCGTTTTTCAAGCCAGCGTCAATCACGTTGCGGTTTACGGGGTCTAACACGATGATTGCATCGTCTTTCATACGCAAAGTAGAAGCTGCGTCAATCCAGTAGCCGTTCCAGCCGCTTGCGCGAAGTGGCTCAAACACGGCTTTGGTGTAGTCGCCGCCTTGACAGGTTACGATGATATCCATTTTTGCCAATTCGGCGATATTGTTTGCGTCCAACAGCGTTTTGGCTGCTTGACCAAAGTCGGGGGCTGCACCGCCTGCGTTAGAAGTCGTGAAAAAATACGCTTCGGGAATGTGGGCGAAGTCGTTTTCTTCGCGCATACATTGCATCAAAACCGAGCCGACCATGCCACGCCAGCCAACAAAACCTACTTTCTTCATGTTTGCGTCTCCAAATTGAGGGTAAAAAAGGGGATAAAAAAGTGCAGGCTGCTTTTGCTGCACCAAAAAACAGTTTTTTAAACCTTTGTAAGCAAAATGTAAAGTATTTTGCGTGTGCAGGCTGCTTTTTTTATTCAAAATTGGTAAAAGCAGCCTACACTCAAACATTCACACCTGTTTGCAAATAATTCTCACACTTTCTTAACTTTATATTACAATCGCTCACTTTACTTTGTCTTGCGAATTGTAGGTGTTTATGAACGATAAACTTTCTTGTGCAGAACAAGCCAGCTTTGTGGATATGATTCACTGCTATTCCAACGCCATTAGCTCGCCATTGTGGGACTATTTAGTGTGGATTTTGATTGGCGTGGGCTTGTTTTTTACGCTTTCTACTGGTTTGGTGCAAATTCGCCTGTTTGGGCGCAGTATCAAAGAAATTTCGGGCAGCCGCCAAAATCCAAACGACCCACACGGCATTACATCATTCCAAGCCTTTGTAACAGGTTTGGCAAGCCGCGTTGGTACGGGCAACATTGCAGGCGTGGCGATTGCGATTACCGCAGGCGGGCCAGGTGCGGTATTTTGGATGTGGATGACTGCGCTCATGGGCATGAGTTCTGCCTTTGCCGAATCCACTTTGGCGCAGCTCTATAAAGTACGCGACAAAGAAACAGGCTTGTTCCGCGGTGGGCCTGCGTATTACATCACACATGGTTTGAACCAGCGTTGGCTGTCTATTCTGTTTTCGATTAGCTTGATTTTCTGTTTTGCCTTTGTGTACAACGCGATTCAGGCAAACACCATTGTACAGTCGATTCAATCTGCCACAGGCATGACCACCGCGCACGGCGTATCCGAAGAAGTGTGGGACAACTACAAACACGGCATCGCTGCCACTTTGGTAATCTTGACCGCGCCAATTATTTTTGGCGGTATCAAACGCATTGCACGCGCATCGGAAGCGATTGTGCCTGTAATGGCTCTGCTTTATATTGGCGTAGCATTGTTTGTGATTTTGACGCATTTGAGCGAAGTGCCGCGTATGTTCGCGTTGATTTTTGAAGACGCATTCACGTTCAAAGCAGCAGGTGGCGGTTTGCTGGGCGGTTTGGTATCACAAGCCATGATGCTGGGCATTAAACGCGGCTTGTTCTCCAACGAAGCAGGTCAAGGTTCTGCGCCCAACGCGGCTGCCGCTGCGGACGTGAAACACCCTGTATCGCAAGGTTTGATTCAAATGCTGGGTGTGTTTGTGGACACGATTATTGTGTGCTCGGCAACTGCATTCATTATTTTGTTGGCGCAATCGCCCGCCAATCCAGATTTAAGCGGCATTCAAATCACGCAGGCTGCTTTGGAAAGCCATGTCGGTTCTTGGGCGCAAACATTCTTGGCGGTGGTGCTGTTTATGTTCTGCTTCTCGTCGATTATTGGTAACTATGCGTATGCTGAATCCAATATCCAATATTTGCACAGCAACCGCTTTGTGCTGACTGTGTTCCGTATGATGACTTTGGGCTTTGTGTATTTTGGCTCAATTGAAAAAGTGGCGATTGTGTGGGATATGGGCGATTTGACCATGGGCATTATGGCGTTGATTAACTTGGTGTCTATTGTTTGCCTGTACAAAATTGTGTTGCTGCTGTTGAAAGACTACACGGTTAAAGTGAAAATGGGCAAAGCCGAACCCGAATTCAAATTGAGCGAACACCCTGTGTTGAAACGCAAAATTAAATCGGATATTTGGTAAACCTATAAATAAAGTGCAGGCTGCTTTTTAAATCATCAAAAAGCAGCCTGCACTTTATTTATCAATCAAAAATATCTTTCAGCTTATCAAAAAAGCCCTTTTGACGTGGCGTTTGGCTAATATCCAAACCAGTAGAAATCTTCTCAAATTCCACCAGCAATTCCTTTTGGCGTTCCGTCAAATTAACAGGCGTTTCCACCACTACATGACAATACAAATCGCCCACCAAACTACTACGAACCGATTTAATCCCCTTGCCTTTCACGCGCAAACGCTTACCATTTTGCGTGCCTTCGGGAATATTCAGTTTAACCTTGCCCGTCAAAGTAGGCACTTCCACTTCGCCACCCAAAGCCGCAGTCGCAAAACTAATCGGCAATTCACAATGCAAATCCGTTGGTGCATCGGGGTCGCGCTGGAAAATCTTGTGTTCGCGCACCGACACATGGATATACAAATCGCCAGCAGGCGCACCATGCGTGCCAGGTTCGCCCTCGCCAGTTAAACGAATGCGCTGACCATCGTCAATACCAGCGGGAATGTTCACTTCCATCGTTTTGCTGGATTTAACGCGCCCAGAACCATGACATTTCACACACGGCTCTTTAATTTCCTTGCCCGAACCGTGGCAAGTTGGACACGTTTGCTGAATCTGAAAAATCGCCTGACGCACATGAACCGTACCCGAACCGCCACAAGTGCGGCAAGTGGTCGCTTTTGTTCCCACTTTCGCGCCCGAACCATGGCACACATCGCATTCATCGTGCGTAGGAATCGTGATTTGTTTTTTCACGCCAGACGCTGCTTCTTCCAGCGTAATCTCCACGCCATATTGCACGTCCGAACCCTGATAATTCGGCTGACGCGCACTGCCACCACCAAACATCTGGCTAAAAATATCGCCAAAATCGCCGCCAAAGCCACTGAATCCACCACCAAAACCACCAGCACCGCCACCAAATCCGCCTGCGCCAGCCTGTTCAAACGCCGCATGACCATACTGGTCGTATGCCGCTCGTTTTTGAGGGTCAGACAACGTATCGTATGCCTTTTGTACTTCTTTAAACTTATCTTCCGCTTCCTTGTTATCGGGATTGCGGTCGGGGTGGTATTTCATCGCCATTTTGCGATAGGCTTTTTTAATCTCATCATCGCTTGCCGATTGGCTCACACCCAGCGTTTCATAAAAATCTTGTTTACTCATGGTTTGGTTTTCTTTGTCAAAATCAAAAATAAATAACGAATGCCAGCCAATATAATGCCAAAGTAGCATATTTCAAGCCAATGTGTTGATTAAAAGCAGCCTGCACTTTAAATAGTATGATGTGCAGGCTGCTTTTAAAATCACAATCGCAATCCAAAATAAGTATTAAGCAAACAAAATTATCACATTAGCTCAGAAGGGGTAATAATTTTGTTACAAAAAAACAACACATTTTAGAAAGTGTGGTGCATTAATATAAAATACATAAAAACAATAATTTATTTTAAAATTGGCGATGAAATTAATCAGAGTAAACGTAAAGCTGTCACAAAACCGCTTGCCTATCTGGAGGTAAAAACTATATATTGCACCCACAACGCCAAGCGCAAAGTTTGGTAGTCGAAGTTAAATTTGATACAACATGTCGGCGAAAACCGACCCTTTTTCAACTAAGTGCTAAAAGGAACTTAAACATGAAAAAAACTTTAATTGCAGTAGCATTGGCTACTTTGTCTGCAACTTCAATGGCTGACGTGATTTTGTACGGTAAAATCAAAGGTGGCGTGGAAGTAACCAAAGAAAAAGGTGAATCTGGTACAGATACTACAATCGTAGACTACGGTTCACGTATTGGCTTTAAAGGTCACGAAGAATTGAACGCTGGCTTGAAAGCAATCTGGCAATTGGAACAAAAAGTAAACATCGGTGGTAAATCTACTGGTTTCGGTACTCGTAACTCATTCATCGGTTTGGAAGGTGGCTTTGGTCGCTTGACAGTTGGTTACCAACACAACCCAGTGGGTGATTTTGCTGGCAATTTGGACCAATGGAGTTATGATTCTGGTGCAGCAGGTTTAAGTGTGTTTACTCGTGGAACTGCTATTAACAAACGTCGCGTTAGTGCATACTACACTAGCCCAGATTTCGGTGGTTTCTCTTTAGGTGCTTATGTTTCTCCTAGCGATAACAATAGCACAGACGATAGCGATAAAGCAGTTTACGCAGCAAGCTTGCGTTACAAACACGCTTCTGGCTTCTTTGCTGATGTATTGGGTGGTATGGCACACAAATCTGCTGTAAATGGTAAAGATGGTTACCAAATTGTTGCACAAGCAGGTTACGATGCTGCACCTTGGTTTGCAGGTGTTGCATACCAAACTACTCGTGGTGTAAACTTGGATGACTATGCTGATGCATACAAATCTCAAGAAGTTGCTGCATCTTTTGCTTACGATGTAAGTGACGCATTGAAAGCTAAAGCATCTGCTGTTTATGGCTTTGGTTTCAAAAATGTGGATGGTGCTAAATTGTTTAATAATGGTAAATATTACCAAGCTGTTATCGGTGCTGATTACGCATTGAGCAAACGTACTGTTGCTAATGCACAAGTTGGTGCAATCCGTGCTAAAAATGCTGCTGGTGAAAATAAAACAGTTGGTACTTTAAGCGTTGGTATGGGTCACGCATTCTAATCTAAATTATCGCTTGATAATTTAATCTAACAGCCCCTGTTTTGGCATTGCTAAAACAGGGGCTGTTTGTGTGCAGGCTGCTTTTTGATGCAAAAAAGCGACATGGGGCGAAGCTGTTTTATTTTGTATTTAATTGAATAAAAACAATATTGCTGAAACGGATATGATTTTAGATGCCTAATCCTAATTTTTATCTATAAATTGGGTTAATGTGTTTGTATTCTGTTTGCAAACCTTGTATATTTACAAATCAGGAAGATTAGTGTGATAATTAAGCACGCTATTTTATTTTATGCACATAAGGAAATGAATAATGAAAAAAACGTTATTAGCGATTGCGTTAGCTGCGGTATCAACCACTTCAATGGCGGATGTAATTTTGTATGGTAACATTAAAGGCGGTGTGGAAGTGACCAAAACGGTAGGCGTAAACGGCACAACCACAGCTATTGCCGATTATGGTTCATTTGTTGGCTTCAAAGGTCATGAAAACTTAAATGGCAATTTAAAAGCCATTTGGCAATTGGAGCAAGACGTTGATGTGGCTGGTGGTGCATACGGCAAAAACCGCACACAAGGTTTTGGCACGCGCGATTCGTTTGTTGGTTTGGCAAGCGATTTCGGTACAGTTAAAGCCGGTTACCAAAGCACTCCTATCAAAGCGGTAAACGACCGTTTGGATATTTGGGAATATGGTCAAGGCGGCAAAGTGGCTGGCTTGGGCGAATTCACACAAGACAGCGATGCTAACACTCGCGCAGTGGCTATTTCTTACGAAACACCAAACATGGGTGGCTTTACCGCTACGGCTTATGTATCGCCTAGCGATAACAACCAAGGCAATAAAACAGATGGTCGCGACCGTTCAATCTATGGCGTGGGTGCAAGCTACGAACAACCAGAAGGTGGCTTCTTTGCTGATGTGGCTGGTGTATATGTGAAAGCGGGTGCGAATAACTTTACCAATACTTCTGCACGTCATGCGCCTAATTATGACCATGCGTACCAAGCGATTGTTCAAGCTGGTTATGAGCAAGGTAATGTGTTAGTGGGCGTGGCGGCACAACGTGCGAAAAATGTGGACGTAAACTACGATGTTCGCAACGAAGTAGCTGTGTCTGGTGCATATAAAGTGAGCCCTGCATTGCGTTTGAAAGCATCTGCAGCATACGGCTTTAAATTGGCTGACCAATCTGGTGCGAAAGCATACGGCAACGGTAAATACTTGCAAGGTGTTGTGGGTGCGGACTATGCGTTCTCTAAACGCACGATGGTTAATGGTCAAGTTGGCTACACGCAATTTGGTAACAAAGCCAACAACAACCGTACTGGTGCAGTTAGCATGGGTATGAGCCATAAATTCTAATTTTGCTATTTAATCAAAAGCCCTGTAATCCTAATTGGATTGTGGGGCTTTTTGCCGTGCAGGCTACTTTTACCGAATATGCTAAAATACCGCCCAATTTATTCAAAAAAGCAGCCTGCACTTATGTCTAATTCTATCTTTGTCCCACTTCGGGCGCATTCCGAATTTTCGATTACAGATGGCATCATTCGCGTGTCGGAACTTGCCAGCCATGCCGCCAAGTTGGGCTATCCTGCGCTGGCTTTAACCGATTTGATGAACACGTTTGGCTTAATCAAATTTTATAAAGCGTGTCGCAAAAAAGGCATCAAGCCGATTATTGGCGCAGATATTCGCGTAGAAAATCCCAATCAAGCCGATGATTTTTACAGCGTGTTGCTGCTGGCAAAAAATCATCAAGGCTATGTGCGTTTGGCAGAATTGCTCACCGCTGCCTACGAAGGCGATGGGCGCGATTTGCATTGCCCCAAAGTGTTGGAACGCGATTTGGCAAACGGCGACAATTCGGGCCTGATTTGTTTGTCGGGCGCACAACAGGGCGAAGTAGGGCGACATTTGCTGTTGGATAATGTGGCTGATGCACGTGCTGCTGCACAAAAATACGCAGCGTGGTTTCCCAATGCGTTTTATTTGGAATTGCAACGCCTAAACGAAAAGCCCGAATGGGAACAATGTGTCGCAGGCAGCCTGCACTTGGCAGCGGAATTGGATTTGCCTGTGGTGGCAACGCATCCGATTCAGTTTTTGCAACGCGAAGATTTTAAGGCGCACGATGCGCGAGTGTGTATTGCTGGTGGCTGGGTGTTGGCAGACAAAAAGCGTCCGCAAAATTTTGTCGATAGCCAATATTTTGTGTCGCCACAAGAAATGGCGGAGCGTTTTGCCGATATTCCCGAAGCGTTGGCGAACAGCTTGGAAATTGCTAAACGCTGCAACGTGACTTTAACGCTGGGCAAGCCTGTATTGCCCAATTTCCCCACGCCAAACGGCATGGATTTGAACGATTACTTGGTGCATTTATCCAACGAAGGCTTGCGCGAACGTATGGCGGTGCTGTATCCCAACGAAGACGAACGCACCCAAAAAATGCCCGAATACCAAGCGCGTTTGGATTTTGAGTTGCAAACCATTATCCAAATGGGCTTCCCTGGTTATTTTTTGATTGTGCAAGACTTCATTAACTGGGCAAAAAACAATGGTTGCCCCGTTGGGCCGGGGCGCGGTTCGGGTGCAGGCTCGTTGGTGGCGTATTCGTTGCGAATTACCGACCTAGACCCGCTCAAATACGCGCTGCTGTTTGAACGCTTTTTAAATCCAGAGCGTGTGTCCATGCCCGACTTTGATATTGACTTTTGCCAAGCTAATCGCGGTCGTGTCATTGAATATGTGCGCGAAAAATACGGCAAAGAAGCGGTTAGCCAAATTGTGACCTTTGGTACGCTGTCGTCCAAAGCCGTGATTCGCGATGTGGGGCGCGTGTTGCAGCTGCCGTTTGGTTTGTGCGACCGTTTGTCCAAGCTTGTGCCAGTGGTGCAAAACAAGCCACTTGGATTGCAGGCTGCTTTGGAAGAAGAGCCCGAAATCGGTAAAATCATTCAAGAAGAAGAAGCCGAAGAATTGCTGGAATTGGCAATGAAATTGGAAGATTTAACGCGTAATTTGGGTATGCACGCAGGGGGCGTGTTGATTGCGTTGGGCAAGATTTCCGATTTTTGTGGCGTATATCAAGCCGATGAAAGCTCGTCGCCTGTGTCGATGTATGACAAGGGCGATGTGGAAGACATTGGCTTGGTAAAATTTGACTTTTTGGGCTTGCGAAATCTGACGATTATCGAAATGGCGCAAAATTTCATCAAGCAAACCACAGGCAATGTGGTGGACGTGAACTACATTCCGCTGGACGACCAAAAAGCCTATCAAATTTTCCGCAGCCCACCCAACACCACCGCCGTGTTCCAGTTTGAATCCAGCGGCATGAAGCAAATGCTCAAAACCGCGCACACGACCAAGTTTGAAGAATTGATTGCGTTTGTGTCGCTGTATCGCCCCGGTCCAATGGAGAACATTCCCGATTTTGTGGCGCGAATGAAAGGCGCAGACTTTGAATATTTGCACCCTTTGCTTGAACCTGTGCTTGAACCGACTTATGGCATTATGGTGTATCAAGAACAGGTGATGCAGGCGGCTCAAGTGATTGGTGGCTATTCCTTGGGTGGTGCGGATTTATTGCGCCGTGCGATGGGTAAAAAGAAACCCGAAGAAATGGCAAAACACCGCGAAATTTTTGCCAAAGGTGCAGCCGAACAAGGCATTAGCCAAGGAAAAGCCGATGAAATTTTTGACTACATGGAAAAATTTGCAGGCTATGGTTTCAACAAATCGCACGCAGCGGCATATGCTTATGTGTCGTACCAAACGGCGTGGCTTAAAGCGCATTATCCTGCCGAATTTATGGCGGCAACCATGTCAAGCGAGTTGGACAACACCGACCAGCTCAAAGTGTTTTATGACGATGCGCGGAGTAAATTAAACGGCATCAGCTTTTTGTCGCCCGATATCAACGAATCGTTTTATCGCTTTATCCCCAACAAGAACAAGCAGATTCGTTATGCTTTGGGCGCGATTAAAGGCACGGGCGAAGCAGCAATCAACGCGATTGTGGCGGAACGTGAACGCGGTGGAAAATTTGTTAGCCTGTTTGATTTTTGCGAACGCATGGGCAAGCAGCACATTAATCGCCGCACCATTGAAGCCCTGATTCGTGGTGGCGCGTTTGATAGCATCGAACCCAATCGCGCGATGCTGTTGGAAAACGTGGAATTAGCGTTGCAAAATGCCGAGCAAAAATCCAGCAACGCCACGCAAGGCGGTTTGTTTGATATGTTGGACGATGCGTTGGACGAAATCCAAATGCAGCCTGCACCTGCGTGGGATTTGGCGCAACAATTAACCGAAGAAAAAACCGCCATCGGCTTTTATTTGAGTGGACACCCATTCAAACCACACGAAGCGGAAGTGCGCCGATTTACCCCGACCAAGCTGGCACATTTACGCGCCCAAAACGACAGCCAACGCATTGCAGGCTTTGTCACATCGGTGCGCACCATCAACACCAAAAAAGGCAAAATGGTTGCCATTGTGTTGGAAGACGATTCGGCAACGCACGAAGTCTTGCTGATGGGCGAAACGCTGGAAAACACGCCACGCGAATTGTTGCAAGCCGACCAAATTTTGATTTGCGATTGCCGTGTGCGCGAAGACCGCGGCGAAAAATCGGACGGCGGTTTGCGTATCAACGTCAATGCGGTGTACACGCTCAACCAAGCACGATTGCATTATGCAGGCTGCTTGAAATTGCATTTGCGCCCCGAACACGATATTGATGCGTTGGTTGCGCTGTTGCAGCCCTATACTCAAAGCGAAAACAAACGCATTCCTGTGCAAATTTACTATCAAAACGACAAGGCGCGTGGCACATTGCTGCCCAGCACGCATTGGGCGGTGGAAGTAAACGAAACTTTGTTCAACGATTTGGGTCAATTACTTGGCACAATGGCGGTGCGTGTGGAATAAAATTGCGCGAAATCAAAAAGCAGCCTGCACTTTCTATTAATTGAAAGTGCAGGCTGCTTTTTAAGCAATATTAAACTAGGACAAGGCGAAATTATAGTGAATTATAGTGAATTAAATTTAGATTAGTACAGCGTTGCCAACTCCCTTATGTACTAGCTGTACACGGCGGTCGTTGTCGCCTTGTCCTAGTTTGAATTTAATCCACTATAAATTGAGGTGGCAAAAGCAGCCTGCACTTATTTGCGCCGATTAGGCAAAGTCAAAGTGGGCAAATTCCAACCGCGATACACCGCCAGCATTCTAATCGCAAAAATCAAACACATTGCCGAAATACTGCGAAACCAGTCGCCCGCCCAATGGCTCGGCAACGCCAAATAATACGCGCTGCCTATAATAGACGCGGTGATGTAGATTTCTTTTTGCAGCACCAGCGGAATTTTGCGGCACACAATGTCGCGCATCATGCCGCCTGCAACTGATGTAATCGCGCCCATAAGCAGCACAATCGGCGCACTCATGCCACGCGAAATAGCAGCCTGCGCCCCAATAATGGTGAATGCTGCCAAGCCCAGCGCGTCAAACCAGCGCAAGGCTTTGTCCACGCGGTCAAAGCTGTGATAAAAAATCTGCACCACCAGCGACACGGCAAAAATCCAATACAGATAATTCAAATCGTGCAGCCAAAAAATCGGGTGGCGATTGAGCAGCAAATCGCGCACCGTGCCACCGCCCACACTGCCTAAAAACGAAATCATAAATGCGCCAAACATGTCAAAGTTTAGGCGTTTGGCAAGCATGGTTGCGGCAACGGTGCAGGCTGCTACGCCTATCATATCCAGCGTGTAGATAATGCTGCTAACAGAAGGGAGATTGTGTGGGAGTTGGTCTAGCATGATGTTTTGTTATTTAAACTGCGAGAATGCCAAAATCAGCGCGAGTGGCTCATCGTGCAAAGGTGTTGCACCAAATAATTGATACCAGTTGCAACATAAATTCCGTCATATTGGTATGACTTAATTCGGCGGCTTTGGTCAAAATAGCCTTATCTTCGCTGCTGATACGAAAGGCAATGCGTTGGTTTTCATGGCTAATCACTTGGGGCATGATATTCCCTTTGTGTGCATTAAAGATGTACAGTTTAACACTTTTAAAGTGCAGGCTGCTTTTTATTCTGTTCACATTCCGCCCAATATTCCTGCAAACCCCGTTCGCGCAACACGCAGCTTGGGCATTCGTGGCAACCGCCGTCCACACCCATATAGCAAGTGTGGGTGCGCGTGCGAACAAAATCCAACGCGCCCAATTCGTCTGCCAATGCCCACGTTTGCTTTTTGGTCAGATACATCAACGGCGTATGCAGTCTAAATTCATAATCCATTGCCAGTTGCAAAGTTTGCTGCATGGAATCAATAAACACTTGGCGACAATCGGGGTAGCCCGAAAAATCGGTTTCGCACACACCAATCACAATATCGTGAATTTGCTGCGATTTGGCATAAATGGCGGCATACAGCAAAAACAGTGCATTGCGTCCGTCCACAAACGTGTTGGGCAAACCGTTGTCTTGGGTTTGAATGCGCGCTTGGCTGTCCATCAGCGCGTTGTGCGTAATGCTGCCCACCAGCGACAAATCCAACACCGTTTGGGCGATACCGAGTTCTTGGGCGATTTCGGTGGCGCGTTGCAATTCAATTGCGTGGCGTTGTCCATAGGCAAACGTCATCGCCTGCACATGGTCTTTGCCATATTGCGCGATGGCTTGAATCAGGCAAGTAGTGGAATCTTGTCCACCCGAAAAAATCACGAGTACGCGCTTATTTTGTGTCATTTTGTTTACCCATTTTCGCTTTAATCATTTCAAACACCATTGGCAACACCGACACCACAATAATCCCAATCACAACTTTGCCAAAATTGTCTTTCACCATTGGCAAATTGCCAAACAAATAGCCCAAATACGTCAGCGACAACACCCACGCCAACGCGCCAATAATGTTGTAGCGAATAAATTTGCTGTAATTCATATCGCCCATGCCTGCCACAAACGGCGCAAACGTGCGAACAATCGGCACAAATCGCGCCAAAATAATGGTTTTGCCGCCGTATTTTTCATAAAACGCATGGGTTTTGTGCAAATATTCTTGCTTAAAGATTTTGCTGTTGGGATTGGCAAACAGTTTTGCGCCAAAGTATTTGCCAATCGCAAAATTAACGGCATCGCCCAAAATGGCGGCAATCAACAATACGCCCACCACAGCGTGAACATTCAAATTGCCTTGCGATGCCGCTGCCACCGCCCCTGCGGCAAACAGCAATGAATCGCCTGGCAAAAATGGCGTAACCACCAATCCTGTTTCGCAAAACACAATCCAAAACAAAATCGCATACAGCCATGCGCCGTATTGAGCGGTGAGCGCGACCAAATGCTGGTCAATGTGGAGAATAAAATCAATGATGGTTGCAATCATGTGCAGGCTGCCTAGATAGTCAAAAAACGCTATTTTATGCTACATTGCGGCTTTGACCAAATCTGTTTATTTCACAAAACGAAAGGAAGCATCATGGCTGTGAACTTAACCGAAAAATCGCCCGACCAACTGCGTTTGATTGATGGCGTGCAACTGTTTACTGCGCAAGCTGGTATCAAAAAAGCCCAACACGATGACGTAACGCTGATGCTGTTGTCGCCTGAAAGCACTGTGGCTGCGGTGTTTACGCAAAACAAATTCTGCGCTGCACCTGTTCGCGTGGCAAAACGTCATTTGTTCAACGAAAACGGTATTCGTGCACTCATCATCAACACAGGCAACGCTAACGCTGGCACGGGTGCATCGGGCGAACAACACGCGCTGCAAATGTGTGCAGCAGCGGCAAAAAGTGCAGGCTGCTTGCTCGAACAAGTGTTGCCGTTTTCCACAGGCGTGATTTTAGAACCGTTGCCGATTCAAAAAATCGTGGACGCATTGCTCAAAATCCGCCAAGTGGATTGGGGTTTGGCAGCGCGTGCGATTATGACCACCGACACCGTAGCAAAAGCCGCTAGTGCCGAAGCGCGAGTAGGCAATCATCACACCGTTCGCGCCACAGGCATTTCCAAAGGCGCAGGCATGATTTGCCCGAACATGGCGACCATGCTCGGCTTTATCGCCACCGATGCGAATATTGCCCAACCCATTTTGCAGCAAATGACCGAAGACATCGCCAACGAAACCTTCAACTGCATTACGGTAGATGGCGACACCAGCACCAACGACAGCTTCGTGATAATTGCCACAGGCAAATGCGGACAAAACGAAATTGACAACATTGCCGACCCACGCTATCAACAAGTCTATGATTTATTAAAACAAGTGGCATTGGAATTGGCGCAAGCGATTGTGCGCGATGGCGAAGGCGCAACCAAATTCATTACCGTGCGTGTAGAAAACGCAAGCAGCCTGCACAATGCGCGAAAAATTGCCTATGCGATTGCCCATTCGCCGTTGGTTAAAACCGCGTTTTCGGCAAGCGACCCCAATTTAGGGCGCATTTTGGCGGCGATTGGCTATTCGGGCGAAGCGGTTGATGTGGACAAATTGCGTTTGTATTTGGGCGATGTTTTGGTGGCGGAACAAGGCGGACGCGCGGCATCGTATCAAGAAGCAGACGGTCAGCGCGTGATGAACGAAGCGGAAATTTTGGTGCGCGTTGATGTGAACGCAGGCACGCACCACGCTACGGTTTATACTTGCGATTTGACCAAAGAATATGTGGCGATTAATGCGGATTATCGTAGTTGATTAGCGCAAAAGGGCAAAGCAGCCTGCACTTTCTATTAACAAAAAGTGCAGGCTGAGATTTTGTATAGTGATTTAAATTTAGATTAGTATGGCGTTGCCAACTCCCTTATGTACTACGCGTACACGGCGGTCGTTATCGCCTTGTCCTAATCTAAATTTAATCCACTATATAATAGATGATTGGGGATATGATTGCGATGTGATAAAAGCAGCCTGCATGAAAACAGTTAAAGTGCAGGCTGCTTTGTACTAAAAACAATGCTTACCGTTTATTCAGTTTGCCCGAAATAAAATTGCCTGTGGTTTGAATGATGACCACCAACACAGTCAGCAACACCACCACCGCTATCATCACATCGGGCATATAACGCTGGTGTCCGTAGCGAATACCCAAGTCGCCAATGCCACCACCGCCAATTAAACCTGCTGCCGCGCTGGCTTCCAGCAAGCCAATCAGCAAAATCGTAATGCTCAACACCAAGCCAGAACGCGCTTCGCTCAACAGCACTTTGAACACAATCGTGCTAGGCGATGCGCCCATAGCCTGCGCGGCTTCTACTACGCCACGCGAAACTTCTTTTAAATTCTGTTCCACCAATCGCGCAAAATAAAAGCAGCCTGCAATGCTCAACGACACGCTAGCGGCAAGCGGGCCAAACGATGTGCCAACAATTAAGCGCGTCAATGGCATCACCACAATCATCAAAATCACAAACGGAAACGCACGCATAAAGCTAACCGCCGTGCCAAGTGTGCGATGAATCGGGCGATTGGCGAAAATTTGCTCATAGCCACTGGTAAACAGCCACACGCCCAACAGTCCGCCCAAAATCACGCTCACGGTTGCCGACACACCCACCATGGTTAGCGTTTCCACAATCGCCTGTTTGAAGTCGGGTAGCAGTTTGTTTAAGTTTTCAAAATTCATTTTGTTTACTTCGTTTATTTGGTTGATTTAAAGTGCAGGCTGCTTTTTTGTTTATCAATTATCCAATAAATCATCAAACAGTCAAACGCCCAATCCTATTAGTAAAAGCAATAGGAAAACGCCCAGCAACGGCATACCTAATCCATTCCAAAAAGCGGAACGATGCGAGCGATATAGCTTTTGTCGCAGCAATCCTATTAGCCAGCCGATTGACCAACCCAGCATACCTATTATGTGCAGCAACACCGCAGGTTCGTGCGAGACAATCGTTTGCCACAACACGAGCCACAGCAGAAGATTCTGGCTCAACGCCATGCCTGTGATAAAAAATGGCTTGGGTTGAGCCAATGTGGACAGCGCAATCGGCACAAACAAAACGATGATGAGATACCACCAGCCAATGTATAGAGAATGCAGCCAAATGGTTGCGCCAATAATCGGCAGCGAGATGCCAATAGCCAGCAAAACATCGGCAATTGCGCGGTGCAGGCTGCTTTTAATCATCGCGCAGCAATTCCTGTCCAATTTCCGATTGCGCCAAAATTGTGCCATTTTGCACTTGCGCCACTTCCAGCAATTTGCCCTGATGCAGCAATGCGGTGCGATGACACAGCTTGCGAATCACGCTCATTTCGTGGGTAACAATTACAATGGTTACTTTAAATCGCTCGTTGATTTCGCGCAGACATTGCAACACGCTGCGTGTGGTAATCGGGTCAAGCGCAGAAGTCGGCTCGTCTGCCAAAATCACGCTCGGATTGGGCGCAAGCGCACGAGCAATGCCCACACGTTGTTTTTGTCCGCCCGAAAGTTGCGCGGGATAATGCCCAGCGCGTTCGGTTAGCCCAACAATTTCCAAGCATTCGGCAACACGCGCCGCGATTTTGTCCTTATCCCAGCCTGCAATTTCCAACGGAAACGCGACATTTTCGGCAACAGTGCGATTGCTCAACAAGTTAAACTGTTGAAAAATCATGCCGATTTGTTGTCGTGCTTGGCGTAGTTGCGCTTCGTTTAGGCTGGTTAAATCTTGCTCGTTTACCAAAACCTTGCCCGAATCGGGTCGCTCCAATAAATTGATTAGGCGCAACAGCGTGGATTTGCCTGCACCCGAATAACCCATTAAGCCAAAAATTTCGCCTTGTTCAATGGTTAAACTGGTCGGCTCAACGGCAGTAAAGCGCGTGTTGTCGCGGGTTTGGAAGGTTTTGGTAACTTGGTCTAATACAATCATTGTGTGGTCTTTTCAATGCAACAAAGCCCGATGCACGAACACAACGGGCTTTGAAAATTCATCGTCCTAGCTTAGCTGTTTGCCCGCAAGCTGTGTCAAATCGGCATAAGATAAGGTGTCGATTAAACGATAAATCATACAATGATGTCAAGATGATTTGCTTCTATGCGATAGAACGAAAATGCAGGCTGCTTTGGATGCCCTAATGTTGCCTGCATAGTTTTGTGCAACGGTTTTCATTGTGAAAATAAATTGCAAGCAATTCAAATCAATAGGTATAATCCGCCTCGTTACTAACCCACATTTGGAGATATAAAATGTCTGTACAAATCAAAACAGCAGCAGAATTAGAAGGTCAAAACGTACCAGCAGTCGTATTCCACACACGACAAGATGATGCGTGGGTAGATGTTTCTACTGACGACTTGTTCAAAGGCAAAACCGTTGCCGTGTTCTCATTGCCAGGCGCGTTTACGCCAACTTGCTCTTCAACTCACTTGCCACGCTACAACGAATTGGCAGCAGAATTCAAAAAACGCGGTGTAGATAGCATTGTTTGTATTTCTGTAAACGACACATTTGTGATGAACGCTTGGTTGGCTGACCAAGAAGCTGAAAACATCATCGTTGTACCAGACGGTAATGGCGAATTCACCAAAGGCATGGGCATGTTGGTAAGCAAAGAGGCATTGGGTTTTGGCGACCGTTCATGGCGTTACTCTATGCTGGTTAAAGATGGTAAAATCGAAAAAATGTTCATCGAGCCAGTAAAAGACGGCGACCCATTCGAAGTGTCTGACGCTGACACGATGTTGAAATACATTGACCCAACTTGGACACCACACGAGTCTGTGTCTATCATCACCAAACCAGGTTGCCCATTCTGCGCCAAAGCCAAAGCTTTGTTGAAAGAAAAAGGCTATGCATTTGAAGAAATCGTGTTGGGTCGTGATGCGTCTATCACTTCTGTACGCGCGATTACTGGCAAAGCGACTGCACCACAAGTGTTCATCGGTGGCAAATACATCGGTGGCAGCGAAGATTTGGAAAAATATTTCGCATAATAAGTGTTCCCCGTGGCGTGGCAGTTTTCTCCTCCTTTTCTGTCGCGCCCATTGGGTAGCGTGCTAGTTTTCTCCTCCTTTTCTAGCCGTTGCCCCCTGAATAGCCCACAGGGTTATTCAGGCAGCCTGCAATATTTTGTTATGATGCAGGCTGTCTGAGTAACTCTTTTTATGCATCATAATTATTGATTTTAACTAAAATATTTTCAACTTTATAAGGATTTAGCTATGAAAAAAATTCTAGCAGACGTAGTAGTGATTGGCGGTGGAACAGCTGGCATGGGTGCGTATCGCAATGCCTTGTTGCATACCAAAAATGTATATTTGATTGAAAGCCATGTATTTGGTACGACTTGTGCGCGTGTCGGCTGTATGCCGTCAAAATTGTTGATTGCAGCGGCAGAATCGCGTCATCACGCTTTGCATACCGACCCATTTGGTGTGCATTTGGACAAAAGTTCGATTGAAGTCAATGGTGTAGAAGTGATGAATCGCGTGAAATCTGAGCGCGACCGTTTCGTTGGCTTTGTCGTGTCAGACGTGGAAGAGTGGGACGCAGATAAACGCATCATGGGCGCGGCTAAATTTATTGACGAACACACCGTCCAAATTGACGACCACACGCAAATCACGGCAGAGCGCATTGTCATCGCCACAGGTTCGCGCCCTGTTGTTTTCCCACAATGGGAAGTCTTGGGTGACAAGTGCATCATCAACGATGACGTGTTTTCGTGGGACACATTGCCCGAAAGCGTTGCCGTGTTTGGCGCAGGTGTGATTGGCTTGGAATTGGGTCAAGCCTTAAAACGCTTGGGTGTGAACGTGGAAATTTTCAGCGTAGGCGGTGCGATTGGCGGTATTTCTGATCCAGTTGTATCCAACGAAGCCAAAGCGATTTTTGGCGCAGAGTTGCCTTTGCATTTGGACGCGAAAACTGAAGTCTCTTTAAATGCAGACGGCAAAGTGGAAGTGAAATGGGAGCAAGACGGCAAAAGTGGTGTGTTTGTGGCGGATTATTTATTGGCTGCCGCAGGTCGCCGTCCGAATGTGGACAACATCGGTTTGGAAAACATCAACATTGAACGCGATGCACGTGGCGTGCCAACCGCTGACCCGTACACCATGCAAACCAGCATTCCACATATTTTCATTGCAGGCGATGCGTCTAACCAACTGCCGTTGCTACACGAAGCCAGCGACCAAGGTAAAATCGCAGGCGAAAATGCAGGTAAATATCCCAATATTTCCAAAGGTTTACGCCGTAGCATGATTGGTGTGGTATTTACCACTCCGCAAATCGCGTCTATTGGTAATCGTTTTGCAGGTTTGAAAGCGCAGTTTGGCGATGATTTTGACAGCAAAGTGGCGATTGGCGAAGTTTCATTCAAAAATCAAGGGCGTAGCCGTGTGATGTTGGTTAATCAAGGTCATTTGCGTGTGTATGCCGAAAAATCAACAGGCAAATTCTTGGGTGCGGAAATGGTTGGGCCTGCTGCCGAACACATCGCGCACTTGTTGGCGTGGGCGCACCAGTTGAATTTGACTGTGCCGCAAATGTTGGATTTGGCGTTCTATCACCCTGTGATTGAAGAAGGTTTGCGTACTGCTTTGCGTGATGTGAATGCGAAATTAGCGTAATCGGTTGATATTGAAGTGCAGGCTGCTTTTTTACTTGCCAAAGCAGCCTGCACTTTTTGTGTGCATACAATTTAAGCGGTTTAAGGTAAAATCGCGCGATTGAAAAAGCAGCCTGCATTTATATTTAGAGAAAGAAATCATGCTAAACAAAGACCAATTCGCCGATAACCATTTTATCCGCACCATTATTGAAGACGATTTGAAATCAGGCAAACACACCGCCATTCAAACGCGCTTTCCGCCCGAGCCAAACGGCTATTTGCACATCGGACACGCCAAATCTATTTGCTTGAATTTTGGCTTGGCGTATGTGTATGACGGCTTGTGCAATTTGCGTTTTGACGACACCAATCCCGAAAAAGAAAACCAAGAATACGTTGATTCCATTAAAGAAGATGTTCAATGGCTCGGCTTTAAATGGAATGGCGAACCGCGTTACGCTTCCGATTATTTTGACCAATTATTTGATTACGCAGTCGGCTTAATCAAAGACGGCAAAGCCTATGTTGATGATTTAACAGCAGATGAAATGCGCCAATATCGCGGCACTTTAACCGAAGCGGGCAAAAACAGCCCTTGCCGCGAACGCAGTATTGAAGAAAATTTAGATTTATTCATGCGAATGAAAAACGGCGAATTTGAAGACGGCAGTAAAACCTTGCGCTTGAAAATTGACATGGCATCGGGCAACGTGAATTTGCGCGACCCTGTGATTTACCGCATTCGCCGCGCCCACCACCACAACACAGGCGACAAATGGTGCATTTACCCAATGTATGATTACACCCACGCCATTTCCGATGCCATTGAAAATATTACACATTCTTTGTGTACATTGGAATTTGAAGCGCACCGCCCATTGTATGATTGGGTGTTGGACAATATTCCTAGCCCAAGCCACCCACGCCAATATGAATTTTCGCGTTTGGAATTGCTGTACTCAATCACATCAAAACGCAAATTAAATCAACTTGTTACAGAAAATCACGTTTCAGGCTGGAACGACCCACGCATGCCGACTATTTCAGGCATGAGAAGACGCGGTTACACGCCCGAAGGTTTGCGTTTGTTTGCCAAACGTATCGGCATTTCCAAATCGGAAAATGTAGTTGATATGGACGTTTTGGAAGGTGCAATCCGCGAAGAATTGGAACACTCTGCGCCGCGTTTAATGGCAGTGGTTAATCCATTGAAAGTTAGGCTGATAAATTTTGAAGCGGGCAAAACGCAAAGCCGTACCGCCGCATTCCACCCAAATAACGACAGTTTTGGCGAGCGCGATGTGCCAATTTCATCAACAATTTACATTGAACAAGACGATTTCGCCGAAGAACCGCCAAAAGGTTGGAAGCGTTTGACCTTGGGCGGCGAAGTGCGTTTGCGCCATGGTTATGTGATGAAATGCGATGAAGTCGTGAAAGATGAAAATGGTCAAGTCGTTGAATTAAAATGCAGTATTGACCACGACACGTTGGGTAAAAATCCCGAAGGGCGCAAAGTGAAAGGCGTAATCCATTGGGTGTCTGCGGAACACGCTGTGCCTGTGAAAGTGCGTTTGTACGACCGTTTGTTTACCGTTGAACGCCCTGACGCGGTGCGCGGCGATGACGGCGAATATGTGCCGTTTACCGATTTCTTGAACCCCAATTCTATGCAAGAAATCACGGCTTACGCGGAAAGTGTGGTAAACGATTTGCCGCCCGAAAGCCGTTGGCAATTTGAGCGAATTGGTTATTTCGTTACCGACCGTTTTGAACACAAGCAAGGGCAAACGCCTGTTTTCAATAAAACGGTTGGGCTGAAAGATACTTGGCAAAAATAATATCCATCTAATCAATTAAAACAAAGTGCAGGCTGCTTTTGAAATCTACAAAAAGCAGCCTGCACCTTTTATCCACATTATAAAAATGAACACAACCCTACACTTCCCTGATTTCGCCACACGCTTGGTTGCTTGGCAGCGCGAACACGGACGGCACGATTTCCCTTGGCAAGTGCGCGACCCGTATCGTGTGTGGCTGTCAGAAATTATGTTACAGCAAACGCAAGCCAGCACGGTGCGCGATTATTACACGCGCTTTGTTGCCGTCTTGCCCACCGTGCAAGACTTGGCAGCCGCTGAACAAGATACGGTTTTGGCGTTGTGGGCAGGCTTGGGCTATTACAGCAGAGCGCGAAATTTGCAGGCTGCCGCGCAACAAATCGTGCAAGATTTTGGCGGACAATTCCCCAGCACGCGACTGGAATTGGAACAGCTAAAAGGCGTAGGACGCAGCACCGCCGCCGCGATTGCTGCCTTTGTCTTTGGTGCGCGAGAAACGATTTTGGACGGCAACGTCAAGCGCGTGTTGTGCCGCGTGTTCGCCCAAGACGGTGAGCCGCAAAACAAAGCCTTTGAGCGCGAATTATGGGCGTTGGCAGAAAGCCTGCTGCCCGAACAATCTAGCGATATGCCCGCCTACACGCAAGGTTTAATGGATTTGGGCGCGACCCTTTGCATACGCAGCAAACCGCAATGTTCGCGCTGCCCCATGTCGGATAAGTGCTTGGCATATCAACAAAATTTAACCGATGTTTTACCGCGCAAAAAAACGCCTGTTGCCGTAAAGCAGCAGACGCTTTTTTGGTTGATTTTGGTGCGCGAAGACGGTGCAATTTGCGTGCAAAAACGCCCCAATCGCGGCATTTGGGCAGGTTTGTATGGTGTGCCAGAACAAAGCAGCCTGCACGATTTGGCGAACTGTGCCACCGCGTGTGGCGCAAATTGGCAAGATGCCGAAGAACGCGCCAGCATTGCCCATCGCCTGACGCATCGCGCGTTGGAAATTGTGCCGTATGTGTTGCGTGTGGCAAACGACACGCCCGTACCGAGTGCAGGCTGCTTGTGGTTGCCGCACCGCGATTGGGCGGACTATGCCATGCCGACTCCGTTGGCAAATGGTTTGGCGGATTGGGTTGCGTGATAGCTAATTAGAGTGGATAGTTGAATTCAATTACAAAAAATACGATAAAATGGTAAAATTTGGTAGTTTTATTTCAGTTTTAACAGAAAGTTTGTATATAAGATGTTGTTTTTGATTCAATTTGCCATTGTGTTGTTTTGCATTTTGGTTGGCGCACAAAAAGGCGGTATTGGTTTGGGCGTGTTTGGTGGCATTGGTTTAGCGGTGCTGACGTTTGGTTTTGGTTTCGCGCCAACCAGCCCACCCATTGATGTGATGTTGATGATTATGGCAGTCGTGAGCGCGGCAGCGGCCATGCAAGCGGCAGGCGGTTTGGATTATATGATTCAAATTGCAACCAAAGTGCTGCACAAAAATCCCAAATACATCACGTTTATTGCGCCTGCGGTAACGTATTTGTTTACCGTGTTGGCAGGTACAGGACACGTTGCCTATTCGGTATTGCCCGTGATTGCCGAAGTGAGCCGCCGCAACGGTATTCGCCCATCGCGTCCTTTGACGATGGCAGTGATTGCATCACAATTCGCGATTGTCGCCAGCCCGATTGCAGCAGCGGTGGTAGCAACCGTTACCTTTTTAGAACCGCAACACATCACCTTGGGCGATGTGTTAAAAGTAACCGTGCCTGCGACCATTTTGGGCATTGGTTTAGCGTGTGTGTTTGTCAATAAACTGGGCAAAGAATTAAAAGACGACCCGCATTATCAAGCCTTGTTGCGCGACCCTAACTATGCGGCACAAGACCAGGCCAATGTGCAGGCTGCTTCTGGCGATGCGGTAAACAAAACCGCGAAATTATCGGTAGGCATTTTCTTGTTTGCCGCTTTGTTGGTGGTGTTGCTGGGCGCGATGCCGTCGCTGCGTCCTGTGTTTGAAGGCAAGCCAATGGGTATGGCACACACGATTGAAATTGTGATGTTGGCAGCAGGCGCATTGATTATTTGGTTATGCAAACCTGATGCCGATGCGATTACCAAAGGCTCGGTTTTCCACGCAGGTATGCGCGCCGTGATTGCCGTATTTGGTATTGCATGGCTGGGCGACACCTTAATGCAAGGTCATTTAACCGAAGTAAAAGAAGCCGTGTCTGGCTTGGTGCAGGCTGCTCCGTGGACATTTGCATTTGCCTTGTTTGTATTGTCGGTGCTGGTAAACAGCCAAGGCGCAACTGTGGCGACTTTGTTCCCTGTGGCGATTCAACTGGGCGTGCCTGCGCCGATTATTATTGCGACTTTTGTGGCGGTAAACGGCTATTTCTTCATTCCTAACTATGGCCCAATTATTGCCGCGATTGACTTTGATACCACAGGTTCAACGCGCATTGGTAAATACATTTTCAACCACAGCTTTATGTTGCCAGGTTTGTTGAGTATGGTGTTTAGCTTGATTTTTGGCTTGATTTTGGCGCAGATTTATTGGTAAATGGTTGGGTAGTTATAGTGAAATGAAATAAAAATAGGACAAGGCGACAATGCCCGCCGTGCAAATAGCACATAAGGGCGTTGGCAACGCCGTACTATTGCGATTTCATTTCACTATACAAAAAGCAGCCTGCACTTTAAGTAAACAAAAAGTGCAGGCTGCTTTTTTATTGATTGTTGATTCACTTCATCGCCAACACGCTCAACCCAGGTAAATTGGCAAAACCTTCTTCGCGCACAATATCGCAAAAATCGGTCAAATACGCGCAATCGGCATCTTCGCTGCGAATGGCGGCATACAGCTCGCTTTGCAGTGGCGTGTCGGTGAGCGTTCGCGCCACGACATATTGTTTTTCTACATACGGCATCACCGACCAATAGGGCAGGGCGGCAATACCGCGTTTGCTTGCCACCAGTTGCACAATCGCAATCGTCAGCTCGCTATGGCGGCGCATGGGGTTGATGCCGCGTGGCAACAGCACTTTGCGTAACAAATCCAACATATCGTCTGGCACAGGATAAGTAATCAGCGTTTCGTTAATGAAATCTTCCGCTTGCCAGATTTCTTTTTGCGCCAATGCGTGGTCTGGGGCGCAAATGCCAACCATTTCGTAGGCAAACAAAGGCTGATAGACAATGCCAGCTTGCGGCACGGCTTCGGACACAATCGCCAAATCGGCACGGTGCGTCAATAACAACGCCACAGGGTCAGCTTGAAAGCCCGATACAATGTCCAATTCCACTTGTGGCCATTGCGGACGGAACACGCCCATGGCAGGCATCAGCCAATCAAAACAGGTGTGGCATTCCACCGCCACGCGCAATTCGCCTGCGTCGCCGTGGATAATTTGCATTAAGTCGCGTTCGGCAGCGGCAACGCGCGGCAACAGTTCGCGCCCGAGTTTGAGCAAGCGTTCGCCTGCTGGTGTGAAGCGCAATGGCGTGGATTTGCGTTCAAATAATGGCGTGTCAAAATAGTTTTCCAACACGCGGATTTGGTGCGACAAGGCAGATTGGGTCAAATGCACGCGCTGGGCGGCAAGCGATACGCTGCCTGTTTCTTCCAATGCCAACAAGGTGCGTAGGTGGCGAAGTTCTATGATGCTGTCCATGATGTGTGTGATGTGTATTCAATGAATGAGATAAGGCTGGCATATTAAAATAATTCATGATGTGGTGCAAACGCAAAGCAGCCTGCACTTTAAAGTCATGGTTGTTTATTTATTTTTGTTATAGCTGTTAGTTTGAGTAATGACTATATAACCGTTGTGCCGTTTGCCTTGGAGCGCGGCATGATTCAAGCGCAAGGCGACACCACAACCGTGCGCGTGCTGACCTTAAACACAGGCATGCTGGCGGATATTACTGTGCAAACGCCCAACGGCGAAATTTCGTATGATGGCGATGCCAAAATTGATGGCGTACCCAACACATCTGCCCCCATTGAAATCAATTTTTTGGACACCGCAGGCTCGGTCGCAGGCAGTTTGTTGCCCACAGGTCAAGTGCTGGATACGTTTGATTTGGGCGACTTCGGTTCGCTGGACGCGACTTGTATCGACAATGGTATGCTCATGGTTTTGGTTTGTGTGGCGGATTTAAATCGCACAGCTTATGAAAGCGTTGCCGATTTGAACGCCGACACCGAATTGAAAGCGACTTTGGAACGCCTGCGTTTGGTGGCTGCTGAAAAAATGGGTTTGGGCGATGTGCGCGATAAAAACTACCCCAAAATGTGTTTGCTCAACAAAGCGATTGATGGCAGCGCGATTCACACGCGTTGCTTTATTCCACACGTTTGCCACGATGCAGTGGGCGTGTTAGCAGCGGTTACCGTTGCCACCGCGTGCGTGATGCGCGGCACAGTTGCAGATGGTTTGAGCAATGTGCAGGCTGCTTTTGACGCGAAAAGCACCATTTCGGTAGAACACCCAAGCGGCGAATTTAGCGTGGTACTCACATTGGATTCGCAAGGCATGGTTACTAGCTCGGCTTTGTTGCGAACGGCGCGATTGATTATGCGCGGCGAAGTGATGATTTCGAACTATGTTCAGTTTCGTTAAATCGTGTAAAATCGACGTGCAGGCTGCCTGTATAGTTCAACGAAAGGAAATCAAATGAATGTTTTGGTCATCAACGGCCCTAATCTCAATTTACTGGGTTTGCGCGAGCCGCATATTTATGGCGCAGAAACCCTTGCCGATGTAGAAAATAAATTGGGCAAATTGGCAGGCGAATTGGGCTTGTCGGTGCAATGTTTTCAGCACAACCATGAAGGTGCGATTGTGGACAAAATCCACGAATCACGCGGCAAAGTAGATTGGATTATCATCAACGCAGGCGCGTACACGCATACCAGCGTGGCAATCCGCGATGCATTGGGCGGTGTCGATATTCCGTTTGTAGAAGTGCATATTTCCAATGTTCATGCGCGAGAAGCATTCCGCCATCATTCTTATTTGTCGGACAAGGCAACAGGCGTGATTGTGGGCTTGGGAACATTTGGCTACGAAGCGGCATTACAATTTGTCGCACGCAAGAAAAAATAGCAGTAAACACATAGTGAAGTGAAATAAAAATAGGACAAGGCGACAACGTCCGCCGTGTGCGAATAGGAATAGCACATAAGGACGTTGGCAACGCAGTACTATTGAAATTTCACTTCACTATAAAAAGCAGCCTGCACATTGGTAGTAATGAATAATGGGCGTGCAGGCTGCTTTATATATCTAAACACATCAGGAGACTCAATTATGCTTATCAATGGACGCACCGAAATCATTGCCCACATTGGTTATCCTACACACACCTTCACATCGCCCATGATTTACAACCCGTATTTTGCCGATGCAGGCATCAATGCGTTGGTTGTGCCAATGGGTTCAAAAGCGGAAGACTACGCCGAATTTTTGCCAGCCGTGTTCAAGTTGAGCAACATCATCGGCGCGTTGGTTACCATGCCACACAAAGTAACCACCGCGCAAATGCTGGGCGTGGATCGCATTACCAAAACCGCACAAATCGCAGGTGCAGTCAATGCCGTTCGTTTGGGTAAAGACGGCAAATTGGAAGGCGATTTGTTTGACGGCGAAGGCTTTGTACGCGGCATCAAAAACAAAGGCTTTGAGCCAAAAGGCAAGTCGGCAATGGTAGTCGGTAATGGCGGCGTAGGTTCGGCAATCGCAGCGAGCTTGGCAGCGGCTGGTATAGCGCGTTTGGCGTTGTTTGATGTAAACGAAGAATCATCGCGCAAATTGGGCGCACGTTTGCAAGAACATTATCCAAACTTGCAACTGGAATACGCCAGCAACGACCCAACAGGCTTTGATTTGTTGGTAAACGCCACGCCAATGGGCATGAAAGAGGGCGACCCAATGCCTGTGGATTTGGACAAAGTATCCAGCCAAACTTTTGTGGGCGATGTGGTACTCAAATCCGAGCCAACCGCCTTTTTACAAGCCTGTCAGGCAAAAGGCTGCACCATTCAAGTGGGCGTAGATATACTGTTTGAACAAATTCCTGTGTATTTGGAATACTTCAATTGGAATACTTCAATTTGCCAACCACCACCGCGCAACGCTTGCGTGAATTGGCAGATATTCGTTACTAATCTTTCATTCAATCTTCATCAAACAAAATAAAGTGCAGGCTGCTTTTGTGGTTTTATCAAAGCAGCCTGCAACCTTAAATTAGGAGTTGCAGTATGTCGGGAAACAATATCGATGTACGCGAGCTGCTAGACAGCCGAGATGTGAGCGCGTATCAAAAATTTATCGTATTCATCAGCTTTTTGATTGTGGTGATGGACGGTTTTGACGTAGTGATTATGGGCTTCGTAGGCCCAGCCCTCAAAGAAGCATGGAACTGGACAAACAGCGATTTAGCTACCGTGTTGTCGGCAGCCTTGTTTGGCTTGACCTTTGGCGCACTCACCGCAGGGCCGTTGGGCGATAAATTCGGTCGCCGCAAAGTGCTGACTGCCAGCGTATTCATTTTTGGTTTGTTTACTTTGTTGGTTGCCACCGCGTCCAGTAAAACAGAATTCATCGTTTATCGCTTTATTGCAGGCTTTGCCATGGGCGGTATCATGCCGATGGTTGCCACTTTGGTCAAAGAATACTCGCCCGTTAAACGCGCATCTTTATTGGTAACGATTGTATTCGCAGGCTTTACCGTAGGCGCAGCAGGCGGCGGCTTTTTGGCAGCGTGGATGGTGCCCCATTTTGGTTGGGCAAGCGTATTCGTATTGGGTGGCGTATTGCCAATTATCACCGCCGTTGTGATGTTCTTTACCTGCCAGAATCGCTCACTTTCTTGGTATTAAAAGGCGGGCAACGCGAAGAAATCCGCAAAATCGTAGAACGTTGCGCACCAGGTGTAACCACTGCCGAACCACATTCACCGTACCAACGCCACCTAATACCAGCACCGATGTCAAAGAAAGCCCCATTCAAATCGCATTGAACAGCCACTATCGCTTGGGCAGTATCCTATTGTGGAGTAGTTACTTCCTGCACTTATTCTTGGTGTACTTGCTCGGCAGCTGGATGCCAACCATGATTAAAGAATCAGGCATGACTACATCACAAGCCGCGATTATTTCCGCCATGTTCCAATTGGGCGGCCCACTTGGTTCAGTCATGCTCGGCTGGTTCATGGACAAATTTGAACCACATCGCGTCATTACATCAGCCTACGTCTTGGGTGCAATCATGTTGGTTGTGATGAGCAACATCGGTGGCGAATACCTGCTCATGTGTATCGTAGCATTCGTCATTGGTGCAGGCTTCAACGGCGGTGGTACAGCCATGAACGCCTTGTCGAGCAACTTCTTCCCATTGCCAGCACGCGCCACAGGCAACAGCTGGATGCACGGTATCGGACGCACAGGCGCGATTATCTCCGCATTTGCAGGCGCATGGATGCTGAACGCAGGCTGGAATTTCTCGACCGTAGCATTAGCATTGACCGTGCCAGCCGTATTCATCGGCATTTTGCTCACCGTTAAATTCCTGCGTTACCGCACCTTATCGTAAATCGTAGCGCAATAAAAAGTGCAGGCTGCTTCGTGTAGAAAAGCAGCTTGCACATTGTTATTTTCATTTACATGATTAAGAGAGAGCATAGCGTTGAGTCGCTCTACCTGTGCTGTGTTGAGTTTACCGAATTCCAATTTCCAAGAAGTTGAAAAATAAAAGTTGTGGAAAAACAGAGAATTGCAAAAAAGTTGTAAAAAAGTGCTAGAAATTATTTGACGGTTTGTGGTGAGTAGCGTATAG
>NZ_FOJK01000024.1 GCF_900111845.1 Kingella kingae ATCC 23330 | reverse complement strand
TGACGTTTATCCCATTTGTAGTGGCGTAGCTGGTTAAAATATGGCTCAATCGCTTGCCATTGGGCATCTGTTAAGTCTGTTGGGTAGGATTTTCTAGTCATAAAGATATTTTATCATTTTTGTGAATGCAGGTTCTTAATTCACTATGCCTGAAAAGTCATTGACTATTTTAGATAATGCTAGATTTCACAGAATGAGTATTCTGCAAGAAATGGTGCATCATTTGGGGCATAAAGTTCTACCGCTTGCACCTTATTCGCCTGAATTAAATCCAATAGAAAAAACATGGGCAAATATTAAGAAATATATGCGTTCAATTTTGCCTAGTTATGATAATTTCACAGATGTGTTACTGTCCTATTTTTATTTTAATTAACTATACATAAGGGAGTTGGCAACGCTGTACTAATCTAAATTTAATTCACTATAGATAGTTGCAGCGTTAATGTTTTCAAAAATATTTTTATGGAATAAGAATGATGAATTTACAGCAAATTTTTACGAAACGATTTAAAGAAGCGCGGAAAGCGAAAAAGATGACACAAGAAAAATTGGGTTTGGCGATTGGTTTAGATGAATTTGTGGCGAGTACGCGCATCAATCGTTATGAAAAAGGTAATCATCAACCTGATTTAAATACATTGGTGTGGATTGCTCAAATTCTTGATGTTCCACCAGCGTATTTTTTTGTTGATGATGAATTGGTTGAAATCGTGTTGGCGCATTATCGGAAACAGGCTGTCTGAAAAAATAAAAAGCCGTGCAAATTTTGATGATTTGTACGGCTTTTTTAATCAATAATCAATTGATTCTTTGATGATTTTTAAATTAGGATACGACATCAAAATATCGTATTTGCGATTATTTTTGTACGCTTCAATTTCTAAAACAGGTTTGCTCCAATGGTCGTCGGCGTCAATTTCGCCCACTTGGTAGCCTTTGCTTTCCAAAATTTGACGCGCTTGGGCTTTCTTTTGTGGGAAGTTTGAATCACTGTAAATTTGGTTTTCAATGCGGTCGTTGGCGAATGCGCTGCTTGCGGTTGCTGTCAAAATTGCTGCTAAAAATAATTTTTTCATGTGTGATTACCTTTCTTAAAAAGTGTGTGTGGTAGGTTGAATTTCAATGAGCGTATTAAAACACAGAAAAATTAGCACAAAATTATGAATGCAAATTTATATAGTGAAATGAAATAAAAACAGTACAAGGCGACAATGCCTGCCGTGTGCAAGTAGTACATAAGGGCGTTGGCAACATAGTACCGTTGCAATTTCATTTCACTATGCTTGATTTTTCTTGGCAGCCTGAACAGGTTCTGGCAGTTGCGTAGGAAAAAATAAGCTCAATGGTCGTTCTTTGGCGATTTGTTTTACACAGCGCATAATGCTCCACCAGCTATCAATTTTGGTTTCGCGTGAACGCAATGCCACCCAAAGTGTAATCGAAAAGCTAACCCATAAATTAACCGAACCAATCATCAAAACAAAGATAACACCTTGAATAAAAGTTAAAAAGCCTACTCCACCCGATATGGTGGCATAACCCAAGTTGGCAGACGAAAAGGCAACGTGGCGAATGTCTAACGGCAAGCCCAGTGCGTGTCCCACAAAGCCTGTCATACCCAATAGCATACCAAAGCACAAGTTACCCATTAACGAGCCATAGTTGGAATGAAAATAATCTGCCACTTTCCCACGCCATTTGGTTGGTAAAATCCATTTTAAAACAGGATGATGACGCAATCTCATGCGTAGATTTAAATAATCGCAACGGTTGTCAAAAAAGCCCGAAATAATGCCCGAACAAAATAACCATACGCCAGCAATGGCAGCATACCATAGCGTTGCTTTGAATGGATTAATCGCGTTCAGCTGATACAAAACTTCGGCTTTGTTTAACAAGGGATAGGGGTAATACAGGCGATAAAACAGTCCAACCAGTATGGCGACGGTAATTGCCACCACTACGTTGCCTGTTACCGCGGCAATTTGCGAACGCAATACATCAACCAATAATTGAGCTAGTTTCATATTATTAACCTGCCCTTTTTCGGTGCGTTCTACCGCCGCAGCAAAACGTGATGCGGTCATTGCAGGCTGCTTGGTTGCCACAGTAAAGCCCAGCATAAAAATTAGCATAAAGCCCAAGCCATAGTTCAAACCAGAGGCAACGCTATACACAAATTGGTTGTCGATTTCTTTACCCAAATAAATTTTAAACCACGACATGAGCGCGATTAAAACACCACCGCCAGCCGCCGAATACAGCATACTCCAATATTCTTTTTTGCTGCGCGTGATGTAGTGTTCGCCATGGTCGCCTGTGTTTTGCGTGATGCTGCGCGATAACATTTTGACGCTGCTTTTCCACAAACGGCGAACGCTGTGTTGTTCAGCCGTTGCAATCGCCAATACCTGAGTGAGTTCTAACAAGGTGCGTGCTGGAATATTTTGGGGCGAAAAAACGTCTAATAACAAAGCAATGCGATTGAGTGTTTGATGCAATCGTTCTAGCAAATGCGCCACACCCAACGATGAGCCTGCACCAGCCACTGTACCTTTTTTGCGCAAGGTTTCCACTTGCTTATGACATTGAGACAGCATGACATATAAATGGCTATCATCAAATTCGGTTTGATTGATTTTAGCGGTTAGCCAAGCGGCAATTTCGCGTTTTAGTGCGACAAATGGTGAATCTCGGTTCAATAATTGTGGGTCAAGGCGTACTAAATCGGGTTCTAATGCTTCGGCGGCAACCCAAATTGATAGCATTTCAATGGCGTGAAAGCCTTCACGGCGCAAGTGACTTTGTGCGGTTTCGCGCTCGTGTTCGCCTGTGTGGTGGCGCAAGAGTGCAAACAGTTTCAGCCAAGTTTTGTTGTCAATCGCATTTATCCACAGGCGGTCACTTTCGCGGTTGAATAATTGAGCGAATACATCGCGTAAATCGCCTTCGTCTTTGTATGATGGATTGAATTTTTCGTAAACGCGGTCAATGAGTTCGCGCGCAAAGCCTTCTCGTGCAAAAATGCCTGCGCTAATTAAGAGTGGGTACAAGCGCAAACCATATAGCCAATGGCACAGCAAATTGGCGACTTGTGTGCATAGTTCTGGGTTATTTTGCAATAAAATCAATAAATTATTCAAACGTTCAGGCGCGCGTTTGGCTTTGCCTTTTCGCAGCCATGTAACCAGTCCTTTTAGTAAGCCAAACGCGTTGTTTTGGTCTACGCTTTGTTGAATTAAACTCAGCAAAGTAGATGAATGGGAATGTCGCATAAATATCCTATTAAAAAGCAGCTTGCATTTAGATAGGCTTATTATAATCAAGAAAATGGACTTGTGATGATAAAAGCAGCCTGCATTTGAGTTAATAAAAGTGCAGGCTGCTTTTTGCATTATAGTGGATTAAATTTAGAGGTGGTGTCCTGAAAAGTGTGCTGCAAAACTAAACAATGCCAAAGTGAATATCAAAGAAAGCTAAATCAAAAACTTTCTTGTGATAAAACATACTTTTAGAAAAACAACACGTTTTTCTAAACGCTCGCCTTACTTTGTGCCGTAAACGACAGTTATTACCCTCAATGCCAACTATGTGTTGCTTACCAACTAGATGCCATTCTTCATTTGAAAAGACATTTAAAAATGCAGCCCAGTCGTCAGTCGCCATTCTGTCATAGGTTACACGCAACTCTTTCAAACGCCATTTGAGTGCTCGCGCTGTTGCTAAATCGCGCTTACCCCAAACGTAAGCGACAATTTCGCCACTTTCTCTGTGATAGGCATAGACTAGCCACACTTTATTAGACTTGTTACCGACAAATGTCCAAAACTCGTCTATTTCAAGTGTAGAGTAATGTTTTTGTTTAGGAAATGGCTCAAACTCATGGCGTTTTAAAGCAGCCTGAACTTTGTCTTTGCTGTAACCCGTAATTGCTGCAATATCGCGAATACCACAACCTCTAACGGTCATTCTCCAAACCTGTTCATCAGCTTTGGAATGACAACCCTTATAGGTAAGGTTATGGTCGCCAATAAAATTACGACAAAAATCTTTGCAAAAATATTTTTGTTTACGATTGCCAGAGTAGCCATTTTTCTTTATATTTTGTCCTTGGCAGCGAGGACAAGTTAGAGTTATTTCTGTTTTCACACACTCAAATATACTCTGTTTTCGCTGCTTTTTTATTGCTTATTTTTTTACAGCACACTTTTCAGGACACCACCAATTTAGATTAGGACAAGGCGACAACGACCGCCGTGTACAGCTAGTACATAAGGGAGTTGGCAACGCTGTACTAATCTAAATTTAATTCACTATAAAATGGTGTCAAGCTTCAAAATCAATAATGTTAAATAAACAATATAAAGATTAACCATAGATAATAATTATTGTCGTTTACATAACAAAAACTTATAATCTGCGCTTCTTTTTAACCTCTAATCAGAATCAAAATGAAATTAAATCGCATCACTCTCGCTATTTTGGCATTATCTGCTGCACCGTTTGGCATGGCAGAAACCCCTGCTATCGGCGATAACGGCAGCGAATTGCAAACCGTAACCGTGCGTTCCAAAGCTGCTCGCGCTATTTCCGAGGCAACCAACAGCTATCAGCGCGACCGCGTGAATTTGGGCTTGCTCGGTCGTCAAGTTGCCTTTACCACGCCGATTACCGTAGTCAATTACGATGAAAAAGCCTTTGCCGACAAAAATCCGCGCAATATGGTGGACGCCATTGCCCAAACCGATGCGTCTGTGATGGCATTTGGCGGCGAAACCAATTCTATTCAAGGCTTGTATGTACGCGGTTTGCAGTTAGACAGCCGCCAATTTAGTGTGAACGGTTTGGCTGGTATGTATTCGGCTTACTCATCGCCTACCAGCAATGTAGGCGCAGCGCAGTTGATTAAAGGCGCATCTAGTGCAACCGTGGGCATGGACCCAGAAGGTGCGGTTGGTTCGTCTGTGAACGTAGAAACCAAAAAAGCATCGGACGAAGGCAATCGTACCATTGGCTTGTCTTGGTTTGGCAAAACGCGCTGGCAGCCGTCTATTGACATTGGACAACGCTTTGGCGCGAACAAAGAATGGGGCATACGCTTCAACGGCAAATACCGCGATGGCGATACCCCACGCAAAGAGTATTCCGAAACCACCAAAGAAGCGGCCATTAACGTAGATTATCGTGGCGAAACGTTCCAAGCGGCGGTTGATGCAGCGTATTCTAAACGTGCAACAACAGGCGGTCGTGCGCGTGTGCAAGATATTCAGGTTTTGAATTTCCAAATCCCCGAAGCACCAGACGGCAAAACAGGTTTAGTACCTGCGTGGCAAGCGCAATCTGCCGAAGACAAATCGGCGATGTTTACGTTTAACTGGCAGCCTAGCGATTGGGTAGCGATTTCGGGTGGCGTGGGTTATTTGGATTCGCTGTATTCGGGTAATTTTGGTGCATTGGCGATTCGCGATACACAAGGTAATTACTGGAATGCCACAGCCAATAACGCAGGCACAGGATACACATCACAAGGTTCACAAATTCGTGACCAGCGCGTAACCACACACAGCTACAACTTAAAAGCGCGTGGTTACTTCCAAACTGGCGAGATTAGCCACAACTGGAATGCCGCATTTGATATGGTTCAACGCAAACGCGATTTTGATACAGGTGGGCGTGTTGCAGCAGCATACCGAGTAAACACCAATTTGTATAACCCAGTGTTTTCAAGCGTAACCCCACCGTTGCCACGTCCAACCATTCAAAGTACTAACGAAGAGCTGAGTGCGCCAAGTTTGGCGATTTCGGATACTTTGGGCTTTATGGACGACAAACTTCGCATCACTTTGGGTGGACGTTATCAATGGATTAAACAAAAAGTTCATGTTCACAATAACCGAGGCGTATATCAGCGCACCAATCACATGAACGAAAGCCGTTTTAGCCCAATGTTCATGGCTGCGTGGTCGCCAACACAAGATTTGGTGGTGTATGGTAACTATTTGGAAGATTTAGAACCAGGCTCAATGGACGATGATACAGGCGCAGTAACCAAACCGCGTGTTAGCCGTCAAGTAGAATTGGGCGTACGTAAAAACTGGGGCAATATTGTTACTTCTGCCAATATTTATCAGATGCGCCGCCAAACATTCTGGCGCAATACTGGCGAGCATCAAGGCTACGAGCGTGTTCGTGGCTTGGAATTAAACGCTTATGCCAATTTGATGAATAAAACCTTACGCCCTTATTTGGGATTGTCGTTTATTCGTCATCAGTTGATTGATTCGCCTGCTGCTTTTGGCAATGTATTGCTCAATGGCGACCAAGTATCCAGCCCACGCTTCATCGCCAAAGCTGGTGTGGAATGGGATACGCCATTCTTGCAGGGCTTAACTTTGAACGCTGGTTTGCAGCATTATGGCAAATCGCGTCAAGCCGTAAATAAAGACTTTATGTTCCCGTCTTACACCGTAGTGGATTTGGGTGCGAAATACCAACATCGCATTAACGAAACCCAAAATTTAACGGTTCGTTTGGGCGTGGAAAACGTGTTCAATAAAAACTACTGGCAAGTACAACGCGGTCAGCAAGACCGTAGCTTTGCCGTATTGGGCATGCCACGCACATTCTGGTTGAAAGCGGAATATTCGTTCTAAATGTAGTGGATTAAAATAAAAGTGAGACAAGGCGACAACGTCCGCCGTGTATGAGTAGTACATAAGGACGTTGGCAACGCAGTATCATTGCAATTTTAATTCACTATAAAAGCAGCCTGCACTTTGATTGATGCAAAGTGCAGGCTGCTTGTTTTTCGCGTACAATTTAGGCTATTTTATTTGCAGGCTGCTTTGTTATATAAAAAAGCAGCCTGCACTTTTTCGCTTACTTTTTATATAGATAAATCAAAATGAAATTCCTACACCCCATATTCCAATGGTTTGAAAGCCGCATAGAACCCTATCCCGATGACACGCCCAGCACGCCGCCCAAAGGCATTTTGCGCTTTATGTGGGCAAGCAGCCATGGCACGCGCCGTTGGATTTTCGCGCTCGCCGCTGTAAATGCAGGCACAGGGGTCATGGACGCGCTGCTGTTTCAATTTATGGGCAAACTGGTGGACTGGCTCGGCACATACACGCCACAAACGCTGCTTGCTGAAAAAGGTTGGTCGCTGCTGGGTATGTTCGCGCTGATGTTGTTTTCGGTGTTTTGGCATTTTATCGGCTCAAATTTGCGACTGCAAACGCTGCAAGGCGTGTTCCCCATGCGATTGCGCTGGAATTTTCATCGCCTAATGCTCAACCAATCGCTCGGCTTTTATCAAGATGAATTTGCAGGGCGCGTGTCGGCAAAAGTCATGCAAACCGCCCTTGCCGTGCGCGATGCCGTGATGAGCATGGCGGATATTGTGATTTATGTGCTGGTGTATTTCATCACATCGGGCGTGATTTTGGCGAGCTTGGATAGCTGGCTGCTGCTGCCGTTTGTGTTGTGGATTGCCTTATTTATTACCACTTTGGCGATTTTAATCCCCAAGCTGGCAAAAACCGCACAACGCCAAGCCGATGCGCGTAGCCTGATGACAGGGCGCATTACCGATGCTTATTCCAACATCGCCACCGTCAAACTGTTTTCGCACGGCGCGCGTGAAGCCAAGTATGCCAAACAATCCATGCAGGAATTTATGGTAACGGTACATGACCAAATGCGTTTGGCGACCACGTTGGACACTTGCTGCTCCACGCTGAATGTGGTGCTGACCTTGTCGTCTGCCGTATTGGGCGTGCTGTTGTGGCATAACGGACAAGTGGGCGTGGGCGCAGTTGCTACCGCAACAGCAATGGCATTGCGAATCAACGGATTATCGCAACACATTATGTGGGAATCGGCGCGACTGTTTGAAAACATTGGCACGATTGCCGATGGCATGAACACGCTATCCAAACCACGCACGATTGTGGATAAACCCAACGCGCTGCCGTTAAAAGTAGAACAGGGCGACATTCGCTTTGAACATTTAGACTTTTCATACGAAAGCGGCAAACCGCTGCTCAACGGCTTCAATTTGCACATTAAAGCAGGCGAAAAAGTCGGTTTGATTGGACGAAGTGGCGCAGGCAAGTCCACGCTGGTCAATTTGTTATTGCGATTTTACGAAGCACAAAGCGGTAAAGTGACCATTGACGGGCAAGACATCACGCAAATCACACAAGAAAGCCTACGCGCCCAAATTGGTTTGGTAACGCAAGACACCAGTTTGCTGCACAGGTCGGTGCGAGACAATATTGTGTATGGTCGCCCCAACGCCAGCGATGAAGAAATGATGCAGGCTGCTTTGAAAGCCGAAGCGGCAGAATTTATTCCGCATTTATCGGACGCAAAAGGGCGCACGGGCTATGACGCTCATGTGGGTGAGCGTGGCGTGAAATTGTCGGGCGGACAACGCCAACGCATTGCGATTGCGCGAGTGATGCTCAAAGATGCGCCGATTTTGCTGTTGGACGAAGCCACCAGTGCGTTGGACAGCGAAGTGGAAGTGGCAATCCAAGAAAGCCTAGACAAAATGATGGACGGCAAAACCGTGATTGCGATTGCCCACCGCTTGTCCACCATTGCTGCGATGGACAGATTGATTGTGCTGGACAAAGGTCGCATTGTAGAAGAAGGCTCGCACGCGCAACTGCTAGAAAAAGGCGGTTTGTATGCCAAATTGTGGGCGCATCAAAGCGGCGGTTTTTTGCCTGATGATGTGGATAACAGCTAAACGAAGTCGCACAAATAACAAAGCAGCCTGCATTTGGAATCAACAAAAAGTGCAGGCTGCTTTTATTTATCGCAAATCAATCAAGCATGAACGCGACTTTCGCCCTCACCCTCAATATTCTCCACACAACGCGCACACAAAGTCGGGTGCGCCACTACCGTGCCAACACTTTCAACATAATGCCAGCAACGCTCACATTTTTGCTGTGCAGACGGTGCAACGCTTGCCGACAATTCATCGCCTTGCGCCAACTCAATTTTGGACACCAGCATCACGAAACGCAATTCATCGCCCAGCGCCGCCAACGCTTCATAAATCGCGTCAGGCGCAGTCAATTTCACTTCCGCTTGCAACGAAGAACCCACCGATTTATCCACACGCAAAGGCTCAATCGCCGCACTCACAGCCGAACGCGCTTCACGGATTGCCGCCCATTTCGCCACCAATGCTTCTTCACTCGCGCTAGGCATGGTCGGGAAATCGTGCAATGTGTGATACAACACGCTATCCGTTTCGCCGCCGCCAATGATGTCCCACGCTTCTTCCGCCGTGAAACACAAAATCGGCGACATCAACAACACCAGACTGCGCGTGATGTGATACAACGCCGTTTGCGCCGAGCGACGAGCGTGGCTATCCGCTTTCGTGGTGTATAAGCGGTCTTTCAGAATATCCAAATAGAACGCGCCCAAGTCTTCCGAGCAGAATTGCACCAAATCTTGCACCGCAAAATGGAACGCATAACGCGGATAATATTCGCCAGCAATTTTTTCTTGCAACTGACGCGCCAACACCAACGCATAACGGTCAATTTCAACCATATCCGCTTGCGGAATCGCGTCTTCAATCGGATTAAAATCCTTCAAATTCGCAAACAAGAAACTCAACGTATTGCGAATACGGCGATAACTTTCCGTAACACGTTTCAAAATTTCTTTGGAAATCGCCAATTCACCAGAATAATCAGTCGCCGCCGTCCATAAGCGCAAAATATCTGCGCCAAATTCGTTATACACTTCTTGCGGTGCAACCACGTTACCGATTGATTTAGACATTTTGCGACCGTTTTGGTCTACCACAAAACCGTGCGTTAATAATTGCTTATACGGCGCACGACCCAAAGTCGCACAACCCGTCAGCATTGACGATTGAAACCAACCACGATGTTGGTCGCTGCCTTCCAAATACAAATCCGCAGGCCATGCCAATTCAGGGCGTTGTTTCAACACAGAAAAATGCGTACTGCCTGAATCAAACCACACGTCCATTGTATCGCTCAATTTATCGTATTGCTCGCAATCTTCGGGCGACAACAATTCTGATTTATCCAATTCAAACCACGCATTGATGCCTTTTTGCTCAATTTTTTGCGCGACTTGTTCCAACAAATCCGCAGAATTCGGGTGCAATTCGCCTGTTTCTTTGTGAACAAAGAACGTCATCGGCGTACCCCAAAAGCGTTGACGCGACACCACCCAATCAGGGCGACCTTCAATCATCGCTTGCAAACGCGCACGACCCCACACAGGGAAAAATTCCGTATCGTCCACCGCTTTCAACGCATTATTACGCAGCGTTTTGCCCGACACGCCAGCCTTGTCCATACCGATAAACCATTGACCCGTAGCGCGGTAAATCAACGGCGTTTTGTGTCGCCAACAATGCGCGTAGCTGTGTTCAATTTTGCCGTGTTTCAACAAACGGTCATTTTCAGACAGCCAGTCAATCACAGGCTGATTCGCTTCCCAAACCGTCATGCCAGCCAAACGCGGCACTTCGCTGATGTAGCGACCTTGTGCATTCACAGGGTTATACAATTCAATACCGTATTGATTGCAAACGAAATAGTCTTCCAAACCGTGCGCTGGTGCGGTGTGAACCAAACCTGTACCTGCGTCTGTGGTAACGTGCGAACCGTTCAACATCAAAATTTCGCGGTCTAAAAATGGGTGCGTCAATTTCAAATTTTCCAACGCCGCGCCAGTCGTTTCCGCCAACACAGAGCAGCCTGCAAATTCATAGCGTTTAAGCGCGTCTTCCGCCAAATCTTTCGCTAAAACCAGTTTGCCTTTTGGCGTGTCAATCAGTTGGTAAACAATGTCCGCACCTGCCGAAATCGCTTGGCTGGCTGGTAACGTCCAAGGCGTGGTTGTCCAAATCACGGCAAACGCTTCGCCCGACAATTCAGGCAGCCTGAAAGCCGCCGCCAACGCCGCGTTATCGTTAAACAAATATTTCACATCAATAGCGTGGGAAACTTTGTCCTTGTATTCCACTTCCGCTTCCGCCAAAGACGAACCGCAATCCAAACAGAATTGCACAGGTTTCGCGCCTTTGTATAAATAGCCCGCTTTATAAATTTCGCCAATCGTGCGAACCGTGTCGGCTTCAGTTTTGTAATCCATTGTCAAATAAGGATTTTCCCAATCGCCAATCACGCCCAAACGCACGAAATCTTTTTTCTGACGCAAAATTTGTTCGCCAGCATATTCGCGGCATAATTCGCGGAATTTGCTGTGTGGCATATCTTTGCCATGCAATTTTTCTACCATCACTTCAATCGGCAAGCCGTGGCAGTCCCAACCAGGGACATACGGTGCGTCAAAGCCAGCCAATGTTTTGCTGCGGATAATGATGTCTTTCAAAATTTTATTGACGGCGTGTCCGATGTGAATGTCGCCATTGGCATACGGAGGGCCGTCATGCAGAATAAATTTTGGGCGACCTGCGGCGATTTGTCGTAATTTTTGGTAGCGTTTTTCGTCTTGCCATTGTTTCACCCAAGCAGGTTCGCGTTTGGCGAGATTGCCGCGCATGGGGAATGGCGATTCGTGTAGGTTTACGGTTTTGCTGTAATCGGTCATGGTTTTGCTCTTGAATAGTCGTAAAAAAGGTTAAGGCAGCCTGCACATTCGGGTTTATTGTGCAGGCTGTTTTGGATTAAATTCGCTTCATTCTATAAGGATTTATGGCTTATGGAAAGCGTGAAACAGCAATCGGGCAACAAGTAAATTCAAGTTAAGGGGGATTACACGCTGCAACATCCGTCTTATGATAACCGTTTTCAAGCAGCCTGCACGGTGTGTGGGCGGTATTTTTCTCTCATCTACACGGAGTTTTATTATGAAAATCAAACAGATTATTTTGTTGTCTAGCGTTTTGGCAATGGTGGCTTGTGCCAGCAACACAACATCAAGCAGCACATCAAGTACCGCGCATCAACATGGTTATGCTCACAGCCATGCTCATGTTCATGCTCACGCTGCGGACAGCCATGCTATGACTTTTGAGTGCAAAAATGGTATGACGATTACCGCGCAACACGGCGATGACCAAGTGCGCGTATCGGTGGACACGATTGGTGATAGTGTAACCTTGCAACGTGCTGTGAGCGGTTCTGGCGTGCGCTACGCTAGCAACAACGGTTTCTATGGTAAACCAACTGAATTCCACCACAACGGTCGCGATGCTGCGTTTGTATTCACTGACCCACAAGGCAATCAAGTTGAAACTGCGTGTAGCGTTAAAAAATAAGCGATTTCAATTGATATAATAAAAGTGCAGGCTGCTTTTGAAATACCAAAGCAGCCTGCACTTTTATTTGTGTGATTTAAACTTCAAACGCGTGTACTTTTTCTTGATACGAGCGCAATAAATTCGCCGATTGAGCAAAACGCGCGATTTCGTCGGCATTGAGCGGTTTTTCGATGATTTGCACCGCACCCGAACCGTTAATCACGGCTGGCACGCCAATATACACATCGTCTTGACCGTATTCGCCTTGCAACAGCGTGGACACGGTTAGTACCACGTCTTGATTACGCAAAATCGCTTGTGTGATTCGCGCCAAGCCCATGGCGATGCCGTAGTAAGTCGCGCCTTTGCCTTCGATGATGGAATACGCTGCGCTGCGGACGTTTTCGTGGATTTGCGCCATCTTTGCCGCGCCATCGCCCGATTTATCCAAAGCAGCCTGCAACGGTACGCCTGCAATGCTGGCGGTACTCCACGCGGCAATCACGCTGTCGCCGTGTTCGCCAATCATGTGGGCGTCTACGCTGCATGGCGACACGTTGAACGCTTTGCTCAAACAGTTACACAAACGCGCCGTGTCCAAAATTGTACCAGAGCCAATGACGCGCTCTTTGGGTAAGCCCGAGAATTGCCATGTGGCATACGACAACACGTCCACAGGGTTGGTCGCCACCAAGAAAATGCCGTCAAATCCGCTTGCCATCACTTGCTTGACTACGCTGTGAAATACTTTGAGATTGTTGTCCACCAACTGCAAGCGCGTTTCGCCGATCTTTTGCGCCATGCCCGCGCAAACGCACACCAAATCGGCATCGGCGCAATCGCTGTATGTGCCTTCTTTGACTTTGGTGGGCGATGGGGCATACAAAATGCCGTGGCGCAAATCGCGTGCTTCGGCTTGGACGCGCTTTTCGTTTAAGTCTATCAACACCAATTCATCGCAGGCGGCTTGGTTGATTAGGGAAAAGGCGTAGCTAATCCCCACCGCGCCTGTGCCAACAACCACGACTTTTTTGCCTGATTTTTTGTTCATTTGCTTATTCCTTTACGTGTGTTAAAAATAGTATTGTATAACAATTTGTGGATAAAAAAGCAGCCTGCACTTTTTGTACCCAAATCAAGATTTAGACAAAAGTTGCAGGCTGCTTTTTGCACAACCGCTTATAATCACTCTTTTTCGCCATAACAAGGATTCAACCCATGCTGCACATTCAACAGCTAAACAAACAATTAGCAGGCAAACCAGTCGCCCAAAACATCGATTTACAAGTGGATGCAGGCTGCTTGTTGGCAGTATTAGGCGCATCGGGCAGCGGTAAATCCACTTTATTGAACATGGTTGCAGGCTTAATGCAGCCCGATTCTGGTGACATTTGGCTCAATCAAATTCGCCTGAACGATGTATCGCCGCAGCAACGCAACATCGCCATGATGTTTCAAGATTTCGCGCTGTTACCGCATTGGAATGTGTGGCAAAACGTGGCGTTTGGTTTGCGTATGCGTGGTATTTGCACTGCTGCTGCGCGTGAACAGGCGTTGATTTGGCTGGATAAAGTGGGGCTGGCACGCTCGGCAGAACGGGGCATAGACGCTTTGTCGGGCGGCGAAAAACAGCGTGTGGCGTTGGCGCGAGCGTTGGTTGGGCAGCCAAAATTGCTGCTGCTAGATGAGCCGTTTTCCAGCTTGGACACAGCATTGCGCGGGCAACTGCAAACTTTGGTGCGCGATTTAGTCCGCCAGCAAAATATCCCTGCGGTGCTGGTTACGCACGACCCTGCCGAAGCCGCGCTTATGGCGAACCACATGGCGATTTTGCACCACGGGCAAATTGTGCAGCACGACACGCCCGAACAGCTATTTGCGCGACCTGCATCTGAACAGGCGGCGCATTTGCTCGGTTGTGTGAATGTGCAGGCTGCTTTTTATGTGCCGCCCGAAGCGATTGTGTTGAATCACGAAAATGGGGTGGATTGCACGGTTTTGTCGTGCGACAAGCAGCCTGCACTTTGGCGCGTGGTGGTGCGGCATCCGCATTGGGGCGATTTGATTACTTGGCACGATGGCGCGATAAGCGAATCGCGTTGTCGTGTTTGGGTTGATGACGGGTGTGTGATTCGGTTTGGTCATTCGGTATAGCAAATCTGCCTCTCTTCTTTGGGAGAGGGTTGGGGAGAGGGATTTTGGTGCTTCTGTAATTTATGTCGCTGTAATGCAACGATTTTCCCTCTCCTTAACCATTCCCCACAAGGGGAGGGGACTGTGTCAATCAAACAATCTACCCTGCACCAACACCGCTTTAACAGGCGCAAAATCCGCCCTGTGTTCCGCCAACGCGCCAAACTGCTGCAATGCTGCCAAATGCGCTGCCGTGCCATAACCTTTGTGCTGGGCAAAACCGTATTGCGGATAGCGTTCGTGCAGTGCGTACATTTCCGCATCACGCGCGGTTTTTGCCAAAATGGACGCAGCCGAAATCGTCGCGATTTTGCTGTCGCCTTGCACAACGGCTTGGGCTGGCATCGTCAAATTTTTGGGGACGCAGTTGCCGTCTATCCACACGAATGCAGGCTGCTTTGCCAAACCTGCAATAGCGCGTGTCATTGCCAACAAAGTCGCCTGCAAAATATTGTATTGAGCAATTTCGGCAGGACTTGCCGCTGCCACACTCCACGCAATCGCTTGTTGTTTGATTTCAACAGCCAGCGCATCACGTTTTTTTTCGCTCAACTTTTTGGAATCGGTCAAACCGTGTAGCGCGTAATCGGTAGGCAACATCACGGCGGCGGCAAACACGCTGCCAACCAAACAACCGCGCCCTGCTTCGTCCACACCAGCGTGACTGGGTAACACAATAAATTCAGATTGATTCATGATACAGTTTGTCCCATTCTTCGGGCGTTTCAGGTAATGCAGGAATAGCATGTTGCTCGTCTGCCCATTGTCCTAAATCAATGAGTTTGCAACGCTGGCTGCAAAAGGGGCGATAGGTGCTTTCGGGTTGCCACAGCACAGGCGTTTGGCAAGTGGGGCAGGATACGGTGGTGGTCATGGGTTTTCCTGTTGATTTAAATGACCGTCATTCCCGCGCAGGCAGGAATCTATCTAACCAATTCAGTTATCAGAATTTATTTTCTGCTATCTAAATGCTACGCAGGAATGACGGCGCGGTTATTTAGAACAATAAAATGCAGGCTGCTTTTCAGTGTAAAAATACGAAAAAAACGGTATGATACAGGCTTTATTCCTTAACGCAACGGAGTTTATTGTTATGAAAAAAACCGCCTTAACTTTCGCTTTGGGCGCATTGTTTGCCAATGCAGCTTACGCCGAACAAATCCAGTTCCGCATCATCGAAATCAGCGACATTCACACCAATTTAACCGACTTTGATTACTACAAAGACAAAGCCGACCCAAAATATGGCTTAACCCGCACCGCCACGCTGATTCACACAGCCAAAGCCGAAAACCCCAACAGCATCGTGGTGGACAATGGCGATTTAATTCAAGGCGCACCGATTGGCGATTATATGGCAGCCAAAGGCTTGCGCCGTGGCGAAAAACACCCTGCTTATGTGGCGTTGAATTACTTGGGCGTAACCGCCAGCACTTTGGGCAACCACGAATTTAACTTTGGTTTGGACTTTTTACACAAAGCCTTGGCAACCAGCCAAGTGCCAGTAGTAAACGCCAATATCGTGAACGCGCGTACAGGCAAAAACCAATACACGCCCTACATCATCAAAACCTTGCGTTTAAAAGACACCAGCGGCAAAACCCACAGCGTAAAAGTCGGCATTTTGGGCTTGGTAACGCCACAAATCATGCAATGGGACAAACGCCACTTGGAAGGCAAGGTGCGCGTAAACGACATCGTGGAAACCGCAAAACACTATGTGCCTGAAATCAAACGCAAAGGCGCAGATGTCATCATCGTGCTGAACCACAGCGGTTTGGGCGACACCAAACAAGCCTATCAACAAGGTCAAGAAAACACGACTTACGAATTGAGCAAAATCGCAGGCGTAGATGCCGTAGCGTTTGGTCATGCCCACGCACAATTCCCTGGTAAAGACTTCGCCAACTTGCCCAATATTGACATCGCACAAGGCACAATTCACGGCGTGGCTTCCACCATGCCTGGGCAATTTGGTAGCCACATTGGCGTGATGGATTTGACTTTGGACAACTCGTCTGGCAAATGGAAAACCGTGAACAGCCGTGCCGAATTACGCGCCATTTATGACAGCAACGCAAAAAAACCGTTGGTGGAAAACGATGAAAAATTAGTGCAACTGATGAAGCCGTATCACGATGGTACACGCGAATTTGTCGGCAAACCAATCGGCAAAGCCACCGAAGATATGTTCAGCTTTTTGACTTTGGTACAAGACGACCCAACCATGCAAATCGTTAGCCAAGCGCAAACGGATTATGTACGCAAAGTATTCCAAAACGATACTAAATACAAACATTTGCCTGTGTTAAGCGCGGTTGCACCGTTTAAAGCAGGTGGACGCAAAAACGACCCCAATGCCTACACCGAAGTCCGCAAAGGCGAATTGAGCTTCCGCAATGCAGCCGATTTGTATTTGTATCCCAACGTGTTGTATGCCGTAAAAGTATCGGGCAACGAATTGCGCGAATGGCTAGAATGCTCGGCAGGTATGTTCAACCACATTGACCCAAACAGCAGCAAAGCGCAAGCTTTGTTAAATTGGGACGGCTTCCGCACTTATAACTTTGACGTGATTGACGGCGTGAACTACGAAATTGATTTGACCCAGCCTGCGCGTTATGACGGTTCGTGCAAAATCGCCAATGCAGGCAGCCACCGCATTCAAAAATTGAGCTTCCAAGGCAAACCTGTGAGCGAAACCGATGAATTTATCGTGGCAACCAACAACTACCGCGCAACTGGCGGCAGCTTTGCAGGTACGGGTGACAAAAACATCATCTATGCCGCACCCGATGAAAACCGCCAAGTATTAGCCAACTACATCAGCGAATACAGCAAACAACACGGCGCAATCAACCCAAGCGCAGACAACAACTGGACGTTTGCACCAATTGCCAATCCAAACTTGAATGTGTATTTTGAAACGGCAAACAGCGACACAGCGCGTGAATTTATCCGCACCAAAGCCGTTCGCCCCTACACGTTTGAGCGCGTTGATGAAGCAGGTTTTGCGGTGTATCGCATCGATTTGAGTGGTAAGAAGTAATCCAATCATCAAATAAAAGTGCAGGCTGCTTTGTCGCAGGCATTCATGCCTACGGCATACCCTTTTATACCCAAATCAAAGATTTGGACAAAAGGGCAAAGCAGCCTGCACTTTGTGTCAACGTGATTAACTAAATCCCACATCAAAGCTACATAATATTAGAACAAGTAAAAAAAATTGAGAAGTCGATTTTTTTGTGATTTAATGCTTTCCACGTTGCACACATCGTGCAATGCGATAAATTCAACCGTCTATTAGGAGATACCAAAATGAAAAAAATCATCGCAGCAACCGTTATTGCTTTGACCACCGCAGCAGGTGCAGCACACGCAACCCTTATGACCCCTAAAACTGTAAACTACTCTTGCCAAGGCGGCAAAAGCATCAACGTAACCTACACCTTCAACAAAGAAGGCTTGCCAACCAAAGCCGAAAGCGTGTTGCAAGGCAGAAAACGCACCATGCCAACCAATCTGAATTTGTCTGATATTGCTGGCACAACGTTTGGTAAAGCGGGCACTTATATGATTGACACAGCTTATGTGGACAGCGAAACGTATAACCAAGTAACGTTAGGCACCGTAACCGCACCGAATAATCGCATTATTTACAAAAACTGTGCGCCAAACTAATTAGACAAATCAAAAAGCAGCCTGCACTTTGAATCAACAAAAAGTGCAGGCTGCTTTATTATTTACACCGCCACACGCTGCCCAATATCTCGCAACTTCGCAAACTGTTCCACCAATGCAAGGGCTATCGTCCAAACTCATCGCAAACATCTACAAATAAGTGGTAATCGCGTACAAATGCCCCGAACTGCCGTAACCCTTAACCATCAGCAGCCACAACGCCGACTCAAACAGCACACTCATCGCCAAACCAATCCAAAATTCCAACAACATCACAATCGCCCCAATCATAGAACACAGCGAAGTAATCAAAATCGGCAAATGATGTTCAAAAAAATCAACAAATTCACGCGACAAGGTAACACGCGCATTGATTTCCGAATGACTGTTGCCTTGTTCGCGCTGTTTCAAAATCACAGGCACGGCAATTTCCGCGTAAATGCGCGTAAACGTCTGCGTATCCACACGGCGGCGCGAAGCCGACACGCCGTAAATAATCAACATCAGCACCGCATAACCAAACGCCCTTTCAGGCTGCCTGAAACAATCGCGTCAATCGCAAAGCTGCCAAAAAGCGGATAAGTCGCCCACAGCAGATTTTCAGCCGGAACAAGTGAAAAGGTTTTAAAAAGACGGTTACGGTTTTGCGAACCGATGTTTTTTTAGGGTTTGAAAAATGGGGTTTTGTGGTTTCATTATTTTGGTTATAGTTTGGTTTTTAAAAATTCAAGCAGCCTGCAAATAAAATGGAAAAAATACTCAATCACGCCCTAAACCGCTTCACCAAACCTGCATCGCATTAGGTATATGAGCGATTGTTATTCTTTTGTTTTTGCAGCAATTCTATTTCCCAATTAGCAATAAAAATCTTCAAGAAATTTTGACATCAGCCATGTTTCTCATCTTCATATTTATGGCAATTCCTGCGGTTTTATTGTTGATTTATGATTGGGTTAGGGGTTGTCCTAGATAACTAGGGAAATTCAAATTAAGAACCTGTATTCACAAAAATGATAAAATATCTTTATGGCTAGAAAATTCTACCCAACAGACTTAACAGATGCCCAATGGCAAGCGATTGAGCCACATTTTAACCAGCTACGCCACTACAAATGGGATAAACGTCAATTAGTGAATGCCGTTTTTTTACATTACCAAAACAGGTTGCCAATGGCGTATGCTGCCCAATGATTTTCCACCTTATTCAACCGTATGGAGTTTCTATCGCAGAGCCAATCAATCAGGCTTATGGGATAGAATTCTTTTGGCATTGGTTCAAAAAAACGTTTAATCCATCAAAAACAAGCGATGCCAACTTATGCCATTATTGATTCACAAAGCGTCAAAACAGCTTCTAGCGCACATGATAAAGGTTTTGATGGAGGTAAAAAAATCAAAGGTCGTAAGCGACATAGGTGGTATCCTGAAAAGTGTGCTGTAAAACTAAACAATGCCAAAGTGAATATCAAAGAAAGCTAAATCAAAAACTTTCTTGTGATAAAACATACTTTTAGAAAAACAACACGTTTTTCTAAACGCTCGCCTTAC
>NZ_FOJK01000005.1 GCF_900111845.1 Kingella kingae ATCC 23330 | reverse complement strand
ATTTACAGCACGAAATTGCTGCCGAACGTGAGCGCAACGCCTAATCCTATTTCTGATACTTCGCCTTAATTTGCCGATTGACTTCATCTAGCCAGTCGGCAAATTCATCTAATGGCAAATCGTAAATTTCTTGAACGCTCCACCCAAACCACCACGCCACATCGGCACACGCTGCCAATAGCTGTTTGTGAAATAGCTGCTGACTGGGTGCGTTAAACTGCTTCTTCTTCGGTGCGAAAGGTGGCTTGCAATGCCTCCAAATCTTTCAAATCCAACTCGTCTAAATCTTCTGGCACTAAACCCGTTACACGCGATACCAACATCAAGCCTTGCTCGGCTTCATTTTCAATGTGCATCACAGCGCGTAAATCGCCTACTTTGGGACGGCGCACCGTTACTTTTTGCAGGGTTTCGCCTGTGGCAAGACGAACGGGGTATTTCAGGGTTACGATGGTTTGTACGCCTAAATCTTGTTTGATTTGCTGTGCTGGATTAACAGACATTTTGGTTCTCCTAAACGAGGTTGATGAAAGTGGCAGTTTAAGTGCAGGCTGCTTTGCTGACTTTTAACGCGCATTAAAAAACCAATCTTTGCCGATGTTGGGAAAGATTGGTTTTGTTGTTGCAGGCTAACCGAAAGTTATGCGCCGATGTTTTTGCGGAATTGGCTCAATGCGTCCGAACCGTTTACGCGATAAGTATTGGTAAAGGCGTTGTAATACAGATATTCGCGCCCATCAATCACGACACGGCATTCAGCTGATTGGAATGTGGTCGGATGCTCGGATTTCTCTTTCGGCTTAAACGTGCCAAGGGCATTTTTGCTGAACATCGCGCTGACTGTAATCACAACAGGCACTTCGGTTTTTAAGCCTTGCGCGTTAAAAGTTTGCAAATTGCCGCGCACCATCAACTGTGCGGCTTTGAATGGGTTGTACGCTTTGTTTGCCCATTCAGGGTTAATGCTGTTCCAAGTGATTTCGCCCTCCAATGCTTCCACGCCGCTTGGCAACTTGATTTGTCCCACCAAGCCCAAGCCGTCAAAGTCTTCTTGTTTGATTTCAATTTCAGGCATTTTGAACTCTCTTGCCTGACCCAATAAATTCACGCCGTCAATATAGACATTGGCGTTGTAAATCGCGTTTACTGAACTAATGTTTTATCTCTTTCTTTCAAGCTGCCTTGCCCTTTTGTCCAAATCTTTGATTTGGGTATAAAAGGGTATGCCGTAGGCGGTAAAGCTGATTTCACAAATACATTTGTTCAGAATTTACAAAACGGTGCAACGCCCGAAATCGTGTTACATCAATTAGCCGAAAATTATCCAAACATGAACGACCAAGCCCTACAAGATGAATTGGCACGACTGATTTTCTTGGCGGATTTAGTGGGGCGTTTGGAAGTGCAAGCGGAGTGAAATCATGACCGCCGAAGACATCAAAGTCATTTTTGGAATGCAGCCTGAAAATGCGATTGCCTATTTAAAGCAAAAGCGCGTGGACGTGTCGTGGGATTGGCAAGAGATGCTTGATGACGCACACGTTTCCGCGTTTACCGTTGCGAAAACGGCGGGCATGGACGTAGCGAACGACATTCATCAAGCGGTGGTTAAGGCAGCCGAACAAGGGCAAACATTCAAAGATTTTGAACGCGAACTCACGCCTGTATTACAAAGTAAAGGCTGGTGGGGCAAACAAGAACGTCCAAACCTCGACACAGGCGAAATTCAAAACGTACAACTTGGCAGCCCATACTGCCTGAAAACGATTCATTTAACCAATTTGCAATCCGCTTACATGGCAGCTCGATACGCGGAAATGGTTGCCGCAAAAGACACGCACCCCTATTGGCAATATGTCGCCATCAACGACAAACGCACACGCGAAACACACAGAAAATTGCACGGTCGCGTGTATTCGGCTGATGACGCTGTTTGGGGGAGTTTGTATCCGCCGTTGGATTTTCGTTGCCGTTGTCATGTTCGTCCTTTATCGCGTGAGCGTGGCGAAAGCCAAGTATTACCCAGCCCAAAACTGGAAACCATTACCGTAGATATTGGCGAAAACAAATCCACAGGTGAACAGCGTTACGCCCAACGCACAGGCATTCGCGTGGACAGACAGTTTAATGCAGGATTTAACGCCAATCAAGGCAAGACGTTTTTGCAACGCACCGCACAAATGGCGATAAACAAAGCGCAAAACGTACCACCCGAATTGGCTCGTGTGGCGGTCAAAGAAATGATGTTGCAGGAAAAATTCCGCAATGCTTTGACTTTGGCACAGCTGGCGTGGGTAGCTGAATTATTGGGATTGGGAGCGTAAGATGTTGCAAATCAGTTTAGACACAAGCGATTTTGACAGGGGCATGGCACGGTTGCTGCAAAACGTAGAAAACCGCCGCCCGATGATGTCTAGCATAGCGGTGGAATTGTTGAGCATGTCCGAAGACAATTTTGAAAGCGAAAGCTGGGGCGGTCAAAGTTGGCAGCAAAGCAAACGAGCTGCAAAAGACGGTGGCAAAACGCTACAATTAAGTGGTCAGCTTGCCGCGAGTTTGACTACGCAGTCGGGTAATGATTTTGCACGGATTGGGTCTAATAAACCGTATGCAGCAATTCATCACATAGGTGGGCAAGCAGGGCGTGGGCGTAAAGTTCACATTCCTGCTCGTCCTTATTTACCGATTGATGGTTCAGGGGTGTTGCAGTCTGGCGGCGAGAAGCGTTTGCTGGATATTGTGAAAGCGTCGTTGGCTCGTGGATTGTGATTTGCTCAAAAATGCGAAAAGCGGACGATGTTGTCCGCTTTGTTTTTTTGTTTCACTGTGTGAAATGGCGTTGCAGTTTTTAATCCCACTTTGTTTTGAATTGTCCCGTTTTATCCTGTTTATCTTGCTTGGGTGTGGGTATTTATATTGGTGGGGTTCAGTAACTGTTATGGATAAAATGACTCAAAAATTACAGTTCGCCGATCAATTAAAGGTTACAATGCAAGCAAAAGGCTATGCACCAAAGGCTTCGATTTTGGAACGTGAATTTAATTTACGCTACTTTGGTAAACCGATTACCTTGCACGCTGCTGGTAAATGGTTGCGTGGTGAAGCGATTCCGCACAATGATAAGGTGGTAAAGTTGGCTAAATGGCTTGAAGTGCAGCCTGCAAATTTGGTTTATGGCTTGGATTTGCGTGATGAAATTGACAGATTAAGTTAAGTATTCCATTTCCATTTAATAATGGCCAGATGGTAAGTAAAAAAAATCTTTTATACAAAGTTTTATACAATTTTGGCGCAAAAAGGAAAAGGACTTAACCGATAAATGGTTAAGTCCTTAAATCTATTGGTCGGAGTGAAAGGATTCGAACCTTCGACCCCTTGCACCCCATGCAAGTGCGCTACCAGGCTGCGCCACACTCCGACTCAAAGAAAGTCGCGAATTATAATTTTGTTTGCTTTAATTAGCAAGCGTCTTGTCTATTTGTGTCAGCAAGGCGGTTAGTCTGTCGCGCATTTCGTTGGCGCTAATCACTGGATTGCCTTCACTATCCAATGCTTCTCGCGCGAAATAATCGCTAATGCCATATTGCAACTGGCGCAATTTCAACACATCCAATCGGGTTAGAGTTTGGCCGCCTTTGCCCAAAATGCCGCCAGATTGGCGTTGCCATCCCAGCAGTTGCTCGGGTTGAACGCCAATTACATCGCAGGCTTCTTCCAGACTAAAATAACGCTTGGCTGGAATCGTCTGTGGGTTAGCGTGCTTGTTGTTTTTCATAATAATGTTCTACCATGCCCTTGAGTTTTTGGCTTGCATGGAACGTTACCACGCGACGTGCGGTAATGGCGACTTCTTCGCCTGTTTTAGGGTTGCGTCCTGGGCGTTGCGGTTTGTCGCGCAGTTGGAAATTGCCAAAACCTGAAATTTTAATCTCTTCGCCTTGTGCCAATGTGGTGCGAATTTCTTCAAAAAACAATTCTACAATCTCTTTTGCGTCATTTTTGCCAAGATTGCTGACTTTATCTACTAAAATATCGGCCAATTCTGCTTTTGTTAGTGTCATGTTTATATTACCTATTATTGATGAGAATTAAGGGTCGCTATTATCCCTAATAGTGCGTTTTAATTCAAGTGAATAGTAGAAAAATCATAACAAAATTAAGTGCAGGCTGCTTTTGAATGGTTAAAAAGCAGCCTGCACTTTGTTCACTCTTGCGATTCAGGCACGCACTCAATTTTGACACGCTCAATTTTGTGTCCGTCTTTTTCTAGCACTTCAAATCGCCAGCCGTGAAATTCAATCGCATCGCCCACTTCGGGCAAGTCGCCCATTTCTTCCAGCACCAAGCCTGCCACGGTGTGAAATTCCATGTCATCAGACGGTGCAGGCAAACCCAACTGCGGTGCGAGTTCGACATATTCCAACGCGCCATCAACGGTTACGCTGTTGTCTGACCATTCTTGCATGGTGGGCTCGTCTTGGCGTTCAAATTCTTCGGGGAACTCGCCTGCAATCGTTTCCAGCAAGTCTTTCATGGTTACCATGCCCAGCACTGCGCCAAATTCGTCCACCACCAAAGCGTAGTCCGCGCTGTGTTTGCGAAACAATTCAATCGCTTGCAAGGCGGTTGCGCTTTCTGGCAGCATTAGCGGTTGCTTCAAAGCAGCCTGCACATTGAGTTCGCCGTCTTTTAACACATGGTTGAGCAAATCTTTTTTGTTGATGTAGCCCAGCGGTTCGTCCACGCCTGCTTTGCCGACTACCAGCATTCGTGAATAGGGCGATTCCATTAACTTGGCGCGTTGTTCGTCTTTGCTTTGCGAAATGTCCAAGCGTTCGATGTCGCTGCGTGGAATCATCACGCCAAAAATCGGGCGTTCGGCAAGCGTGAGTACGCTGCGAATCATGGATTTTTCGTTTTCTTCAAAGTGTTCATTGTCGTCTGTGGGGGCGCCGTTGGTGGCGAGCAGGCTTTCGCGTATGCCCATCATGCCCAACACGTTTTCGGCGGTGCGTTGTCGCCACGAGCTGTTGATGTATTCGTTTTTCTTGCTGTTTTTTTGCGATACTTGGTTGAAAATTTCAATCAAAATAGAAAAACCAATCGCGGCATACAAATAGCCTTTTGGAATGTGGAAATGGAACGCTTCGGCAATTAAGCTAAATCCAATCATCAACAAAAAGCCCAAACACAACATCACGACTGTTGGGTGCTTGTCCACAAACTCGGTTAGCGGTTTGCTGGCGGTTATCATGACTGCCATGGCGACAACGACGGCTGCCATTGCCACGACAATATGTTCCACCATTGCTGCGGCGGTAATCACGCTATCAATGGAAAACACGGCATCGAGTACCAAAATTTGTCCAACCACGCCCCAAAATGCGGCGTGTTTTTTGTTGGTGTCGGCAACTTGAAAGTGGTTTACGCCTTCCAAGCGTTCGTGCAATTCGGTGGTGGCTTTGTAGAGCAGGAAAATACCGCCTGCAAACATAATCATGTCTTTGCCCGAAATCGCCATGCCAAATAATTGCATCAACGGCGATGTGAGCGTCATGATTTTTGCCATAGACGCGAGCATGATAATGCGAATAATCACTGCCAACGCCAAACCTGTGAGCCGTGCTTTGTCGCGCAATGACGGTTTGACTTTATTGGCTAAAATCGCGACAAAAACCAAGTTGTCTATGCCCAGTACGACTTCTAGTATGAACAAAGTTACAAAACCTATCCAAGTTTGTGGTTCGGCAAGCCAGCTTATGCCCATTGTGTTGTTTTCCTTGTGGGGTGAATGATGTGAGTAGAAAAAGCAGCCTGCACTCTATATTTGCAGGCTGCTTTGCCATTTTAACGATGATGTGCGGTGTTGTATTTCTTTTCCAAAGACGAGAATACCCAGCCCAGCACGATAGACATCACCAAATAAATCAGCGCAACAGTATAAAGCGGTGCTTCATAAATAGAATAACGCCCCGAAATCGTACTTTGTACATACGCCAATTCCGCCACTGCAATCGCCGACACCAGCGAGCTGTCTTTGAGCAGCGTGATAAATTCGTTTGCCAACGGCGGCAACATTCGGCGCAAGGCTTGCGGCAAAATCACATGGCGCATGGCTTGTGGATAAGTCAAACCCAGCGAGCGAGCGGCTTCCATTTGTCCTTTATCAATAGACTGAATGCCTGCGCGGAAAATTTCGGTGATGTACGCGCCTGCGTTTACGGTCAAAGCCAACGCGCCTGCCACCAACGCGGCGTGATTACGGCGGATTTCGCTTGCCAAGTCGCCACTAATCAACCAACCGTCTGTGGGATTAATCAGCGCGGTCGACCAAACAAAGTGCCAAATAAAAATCTGCACATACAACGGTGTGCCACGAAACAGGGTAACGTACAAGCCCGATAGCGTTCGCAATAACCACGCAATCGCTTTGGCAAACGCGCCGCCTTTTTCTACGCGCACAATGCGTGCCAATGCGCCAAATAAGCCCAGCACCACGCCGCCTGCAACCGCCCATGTTGTGAGTTTCAGCGTCATCCACGCGCCTTTCACAAACATTTCGCGATATTCCCAAATAATTTTTAATTGGCTGTGTTGCGCCAACCAGTCTTCAGAATTCATACTACTCTCTATCAAACAAATAAAGTGCAGGCTGCCTGCACAAAAAATAGGGCTATTCTACAATAAAATCACGTCATCATGTAGGCAAAAAACAAGGCAAGCAGCCTGCACTTTCGGTACAATACGCTCAATTTTTTCCCTATTTATCCCCGATTATGAAGATTTGGCTTGGACAATCCGCCCCCTATTTGCCGCAAGGCAGCGCAGTAACCATTGGCAATTTTGATGGCGTACACACAGGACATCGCCACATTTTGAACCGCTTGGCAACCGAAGCCGCAGCGCGAAATTTGCCTGCCATTGCCATTGTGTTCGAGCCACAGCCTGCCGAATTTTTTGCCCAACAAGCCCGCAAAACCGCACCCAGTCGCCTATCGCCCTTGCGCGATAAATTGCAACTTTTGGCGCAAACAAGCAGCCTGCACGGCGTTTGGGTGCAGCGATTCAACCCCACGTTTGCCAACACGCCAGCCGATGTATTCACTCAAACCGTGTTGCGCGAACGCTTGAATACGCGCTATTTACTGGTGGGTGACGATTTTCGTTTTGGCAAAGCGCGGGGCGGCGATTTTGATTTATTGTGTGCCCAAAGCGATTTTGTAACCGAAAACACGCCCAGCATTTTGATTGCAGGCGAACGCGCCAGTAGCACCGCTGTTCGCCAAGCCCTAGCCGCAGGCAATTTGCCACGCGCCGAACAAATTTTGGGACACGGCTACACATTAAGCGGCAGGGTCAAACATGGCGCGAAACTCGGTCGCACAATTGGCTGCCCCACGGCAAACATTCACTTGTCCAACCATGCGTATGCCTTGCAAGGCGTGTTTGTGGTGGAAGCGACTGGCGCATTTGGTCGCCGCGCAGGGGTAGCATCGTTTGGGCGCAATCCAACCGTATCGCACACGCCCGAAGCCAAGTTGGAAGTGCATTTGTTTGACTTTGCAGGCGATTTATATGGCGAACGCTTGCACATTCGCTTTTTGCACAAATTGCGCGATGAAGAGCGTTTTGCCGATTTAAGCAGCCTGCAAACGCAAATCGCTGCCGATATGCAGGCTGCCAAAATCTGGTACACGCAATCGCGGTAAACAGGATAAAATGAACATCTACCATACAGTACAGGATACATCATGGATTTATCTTCGCTGATTATCGTGTTTACCTGCGTACTCATACTCATCATTGCGATTCCCACGCTTTACACGCTACGCAAACGAGAGCGCGAACTCGGTTATCCAAAACAACACGAAACGCTGGCAGACGTACAATTTCTGCTTGAACAAAACGAAGAAATCTTGGCACAAAGCTGTTTTCGCCGCGTAACAGGTGGCAGCTATCATCAAGCCAAAGCCTATATCGCACACATCAAACGACAAAAATCACAGGAGCGGAAATGAATATTCGCATTGGACAAGGCTATGACGTACACCAACTGGTAGAACAACGCCCACTCATTTTAGGCGGCGTAACCATTCCGCATCACAAAGGTTTGCTGGGGCATTCCGATGCCGATGCGCTGCTGCACGCGATTACCGATGCCTTACTGGGCGCAGCCGCGTTGGGCGACATTGGCAAACTATTCCCCGATACCGCCGCCGAACACAAAGATGCCGACAGCCGTCATTTGTTGCGCGTGGCGTATCAAGCGGTGCAGGCTGCTGGCTGGCGCGTGGTCAATGTGGACAGCACGCTCATCGCGCAGCAACCGAAGTTGCGCCCACACATTGACGCAATGCGTGCCAACATTGCTGTTGATTTGAATTTGCCCATAGACGCAGTAAACATCAAAGGCAAAACCAACGAGAAATTAGGTTATTTGGGGCGCGAAGAAGCGATTGAAGCGCAAGCGATTGTGCTTTTGAGCGCGACAAAGTAAGTCGTGGGCTTAACCGCGACAATTCATTCAACAAAGGGAAATCATCATGACCAAACAAGACCAACTTAAACGTGCAGCCGCCGAAAAAGCGGTGGAATTTGTGCCAGAAAACGAATACATCGGCATTGGTACGGGCAGCACCATCAATTTTTTTATTGAAGCTTTGGGCAAAAGTGGTAAAAAAATCAAAGGTGCAGTAACCACGTCCAAAAAAAGCAGCGAATTGATGGCGCAATACGAAATCCCCGAAATCGCTGCCAACGAAGTCAGCCGTTTGTCTATTTATATTGATGGCGCGGACGAAATCAACCACACTTTGCAAATGATTAAAGGCGGCGGCGGCGCACATTTGCCCGAAAAAATCGTGGCAAAACTGGCTGACCAGTTTATTTGTATCGCCGATGAAAGCAAATATGTGAGCCGTTTGGGCAAGTTTCCTTTGCCGATTGAAGTGATTCCGATGGCGCGTTCTATGGTGGCGCGACAAATCGCCAAATTGGGCGGACAACCCGAATTGCGTATTGGCTACAAAAGCCTGCACGGCAACGACATTTTGGACGTAACGGGCTTGGATTTGAGCCAACCGCTGACAATGGAGCGCGAATTGAACCAAATCACAGGTTTGGTGGAAAACGGTTTGTTTGCCGAACGCGCTGCCGATTTGCTGATTTTGGCGCGTGAAGATGGGATTGAGTTGATTAAACCGCATGTTTAATCACGCGAAATATAGTGGATTAAAATAAAAGTGAGACAAGGCGACAACGTCCGCCGTGTACGAGTAGTACATAAGGACGTTGGCAACGCAGTATCATTGCAATTTTAATTCACTATAAAAAGCAGCCTGCACTTTTTGTTGATGAAAAGTGCAGGCTGCTTTTTTGTTTAACCCATTTGCCCCAACGTAACCCGTTCTAAGCCAGCCAAATCGCGCAAAGTTTCCACTTGCGTGTAACCGTGTTGCGCGAACAAATCTCGAATCGCCGCGCCTTGGTCATAGCCGTGTTCCAGCAGCAACCAACCTTGCGGCTGCAAATAGTCTGGCGCGCGGGCAACAATATGGCGAATGTGTGCCAAGCCGTCAGCAAAATCGGTCAGCGCGTGGGCAGGCTCAAAGCGCAAATCGCCCTGCTGCAAATGGGTGTCGTGCGAATTAATATAGGGTGGATTGGACGCAATCACGTCAAATTTATGTGCCGACACGGCGCAATCAAACCACGAACCTTGTGCGAATGCGACTGCTGCGCCCAAGCGTTGCGCGTTGTGTTGCGCGATGTTGAGCGCATCGGGGCTGATGTCGCTGGCAAATACGTTGGCATCGGTGCGTTCCAATTTGGCGGAAATGGCGATGATGCCACTGCCTGTTCCCATGTCCCACAAAAAACCACGCGCAGGCAGCCTGCACAATGCAGCTTCCAGCAGGTGTTCGGTTTCGGGGCGTGGAATCAACACGGCTGGCGACACGGTAAAACTGCGTCCGTAAAATTCGCGTTCGCCCAATAAATAGGCAATCGGTTCGCCTTGTTCGCGGCGTTGGCACAGCGCGTGCAGGCTGCTTTCGTGTTCGGGCGATAGAGTTTCGCTGTCGTGCGTAATCAACTGGCTACGCGACAAGCCTGTGATGTATTGCAGCAGCATTCGCGTTTCGTTGCGCGGCAAAGGGCTATTGGCGATGAATTGGGCAATGGTGGTCATGTGATGTGGTTTGAATCAACAAAGCAGCCTACACTTTTAGGCAACAAAATGTGCAGGCTGCTTTTTATGTTTTAAACAATTATTCCGCTTTGAAAACAGAAGTATCCGTTTGCACTTTTTCCATTTCAGGCAAAGCCGCCGCCGCTTTTGCTGCTTCGTCCGCTTCCGCTTGCAAACGCTTTTTCTCGTTCAAATATTGATTGATTTGTTGCACCAATTCTTGCGTGCCGTCATGCGTTAATGCACTGATTTTAAACAATCTTGGCGTTTCCATATCAAACGTAAAACGGTCGTCAGGCGCAGGATAATTCCAGCCAATCGCATTCAAAAAATCCGCCGTGCGTTGTTCCGCTTCTTCATCATCCAACATATCCAATTTGTTCAACACCAGCCAACGCTGTTTATCGTACAAATCTTCATCGTATTTACGCAATTCGTGGATAATCGCCAACGCTTCGCCAGCCGTGTCCGTTTCTTCGTCAAACGGTGCTAAATCCACAACGTGCAATAACAAACCCGTGCGCGACAAATGTTTCAAAAAGCGATGCCCCAAACCTGCGCCTTCTGCCGCACCTTCAATCAATCCCGGAATATCCGCCATCACAAAACTATTGTTTTCGTCCATGCGAACCACGCCCAAATTCGGGTGCAAAGTCGTAAACGGATAATCCGCCACTTTCGGACGCGCCGCAGAAACGGCACGAATCAGCGTAGATTTGCCCGCATTTGGCATACCCAGCAAACCCACATCTGCCAATACTTTCAGCTCTAATTGTAAAGTGCGTTGTTCACCGTCTTCACCGGGTGTGGATTGTTTCGGCGCACGGTTTACCGATGATTTGAAATGGATATTGCCCAAACCGCCTTTGCCGCCTTTCGCCACGCACACGCGCTGTCCGTGGAAAGTCAAATCCGCCACAATTTCATCGGTATCCACATCGCGGATTAACGTGCCAACTGGCATGTGCAATTCAATGTCGTCTGCGCCTGCACCATAGCGGTCTGCGCCGTGTCCTTTTTCGCCGTTTTTCGCTTGATAGCGTTTCACGAAACGGTATTCTACCAATGTGTTTACATTTTCATCGGCAACTGCCCACACGCTGCCGCCGCGTCCACCGTCGCCGCCATCTGGGCCGCCACGAGGTACGAATTTTTCACGGCGGAAACTGGCTGCACCATTGCCGCCTTTACCGCCGACTACTTCAATTTTGGCTTCGTCAATAAATTTCATGTTTTGCTTTCTAAAATGATGTTTTCAGGCAGCCTGCACGTTTTGATGCAGGCTGCCTGATGAAAATACGGTATAAAATTGGGCGTATTATAAAGGACAATACTCGGTTGGGTTTGATTTTGTGAAAATTATTCTGTCAACCCAAAATAAGCCCATAATCGTGTTCCGCGCTATTTACAACACTTTGTTGTAAATAACGAGAAAATGCTTGATAAATTGGGTTGCATTGTTAATAATCGTGAAATCGTTTAATAAGCATATCGTTTTATTTATTTATTCAAAAGGGATTTGAAAATGTATACAAATAAAAGCAAAACTTTATTGGCACTTTTGATTGCAACCGCATTATCTGCGTGCAGCGGTAGTGGTGGCGGTTCTGGTTTATCCGCAGCAGGAACAGGAAGCAATGGTTTGAATTCGGGTAGCACTTCTACTACACCTAACAATACAGGCAACAACGGTGGCTCTACAACTGACAATACAGGCACAAATACGAATACTACTACCGGATATTCTCCTGTACTAGATGCAGCAGCTATTAAAGATGCCTATACCAAAATTGCTGATAAGAACAAGGCAATAGTAACCGATCCCACTACTAGCGCAGTAGAAAGTTTAACAGTTTCCATTACCAAAGGTACTCAAACCGATACACATTTAACTGTGAGTGACATTAATCTTAACAAATATCTGCCACATAATGAACTCACAGATTTAACCATGCAGACTAAACATACCTTAACGTATAACGTAAGCCAACCAGACCAAAAGCAATACCGTTATGAAACAACTGAAAATGTGCGTGCTTATAACCAAAACTACTCGACTGTGATAGGCTTTGATACAACTGGTATCAAAACCACAATGATTGGTTACGATACAAAGAAATCTGAAGAAAAAACTTACCCTGACAAACTAATGAATAGCTATGCTGTTACAGGTGTATCTATTGAACAAGCTGCACTGCCAGCTACTGGTTCTTATACCTATACAGGTAAAGCATTCACTGCCACAGATAATGACGGTGTGTTGAACTACACCATTAATTTTGATAAAAAATCGGGCAGCGGTTCTATTACTGGTATTGATAAAACTGGTACGATTACTTTGGGAGAAGGTCGAATCGGCACTTACACTCATGGCACCAAGACAAGTACTGCGGGTATTGGTGAAACACAAGCAACCACTGCCAATGGCACTGCTGGTACTTACACATTAGGTATCTTTGGTGCTAATGCAGAAGAAGTAGCTGGTACAGTAAACTTCAAGGGCTTAGAGCACGTTGGTTTCGGTGGTAAACGCTAATTTATAATCTTGCGTCTTATTTTTGCAGGCTGCTTTTTTGCGTGAAAACACTCAAAAGCAGCCTGCAAAATATTTAACACTCTGGGTATATCAAATGAATAAACAGCATCTATTTTGGTTATGGTTAGCTGTGAGTCTGTCAGCAGTTGCAGCAGATGACGATGAACTGCCTGCTCCGTTTGTAGCAAAGCGTACGGACAATAATGCGGCAGAAGTTATCGCTATTGCAAAAGCCCCAACCACCACACACGCTGACCCACAAGTATTGCAACAACCGTTTGACGATGTGAATACACAACTGGAATATGTGTTAGAGCCACTGCCCAATTCAGCACAAACCGAGCCGTTGCCCGAATTAGCGCCATTGGAAATGCAGCCCAAAGTCAGCACGCAACAACAAATAGACGACCAAATCAATCAAGCGTTGTTGGCAAAAAAATGGGACGAACTAGAACGCTTATTAGCAACCGAGCCACAAGAAGGATACGATGAAATCTTGTGGGTTTATGCCAAAGGCACGTTGTTGCGTCAAAAGCAAAAATATTCACAGGCGATTGCCGAATACCGCAAAGTGGTTGCCACGCAGCCAGAATTGGGTTATCCGCGTTTGGATTTAGGCATTATGTTGTTTGAAAACAAGCAATATAACGAAGCGGAAGCCGAATTGACCCAAGCCAAAGCGGACATTAATCCAGAAGCTGGGGCGCAAAAAGTGGCAGATGCCTACTTATCGCGCATGGAAAACGAACAAAGTTGGCAGCCTAGTATGGGCTTGCAATACACGCAAACCGATAATGTAAACAACGCAGCCAATAGCACGGATTTATATTACAACGGCAGACATTTTGTAAAAAATACCGATGCTTTGCCCAAATCGGCGCACGGTTTTAACTATCATTTGGGCGTAGAAAAAGACACCAATTTAGCAGGTAATCATTATGTTAGATTGGGCGTGAGTGGTAGCGGTGTGCATTATTGGGATAACTCAGATTACGATGAGAACTCTGTGCAATTCAATGTGGGCTACCGTTTTCAAAGTTGGCGACATCAATTTGGCGTTATGCCTTTTTTCACGCAAAACTGGTTGGGCGGAGAACGCTACAATCAACGCTTTGGCGTAACCAGCAATTACCGCTATCGCTTTAATCCACAATGGTCTATTTCTGCCGCGCATACTTATTCCAACACGCAATATCATAACGACAGAGTTGCCCAATATTACGATGGTCATAACAACAACGTAGGCTTAACATTGATATGGAATCCCACGCCCAGTTGGTTGCTGTTTAGCGGTGTAAATGGCAGCTACGACAATTTGAACGACAAAGCAGAAAGCTCCAAACGCCGCAGCATTGTGAGCGGCATCGTGTACGATAACCAACAATGGGGCGGACGCGCTAATTTTAATTATGCCAATCGCCGCTTCCAAGGCGCACACTTTTTGTATGGCAATCATCGTGCCGACAAGGAATATCAAGTCAGCGCAGCGGTGTGGCACCATAAATTGTCGTGGCGCAATATTACGCCGCGTTTGAACTATCGCTATTTGAAGGTAGATAGCAATATGTCTGCGCTGTATTCACGCACCAGCGGCGAATGGTTTATTAGTGCGGAAAAAACGTTCCATTAAGGCTTCAAATAGCTTATAATGCGCGACTTTCGTTTCAGGCTGCTTTGTTATTAAAAAGCAGCCTGCACTTTTTTATTCAACCCATGCGGTTCGTAACCCTCCCGCAATATAGTGGATTCAATTCAAATTAGGACAAGGCGACAACGCCCGCCGTGTACGCGTGGTACATAAGGGCGTTGGTAACGCTGTACTAGTTTGAAGTGAATTCACTATAACAAAACTAGGTCTCAATATGTCCAGAAATCAACAAGAGCTAAACGGCATCACGCTGCTTGGCAATCAAAAAACGCAATATCCCAGCAACTACGCCCCCGAAGTCTTGGAATCGTTTGACAACAAACACCCCAGTAACGACTATTTCGTCAAATTCGTTTGCCCTGAATTTACCAGCCTCTGCCCGATTACAGGTCAGCCCGATTTCGCCACGATTGTGATTCGCTACATTCCCGACATCAAAATGGTGGAAAGCAAATCGCTCAAACTGTATTTGTTCAGCTTCCGCAATCACGGCGATTTTCATGAAGACTGCATCAACATCATCATGAAAGATTTAATCCAGCTAATGAACCCAAAATACATTGAAGTATTTGGCGAATTCACGCCACGCGGTGGCATTGCGATTCATCCTTTTGCCAACTATGGGCGTGAAAATACGCCATTTGAGCAACTGGCGCGAGAGCGTTTGTTTCAGCACGATATGCAGTAAAAAGCAGCCTGCACTTTGTTGTAAGCACTCATTTTTATCAACCAACCGCGGTTCGTAACCATCCCGCGATAACAAAACTAGGAAAATCATGCAAAACTTTATTTTTTCTAATCAACAACAATCCAAAGCCTTATTTTGGCTGATTATTTTCCACATTGCCGTGATTGCGTCCAGCAATTATTTGGTGCAATTTCCGTTTACTATCACGCTGCCCAACGGCTTTGAAGTACATTCCACTTGGGGCGCACTCACATTCCCGTTCATCTTTTTGGCAACCGATTTAACCGTGCGGATTTTCGGGCAAAGTTTGGCGCGAAAAATCATCTTTTTTGTAATGTTGCCTGCGCTGGTGTTGTCGTACGCGCTGTCGGTGTTGTTTACCAATGGCGAATGGACGGGCTGGCAAGCGTTGGCGGAATTTAATCTATTTGTGTTCCGCATTGCACTGGCAAGTTTTTCGGCTTATGCGTTTGGGCAGATTATGGATATTTTTGTATTCAATAAGTTACGTCAGCTCAAATCATGGTGGATTGCGCCCACCACGTCTATGTTTATTGGCAATGCAATGGACACGCTGCTGTTTTTTGCGATTGCGTTTTACGCCAGCTCCGACCCATTTATGGCGGCAAACTGGACACACATCGCGTTTGTGGATTACCTGTTTAAACTGACGATTTGCTTGTTGCTATTTGTTCCAGCTTATGGCGTATTGCTCAGTTGGATTAGCCGTAAATTAATGGCATGGCAGCAAAAACAAGCCGCTGCGTATTAAGCATACAATCAAAAGCAGCCTGCACTTTTATATTCAAAGTGCAGGCTGCTTTTTGGTGCGATTTTATTGATTGGTAATAAACGCTTCAATTTTTTCTTGTTGCAAGCGTTTGATTGCCGTTTCAGCTTGTGCGCGAGTCATCGGCTCGCTGCGAACGCGATACATAACCACCCCTTGCGCCGTTGTGATTTGCTGAATTTGTGCGCGAACACCCAACAACGCCGCGCTCGCCACTTGTTGTTGCGCCCCTGCTTGGTTTTGGTACGCACCCATTTGCACACGAACCTGATGCGTAGCGGTAGTGCTATTTGCCGCCAAAGTTACTTGACTCATCGCCAATACCAACAGCCCTAATGCAAATTTTTTCATAATTTTCGTCCTTCTGGTTGTATTAAAAATGCCCCTTTAATGCAGCCAATACTACGATTTTGCTCACACATCGTCAAGGCGAACATGCAAAAAACTATCTTTTTAATCAAATAAATCTGCCTGATTTTGCTGCTTTGCTACTTGCACATCAACCGCGCCATCTGCCAAACGAATCGCCAATTTTTGTCCCAAACGCAAGTCGTTCGCATCGCGTACCACTTGTCCGCGCCCAGTTTGCACAATCGCATAACCGCGCTGCAAAATATTCAACGGCGACATGGCATTTAATATTTGATTTTGCTTATCTATTTGCTGCCTACGCGATTCAATCAAGCCAAACATAGCACGTTGCAAAGCAGCCTGCATCCAGTCTAGCTGCTGCTTTTTATTTTGGATATTCGGGCGACGATGTTGCAATATCTGCACTTGTTGCGCCACACGGTATTGCTGTTTGGCAAGCAAGTGCAGGCTGCTTGTGTGTAGCTTTTGTGCCAAAAAATCCAACTGTTTGGCTTGTTCGGCTAACTTTTGCTGCGGATGTTTTAAGTTTTGCGCCAAAAAATCCACTTTTTGCGCGGCATAGCGATAACGCTGCGTCATATTTTGCTGCGCTCGCGACCACAACTGCTGCACATGGCGCAACTGCTCGGCACGATTGGGGCTAACCAGTTCCGCCGCTGCGGTGGGCGTGGGTGCACGAACATCGGCAACAAAATCCGCCAGTGTGAAATCGGTTTCATGCCCTACTCCGCTGACCACAGGTAAAGTGCAGGCTGCTATGGCGCAGACGGTGGCTTCTTCGTTAAACGCCCACAAATCTTCCAAACTACCGCCGCCGCGACACACAATCAACACATCAACCTCGCGGCGTTGGTGGGCACGCATAATGGCTTGGGCAATGTGCTGTTCGCTGCCCGCGCCCTGAACAGGCGTAGGGTAAACAATGATAGGAATTTGCGGCGCACGGCGTTTGAGCGTGCTGACCACATCGCGCAAAGCTGCCGCCGCCAAACTGGTTACAATGCCAATCGCCTTGGGGTGTTCGGGCAAGGTTTGTTTGCGCGATTCATCAAACAGCCCTTCGGCTTGCAATCGCGCTTTTAGGCGTTCGTATCGCTCAAACAGCTGCCCCAAACCGAGCGAACGCACTTCGTTTATCGTAATCTGAAATTCGCCACGCGCACCGTAAATGCCGATTTTGCCGCGCACTTCTACCGCATCACCTTCTTTGAGTGGCACAGCCAATCGCGCTGCCGTGAACTTGAACAGCGCACAACGCACCTGCGCGTGGTCATCTTTGAGCGCGAAATAATAATGCCCACTGGCAGCGCGGGTTAAATTAGAAATTTCGCCGCTAATCCACACATCGGAAAACTCGTTGTCCAGCAAAGCATCAGCCGCTTGATTGAGTTCCGACACAGATAAGGTTTGTGCAAATAAATCCATTGTCATCGTATCGTTCAACACATCAAAAAGCAGCCTGCACTTTAATCCAAAATGCAGGCTGCTTTAAATAAGCCATTAAACCGCAGGTTGTTCTTGTTGCGATTGATACAGCGCGTCAAAATTGATTGGCGCAAGCAACACAGGTGGGAAGCCCGCACGAGAAATCGTAGAAGACACCGCTTCACGCGCATAAGGGAACAAAATGTTCGGGCAAGCCACGCCCAACAACACTTTCATATCTTCTTCTGGAATGTTTTCCAAACGGAAAATACCTGCTTGGGTTACTTCATTCAAGAATACCACGCGATTGTCTGCCAATTTCGCAGTTAAAGTAACCGTAACCGAACATTCGTAAAAGTTCGCTTCAATTTGGCTAGATTCGGTGCTAATACGCATATCTACTTCTGGCGTTTCGCTTTCCAAGAAAATTTTGGGCGCATGTGGCACTTCCAAAGACAAATCTTTTACATACAATTTTTCAACAGAAAACACAGGTTGTGTTGCTTCGGTTGCTTGAACTTCTTTATCGCTCATCGTCATTCTTTCTATAAAAAACAAAGGGAAATCTACGCATCAGACAAAAGCGGCATCAGCTCGCCTTTTTGATGCAAAGCATACAAATCGGTAAACCCACCCACATGAGTATCGCCGATAAAAATTTGTGGCACACTACGCTGCCCTGTGATTTGCTGCATATTGGCAAATTCGTCAGGATTTTTGTCCACGCGAATTTCTTCAATTTGCTGCACACCCAGTTGCGACAAAAACTGTTTTGCCATCGTGCAATAAGGGCAAAATGCGCCTGTGTACATTTTGATTTCGGGCATGATGATTCCTATCGCTGCGCTGTGTCGTCATAAAACAAAAAACCAAATTCCAATGCAATCAGAACCTGGTTTTTTATTTCAATTATAAAGCCCCAGAGAGCCTATAAATTATTGTACTGGACGAGTGATTTCGCGAGTTACCAAAGAGCGAATTTGAACATCTACGCGACGATCAGGCTCGATACAAGCAATCAAAGCAGCGCGTTTTTTCGCACGAGATACACGGTTACCCAATTTAGCTACTTCTGCTTGGCAAGACTCAGTCATGCGCGCTTGGCTTTCGCCCAAGCCAACAGCAGAAACACGCTCAGCAGGAACACCTTGACTCACCAAGTAGTTCGCTACCGCAGTCGCACGACGCTCTGACAGAGCTTGGTTGTACTGTTCAGCACCCATAAAGTCTGTATGACCTTCAACACGAACAGCTTGTACGTTAGTACCATTTACACGTGCAACTAATTGGTTCAAAGTCTCAACTGCTTCTGGGCGCAATTTGTCTTTGTCAAAACCGAACAAGAAGTTAGAACCAAAAGATACAGTTTCGTTTTGCTCAACTGTTTCCATACGTGGAGCAGGTGCAGGTGCAGGTGCAGCCGCTTCGCGGTCGCCACATTCAACCAATCCGTTTTCAGCTTTGTTCAAGTAGTTGTTTTCCCAGCATTCGCCAAAATTATTGCGAACCACTTCGCCAGAACCTTGGCTAGTAGTGTAACCATGGATATCGTGCGCCATTGCACCAGTAGAAGCCATCAAAGCAACAATCAGTGCGCTCAATTTAACTTGTTTAGTCATTTATTATTCCCTCATCAAAAAAAATGATTGAGTGGCGGATAAGAAATCTGCCACCTTTAAGATTCAGGCTTTTGCCAAAAAAGCAGCCACAAACCTAAATACAAACGTTGCTTACTATAAGAATTTGCAGCGATGCTGTCAATACAAAGACTGTTTTTCTGCCTATTCTTTGTGTTGGCATAATGCCCAAGATACTGTTATTTGTCATATATTATTTATTCGTTGCTGTTCTTTTGTTGCACAAAAACAACAATATGGAAATTGCAGGCTGCTTTGCTTTATTGGTGTGTGCGTGCTACATTTCGTCTGTTTTTTGGTTCATAAGCATAACCTATTATGAAATTACAGCAATTACGCTATGCGGTAGAAGTGTATCGCCGCAATTTAAACGTGTCCGATGCTGCCGATGCGTTGTTTACTTCGCAACCTGGTGTGTCCAAGCAAATCCGTTTGTTGGAAGATGAATTGGGCGTGTCTATTTTTATTCGCAGCGGCAAGCGGATTGTGGCGGTTACACCAGCAGGTTTGGCAGTTTTGGAAGCGGCGGAACAAATGTTGCGCTTGGCACAAAATATCAAAAACATTGGACACGAGTTTACCGACACGCACAGCGGCGCACTCACGATTGCTGCAACACATCATTGGGCGCATTATCAGTTGCCGCGCATGATGCCCGATTTTATGCAACACTATCCTGATGTACGCTTGATTTTGCGCCAAGGTTCGCCCAGCGAGTTGGCAGAAATGGTACGCAATGGCGATGTGGATTTGGCGGTGGGTGCGGACATTCCGTCTGGCGCAGGTGATTTGAAATTTCTTCCTTGTGGAACATGGCGTTATGCTTTGTGTGTACCCAATCAGCATGATTTAACCAAGCAGCCTGCACTTTCTTTGGGCGATGTGTTGCGCTATCCATTATTGACTTACGATTTTACTTGGCACACAGGCTCGGCAGCATCTCGCGCATTGGCAAAAACAGCACACGCAACGGTGCAGGCTGCTTTGCAATCGGACGATGCCGAAATCTTAAAACAATATGTTCGCTTGGGATTGGGTGTGGCTTTGTTGGACAAATCGGCATACGACATCAACCGTGATGCGGATTTGACCTTGCTGGACATTGGGCATTGCTTTGAGCCGAGCCACTATCAAATCGCGCTACACAAAGACATTTTGATGCGAAATTATTTGTATGATTTTATTGCCTTATTGCATTCCGATTTAACCCACGAGCGCGTTCAACAATTATTGTTTGCGCCAGCCATTGAGGACTTTTCAATTTAATGTGGTTATCACTCAAAAGCAGCCTGCACCGTATCGCCCAAACCAAAAGCAGCCGATTTTTGCTGTTTTTAGTGCACCGATTTGGTGAAGCAGGCATCTCACAAACCGCAGGTAGTTTGACATTTACCACGTTGCTTGCGCTGATTCCGTTGCTGACTGTGATGCTGGTGGTCATTACCGCCTTTCCCATGTTTGGCGATGTGTCGGCATCGTTCATGGATTTTGTACATCGCACGATTGTGCCGAGCGGTGCGAGCGCGGTGGCGTCTTATTTGGACGAATTCAAAATGCAGGCAGGCAAAATGACTACCATTGGCGTGCTTGCCATGATGGTTACGTCTATCATGCTGATTCATACCATAGACGCGACTTTTAACCGCATTTGGCGCGTGCAAAAACAGCGTTCCATGTTGGTGCGCCTGCCTGTTTATTGGGGATTGCTCACGCTAGGCCCGATTTTTGTGGGCGTTAGTTTATCGGCATCGGCATCTTTGCTGCATTTTGGGCAAGCGGTTGAGCCAAACTGGTTCACAAGCAGCCTGCAATCGCTGGGGCAAATTGTGCTGAATGCGTTGATATTATTACTGTTTTACTATGGCGTACCCAACTGCTACGTTCCGTTGCGAGACGCGGCGATTGGCGCATCGGTGGCGAGTGTGTTGTTTACGTTGGCAAAATACGGCTTTGGTTTGTATATTAGCAATTTCAACAGCTATGCCTTGATTTATGGCGCGTTTGCCGCGATTCCGATTTTCTTGATTTGGCTGAATTTGGTGTGGACGATTATTCTGGGCGGTGCATTGATTGCAGCCAGCATTGGCGATTGGCAAAGTGTGCCGCCAGAGCAGCAGCCCAATCACAGCTTTAATTATGCGGTGGATTTATTGCTGCTGCTGACCCAAGCGCAAACACAAGGTAAAGCGTTGAAAATACGAGAATTGCAGCAACAAACCGCGCTGAATCGTCCGCAATTAACGCACTTGCTCAACCAACTGGCGCAGCGCGATTATGTGGCGCACAGCGAAAAGGGCTGGCTGCTGCAAACCGCGCCCAATCGGATTTTGCTGTCGGATTTGTTTCCGCTGTTTGTGTATGACCACGCCCACGCCAGCCATACTGAATTGCAGCGTGTCATGGCGCAATGCACGCAACCGCTGAACATGAGTCTGGCAGACTTGCACCGTGCAGCAACCGAAAAGAGTGGGTATGGCGGCGATACGCCATGCTCGTGAACATGATGCAAACGCAAAAGCAGCCTGCACTTTTATTTTATTCAACTCAAAAACACTATGATTCAAACCGATAATTTAAGCACAACTGCTGCACCGCGCATGGTGTCGGCACAAAAAATGTCCAGCCAAGAAGAACAACTGGAACGTGCGCTGCGCCCCAAATTGTTGAGCGATTACATTGGTCAGCGCAAAGCCAAAGAGCAGCTCGGCATTTTTATTGAAGCCGCCAAAAAGCGTGGCGAAGCCCTTGACCACACGCTGCTGTTTGGCCCACCAGGTTTGGGCAAAACCACGCTGGCGAACATTGTGGCGCGAGAATTGGGCGTGAATTTACGTCAGACTTCGGGCCCTGTGTTGGAACGCGCTGGCGATTTGGCAGCGTTGCTCACCAATCTTGAACCGCACGATGTGTTGTTTATTGACGAAATTCATCGTTTAAGCCCCGTGGTGGAAGAGATTTTGTATCCAGCCATGGAAGATTATCAGCTAGACATCATGATTGGCGAAGGCCCTGCCGCACGGTCAGTTAAAATTGATTTGCCGCCGTTTACGCTGATTGGCGCGACCACACGCGCAGGTATGCTGACCAACCCATTGCGCGACCGTTTTGGCATTGTGGCGCGATTGGAGTTTTATGAAACGGCAGATTTGGCAACCATTGTGCGCCGTTCTGCCCAACTGTTGAACATGACTTTGGACAAACAAGGCGCGTGGGAAGTGGCTCGGCGCAGTCGTGGCACACCGCGCATTGCCAACCGTTTGCTACGCCGCGTGCGCGATTATGCCGAAGTCAAACACGCAGGCAAAATTGATGCCAACGTGGCAGACGCGGCTTTGTCTATGCTTGATGTAGATAAAATTGGCTTGGATATGATGGACAGAAAATTCTTGGAAGCGGTGTTGCACAAGTTTTCGGGCGGGCCAGTGGGCTTAGACAACGTAGCCGCCGCGATTGGCGAAAGCACCGACACGATTGAAGATGTGATTGAGCCGTATTTGATTCAACAAGGATTTTTGCAACGCACACCACGCGGACGCATGGCAACGGCAAGCGCGTTTGAGCATTTTGGGTTGATGCCAAATGATGCGTGAATATGAATAAAAGTGCAGGCTGCTTTTTAAATCATCAAAGAGCAGCCTGCACTATATTTATCCATTATTTTGGCAATCGACGCGCCGCCATAATCTTGCCAATCGCCTGACGTTGCGCCACAGGAATGCACGCGCGTCCCAAATCAAATAACGACTCTTCAATCGCGATGTGTTTATCGTAGCCCGACACAAATCGCGCAATCAAATCGGCAGACAAATGCTGTTGCTTGCCTTGCAACAAGGCGCCCAATTCTTCGCGTAATGCGTCCCAATTGGCGTGCAGGCTGCCATGTTGGCGCAATAATTCGTTTACATCGTCTTGCGCTTGTGGCGCGTATTGCAATAAAGCTGGGAAAAAATCCTGTTCTTCGTCTTCGTGATGCAAGGGCGCGGCTTGATTAAAATAGGTGCAGATTTGTTTGATAGCGGTGCAGGCTGCTTCGTTTGCGCCGTTTTGCGCCAAATAATCGGGCAGCAGCGTTAATTGTTGGCAAAACTTTTTGACCTTACCATGACAGGCAAACAGCATATCAATCGGCTCGTCCCAAGTGGGCGCGGATTGGTTGGTAAACGATAGCATGAGTGTGATTCCTTATTTATGAATAAGCCAAATTGTAGCAAAAAGCGTGTATCTAATAAATTGCAGGCTGAGACCTTTATAAAATCCCAGATTTGAGCGCAGTTCAAAGTAATAGCATCGCAGAACGCGCAGATAATATTGAAATATTTTCAAGCGTCCGAGAAGCACATCACGAAGAAATGTGCCAAAGATGGGGTTTATAAAGGTATCAGGCTGCTTTTGGCGATATAATACCGCTCGTCTAAATCAAACCAAAAGGTCAAACCCATGGGCTTTGAAACCATACCGCTTCCCAAAGATATGCCCCGTCCGCCCGAAACCGTGCTGGTGAACATCACGCCACAAGAAACGCGTGTTGCCGTGTTGGAAGAAAACAATATTTGCGAATTGCACATCGAACGCAACAGCGACCACAGCCTAGTCGGCAATATTTATCTGGGCATTGTGCGCCGCGTGCTGCCAGGTATGCAAAGCGCGTTTATTGACATTGGCTTGGAACGCGCCGCCTTTTTGCACATTATGGACGTGATTGAACAACGTCAAAATCCCGATAGCCATCACCGCATTGAACACGTTTTGTTTGAAGGACAAACCATTTTGGTGCAAGTGATTAAAGACCCCATCAACAGTAAAGGCGCACGACTTTCCACACAGATTTCGTTGGCTGGGCGATTTTTGGTTCACTTGCCACAAGACGAACACATTGGCATTTCGCAGCGAATCGAAAACGAAGACGACCGAAGCAGCCTGCGCCAACGGCTCAACGCGCTCTTGCCCGAGCAAGCCTGTCATGGCTACATTATTCGCACCAGTGCCGAAACCGCGTCCGATGCCGAATTGCAAGCCGACATCAATTATCTAACTCGCGTGTGGAACGACATCTGCAACCAAGCCAAATTGTGTCCGCCCGAAACCTTGTTGTATCAAGATTTACCGCTCGCCAAACGCGTTTTGCGCGATTTATTCAACGACAACACGCGCGAAATTTTGGTTGATTCGCGACTAAATTTCGACAAAATGCTCGCCTTTGCCCAGCAATATGTGCAAGATGCCGCCGACAAACTGCATCGATTTAAAGGCGAACGCCCCTTGTTTGAAACCTATGGCATTGAAGCCGAAATCAGTCGCGCCTTGCAACCGCGCGTAAACCTAAATTTTGGCAGCTATCTCATCATCGAAACTACCGAAGCGATGACCACGATTGACGTAAACACAGGCGGTTTTGTCGGCGCGCGCAATTTTGACGAAACCATTTTCAAAACCAATTTGGAAGCCTGCCACGCCATTGCACGCGAGCTGCGTTTACGCAATTTGGGTGGCATCATCATCATCGATTTTATTGATATGGAATTGCCCGAACACCGCGAAGCCGTATTGCAAGAATTGGCAAAAGCGTTGAGCTTTGACCGCACAAGGGTAACGCTCAATGGTTTTACCACGCTTGGTTTGGTGGAATTGACGCGCAAACGCAGCCGCGAAAGTTTGCAACACGTTTTGTGCGAACCCTGCCCCACTTGTCAAGGCAGGGGCAGCCTAAAAACTGCGCAAACCATTTGCTACGAAATCCAACGCGAAGTGGTACGCGAAAGTCGCCGCTTTGAAGCCAAAGAATTCCGCATCATCGCATCGCCCAGCGTGATTGATTTGTTTTTGGACGAAGAATCGCAATCGCTCGCCATGTTGATTGATTTTATTGGCAAGCCGATTTCGTTGGCAGTAGAAAGTTTGTATTCGCAAGAGCAATACGATATTGTGTTGATGTAAAAAAATAGCTGTGTTCAAATTTTGAATATTCAGCCATTTAATTCCCTCTCCTGTGGGAGAGGGTTAGGGAGAAGAAAATCTTTCAACTGTAACCAATATTCGTTAAATACAGAGATTTTCCCTCTCCCCAGCCCTCTCCCACAAGGAGAGGGAGTAAAATTGCATCATGCAAATATGCTAAAACACAGCTAAAAAACAAACAAAAGCAGCCTGCACTTTGATTTATATTAAGTGCAGGCTGCTTTTTATTAAAAACTGTTATCATTTGTAAATTTATGGTTATAATGTATGCTTTCGTAACACAGGAAGCAATATCCAAATGGCTACAAAAGACCCTTATGCTCAATACCGCGAATTAACTTGGCGCGGCATGATTTTGGGCGCACTCATTACCGTGATTTTTACGGCATCTAACGTTTACTTGGGGCTAAAAGTCGGTTTGACTTTTGCCTCGTCTATTCCTGCTGCGGTCATTTCTATGGCTGTGATGAAGTTTTTCCCAGATAGCAATATCTTGGAAAACAATATGGTGCAAACACAAGCATCGGCAGCAGGCACATTATCGGCAGTGATTTTTGTTTTGCCTGCTTTGCTGATGTTGGGCTACTGGCAAGGTTTTCCATTTTGGCAAACCATGTTGCTGTGCGCGACAGGCGGTATTTTGGGCGTGATTTTTACCATTCCATTGCGTCATGTTATGGTGGTGAAAAGCGAATTGCCTTATCCAGAAGGCGTGGCAGCAGCGGAAATTTTAAAAGCGGGCAACCCAGACGAAAGCACAGGCAAAACCAGTAGCACTGGCGCAAAAGAAATTGCCGCAGGAGGTCTTTTGGCTGGCGTATTGAGCTTTGCCATGAGCGGTTTGCGCGTGGTGGCAGACAGCGCGAGCTTGTGGTTCAAAGCAGGCAATGCCATTTTCCAAATTCCAATGGGTTTTTCGCTCGCGCTGTTGGGTGCTGGCTACTTGGTTGGCATTGTGGGCGGCATCGCTATTTTAACAGGGCTGATTTTTGCTTGGTTTGTTGCCGTACCTTATTTTTCGGCAACCGCACCACAACCTGCCGACATGGAAATGGCTGCATATGCCATGGGTTTGTGGAAAACCAAAGTGCGCTTTATTGGCGTGGGCGTGATTGGTATTGCCGCCATTTGGACGTTGATTAGCCTAATGAAGCCGATGATGGAAGGCATGCGTCAATCGTTTGCTGCGCTCAAAAATCCCGATGCAGCAACCAACGAGCGCACCGCACAAGATATGTCGCCCAAAACCATGATTGCCATCACATTGACAACCATTGTTCTGATTGCAGGCATTGTGTTCTATTTTGTGCAGGCTGCTCCTATTTCGGCAGGCGTTGCCATTTTGTTGGTATTGGTTTGCACGATTTTAGCTGTGGGCATTGGCTTTTTTGTTGCCGCCGCTTGTGGTTACATGGCAGGTTTGGTTGGCTCATCGTCTAGCCCGATTTCTGGCATTGGCATTATTTCGGTGGTGCTGACTTCATTGGTATTGTATGTCATCGGCAAAGGCACAGGTATTTTGGCAATGGAAAATGGCGAAGCGTTTTTAACCGCGCTCACCATGTTTACCGCATCTATTGTGTTGGCGATTGCCGCCATTTCCAACGATAACTTGCAAGACTTGAAAGCAGGTTATTTGGTTAAAGCAACTCCATGGCGACAACAAGTGGCTTTGTTGGTTGGTTGCGTAGTGGGCGCAGCAGTGATTGCCCCCGTATTGGAAATGCTGTATCACGCCTACGGCTTTACAGGTGCTATGCCGCGCCCAGATATGGACGCAGAACAAGCCTTGTCTGCACCGCAAGCCACGTTAATGGCAACCATTGCCAAAGGTATTTTTTCTAACAACTTGGAATGGGGCTATATTTTTACAGGCATTGTGATTGGCATCGCCTTGATTATTTTAAACAGCGTTTTGCAAAAGCGTAGCCAATACAGCCTGCCTGCTTTGGCAGTGGGCATGGGTATTTACTTGCCGCCAGCCGTGAATATGCCGCTGGTGATTGGTACGCTGGTATCTTGGTGGGTGATGAAACGAGTGGCACAACGCGCCAGCCAAAATCAACAATCGGTTGAACAAGCGCAAGGCACAGCAGAACGCCACGCCACTTTGTTGGCAGCAGGTTTGATTGTGGGCGAAAGCCTAGTTGGTGTCGTGATGGCGTTTATCATTGCCGCATCGGTTACATCGGGCGGTTCAGATGCGCCGTTGGCAATCAAATTGAGCAACTGGGGCACGGCAAGCGAATTGTTGGGTTTAGCCGCCTTTGTGTTTGGTGCGATTTGGTTTGCTCGCCGCGTATTGAGTGCGCGAGATTAATCGCAATATAAAAAGGCTGTGCCATAGGCTAGCACAACCTTTAAATACAAAAAGTGCAGGCTGCTTTTTCGGCAAAAAACGCTAGAAAAAGCAGCCTGCACTTTATTGTGTTTACTCACTATCTGCCGCATCGTCCAAACCACGCAACCACGCCAATTTTTCGCCAATTTTAATTTCCAGCCCACGCGGTACAGGCTGATAAAAATCGGGTTCGCTCAACGAATCAGGCATATAGCTTTCGCCAGCCGCATAAGCGTGTGGTTCATCGTGAGCATAGCGATAATCGCGTCCGTAGCCCAATTCTGCCATGAGCTTGGTGGGCGCGTTGCACAAATGTACAGGCACAGGCTCGCTGCCGTGTTCGCGTACAAATTGGCGCATTTGCTTGTATGCCACATAGCCTGCATTGGATTTGGCTGCGCTGGCTAAATACAACACCGCTTGCGCCAACGCCAATTCGCCTTCGGGCGAACCCAAGCGTTCATAAGTGCTGGCGGCATCGTTGGCAATTTGCAAGGCGCGTGGGTCTGCCAAACCAATGTCTTCCCACGCCATACGAACAATGCGCCGCGACAAATAACGTGGGTCTGCGCCGCCGTCCAACATTCGGCACAACCAATACAACGCTGCGTTGGGGTGTGAACCGCGCACCGATTTGTGCAAGGCGGAAATTTGGTTGTAGAACTGCTCGCCGCCTTTGTCAAAACGGCGTACTTGCTCGCCTAGCGTTTGGGCGATAAATTGGGCGGTTATCGTGTTTTGTTGGCGCATGGTGGCGGCGCGTCCAATTTGTTCTGCGTTATTCAAAAACCGCCGCGCATCGCCGTCTGCGCTTTCAATCAACAAAGATGGCGCGTCATCGTCCCAATGAAAAGCTGAAAATTCGGGCAGAGCGCGTACTTTGTCCAACAACAAGTGCAGGCTGCTTTTGTCCAGCGATTTGAGTACATAAACTTGCGCCCGCGACAACAAAGCGGGATTGACTTCAAAAGACGGATTTTCTGTGGTCGCGCCAATAAACGTAATCAAGCCGTTTTCCACATACGGCAAAAACGCATCTTGTTGCGATTTATTGAAGCGGTGCACTTCGTCCACAAACAAAATGGTGCGCTGACCGTGTTGCCACGCGATTTCGGCTTTTTGTATGGCTTCGCGAATGTCTTTCACGCCCGAAAACACGGCAGAGAGCGGCAAAAATTGTGCGCCAAAACCTTGTGCCACAATTCGTGCCAAAGTGGTTTTGCCAATGCCGGGGCTGCCCCACAGCAACATGGAATGCGGCTCGCCACTTGCCAATGCCACGCGCAGGGGTTTGCCTTCGCCTGTTAAATGTTCTTGCCCGATAACTTCGTCTAATGTGCGCGGACGCAAGCGTTCGGCAAGCGGTGCGCTGGGTGGGGTGGAGAATAAATCGTTCATAAAATGCAGGCTGCTTTGTACAAAAAATAACGTATTTTAGACGATTTATGTGCAGGCTGCCTTGTTTGCTTACACCGTTTACACGATAATAGCCACCTTTCTTAACCTGTTTTATCACAAGGACAGCATCATGAAAAAAATCGCTTTAACTTTGGCAACGGCTTTGATTTTGAGCGCGTGTAGCGCAGGCGGCAACGGCTTGGCAGGCATGGGCGGCAACGCAACACAAATGGGCTCAAACCTGTTTGGTATGTATGTACAAAACCAATGCACCACCGAATTGCAATCGCGCAACGAATGGCGTTTGGCAGCACTTGCCATGACTCAAGCGCAACAAACCGAGTGGGAGAATAAAATTTGCGGTTGCGTGGGACAAGAAGCACCCAATCAAATGACAATGGCTGATACGACACAACTGCTGACAGCAGAAGGACGCACCAAAGTCATCGCCGAAGTGGGCGCAAGAACCGTAACTGCTTGCTATAAGCGTTTGTTTACAAAATAAATCATTAAACCAAAGCAGCCTGCACCCGTTTATTTGCAGGCTGCTTTCTCTACACGAAAGAATCCATCATGAAGTACATCAGCACACGCGGACAAACCGAGCGCAAACAATTCAGCGAAATTTTGTTAATGGGTTTAGCCCCAGACGGCGGTTTAATGCTGCCTGAACGCTATCCAGTCGTTACCGAAACCATGTTGGCGAATTGGCGCAATTTGAGTTACAAAAATTTGGCATTTGAAATCATTAGCTTATTCGCGACCGATATTCCAGCCGAAGATTTACACGACATCATTGAACGCACCTACACCGAAGAAGTATTTGGCAGCAAAGAAATCACGCCCGTTCGCACCTTAAAAGACGGCATCAAAATTCAAGCCTTGTCTAATGGTCCAACTTTGGCGTTTAAAGACATGGCAATGCAATTTTTGGGCAATATGTTTGAATATGTATTAACCAAACAAAACAAGCAGTTAAATATTTTGGGCGCAACAAGCGGCGACACAGGTTCGGCGGCGGAATACGCATTACGCGGCAAAAAAGGCGTAAATGTGTTTATGTTGTCGCCCGAAGGCAAAATGTCGGCATTCCAACGCGCTCAAATGTTCAGCTTGCAAGACGAAAACATCATCAACATCGCCGTGAAAGGTATGTTTGACGATTGCCAAGACATCGTCAAAGCCGCGCAAAACGACCACGCATTCAAAGAAAAATACCACATCGGCACGGTAAACAGCATTAACTGGGGACGCATTGTCGCGCAAGTGGTTTACTATTTCGCAGGCTATTTCCGCGCAACAGAAAACAATCGCCAAGAAGTAAGTTTTTGCGTACCAAGCGGCAACTTCGGCAACGTGTGTGCAGGTCATATTGCCAAACAAATGGGCTTGCCAATCAAACGCTTAATTGTCGCAACCAACGAAAATGATGTATTAGACCAATTCTTCAAAACAGGCGAATACCGTCCGCGCAACACCGAGCATACCTATGTAACGTCTAGCCCAAGTATGGATATTTCCAAAGCGTCTAATTTTGAGCGTTTTGTGTTTGATTTGATGGAACGCGACAGCAGCGAAGTGGAAACTTTGTGGGCGGAAGTGGCGACTGGCAAAGGCTTCAATTTGCATTACAAGCTGCCTGAAATTCACGAAAAATACGGTTTTGTATCGGGTCGCAGCTTGCATAAAGACCGTTTGGCAACCATTAAACAAGTGTACGAAACAGACGGCGAATTGATTGACCCACACACCGCCGACGGCGTGAAAGTGGCGCGTGAAGTGCGTTTGCCTGATGAAACGATTGTTTGTTTGGAAACCGCGTTGGCGGCGAAATTTGATGTAACCATTCGCGAAACGGTTGGCGCGGTAGAAATTCCGCGTCCTGCAAAATTGGCTGGTTTGGAAGATTTGCCACAGCGCGTGCAAGTTGTGCCGAATAATGCGGAAATTGTGAAATCGATTATTCGTGAGAAGTTGGATAAATAAGCAATAGATATCTACATAGCACAATCGTTCAAAATTGCTTAAAGTAATTCGATAACCGCGAATCTACTCCCTCCCCTTTGGGGGATTGAATCGCTGAGCATTTAAAATTTGCACAATAACAAGTCAATAATTTTATGTAGATACCTATAATAGAGCAGCCTGCACTTTTGTTTACATAAAGTGCAGGCTGCTTTTGTATTTATCTGCTTGAAAATTCGCTTGTTTACCCAATATCCTTGCTTATTCACATCAACAAAAGGAAAACAAAATGAGCTTAATCCTGAATATTTTATGGTTTATCTGCGGCGGTTTTATGGCGATAGGCTGGTTTTTGGCAGGCATCATTATGGCGATAACCATTATCGGCTTGCCTTGGGCAAAAGCCTGCTTTGTGATGGGACAATTCGCACTGTGGCCGTTTGGGCGTGAAGCCGTGCCGCGCGACAAACTGACGGGAGAAGAAGACATTGGCACAGGCGTATTGGGCTTGTTGGGCAACATCATTTGGTTTGTATTTGGCGGTGTGTGGCTGGCGATTGCACATTTGAGCGCGGCGTTGACATGTTTTGTAACCATTATCGGCATTCCGTTTGGCGTGCAACATATCAAATTGGCGATGTTGTCGCTCGCGCCAATTGGTAAGACGATTGTGTTGAAATGAATCTGAAAATCTAAAAAAGCAGCCTGCATTTTTTATCAAACAAAAAGTGCAGGCTGCTTTTTATAGTGAAATGAAATAAAAACGAGACAAGGCAACACAGTACTGTTGCGATTTCATTTCACTATATTAACCAAACTATTTCGCCCACGCATTGTCGCGCAATAATTTATCGGCTTGCTGCATTCGCCATTGCAACCATTGCAGCGATTTGGGTTCGCCCGATAGCGCGTTTTTGCCTTCAAATTCTGCGGTGTCGCCATTAGGTAAAATGCTGGCGGTGCGGCTGCCTTGGTTGAGCATCAGCGGCACGACTTCGCTGTTTGGATTGAGCAAACTGCGCCCAAACGTACTAACAGGTTGAGCAATGCCTAGCCAATCGGCAAAAGTGGGCAGCAAATCGTATTGGCTTGCCAGTTGTGAATGACGCGCTGGATTGGGATTTTGTGGGTCAAACACAATCAGCGGAATGTGAAAACGCTCGCGCACGGTTGCAGGCTGCTTGCCACTGTTGAGCGTGTGGTCGGCAGTAAACACAAAAATGGTGTTGCGATACCACGTTTGCTTGGCGGCGTATTGCATAAATTCGTGTACCGCCCAATCGCTGTATGCCAGCGCGTTTAAAAAGCCGTTTTCGCCTTTGGCATCGTGTGGATAGAGTGCAAATTCTGCGCCTGCGTTGGCAAACGGTTCGTGTGTTGTGCCTGTAAACAAAAATGCAAAAAATGGACGTGCAGGCTGCTGGCTAATTTGTTGCCCTAAAAATTGCAGCGTGTCGTAATCCCAACCATAAGGCGGTATGTCTTGTGGATAAGTTCGGCGCAGCGGCACGTCTTCTTGCCCGTAATATTCTTGAAAACCCAAGGCGCGAGCAATGCCGTCCATGTGAAACGAGCGGCGTTTGGACGATTGTGCCATGAGCGTGCGATAACCTTGTTTGCCTGCCAATTCGGCAATGCGGCTCATGTTGTTCAGCTCCAAGCCAAAGCCTAGTGGCTGGCGATTGGGCAAGGCTGGCACAGAAGTCAGCGCGGCTTGTATGCCCACAATACTGCGTTGTCCTGCGGCATAAAAGTTATCCCAAACTTGGCTTTGGGCAATGAGCTTATCCATGTGGGGCGTGGCGCGATAATGTCCACCTGCTAATGCATCAATGTAACGATATGACCAGCTTTCTAGCAAAATAAACACAATGTTTCTGCCCGATGCAGGCTGCTTGCTTTGGTAGGAAAATGGCTGCGGATAGCGTTGTGCAAAGGATTGTGCGGTGGCGTTGTCCACATACACCAGCGGTTGTTGTTGCTGGCGTTCGCGCACCGCGTCTAGCGTAACCAATGCACCGTTGAGCGTAAGATTGGCTTGCGCTTGTCCGTTGCCCATAAACGCATCAACTGAATTGAGCGGTTTGCCCGATAGCACCCAACCGCGTGCTGCCAAAATCAACAAAATCAATGTTAATGTGCTGCTGGCAATCCGTTGCCACACGCTGCCCGACACAGGCAAAGCAGCCTGCACAATCCATTTGCGCCACAAAAAAGTGCAGGCTGCCAGCGCAATCGCTCCGCACAAAGTGTAAAGCCAACGTGTGCCGAACGCGGTTTGCACAATAAAACCGATGTCGCCTGCAATGTTGAGCAAATCGCTGCCAATGTGGCGTTGCACTTCGCCAAAATAGGCAATGTCTGCCACGCCCAATCCCAGCAACAGGCTGATAATTAGCCAGCAAAACCACGCACACGCACGGCGAAAACGCGCTTGGTTGAGCTTGCCAAACGGCAACAGCAATAGCAATAAAAAAGGCGACAACGCCAATACCACCAATTTGCTATCAAAACGTGCGCCCTGCCCCAAAGCAGCCTGCACATTTACATCGGCAAAATAATCGCCATAAACCGCCCACAATGCCAAACGCAAACCTGCGGACAGCAGCAAAAATAAGCCTACTATCTTAAAAACTATCGTATTTTTCATTTTGTTGATTCACTATCGGTCAAAACTTCCAGCGTGCTTTCCACCCAACGCGCATTCAATAATTGCTGAATTTTTTGTACTGCTGGGTCAGCTTCCATTTGGTGTCGCGCCCAATCGCGTTGTTCTTGTGCGATACGCGCGTGTGCCATGTTCGGCGTTTCACCATGTTCGCCAGCGTGGTAATCCATCACTTGCACGCGGATTGCTGTACCATACCATTGCGATAAGGCTTGCTCAATTCGCGTCAAATATTCGGGCGTGAGCGTGTGTTGCGTTTTGTCGCGCAGGACTGCCAAAGTCAAAACACCGTTGGCGTAATCCACCCAAGCCATGTGGCTGAGCGACATTTGCGCGGCGGCAATGCTGGGCAACTCGCTTAAACCGTCTGCAATGCGCGTCCAGTTTTCGGCGGTTAATTCAGGCACATCTGCTTGAATGGGCGCGATTTCTTCATCTGGGGCGACTTCGTTTTGCGGTTCATCGTCCCAAGTTTCGGCTGGCATGGGCGTGTCGTCATACGCTGGTTCAACTTTAACGTGCAGGCTGCTTTCTGTTTCGGGCGTGATTTTGGTGTCGGGTGCGACTTCGGTTTCAGGTGCAGGCTGCTTGGTTTCGGCTAATTCACGGCTTTTTTTTTCAGGCGGATTGTGTAGCTGCGTACCTTCAATCACGCTATCGCTTGGCGTGTTTTTTGCCGCAAATGGCGCAAATGCCAGCATCCGCAGCAAAGTCATCACAAAGCCTGCGTATTCATCGGGCGCGAGTGGCAAGTCTTGTTTGCCGTGAATCACACATTGGTAATACAACTGAATTTGTTCATCGCTAAAATAATTTGCCAAATGCACCAAACGCTCGCGTTCTGAGTCGTCTGTGGCAACGGCACTCGGCACGGTTTTGATTAACGCCAATCGCTGTAACCACATCGCCAAATCGTTTAACGCGCTGTCAAAACCAATCGCGTTGGCTGCCATTTCTTGCGCTTTGACAAGCAAGCGTTCGCCGTCTTGTTCCATTAAAAAGGTCAATAAATCATATAAATAACGCTTATCCACCGCGCCAATCATTTGTCGCACGTCCAGCTCTTTTACGCCGCCCGAACCCATGGCAATGGCTTGGTCTAGCAAACTCAACGCATCGCGCATTGAGCCATTTGCCGCACGCCCCAATAACGCCAGCGCATTGGGTTCGTACATGATTTGTTCAGTTTTCAAAACGTGGGTCAAGTGGTCGGTGACTTGTTGCGGTGTCATGTTGCGTAACACAAATTGCAGGCAACGGCTCAACACCGTAATCGGCACTTTGTGTGGGTCAGTGGTTGCCAAGATAAATTTGACGTGTTCGGGCGGCTCTTCCAGCGTTTTGAGCATGGCATTGAACGCGGATTTGGACAGCATATGCACTTCGTCAATGATATAGACTTTGTATTTGCCGACTGTGGGCGCGTATTGGGCGTTTTCCAGCACTTCGCGGATATTGTCGATGCCTGTGTTGCTGGCGGCGTCAATTTCCAGCAAGTCCACAAAACGTCCTGCGTCAATATCGCAGCAGGTTTGGCATTGTCCGCATGGGTCGCCGTGCAGGGTGTTTTCGCAGTTTAGGCTTTTTGCCAAAATTCGCGCAATGGTGGTTTTGCCCACACCGCGTGTGCCTGTGAGCAAGTAGGCATGGTGCAATCGCCCTTTGTCGAGCGCGTTTTGCAGGGCTTTGACAACGTGTTGTTGTCCGACTAAATCGGCAAAAGTTTTGGGGCGCCATTTGCGAGCGAGAACTTGGTAAGCAGTCATGATATTGGTTGTTTGTAAACAAAAGTGGCTGGATTTTAACATGATAGTTGATACAATTATTTTTTAATACAAGGCGACAACGCCTGCCGTGTTAAGTGCATTAACTATAATTGTGTGCAGGCTGCTTTGACGGATTAAAAAAGCAGCCTGCATATTAAATATATATATAATTCTATTGACAATAGCCGCCATAATATATATATTATAGATAAACAGCATATCCTAATAAATATTCTTTATCGCCCTATGCAACAACCACAGCTTCGTGACAGGATTTATACTGTTTTTTAACAAATACTCTAAAAAGGTGTCCAAATGCAACTTTCAACTAAAAAAATCTTATTATCTAGCGCATTGTGCCTGATGCTATCTGCTTGTGGCGGCGAAAGCCAAACTGCCGCACCTGCTGCCCCAGCCGATACTAAACCTACTGCTGCGGCATCTAGCGTTCCCGCCACCGAAAACAAAAATTTAGTGGACGACTACGTTAGCCCTTTGCCAGCCAACGCGCCCGTTATCAACGTTGCCACCACAAGTAAAACACTACCTTTCTCATTCTCGGCAACCAACGGTGGAGTTGTGGGTATGGACGCAGATGTAATCCGTAAAATTGGCGAAGCAGAAGGCTTTAAAGTGCAATTCCACAAACGCAATTGGCAAACTCTGTTTACCGATGTGGACGAAGGCACATATGATTTGGCGATTTCGGGCATTTCCTATTCAGATGACCGCGCTGCCAAATACGCCCTGTCTGACTCATACGCTACCAATGCCAGCGTAATGATGTTCAAAGACGAAGCCTTGGTTAGCAAACTCAAAACCTTGGGCGATACCGCGGGCTTGCGCGTTGGCACATTGGACGGCTCGAAACACGCCACGCAAATCAAAGAAGCTGGCGTAGCAAAAGAGATCTTGCCCTACAAAACCACATTCTTGCTGTTTGGCGGCTTGATGAAAAACGAAGTTGATGTGATTTTGCAAGATAGATTGTTGCTGCAACAATATGTGAAAAACAATCCAAATGAAAAATTACATATCGTTGCCTATGAAGCAGACAATTTGCCAGAGGCCCAACTGGTTATGGTCATGAAAAAAGGCAATACCGAATTACAAGCACGTGTAAACAAAGGCTTGGCAACCATCAAACAAAATGGCGAATTGGACAAAATCCGCGACAAATGGTTGGGAACGAACAGCAAGTAAAGCATAAGCAAACAGCTGTTTCAACCAAAATACAACAAAGCCAAACATTAGGGCGTGCAAATATTTATATTTTCGTTGCTTTTAGTTAAAATAAGTAAATATAGGCATAACCAAAGTACTCATTGTTTATTGTATTCAAACTCTACAATATGAATAATTGGCACGCTCTATTATTTTTTATAATATTTACCAACATAAGGCTTTATTATATGTTTTCAAATCAATCAAAATTATTGGGTTTGTTGGGCTGCTTCCTATATTGAGCAAAGACAAAACCAATATTCAAAACTGGAACGAATTAAAAGATAAACCGATTGCGGTTCAAGGCGATAGCTTGTCGCAAACGCAATTGGCTGCAACCAATATTACCAGCAAACCGATTCCCGTAAAAACGGTGTACTTGGGCGTAACACAAGTAGCAGATGGTAATGCCGTTGCCATGTATATTTAATGCACTTATGTGCTGCAGGCGTTGTCGCCTTGTCCTAATCTAAATTTAATCCACTATAATTTAAGCTAAAAAAGCAGCCTGCACTTTAAATCAAAAAGTGCAGGCTGCTTTGTTTGTGTTTTGTGCGATTTAACCGCGTTTTTGATATGCCGCGTTCAAACGTTCACGTTGTGGTTCAAGGTTAATACCAGCTAATTCTGCCGCTTTGATTAAGCTGTTCACTTCCACACCACGTTTGGTTTGGTTCAACGCCCACATCATTGCCGAGCGCGTACCCGTGCGGCAATACGCCAAAATGGGTGCTGGCGATTTAGCAATGGTTTCTTGAAATTCGGTCAAAGCCGCATCGTCGATACCGTCCATCACAATCGGCATATACACCACGTTTTCAATACCATTTGCTTCCAACCAACCTTTAACCGTTTCAAAATCGGGTTGGTTTGGCTCTTCGCCGTCTGGGCGGTTGCAAATCACGGTTTTAATGCCTGTTAACGCTGCACGTTTGGCAAAACGCTCGTCCAACTGTTTAGACACATACAAATAATCGGCAATTTTTTCAATAGCCATTTTTTTATACTCCATTTATTTAGGCGATGCAGCGCAGCAATCAACTATCCTGCGCATTGTGAAAAATAAAAGTTGCTATTCTAAACTTTTCGCGCCAATCCGAAAAGTTTGTAAGCAAGTTAGGTTTTGTAAAAAGTTAGAGTCTATATGCAATTACGCGCTCAACCATTTTGCCAACAAATCTTCATCGCGCACACACAAATACGCCGTGTGCGGCAAAGCAGCCTGCACCGTAATCTGCGCTTGCTGCAACACGCCATCGCGGAAATAATGCAAAACGTGCGTATCGCCCACTTTGGTTTGCGTTTGTGCAACCCAATTGGTGCAGGCAAATTGGTTCACTGCAATGATTTTGTCTTTCGATTTTAGCCCAGCTTGTTCGGCAGCACCGTTGGCAAAAACGTGGCTCAACACCGCACCATCGGCTTGTTGATTGGCTCGACAGCCCAAATCGGCTTGTGGTGTGGCAGATGGAAATTCGGCAACCAACGCACCATCGCATTGGCGATTGTGTGGCAAAAAGCGCAATTCCAAGCCCAACGATTGCAGGCTGCCTTGCAAGGGCAATTCATCGGTTGAGTGCAAAATTTGTTCAAAAAAATCATGCAGATTTAATTGCGTGAATGCTTGCGCCAACGCTTGCCATTGGTTTTCGTCTGTGCCTTTGCCTGTGGATAAAAATCGCGCATACAAGTTTTGCATCACAAAATCCAACGAGTGCAGGCTGCTTTGGCGGATTTGCGCGTCCAAACACAATGCTGCCAATGCGCCTTGTTGGTAGTAGCTCACAATCGCGTTGGGCGAATTTTCGTCTTGTTTGTAGTATTTATGCCACGCGGCAAAGCTAGATTGCGCCAGCGTTTGCCAATGTCGTCCCGCTTGTCGGGTTACGCGCGTGATGTTTTTCGCCAACAAATTCAAATAGTTTTGCCAACTAATCACGCCGCTGCGTACCAAAATCAAATCGTCATAATAAGACGTGATGCCTTCGTATGCCCACAGTTGCTCGGTGTAGCATTCTTGGTCTAAATCATACGGTTGGAACTGGCTCGGTTTGATGGATTTGACGTTCCATGCGTGAAAATATTCGTGCGAAATCAAGCCTAGCAATTCGGTGTATGCTGCGTTTGGCTCATCGCCCATATTGTGTGGTGGCAGCGCGTTGCGGTCGGCATGAAGCGCGGTGCTGCTGATGTGTTCCAATCCGCCATAAATTTTGTCGCCCAAATACAACAAAAACAAATATTCGCCAAACGGTGCAAGCTGCTTGAACAAATCGATTTCGTATTCGCAAATCGCTTGGCAATCGGCAAGCAAACGTTCGCGGTCAAAGTCGGAATAATGTCCGCTTAACGCGATTCGGTGGGCAATACCACAGGCGGTAAAGTGCAGCACTTCTATGTTTGCGCCCAATTCAAACGGGTGGTCGGTTAATTCGGTGTAGTTTTTGGCGCGAAATTCGTGGGCGGACAAGGCTGGCAGCGTGGTTTGCACTTGCCATGTTGCAGGCAAATCACGCAATTGCACGCGGCATTCTTCATCGTGCCGATTGGGTTGATACAAAAACAGGCACGCGCCGTCAAAAAAACCGCGTTCGTTGTCCAACAAACTGGCTCGGCAAGATAAATCGTTGGCATACACGACATAATCAATTTGGTATTCGCCAGCTTGGTCGGGCAGCTGCCAAGTGTTTTTGTTGATTTGCGTGATAGCAATTGGCTCGCCATTGCAAGCAGCCTGCACGCGCATAATGTGGCGTGAAAAATCGCGAATCATATAGCTACCAGCCGTCCAGTTTGCCAATTTAAGTTGGTGCAGGCTGCTTTTTTCGTGCGAATAAGTCAAAGAAATATGCCATTGGTGGCTGTGTGGGTGCGGAGTAATGGTGTAATTCAGCATAATGTTAAGAATGTTAAAATTTGTTTGTTTAAGTTATGTTGATGTGAGTCAAATACAAAGACGCTACTTTTGGATAACCTTACGAAAACTGTGACTATCTCACAATGATGTTGCTGTTTTACCATTATTTGACTTGGTAGAAAAGACGGTTTTGTTTTAAAATGCTAAATTAAGTTGCTGCGTGTATGGTTTATGCACACAGTGTTAAGTTAAGACAAGCAATAAAACGTGCAGGCTGCCTGCGCTATTTTATTGCACCAACAATCCTGCCATGTATTTGGAGACTTTCATGGAAACGCAAACTTATAACTACAAAGTGGTGCGCCAATTTGCCATCATGACAGTAGTTTGGGGCATTATCGGTATGCTGGTCGGTGTGATTGCCGCTGCACAGCTACGCTGGCCTGCCCTAAACCTGACAGATATTGCACCTTGGTTTCACTTCGGTCGTATTCGTCCACTGCATACTAATGCAGTGATTTTCGCATTTGGCGGTAGTGGCTTATTCGCTACATCATATTACGTTGTGCAGCGCACGTGTAACGTTCGCCTGTTTGGTGGCAACTGGTTGCCTGCATTTACCTTTTGGGGCTGGCAACTGGTCATCGTACTTGCCGTTATCACCCTGCCTTTGGGCTACACCCAAGCTAAAGAATATGCCGAATTGGAATGGCCAATCGACATTTTGATTACTTTGGTGTGGGTGGCTTATGCCGTGGTGTTCTTTGGCACAATCGCCACACGCAAAATCAAACACATTTATGTTGCCAACTGGTTCTATGGCGCGTTTATCTTAGCGGTTGCCTTGCTGCACATTGTAAACAGCATGGCTGTACCAGCAGGCGCAATGAAGTCTTACTCTGTTTACCACGGCGCAATTGATGCCATGGTGCAATGGTGGTATGGACACAATGCCGTAGGCTTCTTCTTGACCGCTGCATTCTTGGGCATGATGTATTACTTCGTACCCAAACAAGCAGGTCGTCCTGTTTACTCATACCGTTTGTCGGTGGTGCACTTCTGGGCATTGATTTTTACCTATATGTGGGCAGGCCCGCACCACTTGCACTACACTGCATTGCCTGACTGGACGCAATCTTTGGGCATGGTGTTGTCGCTGATTCTGTTTGCACCGTCTTGGGGCGGCATGATTAACGGTATCATGACTTTGTCTGGCGCGTGGCACAAACTGCGTACCGACCCAATCTTGAAATTCTTGGTGGTATCGTTGTCATTCTACGGTATGTCCACTTTTGAAGGTCCGATGATGTCGATTAAAACCGTAAATGCATTGAGCCACTACACCGACTGGACAGTAGGTCACGTTCACTCTGGCGCATTAGGTTGGGTAGGCTTTGTAACCATTGGTTCGATTTACTACTTGATTCCACGCTTGTTTGGTCAAAAAGAAATGTATAGCACCAAACTGATTGACGTACACTTCTGGATCGCCACCATTGGCGTGGTGTTGTACATCACTTCCATGTGGATTTCAGGCGTGATGCAAGGTTTGATGTGGGCGCAATTAAACCCAGATGGTACATTGACGCACTCATTCGTGGCATCGGTGGCGCGTTCTATGCCTTACTATGCAATTCGTTTTACAGGTGGCGCATTGTATTTGAGCGGTATGTGCTTAATGGCATACAACGTATATCGCACCATTGCAAACGGCAAACCAGTTGATGCGGAAATTCCCGCACTGCCACAAACGCAACATCATTAAGAAAAGGCAGGCTACCAAAAATGAAATTACAAGCATTAGTTGAAGAAAAAGTCGGCTTCTTGATTGTCTTTACATTCATTACCATCAGCATTGGTTTGTTGGTACAAGTCGTGCCCTTGTTTTTTAGTAAAGAAGTAATAACCGCAACCGAAGGGGTCAAACCCTACACCGCATTGCAAGTGGCTGGACGCGACATTTTTGTACGCGAAGGTTGCTACAACTGCCACTCGCAACAAATTCGTCCATTCCGCGCCGAAACCGAACGCTACGGACACTATTCCGTAGCAGGCGAATCGGTGTATGACCACCCATTCCAATGGGGTTCAAAACGCACAGGTCCAGACTTGGCGCGTGTGGGCGGTCGTTATTCGGACGAATGGCATCGCATTCACTTGTTGAATCCGCGTGAAGTTGTTCCAGAGTCTAATATGCCAGCATTCCCATGGTTGGCGCGTAACAAGGTTGACCCAGTTGAAGTGGTTGCACACATGCGTGCGCTGAAAAAAGTGGGAACGCCTTATACAGACGAAGATTTTGCCAAAGCTCCAGAAGAGCTAAAAGACAAGTCTGAATTGGACGCTGTGGTTGCCTATCTGCAAGGTTTAGGCTTGGCATTGAAAAACAAAAGGTAAAAAATCATGGATTTGAATTGGGCGCGGGTGTTGTTTACCGTATGTGTATTTATCAGTTTTATGACGGTGTTGCTGATTGTGTTCAACAAACGCAATAAGAGCAATTATGACGATGCGGCAAACAGCATTGTTGATGACGAAGACACGCCAACCGCCCAATCCAACCGTGAGAACGGAGCATAAAATGGAATCACAATTCACTTCCCCGTTTTGGAGTTACTACATTATTACAATTGTCGTGTGTAGCTTTATTTTCGTCATTTGGCTGCTGTTGTCGCAAGATAAAGTCAGACTCAAAAAAGATGAAGACGCCAAAACCATGGGACATTCATGGGACGGTATCGATGAATACAACAATCCCTTGCCACGTTGGTGGTATTGGATGTTTGTTGGCACAATCGTATTCAGCATTGGTTATTTGACGTTCTACCCAGGTTTGGGCGACTTTAAAGGTATTGGCTTCAACGGCAAACCTTGGTCACAAGTTAGCCAATATCAAGACGAAGTGCAGGCTGCCGAACAAGAAACGGGCGCACTGTATGCCAAATACAAAGGCATGAGCATTCCTGATGTGGCAAAAGACCCAGCGGCAATGACAATCGGTAAAAACTTGTTTGATACTTATTGCATTCAATGCCACGGTTCAGATGCCAAAGGTTCACGCGGCTTTCCTAACTTGACCGACACCGACTGGATTTATGGCGGCGCACCCGAAAAAATCCACGAAACCATCAACAAAGGTCGTACAGGTATCATGGCAGCTTGGGGTCCTGTATTGGGCGAAGAAGGCGTTCGTGATGCAGCCAACTACGTGATGTCTTTGTCTCGCAAAGAAGGTTTTGACGAAACCCGCGCTGCTCGCGGTAAAGAAATCTTTACAGCAAACTGCGTAGCGTGTCATGGTGATAAAGGTCAAGGCACATTGGGCATAGCACCGAATTTGACCGATGACACTTGGTTGTGGGGTCGCTCAGAAAAAGCGATTATGGAAACCATTACAGGTGGTCGCCATAACCAAATGCCAGCATGGGAAGGCTTCTTGACCGAAGAAAAAATCCACTTGCTGACAGCATTTGTGTGGGGTACTTCTCACCCAAGCAACAAAGCATTACCAACCGATACCGAAAATGCGGTGGGTTCGCCTAAATAATTAGCGACAATACCAAAGCAGCCTGCACTTTGAATCATTCAAACAAGTGCAGGCTGCTTTTTTTTCGTCTATTTATGCCTACTGTATACCCTTTGTCTAAATCAAAGATTTGAATACAAAAGCAGCCTGCACTTTCTATCTACAAAAGTGCAGGCTGCTTTGCTATACGTTAATCATGTGCCAACGCATCAATCGGATTGAGTTTAGACGCATTCTTCGCTGGCATATAACCAAACACAACACCAATCGCGGTTGAGCAAACCACCGCGCCCACAATAGACGCAGTAGAAAACGACATCGCAAAATCGGTAACAAAATGGTTAAACACCGCCGCCAATCCAAACGAAATCAACACGCCCGACACACCACCAATCAAACACAATAAAATCGCTTCAATCAAAAACTGCTGCAAAATATTGCTCTGACGTGCGCCAATCGCCATACGAACGCCAATTTCTTTGGTGCGCTCCGTAACCGACACCAGCATGATATTCATCACACCAATACCGCCTACTACCAACGAAATCAACGCGATACACGAAATCAACATCGTCATCGTGCCAGTTGTCGATTCAATCGTTTGCTTAATACTGTCGCTGTTTAGCATAAAAAAGTCTTCCGTACCGTGTCGCGCCAACAACAGCTCGGTAATGCCCTTCTCTGCCACCTGTGAATCCACATTGTCTTTGACTTTAACCGCCAAGCTGCTAATGAATTTATCGCCGCTAATTTGGCTCATCACCGTGGTATAAGGCGAATATAAATTCAGGCTGTCCGAACCGCCCATCATATTGTCTTCTTTTTGCAAAACCCCAATCACAGTGAGCGGTCGCTTGCGGAACAAAATGGTTTTGCCCAGCGGATTAGTGCCAGCAGGAAACAATTTTTCCGCCGTGTTATTGTCAATCACGACTACTTGCGCGTTGTCCTTCACATCGCTGGCATCAAACAATCTGCCTGTTCCCAGCTTCAAACCACGCACATCAAAATAGCCCTCACCCGAGCCATACAAACTAGCGGTTAAATCGGTATTCTGATAAGTTAAAGTGCCGCTGGTACTGGTAGATGGCGTGGTCGCTTCCACATAACTCAATTTCGCAATCGCCTGTCCATCGGCAACGGTGAGCGTTTTAATGCGACTTCGGTTGCGGTCGCCAAAGCCTTTACCAGGGAAAATAGAAATCGTGTTCGTCCCCATGCTATTGATGTCCGCCAAAATCTTCTCTTGCGAACCCTTGCCCAGCGCAACCACCGACACCACCGCCGCAATACCAATAATAATCCCCAACATCGTCAGCAACGAGCGCATTTTGTGCGCCACAATCGCTTGCACCGACATCGTGCAGGCTTCTTGGAACTGGTCTTTGTAAAACGCCAAACCGTGTTTTTCTTGAATACTTTTTACATTACTTGGCGCGATTTCGGTCGTTTTGCTCGAGTCGGAAATAATTTCGCCGTCTTTGATTTCAATCACGCGATTGGCTTGCGCGGCGATTTTTGGGTCGTGCGTTACCATGATAATCGTATGCCCTTCGGCGTACAGCTCGTGGATAATTTCCATCACGTTTTCGCCGCTGCCCGAATCCAACGCACCAGTTGGTTCATCGGCAAAAATAATTTCGCCGCCATTCATCAACGCACGCGCAATAGACACGCGCTGCTGCTGACCGCCTGATAATTCGCTCGGCTTGTTTTTTTCTTTGCCTTTCAAGCCCAACTTATCCAACAAACTATCCGCACGCTCGCTGCGTTCCGCATAATCCAAACCTGCGTACACAGACGGTAACGCCACATTATCACGCGCCGAAATGGAGCTTAACAAATTGTATCGCTGGAAAATAAAACCAAAACGCTTACGGCGCATTGCCGCCAATTCGTCCGCCGACATTTTGGACGTTTCCGTGCCAGCGATGGAATACGCGCCAGATGTGGGCGTGTCCAACAAACCCAAGATATTCATCAGCGTAGATTTGCCCGAACCCGATTGCCCGATAATCGCGACAAAATCGCCTTTTTGAATCGTTAGGTTGATGTTTTTTAACACATGGACGCGGTTTTCGCCCTCGCCAAAATAGCGGTTGATATTTTTACATTCAATTAATGACATCGTTATGCCTTTGATACGGTGCAGGCTGCTTGAACACTCAAAGCAGCCTGCACTTTAACTATTTAATTTACTTGTGATTTATTCTACTGCACTAAACACGCGAAACCCCAACTTCTCCGCAGCGGCTTGGTCTTGTTTAGCAATCGTGTACACATTAACATCACCAGTCGCGCCACCGCACACAGACGGAAACGCCACGCCACGCAAATAATCTTTACGCGCGACAAATACCTGAATATCGCCTAATTCGCGCTGCATGGTTTCAGGAGCGACACCTGCGCCACCGCATTGCGTAGAATTATCCGAACGATACACCTCTACTTTTTCAATGTGCAGGCTGCTTTTTGCCGCGCCTGCGCCGTTTGCCTGACACGACATCAAACCCAATAAAATAAAACGCTTAAACTGCATGATTTCTCTCCCCAAAAGCAGCCTGCACTTACATACGTGACGGGCCCATATTCTGATTGGCTGCATTAGCCTTATCGCTCGCGCTCATTTCCGACATAATCACTTTATCGTTTTCGTTTAAGCCCGATTGAATTTCCGTGTTCATGCTGTCTTTCAAACCAGCCTGCACTTCTTTTTCCACCGCCTGATTGTTCTCCAACACGCGCACAAAGTGTTTGCCATCACGCGATTTAATCGCCACCGTTGGCACAATCAACACATTGTCCGCACTTTTGATTTCAATCGTATTTTGCGTGGTCATACCAATCGCCAACTTGCCGTCAGGATTCGGCACGGTTGCACGCGCATAGTAATAAATCGCGCTCGTGGTCGTGTCGGTGGTGCGACTGTATGAGCCTTGCGACATCGTAGTCAAACCTGGGTCAATGCTATCCAAAGTCGTGCTAATCGGCGCATCGGGTTCAGACAAAATCGTAAAATTCACTTTTTGCCCAGCGCGAACTTTGGTCGCATCGCCCTCGGCAATTTGCATTTTGTTCAACATCATCGTCAAATCCGCAATCTGCACCACCGTAGGCGAAGTTTGACTGGAATTGATGGTCTGCCCTTCTTGCACCACCAACGCCACCACCGTGCCGTCTGCAGGGGCAGTAATGCGCGTGTAGCCCAAATTCGTTTCCGCGGTGTTAATCGCAATTTGCGTTTGTTTGATAGACGCTTGCAGCTCTTTGATGCGAGAACGCGCCGAAGCCAAAGCATCTTCGGTGGCTTCAAATTCCTCTTTGGACACCGCGTCCGCACCCGACAGCGTTTTATAGCGACTGTGTTTACGCTGCGCCGTTCGCAACGCAATTTGCGCCGATTCCAACTGCGCCTGATACGCCACCAACTGCGCCCTGTTACGGTCTAACTCATTGGTTTGCGACACATTATCAATTTCCGCAATCAAATCGCCTTTTTTGACCACATCGCCAATCTTAACGTGCATACGCTTGATTTGACCCGACACCTGCGCCCCCACATCAACCAAATGCGAAGACGAAATCTCGCCCGTTGCCGACACCGTTTGAGCAATCGTGCCACGCTTGACCACCTCGGTAATATAAGAAACCTCGTTTTTGGGTTGGAAATATTGGTAGCCGCCCCAAGCCAAGCCACCAGCCACCGCCAATGCCACTACTGTTTTTAGCGCAAATTTCATCGGAAATTCCAAAATCTGTTGTTTATTAAAATAAAAGACCGTGATTGTAGTGCAAAACACCATTCACACCAATACCACACCAAGCAGCCTGCACTTATAACCACATCAAAATAAACCTTTTTTTTGATTTTTGTTTACATAATTTTGTGTGTAGTTGAAAGAAAATAACATTTAATTCGCCATTACAATGGCTAAACACAATTTTAAAAATAGGCAAATCAAACAATGTTTTATTAAATTACTTAAAATTTATGTAAGAATTTGCTTGCAGAACAGCGCAAATTTTGGTTTAATTCTCACTTCGCAACAGCGACACGGGTGATTAGCTCAGTTGGTAGAGCGTCTGCCTTACAAGCAGAATGTCGGCGGTTCGACTCCGTCATCACCCACCAGTTTTTATCGGTTGCTTTTACGGCGATTGATACGCGCGGTGGTAGCTCAGTTGGTTAGAGTACTGGCCTGTCACGCCAGTGGTCGCGGGTTCGAGCCCCGTCCACCGCGCCAAAGTTTAATCATTCATCTCCTTTTTAATCCTTTGGTTTTTATATTAAACCCTTGTTGCTCTTTGGTAGTCATATCAGAGAGTGTTTTTTTATCTGCACTATTAAAAAGCAGCCTGCACTTTTGTTTTCCAAGTGCAGGCTGCTTTGTATTTCAGATTATTTAGCTGCCGTTTTATGCCACGCTTCCAACGCTTGCCAAACTTCATTTTGCAGGCGTTCGGCATCAGCCAGTTGTGTGGCATAGCGCGTATCGCTTTTGGCTTGAGGATTGGTCAGCAAGGCTTCAATCGCACCAGCAGACAATTCACGACTTTGCGTCATTTTGTCGCGCAATGCCGCCGCTTGTCCGTCCAATTTCAAATCGCGCAAACGAGCGGTTTGCTGTTTAAAAAACGCCAATTCTTTTAACGCAGCAGCCTGCACTTGGGCTGGTTCTTGCACGCTTGCTGCTTGTTGGCTGTTTTGTGCGACTTCGTCTTCAAAAGTTTTCAGCAATTTAATCAACGCCGCCATATCGCCAACAGGCATGGTTTGGGCGACTTCGCTGGCTGGCATCGCCGCACTTGCTGCAACCACCGAAGCAGCCTGCACAGGTTCAGATGCTGACGATGCGCTTTGAACTACGGGTGCAGAAGCTGCTATTTGATTGGTTTCCGATGTGCAGGCTGCCTGTCCTGCCAGCAGCATCAAAATAAGCCATTTTTTCATGGGATTTCCTTGTAAATAAACAAAAAGAGTTCAGCAATTAAACTGAACTCTTTTATTTTGGTGGAGGTAAGCGGGATCGAACCGCTGACCTCTTGCATGCCATGCAAGCGCTCTACCAACTGAGCTATACCCCCGTAAACAAAATCAGTTGAAATTTAGCATCTCAACTGATTTAAATCTGGTGGCGAATCAGGGATTCGAACCCCGGACACAAGGATTATGATTCCTCTGCTCTAACCGACTGAGCTAATTCGCCAAGTGTTCAAGAAACCTAGTTGGTGGCGAATCAGGGATTCGAACCCCGGACACAAGGATTATGATTCCTCTGCTCTAACCGACTGAGCTAATTCGCCACTAGATTTGATGAAAGACGGCACTATACCGATTGAGTGGTTAGTCGTCAAGCAAAATCGCGTTTAATCAGGCAACAATTTGTGTGGATTAAACAACTGTTGCGGGTCTAGCTGGGCTTTAATCGCTTTCATGAGTGCGATTTCGGCTGGGCTGCGAACGCTGGGCAACCAATGGCGTTTTAGGCTGCCAATGCCGTGTTCGGCGGCGATTGTGCCGTTTTGTTGCAGCGTGTGGCGGTACACAATTTGGTTAATTGTGTCTTCGTGTTGATAGACATCGTTGCTTAACACGTTGGGCAAAAAGGTGTTGTAATGCAGGCTGCCATCGCCCAAATGTCCAAACACGACAATATCCATATCGGGATAATGTTGGATTAGTTCTGCGCCACATTGTTCTACAAAATCGGCAACCGCCACAATCGGCATGGCGATGTCGTGTTTAATGCTTGCGCCTAATGCGCGTTGGCTGGCGGAAATGTTTTCGCGCAATGTCCATAAATCTTGGCGTTCTTGTTCGGATTGGGCTAGCACGCTGTTTTCATAGCCGTTTGTGTACAAGAAGTCTGCCAATAAATCGCCCAAATCGTCTCGCGCAAGGCTATCGGTTAATTCAATCAAAACGTGCCAAGCAGCCTGCACGGATGGGACGATGTGGCTGTGTTGGGCGGACAAGTTGAGTGCGAATTGGCTCACTAATTCAAAGCTGCACAAGCGTTCGGCAAATTGATTTTTGACCAGCGATAGCAGTTGCACCGCCGATTGTATGCTGTTTATACCCACCCACGCGGTTTCGGTGGATTGCGGTGGTGCGAACAATTTGAGCGTTGCGCCTGTGATGATGCCGAGCGTGCCTTCGCTGCCGATGAATAGGTGTTTGAGTTCGTAGGCGGTGGTATTTTTGTGTAGCGGATTCAGGTGCGACAACAGTTCGCCGTTGGGCAACACGACTTCCAATCCCACGACTAAATCGCGCATGGTGCCGTAGCGCAACACGTTGAGTCCGCCTGCATTGCACGCGATGTTGCCGCCAATTTGACAACTGCCTTCGCTGGCTAAACTGAGTGGAAAAAAGCGGTTGGCTTCGGCTGCGGCAGCCTGCACGTTGTGCAAAATGCAGCCTGCATCAACGGTTATCGTGTTGTCTGCCAAATTGACGTGGCGAATGCGATTGAGCTTGCTTAAATTAAGCAACACGCCGCCTTGTGCCACGCTGCCGCCCACCAAGCCTGTGTTACCACCTTGCGGGGTAATCGTAATGTCACGCGCGGCGCAAAATCGCACAATTTTTTGTACGCTTTGCACGCTATTGGGCTGCACCACAAGGCAATCGGTGCTGGTGTAGCGTTTGCGTTGGTCTAGCAAAAAAGGGGCGGTGTCGCTGGGCAATTCGTTGGGCGACAATAGAGCGCGAAGTTCGGTGTACATGGTTACAATCGTCCGTCTGATAATCGGTTGAGCAATTCTTGGCAGCACGCGGTTAAAATATCGCGCGTTTCGTTGAAATTGCCTGTGTACCAAGGGTCTGGCACATGGTCGTGCAGGCTGCTTTTGCCCAGTAAATCGGTAATTTTGAAGATTTTATCGTGTTTGCCAAACAGTTTTTGCACATCGCGCAAATTGTTATCGTCCATCACGATTAAGTAATCGTAGTCCAAAAAATCGCTTTTTTTGAGTTTTTGGCTAACAAAAGCGCGCGAATCAATGTTCAAGCCGTCCAAAATATCGGCTGTGCCACAGTGCATGAACTCGCCATCGTGCCAACCGCTTGTGCCTGCGCTGGCGGTCTGCACCACGATGCCTCGCTGTTGCGCCATATCGCGGAAAATGTATTCTGCCATGGGCGAGCGGCAAATGTTGCCCAAACAAATAAATAGGATTTTTTTCATGATGACGATTCCTTGTCTGCAAAATGAGAGTGAAGCGAAATAAAAATGGGACAAGGCGATAACGCTCGCCGTGTGCAAATAGCACTTAAGAGCGTTATCAACGCCGTACCATTGCGATTTCACCTCACTATCGGCATTTTAGCGCGTCCAAGCAGCCTGCACCTATTTTTTTGAGTACAGGCTGCTTTTTGCGCTACAATCGCCATTTTTACCACTTTGATTGATAGGAAAAATCATGTCATTACAACAAATCATTGAAACCGCATTTGAAAACCGCGCCGACATCACGCCAGCAACGGTAACGCCCGAAGTTAAAGAAGCCGTGTTGGAAACCTTGCGCCAGTTGGACAACGGCACTTTGCGCGTTGCCGAACGTGAAAGCGTGGGCAAATGGAAAGTAAACGAATGGGCGAAAAAAGCCGTATTGTTGTCGTTCCGCATTCAAGACAACGTGATTTTGGGTGATGGCGTAAACCAATTCTTTGATAAAGTGCCAACCAAATTCGCCAACTGGACACAAGCCGATTTCCAAGCGGCAGGTTTCCGCGCTGTTCCTGGTGCGGTGGCGCGTCGTGGTAGTTTTGTCGCAAAAAACGTGGTGTTGATGCCGTCTTATGTAAACATTGGCGCGTATGTGGACGAAGGCGCAATGGTGGACACTTGGGCGACTGTGGGTTCGTGCGCGCAAATCGGTAAAAACGTGCATTTGTCGGGCGGCGTGGGCATTGGTGGCGTGTTAGAGCCATTGCAAGCTGCACCTACGATTATTGAAGACAACTGCTTCATCGGTGCGCGTTCCGAAATCGTAGAAGGCGTAGTCGTGGAAGAAGGCAGCGTGATTTCTATGGGCGTGTACATTGGTCAATCTACCAAAATTTATGACCGCGAAACGGGCGAAATTCATTACGGTCGCGTGCCAGCAGGTTCGGTAGTGGTGTCAGGCAGCTTGCCAAGCAAAGACGGCTCGCACAGCTTGTATTGCGCGGTCATCGTGAAAAAAGTGGACGCGCAAACACGCAGCAAAACCAGCGTAAACGAATTGTTGCGTGGCGTTTAATTGGATAGTTTGATGGATTGAAAGTGCAGGCTGCTTTTGGCGTAACAAAAGCAGCCTGCACTTTTTTGCCCCCAAATTGCTTACACAAACAGCGTAAAAACACGTTAAATGCAACACGCAAGCAGCCTGCACCCTTGTAATTGATGCAAGCAGCCTGCATCTTGCCAGCCACTATGGTAAAATCGCGCCCGTTTGCCGTTTATGAACACGGCACAAGGATAAATTATGCTTACAACTATTGCTAAAAAAATCTTCGGCAGTCGCAACGACCGACTGCTCAAACAATACAAAAAAACCGTCTCCAAAATCAACGACATGGAAGAGGCTATACAAGCCCTGTCCGATGAAGAATTACGCGCCAAAACCGCCGAATTCAAACAAAAATTGGCAGACGGCGCAACGCTAGATGCCATTTTACCCGAAGCGTTTGCCGTGTGCCGTGAAGCATCACGCCGTGTGTTGGGTATGCGCCATTTTGACGTGCAACTGATTGGTGGCATGGTGCTGCACGACGGCAAAATCGCCGAAATGCGTACAGGCGAGGGCAAAACGCTGGTTGGCACATTGCCTGTTTACTTGAACGCGCTGGCTGGCAAAGGCGCACACGTGGTTACCGTAAACGACTATTTGGCAGAGCGCGATGCCAACATCATGCGCCCTTTGTACAACTTTTTGGGCTTGGAAGTGGGCGTGATTTTGAGCAATCAAGAGCCAATTGAACGCCAAACCGCCTATGCTGCCGACATCACTTATGGCACAAACAACGAATTTGGTTTTGATTATCTGCGCGACAATATGGTGGACGACCCATACAGCAAAGTGCAGCGCGAACTGAATTTTGCCGTTGTGGACGAAGTGGACAGCATTTTGATTGACGAAGCGCGTACACCGTTGATTATTTCGGGTCAGGCAGACGACAATATTGAGCTGTATCAAGTCATGAACCAAGTGCCAAGCTATTTGGCACGTCAAGCGACCGAAGATGGCGAGGGCGATTATTGGGTTGATGAAAAAAATCATCAAGTTATCTTGTCAGAAGCAGGGCATGAACACGCCGAGCAAGTGTTGGCGCAATTGGGTTTGTTGCGCGATGGCGAATCGCTATACGACCGCAACAATATCATGTTAATGCATCACTTAATGGCAGCCTTACGCGCCCACAGCTTGTTCCACCTAGACCAGCATTATGTGATTAAAGACGGCGAAATCGTGATTGTGGACGAACACACAGGTCGTTTAATGGACGGTCGCCGTTGGTCAGACGGCTTACATCAAGCGGTAGAAGCCAAAGAAGGCGTGGAAATCAAAAAAGAAAACCAAACGCTGGCGAGCATTACGTTCCAAAACTACTTCCGTTTGTATACCAAATTATCGGGAATGACGGGTACAGCAGACACAGAAGCCTTTGAGTTCCAAAGCATTTATGGCTTGGAAACGGTGATTATTCCAACCAATAAGCCAATCCAACGCAAAGACTTCAACGACCAAATTTTCCGCACCGCCGAAGAAAAATTTGAAGCCGTAGTCAAAGACATTAAAGAATGCTACGACAAAGGTCAGCCTGTTTTGGTTGGTACAACCACGATTGAAAACTCAGAATTGGTGTCGCATTTGCTAACGCAGGCTGGTTTGCCGCACAACGTGTTGAACGCGAAAGAGCACCACCGCGAAGCCTTAATCGTGGCGCAAGCAGGCAAGCCAAGCATGATTACCGTTGCCACCAATATGGCAGGGCGTGGTACAGACATCGTGCTGGGCGGCAATGTGAAACATCAAGCCGATGCGATTCGTGCCGATGAATCGTTGTCAGACGCGGAAAAAGACGCGCAAATTCAGGCTTTGGAGCAAAACTGGGAACTCGAGCATCAACGCGTGATGGAAGCAGGTGGTTTGCACATTATTGGTACAGAACGCCACGAAAGCCGCCGCATTGACAACCAGTTGCGTGGTCGTGCAGGTCGTCAGGGCGACCCAGGTTCAAGCCGATTCTATTTGTCGTTTGAAGACCCATTGTTGCGCTTGTTTGCGTTAGACCGTGCCGCGGCGATTTTGGATAAACTCGCACCAGAGCGCGGTGTGGCGATTGAAGCAGGCATTTTGACGCGTCAAATTGAAAACGCACAACGCAAAGTGGAAGGTCGCAACTTTGATATGCGTAAACAAGTGTTGGAATACGATGACGTGGCAAACGACCAACGCAAAGTGTTGTATCGTTGGCGCAACGACATCTTGCAAAGCACCGATATCGGCGACATTGTCAAAGAAATCCGCGAAGCGATTGTGAGCGACTTGGTGGACAGATACATTCCGCCAGCCAGCATGGAAGAGCAATGGGATATTCCTGCACTAACACGCGTGTTGGCAGAAGAATTCAATGTTCATGTGGACATTGCAGGCTGGTTGAAAAAAGACAGCAGCTTGGAAAACGAAAACATTAAAGAGCAACTGTTGGCGCAAATTGAAAAAGATTATGCCGACAAGATTGCGCGTTTACCCGAAGCCAAAATCTTCCACGATTACGAACGCAATGTGTTGATGAGCTGGATTGACCAAAGCTGGCGCGAACATTTGGCAGCGATGGATTATTTGCGTCAAGGGATTCATTTGCGCGGTTATGCACAAAAAAATCCGAAACAGGAATATAAACGCGAAGCCTTTGAAATGTTCCAAGCCATGCTGCACAACATTCGCAGCAATGCAACCAAACAGCTGATTTATGTTCACGTTCAAACGCAGGAAGAAATACAGGCGGAACAAGAAGCGCGTGCGTTAGCAATGCAAGCCGTTCACGCTGCTGCGCCCGACATGGAAGCGGTTTTAGCGCAATCGCGCGATGGCTTGGCGCGTGGTGCGTTTGACCCGAATGCCGTATCCGAAGAAGACGCGCAATATTTGCCCGATGCGTTGGAAGCGGCTGGCAAAGTGGTACACCGCAACGACCCTTGCCCTTGTGGTAGCGGTTTGAAATACAAACAATGCCACGGACGTTTGGCATAAAACACAAAAGCAGCCTGCACTTTTTGTTGATTTAAAGTGCAGGCTGCTTTTTATCCACGCAATCATTCAGGTAAACAAAATGACAACATTCAATCCACAAGACACTCAACACATGCAACGCGCTTTGGAACTGGCGTGGCAAGGGCGGTTTTCCACATCGCCCAATCCGCGTGTTGGCTGCGTTATCGCGCACGGCAGTCAAATTATTGGACAAGGTTTTCATGTACAGGCTGGTTCGCCGCACGCCGAAGTCCACGCTATTCGTCAAGCAGGCGAATTGGCGCGTGGTGCAACCGCCTACGTTACGCTAGAACCGTGTTCGCATTATGGACGCACGCCGCCCTGTGCCGAAGGTTTGATTGCGGCAGGCGTGTCGCGCGTGGTTGCCGCCATGACCGACCCCAATCCGCTGGTTGCAGGCAAGGGTTTGGCAATGTTGCAAGCGGCTGGCATTATGGTAGAACAAGGCTTGCTGGAACACGAAGCACGACAGCTTAATCGCGGATTTTTGTCGCGCATAGAACGCAATCGCCCGTTTGTATCGCTCAAAATCGCCGCCAGTTTGGACGGCAAAACCGCGCTGTCTAACGGTCAAAGCCAATGGATAACAGGTGCAGCCGCTCGTGCCGATGTGCAAATTCAACGCGCTCAAAGTTGTGCCGTGCTAACAGGCATTGGCACGGTGTTGGCGGACAATCCACGCTTGAATGTGCGCGATTTCCCAACCGTACGCCAACCTTTGCGCGTGGTGCTGGACAGCCAGTTGCGAACGCCCAAGTCCAGCCACATCATTCAAGACGGACAACGCACACTCATCATCACCACATCGCCCGATACGCAAAAATTTGCCACTTATGCCAACGTAGAAATCAGCAAGCAGCCTGCACCCATTTCCTTGCCCGAAGTCTTGCACGAACTGGCACAGCGTGGCATAGGCGAATTGATGATTGAAGCAGGCAGCCACTTGGCAAGTGCGTTTTTGCAACAAGATTTACTTGATGAAATCGTGTATTATCAAGCACCTAAATTATTGGGCGACACGGCGCGTGGTGCGTTTTTGTTACCCGAAAATGACGATATGTTGCGCCAAAATCCTGCGTGGCAAACGGTTAGCCTTGACCGCGTGGGCGATGACATCAAATGGGTATTGCAAAAACGGTAAAAAGTGCAGGCTGCTTGATATTTATGCTTGCAGCGTAACCGTGATTACCCTAAAATTCCGCGTTTTTTATTTTCACTGCTGCCCGAACGCCGCTAAACAGCCCCAGAGATTTTTAAGTTTAGCGGATTGAATTCAAATCAGAACAAGGCGACAACGTCCGCCGTGTACACATAGTACATAAGGACGTTGGCAACGCGGTTATGGTTTGAAGTCAATTCGCTATAAATCAAAAGACAAACTGTCCAAAGCAATCAAAACAGCCCTGTTTTTATTTCATTGGAGTATGCCATGACTCAAACCGCACCTTATTTGCAAATCAAAGGATTAGCAAAAAAATACGGTGATAATCTCGCTGTCAAACCTCTTGACCTAGAAATCAATCAACACGAAATTTTCGCGCTGCTGGGCAGTTCGGGTAGTGGTAAATCCACATTGTTGCGTATGCTCGCTGGCATGGAAACGCCAAGCGAAGGGAAAATTCTGCTGGACGGTCAAGACATTACCAAACTCGCACCCTATGACCGTCCTATCAACATGATGTTCCAAAGCTATGCGCTGTTCCCCCACATGACGGTGGAAGACAACATCGCATTCGGCTTAAAACAAGACAAATTGCCCAAAGACGAAATCGCCGCGCGTGTAGAAGAAATGCTGCGCTTGGTGCAAATGCCGCAATACGCCAAACGCAAACCGCACCAATTATCGGGCGGTCAGCAACAGCGCGTGGCGTTGGCGCGTTCGTTGGCAAAACGCCCTAAATTGTTGTTGCTGGACGAACCACTCGGCGCGTTGGACAAAAAATTGCGCCAACAAACGCAATTTGAATTGGTAAACACGCTGGAAAAAGTGGGCGTAACCTGCATTATGGTAACGCACGACCAAGAAGAAGCGATGACGATGGCACACCGTGTGGCAATTATGTCGCACGGTCAGTTGGAACAAGTAGGCACGCCAGCCGATGTGTACGATTACCCCAACAGCAAATTCACGGCAGAATTTATTGGCGAAACCAATATTTTTGAAGGCAAACTGGTACACAAAGACGATGCTCACGCCTTGATTGATTGCCCAGAATTGCCCGCCAAAGTTTATACCGACCAAAAATTTGAAGCGCAAAACGGTCAAACCATTTGGATTTCTATCCGTCCAGAAGACATTGATTTACATAAAGAAAAACCAGCTCATCGCGACACGCACAACTGGGCAAAAGGCAAGGTTAAAGAAATTGCCTATTTGGGCAGCTTTGCGATTTACCACGTTGAAATGGAAAACGGGCGCATTATCAAAAGCCAAGTGCCTGCGCCGTATTGGTATGTGCGCGGCATTGAACCGCCAACTTGGGGCGATGAAGTGTATTTGGATTGGCCAGAAAACCAACCCACGCCTTTAACTCGATAAGAAAGGCAGCCTGCAATGTCTGATACTTCCACTACAAAACGCCGTGCGCGTCATGGAGCGCGTTGGGTGATTGGTGTGCCGTTTTTTTGGCTGTTTTTGCTGGTGTTGATACCGTTTTTTATCGTGTTCAAAATCAGTTTTGCCGAACAAGCATTGAGCATTCCACCGTTTACGCCTTTGTTTAACGAACAAGGCAGCCTGCACATTATCACGCAGAATTACAAAGATATTTTTGCTGATTTTGGTTCATCGCTGTTGGCATTGTTGAACCCATTTTCCGAAGACAACGGCAGCAGCATTTATCTTCGTGCTTATTGGTTGTCGGTTAAAACCGCGCTGACTACTACGCTGATTTGCTTGCTGCTGGGCTACCCAATGGCATACGCGATTGCGCGCGCCAAACCGTCTATTCGTAACGCGCTGCTCATGGCAGTGATGTTGCCGTTTTGGACATCATTTTTGTTGCGCGTGTATGCGTGGATGGGCTTGCTCACCACCAACGGCATCATCAACAATTTTTTAATCAAAATCGGCTTGATTCAAGAACCGTTAGACTTGTTTTATAACGCGTTTTCGTTGAATTTGGTTATGGTGTACGCCTATTTGCCGTTTATGATTTTGCCGCTCTACACGCAACTGGTTAAGCTAGACAACCGCTTGCTAGAAGCCGCTGCCGACTTGGGCGCACACCCGATTAAAGCCTTTTTCACGATTACTTTGCCATTGTCTAAATCGGGCATTATCGCAGGCAGTATGCTAGTGTTTATCCCATCGGTAGGCGAATATGTGATTCCCGAATTGGTGGGCGGCCCAGACAATTTGATGATTGGTAAAGTGATGTGGCAAGCCTTCTTTGACCAAAACAACTGGCCACTTGCCGCAGCCATTGCGGTGATTATGGTCTTGCTGTTGGTTGTGCCGATTGCCCTGCAACAATATTTTGACAACCGCGAAGCCGCGAAAGGGGGTAAATAATGCACTCTGGAAAATTGTCTCCTTTTTTGAAAGTCATGCTGTTTTTGGGATTGGCGTTTTTATATATCCCATTGGTTATGCTGATTATTTATTCGTTCAACGAATCCAAATTGGTAACGGTTTGGGGCGGTTTCTCAACCAAATGGTATGGCAAATTGCTAGACAACCGCCAAATCCTAAACGCCGCATGGTTGTCGCTTAAAATTGCAGTTGTGTCGTCTTTGGCGGCGGTTGCGCTTGGCACAATGGCTGGTTACGCGCTGGCACGAATCAAGCGTTTTCGTGGTAGCACCTTGTTTGCAGGTATGGTGTCTGCGCCGATGGTGATGCCTGATGTGATTACAGGCTTATCCATGCTGCTACTGATTATCCAAGTGCAAGGCTTGCTGCAAGGCGCATTGGGCAACGATGTATCGTGGTTAGACCGTGGCTTTTTTACGATTTTCTTGGGACACACCACGCTGTGTATGGCATACATCACCGTTGTGATTCGTTCGCGCTTGGTTGAGCTAGACCAATCGCTAGAAGAGGCCGCCATGGACTTGGGCGCACGTCCCATGAAAATCTTTTTTGTGATTACGTTGCCGCTGATTATGCCCGCCATTGCGTCAGGATTTTTGCTCGGCATTACCCTGTCGCTGGACGATTTGGTGATTACGTCATTCTTGTCGGGGCCTGGTTCATCTACCTTGCCGCAAGTGATTTTCTCCAAAATCCGCTTGGGGCTAGACCCGCAAATGAACGTGTTGGCAACCATTATGATTGCTGCCGTTGGCACATTGGTTTTGGCGATGAATTATGTTGTAATGCGTCAAACCACCAAACGCGAGCGCGAAATGCAGGCTGCTTATAAAGCCGAAGCCAGCGTGTAAACCATACAAAAAAGCACGGTTTAACACAGTAGCACTCTGTTAAGCCGTGTTTTTTTGTGTAAAGTGCAGGCTGCTTTGTGCTAGAATGCGCCCAACTAACCGTTTGCTACACCAAACCACAGTAGGGGAGAAAACCATGAACATCACAATTTTAGGCACAGGCGCATGGGGTACAGCATTGGGCATACATTTTGCCTTGTACGGACATCGCATACAAATGTGGTCGCACAACCGCGAACACGCACAAACCATGCAAACCAGCCGCCTAAACGACCGCTATTTGGCAGGCTTTACCTTGCCCGACAATTTAAGCGTTCATGCCGACATGAGCGAAGCCTTACGCGATAGCGAACTCGTTTTGGTAGTAACGCCTGTGGTTGGCTTGCGTAGCAGCGTAGAACAGCTCAAAGAACACAGTGCAGGCTGCTTGCCGATTTTAACCGCCTGCAAAGGCTTTGAATTAGACACAGGTTTACTCACATTCCAAGTCGTCAAAGAAATCCTGCCCGACAACGACAAAATTGGCGTATTGTCTGGCCCCAGCTTCGCGCAAGAATTGGCAAAACAACTGCCTTGCGCCGTGTGTTTAGCATCGGAAAACAGCGCGTGGATTAACCAATTAACCCACAATTTAAACAGCAACATCATGCGCTTATATGCCAACGATGACGTGATTGGCGTATCAGTTGGCGGCGCAGTCAAAAATGTCATGGCGATTGCCACAGGCTTATCAGACGGTTTGGGCTACGGCTTGAACGCTCGTGCCGCCTTGGTAACACGCGGTTTAGCCGAAATCACACGCTTGGCAACCGCCATGGGTGCACAACAAAAAACCATGATGGGCTTGGCAGGCATGGGTGATTTGATTTTGACTTGCACAGGCGCATTGTCGCGCAACCGCAAAGTCGGTTTGGGCTTGGCAGAAGGCAAAAGCCTACATCAAGTGCTCAAAGAAATCGGACACGTTGCCGAAGGTGTGCCAACCATTGAAGAAGTTCACAACACCGCCGTTAAACACCAAATCGATATGCCGATTACCAGCATGCTCTATCAACTAATTCGCAACGAATTAGCCGTGAGTGATGTGATGGAACGCCTAATGCAGCGCGAACCCAAACACGAATAAAGCAGCCTGCACTTCATTTTCCTTTTATTTTTTATGGATAAAAATATGAACCAAACGATTGAACAACTAGAAAGCAAAATCCAAGCCCTTATTGCCCAACTTCATACACTGAACATGGAAAATAATCGCATTACCGATGAGCTCAAACTAGCGCGCCAAGATTTTGAACAACAAGCACAAGAATTAAACGAAGAGCGTATCAAACACAATGATATCGCCCTATTGGCTGCCAATCAAAATTCAGGTAATGAAGAATTAAGCAGCAAAATTGAACACCAAGAACAACAAATCCAACTGCTCGAAAAAGAGCGATTGAATTTGCGTGATCAAATTGCGTTCCTACAAAACACCATTCAAAACAAAGAAAAAGACTGGCAAGGCAAAATTGAGCAATGCCGCAACGAATTAGGCGAGCAAGCACTCAAAAACCAAGAAAGCCATGCAGAACAACAACAACGCATCGAAACCCTGCAACAAACCCTGCACGATGCAGAAAGCCAAATAAGCAGCCTGCGCCAACAACTAGACAGCCAAGCGCAGCAAATCCAAGAGCAAACCGCGCAAAGTGAAAGCCAAATCAATCAACTGCACGACAAAATCAATGAAAAAGACAAACAAATCATTGAATTGCAAAAAAATTTAGACCAGTCCCAAAACGACGCGCGAGAAGCCCAAACCAAATTGCAGGCTGCTTTGGCAGAAATAGACGAACAACGCCAAAGCCACAACCTTGCCCTGCAAGAACAACAAGCCCAAGCACAAGACGAATTTTTGCGCGAAGTAGAGCGTCAAAAGTCCGCCATTCAAATGCTGGAAGAAGCCCATAGCGACACCGTAAAAAAATTAAATCAACAACTTGAACAAGAAAAACAAAATTGGGAAAACGAAAAAAATCAGCTGCGTGAACAAATTTCTCAGCTTAACACACAAAACCAAGCATACCGTAGCCTGTTGCAGCAAAGCGCGTCAGAATTACACACCTTGCTCAATCGCCTACCCGTCCAAGATGAAACACAACCCATTCAACAAGATGGAGAAACAGCATGAGCATCGAACAAATTAGCGTAGAAATTCTTAATCGCCAATTTACCATTGGCACACCCAATTCCGAACGCCCTACCCTGCTCAAAGCCGTTGAATTGCTTAACCAAAAAATTCACGCCATTCAAAACGCCAGCCGCAATATGGAAACCGAAAAAGTCGTGATTATGGCAGCACTCAACCTAACACACGACTTGCTCAAACTCATAGAAGAAAGCAACAAAAAAGCCTTGTCAAATGACGAATACAAACATAAAATAACCGAATTGATTGCGCTGTGCGACGATGCACTTAAAGCGCAATAAACCAGTTAAATTTCCCTGCGGTGCTCGTAACGGCACATATTTTTCTTGAACCAATAAGCGTTTGCTCGGTTGTCGGGAGATGTGGTAGGCGCGAGTGTTCTCTCTGTTAGAACGCACCCGAAGCCACCCGAGATGACCACCTTGTATCAAGGTTCAAGCAGACTTCGCCCGAGCGACATCTGCGGGGTTCTCTTCTAAAACCGTCCAAATACACATTTGGACGGTTTTTTTACGCCTTGCACGATTACATTCCCACATCAAAAATAGCCCAAACAAGCATTGACACACAAACAGAAAACATCTAAAATTAGCGGTTTCTATTACCTATTTATTGGACTAAATTTTATGAAAACCTTTTCAGCGAAACCGCATGAAGTGCAACGCGAATGGTTTGTAATTGACGCAGAAGACAAAGTTCTGGGTCGTGTTGCAGCCGAAGTTGCAAGCCGCTTGCGTGGCAAACATAAACCTGAATACACGCCACACGTTGATACTGGTGATTACATCATCGTTATCAATGCAGACAAATTGCGTGTGACAGGTAACAAATTTGAAGGCAAAAAATACTACCGTCACTCTGGCTTCCCAGGTGGTATTTACGAGCGTACTTTCCGCGAAATGCAAGACAAATTCCCAGGTCGCGCATTGGAAAAAGCTGTAAAAGGTATGTTGCCAAAAGGTCCTTTGGGCTATGCAATGATTAAAAAACTGAAAGTGTATGCTGGTGCAGAACATCAACACGCTGCTCAACAACCCAAAGTTTTGGAAATTAAATAATAAGGACACGACAAATGAACGGTAAATATTACTACGGCACAGGTCGCCGCAAAAGCTCAGTAGCTCGAGTGTTCTTGCAAAAAGGCACAGGTCAAATCATCGTAAACGGTCGCCCTGTTGATGAATTTTTCGCTCGCGAAACCAGCCGCATGGTGGTTCGCCAACCTTTGGTTTTGACTGAAAACGTAGAAGCGTTTGACATCAAAGTAAACGTTGTAGGTGGCGGTGAAACGGGTCAATCTGGCGCGGTTCGTCATGGCATTACTCGTGCATTGATTGACTACGATGCAGCTTTGAAACCTGCTTTGTCTGCTGCTGGCTTCGTTACTCGCGATGCTCGTGAAGTGGAACGTAAAAAAGCTGGTTTGCGTAAAGCACGTCGCGCTAAACAATTCTCTAAACGTTAATTCGTTTATGCATACAAAAAAGCACTTTCTGTTTTAGAAAGTGCTTTTTTGTATGCAGGCTGCTTTTTATAGTGAAGTGAAATCGCAATAGCACATAAGAGCGTTGGCAACGCCGTACTATTGCGATTTCACTTTATTAAATTACGCCCAATTCTTGTAAACCACGATAAATACCATCTTCTTCAATTCGTGGGCAAACGTATTGGGCAAGGGCTTTGATTTCGGGTTCAGCATTGCCCATTGCCACGCCAAAACCAACGGCTTGCAGCATTTCTACATCGTTGTGGGCATCGCCAAACGCCATCGCATCGTGCATGGTCAAACCAAAATAGTCTAGTGCGGCTTGTATGCCTCGCGCTTTTGAGCCTGCTTTATCTAGCCAGTCTGTGCCTGATTCGTGCCAACGTATGATTTTGATATTGTTGGGAATAATGGATTGAACCAGCGCGTCTTGGTCTGCCGAATAAAAACCTAAAATTTGATAGATTTCATGTTTTTGATAGGCAAGTGGGTCGTAGGTAAACGGCAAGCCCAGCGATGCCAAAGCAGCCTGCGAATGTTGGTTGTCCAACGCGGTAAACAAACCCGAACGAGCAACCAAGGCGTGCGAAATTTGGTGTTGTTGCAAGGTGTTAGATAATTGCTCGATTTCTTGCTGGGCAAACGGAAAACTTGCCAACGGCTTGCCTTGATATTCCACATATTGACCATTGGCGGACACAATTAAATCCATGCCGCATTCATCAACCACCGACAAAATCGCGTCAGGCAACACAGCAATGGTGCGTCCTGTGGCGATGGCGGTGATGATGCCTTTTTGTTTAAGCAAACGCAGCGCGGTTTTGGTGCTTTCTGGCACGCCACCTCGGTCGCCGTGTTTGCTGTGGTTCATGTATAGGGTTTCGTCAATGTCAAAAAAGACGATTTTGGGATTGGGTTTCGGTGTCATTGGAATAACGCTTTCGGAATGGTACAAACGGGAATAGGTTGGATTTTGTGTTGCGTAGCGCGATTAAGTCGCACAAAAATATCAAAAACTTCTTGTTCTCTGCCGCTAAATTGCTCTCGGGTGCTGCCTGCTGCGTGTTGCTCCATTGCCCATTCTAGCTCGGGATAGGTCGCGCCCATTTGTTGTTCATCGGTACGTTCGCCGTCCCATAAGCCATCGGTTGGTGCGGCTTGTTGAATGGCGGCATCAATATTCAATGTTTGGGCGATTTCATAGACTTGGGTTTTGAGCAAATCGGCAATCGGGCTAATATCTACGCCGCCATCGCCGTATTTGGTAAAAAAGCCGACACCAAAATCTTCTACTTTGTTGCCTGTGCCTGCAACCAATAAGCCGTTGATTTGTCCGTAATAATACAAAGTGGTCATACGCAAACGTGAGCGTGTGTTCGCCATTGCCAATTCGTGATTGGGTTGCAGGCTGCTTTTTTGCGTGGTTTGTTCAAATTGTTCAAACGTGGGGGTTAAATCCACCGTTAAACCTTGCACGTTGGCATATTGCTGGCACAGCGTTTGAATGTGTTTGGCGGCGCGGTCAAATTGGTCAGGCTTTTGGCGGATAGGCATATTCAGGCACAACACGGGCAAGTCTGTTTGGGCGCATAAAGTAGAAACCACTGCCGAATCAATACCGCCCGACACGCCAACCACAAAGCCGCGAGCGTGAGCGCATTGGGCGTAATCTTGCAGCCACGCGACAATGTGCGCGATGATTTTTTGCGTTTGCATGGCAATCCTTTCGGGTAAAGGGCTAAACTATACGTGGTTTTACAGACAAAAGCAGCCTGCACTTTCCATAAACAGAAAGTGCAGGTTAGCATGGTTTACTCTAATCCAATGTTTCTTATCAAGAAAAACAGTATTGTATAACTTACATTCAGAACACTTTGTTACATTATAACAAATGCGTTACAATCCCATTTTTCTACAACAAGGAGCGCGTAATGAACACTCGTTTAACTTTTTTAACCGTAGCCCTATTGTCCGCAAGCAGCCTGCACGCACAAAGTTTAGAAATCGTTAGCAGTTTTAGCATTTTGGGTGATGTGGCAAAACAAATCGGCGGCGAGCGCGTATCGGTGAGCAATCTTGTCCCAGCCGATGGCGATGCCCATGCCTATCAACTGACTAGCGGCGATATTCGCAAAATCACATCAGCCAAATTAATTTTAATCAATGGTTTAGGTTTGGAAAGTGGCGACGTGGTTCGCGCCGTACAGCAAAGCAAAGTGCCATATGCCGAAGCCGCCAAAGGCATTGAACCGCTCAAAAACGATGAAAACGCCCACCACCATCATCACGATGAAGCAGAACACGCCCACCACGACCACGGCGAATTTGACCCCCACGTTTGGCACGACCCTGTGTTGATGCAAAAATACGCCGCCAACGTTGCCGCCGCGCTCATCAAAGCCGACCCAGCAGGCAGCAGCTATTATCAAGCGCGATTCAAAGCCTATTCCACCGAACTAACGCGCTTGGACGCTTACGCACGCCAGCAATTCAACGCCGTGCCACGCGAACACCGCAAAGTGCTAACAGGGCATCATTCGTTTGGTTATTTGGGTAAACGCTATGGCGTCACTTTCCTTGCACCACAAGGGGTGAGCACCGAAGCACAACCGTCTGCGCGTACCGTTGCCTCGATTATTCGTCAAATCAAACAGCAAGGCATCAAAGCCGTGTTTACCGAAAACATCAAAGACGGGCGCATGGTGCAACGCATTTCGCAAGAAACAGGCGTGAAAGTGGGCGGCAAATTATATTCAGACGCGCTGTCCAAAGACAGCAACGCCAAGACTTATACCGATTTATTCCGCTACAACGTGCGTGTGATGAGCGGCGCGATGAAATAATCAGCCTGCACTTTCCACCAACGAAAAGTGCAGGCTGCTTTTTATTCTATTTACGCGATTTATTTAGGACGGCGATAAGTACTATGACAAGATTTACAGCTTGCGCCTGCATCGCCATACGCCGCTTTAATTTGCTCCAAATTGCCGCTTTGCGCTGCTGTGTTCAATTTATCCACCGCTGCCAAAAATTTGTCTTGTTCAGCTTTGAAGTCCGCCGCATTTTGCCAAATCACTGGCAACGCATCGCCATTGCCTTGTGGGTCATTTTGGAAATATTCGAACGGCACTTTGGCTTCTTCGGCAAACTGCGCCGCCTGCGCCTTGAATTTTTCTACGTCATACGCTTCATCGCCTTTAACGACTTTGCCCATGCCTGAAAAAGTCGGCATAAACGATTTGAATGCGGTGGAGCGGTTTTGCGAAATATCGCCTTTGCCACCCATTGCTGCGCCATTTGCACCCATTGCGCCACCCGAGTCGCCACACGCGCTCAAAGTCAGCAAAACACAAGTGGCTAAAATCGTGATTTTTTTCATGATGGTTGTTCCTATTTAAATAAAAAATGTTATAGTTTGTGCTTACGGTTTGGCAGCATAATACTAAAACTTCAACATAAAGGACAATAAAAAATGGCTATTCTGATTACAGGTGCATCGGTTGGTTTTGGCGCGGCAATGGCAACGGCTTTTGTGCAGGCTGGTTATTTGGTCATCGGCACGGCGCGTCGTAGCGACAAATTGGCAGAACTCAAAGCCAAATTGGGCGACCGTTTTCAACCCATTACCATGGACGTGTGCGATAAAAATTCGATGCAGGCTGCTTTGGCACACATTCAAACCCTGCCCGAAGCGTTCCGCCAAATCGATTGCTTAATCAACAATGCAGGCTTGGCTCTGGGTTTGGACAAAGCCTACGAAGCCAATTTTGACGATTGGGAAACCATGATTCACACCAACATCATTGGTTTAACCTATCTGACACGCCAAGTGTTGCCCCAAATGGTTGCCAACCAACGCGGCTACATCATCAATATTGGCTCAATCGCAGGCAATTATGTTTACCCAGGTAGCAACGTGTATGGCGCAAGCAAAGCCTATGTGCGCCAGTTTAGCCACAATTTACGCGCCGATTTACACGGCACAGGCGTTCGTGTCAGCAATGTTGAACCTGGTTTAGTGAGCGGTTCAGAATTTTCCAATGTCCGCTTCAAAGGCGACAACGACCGCGCCGCGCAGTTATACGAAAACGCCAACGCGCTCATGCCCAATGACATCGCCCAAACCGTGTTGTGGCTATACCAAACGCCAGCGCACATGAACGTGAACAGCATTGAAGTGATGCCTACCACGCAAAGCTGGGCAGCGTTGAACGTGTATAAAGGCGAAGCAGCACCCGACAACGCCGCGCAAACCGAAGTAAGCAATCCAAGCGATGCCAATGCACCCGAATTGAAATTGTTTAGCAAATTGGCGCAATGGTTTAAATGATGCACGACAAAGCAGCCTGCACATCAAAGATATATAAATTTGCGATATTTTGCAGGCTGCTTTAAATTTTGCTACCATAGCGACTTTCTTTTACCACATAAAGGAACACACCATGACACGCATGGTAAACTGCATCAAATTGGGCAAAGAAGCCCCAGGTATGAAGTTTGCCCCCCTGCCAAACGCACTGGGCAAACGCATTTTTGAAAACGTATCACAAGAAGCATGGGAAGGCTGGACACGTCATCAAACCATGTTGATTAACGAAAACCGCCTATCGCTTGCCGACCCACGCGCTCGCGAATACTTGGCGCAACAAATGGAAAACTACTTTTTTGGTGACGGTGCAGACCAAGTTCAGGGTTACACGCCACAATAATTTGGCAAGCAGCCTGCAATATTTAACAATATTTTGCAGCAAACACTAGCCAAAATCACCGAAAAACAGATAAAATCACTCAATCTTAAATTTAGGTGGAAAACTCTAAAACACCATCTTATTCATTCATCTTGCCATGTGGCATTTTTTTTAAGGAATTATTTATGTCTATCGAACAAAAAGTAAAAAGCATCGTTGCCGAACAATTAGGCGTTAACGAAACCGAAGTAAAAAACGAATCTTCTTTCCAAGACGACTTGGGTGCAGATTCTTTGGACACCGTTGAATTGGTTATGGCTTTGGAAGAAGCATTTGGCTGCGAAATCCCTGACGAAGACGCAGAAAAAATCACAACCGTTCAAGCAGCGATTGACTATGTAAATTCAAAACAAGGTTAATCTTGATTGATAAATCTTGTTGATAAAAATACAGCCTCTGATTAACGGCACACGCTGTCAATCAGAGGCTTTGTTACAAAACGCTTTCAAGAGTAAACACTTATGAATAAAAGACGAGTAGTCATCACAGGTTTAGGGCAAATTTCGCCTGTGGGCAACGATGTAGAAAGTGCATGGAAAAATTTGTTGGCAGGCAAAAGTGGCATCAGCAAAATCACGCGCTTTGACGCATCGGAACTGGCTTGCCAAATCGCTGGCGAAGTGAAAGACTTTGATATTACACAATATATTCCAGCCAAAGAAGCGCGCCGCATGGATACGTTTATCCACTACGGCATTGCAGGCGCGTTGCAAGCGATTGCCGATGCCAAATTGGACGATTTTGCCGATTTGGACAAAGACCGCGTGGGCGTGAACATTGGCTCGGGCGTTGGCGGTTTGCCGCTGATTGAAGAAACCGTACGCAATGTTGTGGCTGGTGGTGCGCGTAAAATCAATCCGTTTTTTATCCCAGGTTGTTTAATCAATTTAATCACAGGACACGTTACCATTTTAAAAGGCTATCGCGGACACAATTATGGCATCGTGTCTGCCTGTGCATCGGGTACGCACGCGATTGGCGATTCATTCCGCAAAATCCAATACGGCGAAGTAGATGTCATGGTGGCAGGTGGTGCTGAAAGTGCGGTTTGCACGGCTGGTATTGGTGGTTTTGCGGCAATGAAGGCCCTATCCACCCGCAACGACGCCCCCGAAGCGGCATCACGCCCATGGGACAAAGACCGCGACGGCTTTATTATGGGCGAAGGCTCTGGCATGTTGATTTTGGAAGAATTGGAACACGCTAAACATCGTGGCGCAAAAATTTATGCCGAAATCGTGGGCTTTGGCGCAAGTTCCGATGCCTATCACATTACCGCGCCCAATGCTGAAGGCCCTGCGCTAGCATTGTCTCGCGCGATTGCCGACAGCGGTTTGCCTGTAAGCGAAATTGATTATGTGAACGCACACGGCACTTCTACGCCTTTGGGCGATGCCAACGAAACCAACGCCACCAAAGCGGTGTTTGGCGAGCACGCGAAAAAATTAGTGGTTAGCTCAACCAAATCCATGACAGGTCATTTGCTGGGTGCAGCAGGCGGCGTGGAAGCGGTGTACAGCGTGTTGGCAATTCGCGACCAAATCGCACCGCCAACGATTAACTTGGTTAATCAAGATTTTGACGCTGGCTGCGATTTGGATTATTGCGCCAACGAAGCGCGTAAAATGAACATTCGCGCCGTTGCGTCTAACTCGTTTGGATTTGGCGGTACGAATGGGACGTTGGTGTTCAAGCAGTTTGAAGACTAATCGCAATAGTACGGCGTTGCCAACGCCCTTATGTGCTACTTGCACACGGTGGGCGTTGTCGCCTTGTCCTATTTTTATTTCATTTCGCTATAAAATACAAAAGCAGCCTGCACTTTTTGTTGATTTAAAGTGCAGGCTGCTTTGTTGTTTACACTCATTTTTGTTATACAATCCCCCTTTTCCCTATGCAGGCTGCTTTGCCATGATTTTTGACTTAAACCGCTATTCCTTTTCCGATTTTCGCCGCGAAGCCAAGCAACTGATGAGCTTGGCTTTGCCCATGATGTCGGCACAAATTGCATCGGTGGCGATTGGCGTAGTGGATACGGCAATGGCAGGTGCAGCAGGCAAAAGCGACCTAACCGCAGTCGGTTTGGGTAACGCCGTGTTTGCCACCGTGTTCATCACATTCATCGGCATTATGACCGCGCTGAACCCGACCATCGCCCAACTACACGGCTCAGGCGAGCGCGAAAAAGTTGGCGAAAGTGGACGACAAGGCTTATGGTTTGGCGCGTTTTTGGGCGTGTTGGGCATGATTTTGTTGCTCGCACTCATCGCGCCGCTCAAAAATTATTTGGACATGAACGACTACATTGAACACATGTTCGGGCAATATTTGCTGTTTACCGCGCTCGGCATGCCAGCCGCCATGCTCTATCGCAGCCTGCACGCCTATGCCAGCAGCCTAAACAAACCCAGCGCGATTATGTGGATAAGCTGGGCGGCGTTGCTACTGAATATCCCATTGAATTACCTGTTTATTTACGGCAAATTCGGCTTCCCACAACTGGGCGGCGCAGGTGCAGGTGTCGCAACCGCCATCGTGTTTTGGTTCAACGCCATTGCGCTATGGATTTATGTTGCCAAAACGCCGTATTTTCACACTTTTGGCTTAACGCAAACCTTTACACTACCCCACTGGCACACCCAATGGCAACTGCTCAAACTCGGTTTACCGATTGGTTTTTCCTATTTTTTAGAAGCCAGTTTGTTTACCTTTATCGTGTGGCTGATTGCCGATTTAGGCAATGATTACGTTGCCGCGCAGCAAATCGTTCTCAGCCTAACCAGCGTGATTTACATGATTCCGCAAGCGATTGGCACGGCGGCAACCGTTCGCATTGGCTATTCGCTGGGCAAACGCCATTTTGCACGCGCACGGTATATTTCGGGCGTATCGTTGAGCGTGGGCGCGGTTTTAGCGGTTTGCACCCTAACAGGCTTGCTATTTGGGCGCGAATTTTTCGTGAGCTTGTACAACAAAGACCCGAATGTGATTCGCATTGCCGTCCAAATTTGTCTGTTTGCCGCTATTTTTCAAGTGTTTGATTTTATGCAATGTATCGCGTCTTATGCTTTGCGTGGCTACAAAATCACGCGCGTACCGATGATTATCCACGCCATTGCCTTTTGGCTGCTGGGCTTACTCCCAGGTTACGTGCTGGCGTACGGGCTAGACATGGGCATTTATGGCTTTTGGGTTGCACTGATTGTTTCGCTGTGTGCGGCAGCGGTTGCGCTGGTTTGGTATTTGGAAAAATGCAGCGCGTGGGCGCAAAACAATCGCGGTTTGTAAAAGCAGCCTGCACTTTTTATTTAATGGATAACCCCATGTTAAACCTACATAAAAACCATATCATCACACCTTACACCACTTTTGGCTTACCAGCACGTGCTGCCTATTTTGTAGAACTGACACACAACGAAGACTTGCCAACCCTGTGCAAACTACCCGAATTTGACGCGCAAACCGTGTGCTGGCTCGGCGGTGGCAGCAATGTTTTGTTTATGCGCGACTACCCTGCCCTAGTCGTTCGCATGGCAACACGCGGCATTCGCGAAGTGACACGACACGGCTCACAAGTGCAAGTGGAAGCACAAGCAGGCGAAGTGTGGCACGATTTTGTGCAAGCAACTTTGCGTATGGGCTTATCGGGACTGGAAAATTTGAGCTTAATCCCTGGCACAGTCGGCGCATCGCCCGTGCAAAACATTGGCGCGTATGGCGTGGAAGTGAAAGATTTAATCCACAGCGTAAACTGTTTTGACTTGGAACAGCAGGCATTTGTGTCGCTATCCAACGCGCAATGCCAGTTCGCCTATCGCGACAGCCTGTTCAAACACGCAGGCAAAAAGCGTTATGTGATTGTGTCAGTCGTATTCAACTTATCCACAGATTTTGTTGCCAAAACCCAATACGGCGACGTTGCCAGCGTGTTGGCAAACCAAGTGGCAAACCGTCCGATTACCGCGCAAGACGTTTCCAATGCAGTATGCCAAATCCGCCAACAAAAATTGCCCGACCCTGCTGTGTTGGGCAATGTGGGCAGTTTTTACAAGAACCCGATTGTGTCTGCCGAACACGCGCACACATTGCAGGCTGCTTTTGCCAATATGCCGACTTATCCACAAGCCAATAGCGATGTGAAGCTGGCAGCAGGCTGGTTGATTGACCAATGTGGCTTAAAAGGCTTTGCGATAGGCGGTGCGGCGGTGCATGACAAACAGGCTTTGGTACTGGTTAATCGCCAAAACGCAACGGCTAATGATGTTCGTGCGCTGTCGGATTACATTGTGCAGCAAGTCGCGCAAAAATTTGACGTGCAGCTGCACCCCGAGCCGATTTGGTTGCCAGAGTAAATTGCAGGCTGCTTTTTTTAATCAAATATATTGCCAGCACGACACGTTAGCAGTATAACCACATTTTTTACCCACTTTTATGTTGAAGGAGCAAGCGATGTTTTTTGATAAGATTCAAGCCGCGCCAGCCGACCCTATTTTGGGTTTGGGCGAAGCGTTCAAAGCCGAAACCCGTGCCGAAAAAGTGAACTTGGGCATTGGCGTGTACAAAGACGCGCAAGGTCAAACGCCAATTTTGAAATCGGTTAAAGAAGCCGAAACCCGTTTGTTGGCGCAAGAAAACACCAAAAACTACCTGACCATTGACGGCGTGGCAGCCTACAATGCCGCAACGCAAGAATTGCTGTTTGGTGCAGAACACGAAATCATCGCCAATCAACGCGCCAAAACCGCACAAAGTTTGGGTGGCACAGGCGCATTGCGTGTGGCAGCCGAATTCATCAAACGCCAAACCAACGCGCAAAACGTGTGGATTTCTGCCCCAACTTGGCCAAATCACAACGCCATTTTCAACGCAGTGGGCATCAATATCCGCGACTATCGCTACTACGACAAACAAGCGCACGGCTTGGATTGGGCAGGCTTAATTGAAGATTTGAGCCAAGCACAACAAGGCGATGTTGTCTTGTTGCACGGCTGCTGCCACAACCCAACAGGCATTGACCCCACGCCCGAACAATGGGAAACGCTGGCAAAAATGTCCGCCGAAAAAGGCTGGTTGCCTTTGTTTGACTTTGCCTATCAAGGCTTTGCCAACGGTTTGGAACAAGACGCATACGGATTGCGTGCGTTTGCCAAACAAAACCGCGAATTGTTGATTGCCAGCTCCTATTCCAAAAACTTTGGTATGTATAACGAACGTGTGGGCGCGTTTACCGTGGTTGCAGACGATGCCGACACCGCCAATCGTGCATTTAGCCAAATCAAAACCATTATCCGCACCTTGTATTCCAACCCAGCTTCGCACGGTGGCGCAACGGTGGCAATGGTATTGCAAGACGCACAATTAAAAGCGCAATGGATTGCCGAATTGGACGAAATGCGCGACCGTATCAAAACCATGCGTCAAAAATTTGTAGACACGCTCAAAGAGTGTGGTGCAACGCAAGATTTTGATTTTATTGTGCAACAAAATGGCATGTTCTCGTTTAGCGGTTTAACGCCCGAGCAAGTGGATAGATTGCGCGATGAATTTGCGATTTATGCGGTGCGCTCTGGACGCATTAACGTGGCTGGGATTACCGAAGCGAATATTCGCTATTTGTGTGAAAGTATTGTGAAAGTACTGTAATCCAATCCATAAACATAACAAAGCAGCCTGCACTTTTTGTTGATTTAAAGTGCAGGCTGCTTTTTGGTTTACCGAATAATCCCACGCGATGAGGTTGCCAAAAAGTCGCGCAAAATTTGCAATTCGCTGTGTTGCTCGGCGTTTTGAGCGATTTGGGCTTTGGCTTCTTCCAGCGGTAAATCGCGCAGATAAATGTCTTTGTAGGCATTTTTGACGGTGGCGATTTGTTCGGCAGAAAAGCCGTTGCGGCGCATGCCTTCGCTGTTTAAGCCAGCAGGCTCGGCACGATAGCCCGATGCCATAAAATACGGCGGCACGTCTTTGTGTATGCCTGCAGCAAAGGCGGTCATGGCGTAGTTGCCGATGCGACAGAATTGGAACACCAGCGTGTAGCCGCCCAGCACGACATAATCGCCAATTTCAACATGTCCTGCCAAGCTGGAATTGTTGGCAAAAATGGTGTGATTGCCAACCACGCAATCGTGCGCCAAATGGCAATATGCCATAATCCAGTTGTCATCGCCCAAGCGTGTTTCGCCAATGCCTGTTACCGTGCCTGTGTTGAAGGTGGTGAACTCGCGAATGGTGTTGCCGTTGCCGATGATGAGTTTAGTGGGTTCATCGCGGTATTTTTTGTCTTGCGGCTGTGCGCCCAAGCTGGCGAATTGGAAAATTTTGTTGTCGCTGCCAATGGTGGTATGCCCGTCAATCACGACGTGCGGCCCGATGTCGGTGTTCGCGCCAATTTGCACGTTTGCGCCAATAATGCTGTATGCGCCCACTTTGACGCTGCTATCTAGTTCGGCTTTAGGGTCAATGATGGCGGTGGGGTGGATTAGAGTCATGACTGTCCTTTCGGGAGTTGGTTTTTGTACACGACAAAATGGATTGAGTCGTTATGTTGGATTACAACTATAGTGGATTAAATTTAGATTAGAACAAGGCGACAACGACCGCCGTGTACAGCTAGTACATAAGGGAGTTGGCAACGCTGTACTAATCTAAATTTAATTCACTATAAATCTACATAACGATATTTTTGTGCAGGCTGCTTTGATATATCACAAAAAAGCAGCCTGCACTTTTATGTGGTTTACACTTTACGTTTGGCGCACATAATCTCGGCTTCCACCGCCAATTCATCGCCCACAAACGCTTTGGCGGCGAATTTGCCAATGCCGCGTTTGCTTTGCAGCAGCTCAATTTGGAATGTGAGTTGGTCGCCTGGAATCACTTGGCGTTTGAATCGCGCGTTGTCAATGCCTGCAAAAAAGTAGATTTCATCGGGGTTGCGTCCGCCTTCGGTCAAAATTGCTAATGCGCCACACGCTTGCGCCATCGCTTCAATAATCAACACGCCTGGCATAACGGGGAAATCGGGGAAATGTCCTGTAAATTGCGGTTCGTTCATGCTCACGTTTTTAAGCGCGGTTAGACTTTTGCCGCTTTCAAACGCGGTGATTCTGTCCAACAGCATAAACGGATAGCGGTGTGGAATCAGTTTTTGAATGTCTTTGGCTTCAATCGGTAGTGTGATGTTCATGTGAATGTTCCTGTTGTTGAATAAGAGTTTGGTTTTGCTCCATGCGTTTCATGCGTTGATTGCGACGGCGAATCATCACCACCCAAAACATAAACACGGTGGGTAAAATCGTCCAAAAAACCAAGTAAATCAGCATTCTTGCTAAACTGGGCTGGGCGATGGAAAACATAAGCGTAACAAAAATATAGCCTATTGCCACAATGTGCCACATATTAGCTTTCCTGTTCGCTGCTTTGGGCAAGCTGTTTTTCCAAGGCTTTGATGCGTTTGTGCATTTCGTTTAAGTGATTGATATGCACGGCGTTTCGCGCCCATTCTTTGTAGGTTTGCATGGGGAAAATGCTGGCGTAATGCGTGCCACTTTCTTTAATGCTGTGCGTTACCAATGTGCCGCCGCCAATCGTGGTTTTGTCGGCAATCTCAATATGTCCAACTGTGCCAACGCCACCGCCAATCACGCAAAAACTGCCAATGCTGGTACTGCCCGAAATGCCTGTCATGGCAGCAATCACGGTGTGTTCACCCACTTTGCAGTTGTGTGCCAGTTGGATTTGGTTGTCGATTTTTGTGCCGCGCCCTACGGTGGTATCGCTCATCGCGCCGCGGTCTATGGTGGTGTTCGCGCCCACTTCCACGTCATCGCCCAGCGTAACCGCACCTGTTTGCGGAATTTTGAACCAACTGTCGCCTGCAAACGCCAAGCCAAAGCCGTCTGCGCCAATCACTGCGCCCGAATGAATTTCTACGCGCTTACCCAAAGTGCAGCCATAATAAACGGTTACATTGGGGTGCAACACGGTGTCATCGCCCAAAGTGCAATCGTGTTCAACCACGCTGTTTGCCAAAATGCGACAACGCTCGCCCAACACGGTGTTTGCGCCAATATAAACATTCGCGCCGATTTCGCAACTGGCTGGCACAGTGGCAGACGCTTCAATCACGGCGGTGGGGTGAACGCCTGCACAAGCAGCCTGCACAGGGTGGAACAATCGCGCCACTTGGGCAAAATACAAATACGCATCGGGCGCGATAATCAGATTACGGTCGGGAAATAAATCGGCATTTTTGGCGGACACGATAACCGCGCCTGCTTGGCTATCGCTCACTTCTTGCTTGTATTTTGGGTTTGCCAAAAACGTGATGTGTTGCGATTGGGCGCGAGCGGCTGGGGCAATCGCATCAACCGTAATATCTTGTCCACGCCATTCGCCGCCCAGTTTTGCCACGATTTGAGATAAAGTAAACACTTGAATTTTCCTTATATCGCAAAAGTGCAGGCTGCTTTTTTCGTACACAAAGCAGCCTGCACTTCAAAAACATTATTTCATTTGGTCGAGCAACTGAATCACGCGGTCGGTGATGTCGTATCTGCCATTCACAAACACCGCTTCTTGCACGATTAAATCAAACTTTTCGCTTTCGGCAATATTGTGAATAATGCTATTGGCATTGTTTTGCAACGCGGCAAATTCTTCGTTGCGGCGCAAGCTGTATTCTTCGGTTAAACGCATTGCTGCCACGCGGTATTTTTGTCCTGCTTCCAGCAATTTGGCTTCGGCTTCTTTTTGTGCCGTTGCACTTAATTTGCCCGATGCCACTTCTTGCTGCAATTTCAAACCTGCATCGCGCATATTGGACAACTCTTTTTGCTGTTGACCAAATTCGCGCTGCAAAGTCGCTTCAATGCGTTTGGCGGCTTGGGTTTCGGTATAAACGCGTTCGGGGTTTACATAGCCAAACTTCATTTCTGCCCAAGCTGGCGTTGCCAATAAAAAGCAGCCTGCAACAGTCGTCGCCTTCAATGCCGAAAAAATCGTGGTTTTCATGATTAAAACTTTCTTATGATGAGTTTATGAAAGTGCAGGCTGCTTTTTTATTTCACGCAACCTGCCCACTTTATCCAATATGATTAAAACACCGTACCCAACTGGAATTGGAAGCGTTGAATCAAATCGGTATCGCGCTTACGCAATGGATACGCATAGCTCAATTTGATTGGGCCCACAGGCGAAATCCAAGTTAGCGCACCACCTGCCGAATAGCGCAATTCTTCACGGAATGTTGAGCGATAGTCGGAAGAATAATAGCCATTTGAGCCATTTGGATTGCTGGCACTATAACGATTTGGATTATACGTTTTACCGTCCCACACGCTACCTGCATCGGCAAACAAGCTCAAACGCACGGTACGGCTGTCTTTAACACCTGGGAATGGGAACAGCAATTCGGCGTTCACATTTGCCGCAAATTTACCGCCATAGGTTTCGGTATCGCGAGAGCCGTCAATCGGGTCAATGTCGTACACTTTAGGGCCCAACGAACCACTTTCAAAGCCACGCACCGAACCCAAACCACCACCTGTTTGATTGAACATAAACGGTACTTCGCTGGTCTTGCCATAACGACCACTAATACCAAATTGTCCATTCAGCATCAAAGTAAACGCTTTGTTCAATGGGAAATACCACGTTTGTTGATGACCCAGTTGATAATATTGAATACCGCTACCCGGCAAAGCAACTTCGCCTGTTACATTGGCTTGATAGCCTTTGGTTGGCCAATACGCATCATCGGTGGTATTGCGATACCAGCTCAACAAACCTTTGTACAACCAGTTGCGCTCACCGTGTTGGTTCACAAAACGTTGATAGCGATACGGCGGATTATCACGTAATTTAACCTGCATATTTTCCACGCCTAAACCAATATTGACACGGTCATATTCCGTAATCGGAACACCCATTACCATTGTGCCGCCATAACGCAACATGCGGTAATTACGCGCACTGGTATTGAGTTTATAGGGCACATAATTTGAGCCAAACAGCGTGTAAGTCATGCTCACACCGTCTGGCGTGAAATATGGGTCGGTAAACGAAATATTGGCATTTTGGCGCACTTTACTGCGCGACACGCTCAACGATGCCGATTTGCCCGTACCAAACAAATTGTCTTGCGACACGCTACCCGAAATTACCAAACCATCGTCTTGCGACCAGCCTGCACTCGCATTCAAGCTACCTGTGGCGCGTTCTTTAACCGCTACCGACAAATCGACTTGCTGTTCGTTTTCAGGCACAACGGCAGATTGCATATTCACGTCTTCAAAATAGCCCAACTGGCGCAAGCGTTCCATAGAACGGTTGATTTTGGCTTGGTCAAACGTTGCGCCTTCCATTTGACGCAATTCGCGGCGAATCACTTCATCGCGGGTTTTGTTGTTGCCGCTCACGGTAATGTGGCGCACGGCAATGCGGTTACCTGGTGCAATTTGCACGGTAATATCCACAAAATTTTTGCCTTTGCCATTTTCAGCCAAGCGACGGTTGGCATCGGCGGTTACTTGCGCGTGGGCATAGCCTGCCGATTGCAATTCCAGTTTAATTTGCGCCAAAGCAGCCTGCAACGTTTCCATATTGCTCAAACGACCTTCTTTGAGTTTAGACAAATGGCGCGTTAAATTGTCCATTGACACGTCTTTGGAATCGCCCACAATATTGGCTTTACCCCAATGATAGCGTTCGCCTTCATAAACTTTAATGGTTACGCTTTCACTGGTTTTGTCTTCGGATAATTGACGCTGTAAGCCTTCTTCATCAACACGAAAATCAAAATAACCTTTGTCGTGATAAAACGCTTCCAAACGCGCTTTATCTTGGGCAAATTTTTCCCACGAGAACACGTCTGATTTGGTTGCCCACGAGAACAATGTGCCGTCTGTTAAGCTCACAACACGGCTCAAACGGAAGTCAGAGAAATTCTCGTTGCCTTCAAAGTTCAGCTCATCAACACGCGTGGTTTCGCCCTCTTTGATGTCAATGGTAATAGCAACACGGTTACGCGCCAATTCTTGAATTTCTGGCTTGATTTCTACGCTGTTTTTACCCTGTTCACGATACGCGCCATACAGAGCTTGTAAAGCACGTTGCAAGGCTTCTTGGCTAAAAAAATCGCCTTTCGCCAAGCCTGCCGATGCCAAAGCCTGAGCGGTATCAAATTTAGATTGCGTTTCAAATTCTGCTAATTTTTCGTCATGCGATTTTTCGCCGTTTCGCAGTACCAAATCGGCATCGCTGGCGGTGGTGCTGCCGCGCACTTGCGACATTTGTTTCAAAATCGCATCGTTGGGCAACACTTTTGCGCCACGAATGGTTAAATCGCTAATAATTGGGCGTTCTTTTACCGTGATGATGAGTTGCTCACCGTTTTGTTCCAACATCACGTTTTCATAAAAACCGCTGGCATACAAAGAGCGGATAATGTTTTCGCCCACAGTTTCAGTATAAATATCGCCCACTTTAATCGGCAACAAACTGCGAACAGTCGCTTCTGATGTGTGCTGTTCGCCCTCTATGCGAAAATCGCCCACAGTAAAATCTGCCCAAACGGGGCTTGCCATACCAACGGCAATAAGTGTTGCAACCAGTTTATTTAATTTCATGTTGTTATCCAAAAAATACACGAGTTATATCGTTAAAAAAAGCCAAAATCATCATGGTGAGCATGGCTGCCAAACCCAAACGCAAGCCCATGTCTTGCACGGCTTTGCTCAATGGGCGGCCGCGAATCCATTCGGCGGTATAGTAAACCAAATGTCCGCCATCTAAAACAGGAATCGGCAATAAATTCATCGCGCCCAAGCTAATGCTAACCAATGCCAAAAATTCAATATAGGGCTGCCAACCAATTTTGGCGGTTTCGCCTGCCACTTCGGCAATGGTTATCGGCCCTGATATGTGCGACAACGATGCGTTGCCTGTTACCAATTTGCCAAAAAAGGAAAATGTCATGCTGGTGTAGTCCACCATTTTTTGCCAACCCAGTTGCAAGGCGTGCAGGCTGCTTGGATAGTAGTGATGACGCACTTGTTTTGCCCACGCTTCGTCTGCGCCCACACCTACGCCGACACGTCCGACAATTTGGCTTTTATCGGGCAGTTCTACGGGTTCGGGCATGAGTTTGGTTTGCAAGGTTTGTTCGCCACGTTTGAAGCTAACCGATAAATTTGCGCCTGCGTTTTCGCGCACGATTTTTGTCCAGTCGTCCCAAGTTGGGGTAGCTGTACCGTTAATGGCGATGATTTGGTCGCCTTTTTGCAAGCCCGCTTTGGCGGCTGGGCTGTTTTCGCCCACGATGCCGATTTTTTCGCTGGATTTGAATGCGGATAAGCCCAAGCTGGCTTGTCGTTTGGCAATGGCTTCGGCTTCGGGTGTGCCTGCTGCATCAATGATGCGCTGTGCAGGCTGCTTTTGCGCGGTTTCTACATCTACCAACACTTTGCCTGCTTCTAAATCCAGTACGATTTGGGTTTGCACATCAGCAAAGGTTCGCACCACTTCGCCATTAACGCGCACAATTTGGTCGCCGACTTGAAAACCAGCCTGCGCAGCAAGGGTGTTGGGGTGAACCGTGCCAACAATCGGGCGAACTTCGTGTACACCGCCCAACACAAAGCTAACCCAATAGAGCAGCACCGCCAGCACTAAATTGGTTAAAGGCCCTGCGACAACGGTGGCGATACGTTTGAATGGGTGTTGTTTATCAAAGGCATAGGGCAAGTCTTCATCGCTGACATTGCCCTCGCGCGTATCCACCATTTTAACGTAGCCACCCAGCGGAATGGGCGCAAGACACCATTCTATGTTGCGCCAGCGTTTGGTGTAAAACGGCGTACCAAAGCCCACGGAAAAGCGCAAAACTTTGATGCCACACCAGCGCGCTACCAGCAAATGACCCAATTCGTGCAGGCTAACCAGTAGCAAAATGGCAATTAAAAAGGCGACTAGGGTTTGTAGAAAAGACAAGGTAACTCCAAGAATTTAGAAAAAGTGCAGGCTGCTTTGCCCATAAAAAACGGCAAGAATAACAGCTTTATTTGGTTTTGTGTATGATTATATAACAAGTTACGTCCATGCTATAATGTATGTAAATAAACTACACGCGGCGCAGCGTGTTTTTCGTATCCCTAATATCACAAAGCAGCCTGCACTTTGAATTCAACCAGAAAGACCACCATGACAAACAGTAAACCAAGTAAACAACGCAATAAAAAGCCCCTGCTGGCGATGACGATTATTTTTGCTGCCATTGGCGCAGGCTGGGCGGCTTTTCATTTTGGTTCGTGGCAGCATTTGGAAGAATCGGAAAATGCCTATGTAAACGGACACACAGTGCAAATTTCGGCGCAACTGCACGGCAGAGTCAGCCAAATTTTGGTGGACGACACCGACACGGTGCAAGCTGGACAAGTGCTACTCACATTGGATAACAACGATGCGACTTTGGCATTAGAAAAAGCCAAAAGTCAGCTCGTGTTGGCGGTGCGACAAAATGCGCGATTGAATTCGGGCATCAACGCGGCACAAGCGCAAGCGGCGGCACAAGCTGCCGAAGTCAAACGCGCCCAAGTTGCCGTACAAAAAGCCGAAGCCGATTGGAAACGCCGCGAGTCGTTACGTGGCAGCGATGCGGTGTCGGCAGAAGAACTCAGCCACGTTAAAGTTGCGCTAGACAATGCCAGAGCCACTTTGCAAGCGGCACAAGCGGCGGTGCAGGCGGCAAAAGCGCAAGAACAAGCCCAGCGCGATGCGGTTGGCAAAGATATTCCGTTGGAACAGCAACCCGAAGTCATGGCGGCGGCAAGCGCGTTTAAAGAAGCGTGGCTGGCGGTGCAGCGTACCCAAGTTCGTGCGCCTGTGTCGGGGCAAGTGGCAAAACGCAATGTGCAACTTGGGCAACAAATTGGGGCAGGTGCGCCGTTAATGGCGATTGTGCCAATGAACGATTTGTGGGTAGATGTCAATTTCAAGGAAACGCAGTTGGCAAAACTCAAAGCAGGGCAAGAAGTGGAATTGACTTCGGACTTTTATGGCAGCGATGTGAAATTTAAAGGCACAATTCAAGGCTTGTCGGCTGGCACGGGCAGCGCGTTTTCCTTGTTGCCTGCACAAAACGCCACAGGCAACTGGATTAAAGTGGTGCAACGCGTTCCAGTGCGTGTGCGCTTAAATCCACAAGAACTGGCTGCACACCCATTGCGAATTGGTTTATCTATGCACGCAACGGTGGACACGCGCAATCAATCGGGCGACAACATGACCAACGTAGCCAATCCAAAGCAGCCTGCACTTTCCGAAGACTTATCGCAAGCCGATAAATTGGTTGCCGACATCATCGCCAACAGCCGCTAAACGAGTGTTGCCATGACTGCTCAACCAAAATATTTAAGCGGATTGCCCTTGGTGCTGCTCACGGCGGCATTGGCGTTATCCGTGTTTATGGAAGTACTGGACACCACCATCGCCAACGTGGCATTGCCGCATATTTCGGGCGACTTGGGTGCAGCCACATCGCAAGGAACGTGGGTCATCACATCGTTTGCGGTTGCCAACGCCATTTCCGTGCCGCTTACAGGCTGGGTGGCGCGGCGTTTTGGCGAAGTGCGTTTGTTTTTAACCGCCGTGTTGATGTTTGTGATTACATCGTGGCTGTGTGGCATTGCGCCCAATTTGCCTTTGTTGATTTTATTTCGCACGCTGCAAGGTTTGTTCACAGGGCCGCTGATTCCGTTATCGCAAAGTCTATTGTTGGCAGCCTATCCGCCCCATCGCCGCCATTTGGCATTGGCATTTTGGGGCATGACCGTGATTACCGCGCCGATTCTTGGACCGATTATTGGCGGCTACATCAGCGATCGCATACATTGGGGCTGGATTTTCTTCATCAACATACCAATTGGCGCATTCGCCTTTTTGCTGTCGCGCCACTATTTGCGCGGACGCGAAACCGAAACCGTCAAAAATCCAATCGACACAGTTGGCTTGATTTTAATGGTGCTGGGCGTAGGCAGCCTGCAATTTGTGTTAGACCACGGGCGTGAAGTAGATTGGTTTTCGTCCAACGTGATTGTTACCGCGTCCGTTATCGCCTTTGTGGCTTTGTCCTACTTCATCATATGGGAGTTGGGGCGCGATAACCCGATTGTGGATTTAACGCTGTTCAAAGACCGCAATTTCACCGTTGGCACATTGTGTTTGAGCTTAGCATTTTTCTTGTATATGGGAACGGTGATGCTGTTGCCCATGTTGCTGCAAACCCAGCTTGGCTACACCGCCACATGGTCAGGGCTTGCCGTTGCTCCAGTCGGGATTATGCCCGTGTTGCTCGCCCCCATTATCGGCAAACTGGGCGACCGCTTGGATATGCGCTGGGTGGTAACATTCAGCTTTATTATGTATGCCATATGCTTTTGGTGGCGTTCCGAGCTAACCGCGCAAATTCATTTTTGGGGGATTGTGTTGCCGCAATTCTTTCTAGGCTTTGCCATGGGAACGTTCTTTTTGCCCTTATCGGCGATTACCTTGGCAGGCATGGAAGGACACCAAGTTGCCAGCGCAGGCAGCTTGTCCAACTTCTGTCGCGTGTTGGCAGGCGCAATGGGTTCGTCTTTGGCGATTACGCTGTGGGAAAAGCGCGAAGCCTTTCATCATGTGCGCCTAACCGAACACTTTACGCCATATAGCCCACAAGCCACCATGTTGCAGCAAATGCAAGCCGCAGGCATGACCGAAGCACAAAGCTACGGCATGGCAGCCATGCAAATCACCCAGCAAGGGTTTATTTTGTCGGCAGCCGAATTGTTTTATGTGTCGGCAGGCTTGTTTTTGTTTTTGATTGCATTGGTATGGCAAGCCAAGCCACCGTTTGGTGCGCCGACTGGTGGGCATTGAAAAAGCAGCCTGCACTTTCAATCCACAAAAAGTGCAGGCTGCTTTTTCCACAAAATCACTTGTCGCCAACACCCAAACACTTTACCATTCTTTCTTTTTTGCCAACTAGGTAACCCTATGACTAACGACATTCAAAAAACCGCCGAAAACAAAATGCAACGCTCACTAGAAGTATTGGGCGACAATCTATCCAAAGTCCGCACAGGTCGCGCCCACACAGGCTTGCTTGACCAAGTGTCGGTAGAATACTGGGGCAGCGAAGTGCCTATAAGCCAAGTTGCCAACGTAACCTTGCTGGACGCGCGTACCATTGGCGTAAAACCGTTTGAAAGCAACATGGCAAGCAAAATTGAAAAAGCCATTCGCGATTCCAATTTGGGTTTGAACCCTGCTGCGGTGGGCGATTTGATTCGCGTGCCCATGCCCATGCTGACCGAAGAACGCCGCAAAGACTTGATTAAAGTGGTGCGTGGCGAAGCAGAAGACGGACGCGTTTCTATCCGCAACGTGCGCCGCGATGCCAATGACCACATCAAAAAATTGTTGAAAGACAAAGAAATTTCGGAAGATGAAGCACGTCGTGGCGAAGAAGCCGTGCAAAAATTGACCGACAAATACATTGCCGATGTTGATAAAATGTTGGCAGCAAAAGAAGAAGATTTGATGGCAATTTAAGCCGTATTCGCAATATAGCGAATTAAATTCAAACTAGTACAGCGTTGCCAACTCCCTTATGTACTAGCTGTACACGGCGGTCGTTGTCGCCTTGTCCTAGTTTGAATTTAATCCACTATACAAAGCAGCCTGCACTTTATTGTAAACGAAAGTGCAGGCTGCTTTTTTCTATTGTTTAACCACATCAACAATCTGCTTGGCAATCCGCTCGCTCGCGCCCTGATGTTGCGCCACAAACGCCACACCCTGTTGCGCCAACGGCAAACATTCGCTCGGATTAGCCAACCAATCACGCGCCACACGAACCACTTCTGCCGCGCTAGCACATTGTTTTGCCGCGCCTGCCGCTATCGCCAAATCGCAAGCCGCCTGAAAATTATAAGTCGATTGCCCAAACAGCACAGGCTTGGCGCACGACATCGGCTCAATCACATTCTGGCAACCCGTGTCCACCAAACTGCCGCCCACAAACACCACATCTGCCGCCCCGTAATAGGCAAACATTTCGCCCATGCTATCGCCAATCCACACTTGCGTATCGGGCACAATCGCTTGATTTTCGCTGCGTTTTTGCGTACGCAAACCATATTGTTGCGCCAAAGTGCAGGCTGCTTCAAAACGCTCGGGGTGGCGTGGCACAATTATCAACAAATCTTCGGCTTGGCACACATTTTTCCATTCGCGCAACAGCAAATCGGCTTCATCAACGCCGTCTTTTTCACGTGTGCTGGCGGCTAAAAACACACGACGATTGCCCATTTTTTGGCGAAATTGTGCTGCCAATTCGTGCATGTGTTCGGGCGGTGCAATGTCAAATTTGGTGTTGCCACACACAATCGGCGCGGTTACGCCAATCTGTTCCAAGCGTTCTGCGTCTTCAATCGTTTGCGCGTAACAGACTGATAATTTGGATAAAGCTGGAGCAATCAAACCGTGAATTTTGGCATAGCCCGTTTGCGATTTTTCCGACAATCGCGCATTGGCTAAAAACAGCGGAATTTGCTCATCGTGGCAGCCTGCAATCAAGTTTACCCAAATTTCGGTTTCCATTAACACGCCAAACATCGGGCGATGCTCACGCAAAAATTGGTGTACCCAATCGGGGCGGTCATACGGCAAATAACGGCATTGCGCGTTGGGATAGAGCTGCTGGGCGGTGGCGCGTCCTGTGGGTGTCATTTGTGTTAAGAGCAAGGGCGCATCGGGAAAATGCTGTTGCAATGCCGAAATCAACGGCTGGGCTGCGCGGGTTTCGCCCACCGACACGGCGTGAATCCAAATCGCGTTTTGGGTAGGATTGGGATACGCTGCGCCAAAACGCTCGCCCCAATGCAGCAAATAATCGGGATTTTTTTGCGCTCGTTTACGCAAATAATGGCGAATAATCGGCGGCGCAACAAGCCATAATGCTGAATACAAAAATGACCACATAAACTTATTCCAAAAAAGCAACAATGCCTACGGCATACTCTTTTATACCCAAATCAAAGATTTGGACAAAAGAGCAAAGCAGCCTGCACAATCTAAAAACCGTGCAGGCTGCTTATTTTAGGGTTTAGCTAATTATTTAGCCACGCTAATTTTGCCGTTCATCATTGCGTAGTGACCTGGGAATGAGCAGTAGTATTCGTACGCTTCGCCAGCTGCCAATTTAGACACGTCAAATGTCAAAGTATCTTCTTCGCCGCCACCAATCAATTTGGTATGTGCAACCACGCGCTCATCGTTTGGTTTAACAAAGTTGTTTTCGATTTTAGCGGTTGCGCCGTCAGCCAAAACACCGTCTTTGTCAGACGTTTTGCTAACCACAACGTTATGTCCCATTGCCATAGCTGGCATTTTGCCAACGTGTTTCAACGTGATGCTGAACTGTTTGCAGCTTGCAGGTACGCTGATTTCTTTTGGATCAAATTTCATTGCGTCGTCGCTGGTAATCGCAGCAGCACATTCGCCTGCCGCAGCAGCTGGGGCAGCGGTTTCAGTGGCGGCTGGTGCAGCAGGTGCAGTTTCAGACGCAGCAGCAGGAGCGGCTTCAGCTGCCGCAGGGGCAGCTTCCGATGCAACTGGCGCAGTTTCAGATGCAGCAGGAGCAACCTCTGACGCAGCTGGTGCAGGAGCCACCGCAGGTGCTGCTGGTTTGTTGTCGCCACACGCTGCCAAAGACAAAGCCGCTGCTGCGATTAAAGACAAATACATTTTCATAATAAAATTCCTTATACATTAAAAACAATGGAGTCATCTTACAAGAAACAAAAATATTTACATAAATTTCTTGTTAAGAACTGTGAAATTATGCGCGGTTTTTAATACGCTGTCTTTGTTTTTTTGTTGATGTATGTGTAATTTTTTGTAAACCTATTGCTGATGCTGAATTAAATCGCGCAGAGCTTGTGCCAATTCTGGGTATTGTTCTACTTTTTGCGCGGTGCGTTCAAATGACGGCAACGCATCACTGGGGATACTGTGCGTTTTGTTACGCTCAGGCGATGGATTGCGCGGCTGGGTATAAACCCGAATGTGTCGCACCCAATCGCAATGCTGCTGAATTTGCGGCAACAACGCAGGCAACATCATTTTAAGGCGTGATGCTGCCATAGGAATATAGGCATGAATCACCAAATCGCTCTCTTCCACGCACACCACGCGGCAATGTTCGCGCAAATTGGGTGGCAGCAGGCGTTTAACCAGTTGGTCTAGCTGATTAAAATATTGTGCTTGACGCAATAGCCCTGTTAAATTGCCATCGGGCGCAAGAAGTTTGTCCAATTCCATTGTTATGTTGTCAGTGAAGTAAAAATTAATATTATAATGCGCGATTTCAAGTGCAGGCTGCTTTGAGAGTCAAACGGCTTGTTTTTTTATCAACTAGATACTAAGGAACAATTATGTGCGGTATCGTCGGCGCCATTCGTAGCGCAAACAACAATGTAGTGGATTTTTTAACAGACGGCTTAAAACGCTTGGAATATCGTGGTTACGATTCATCGGGCATCGCCGTATTGAACGACGACAAAATCAAGCGCGTTCGCCGCGTGGGTCGCGTTGCCAATATGGAAGACGCAGCCAAAGAAAAAGGCGTATTCGGGCAAATCGGCATTGGACACACGCGCTGGGCAACACACGGCGGCGTAACCGAACCGAACGCGCACCCCCACATTTCGGGCGGCAAAATCGCAGTTGTCCACAACGGCATTATTGAGAATTTTGAAGCGGAACGCGCTCGTTTGCAGGGTTTGGGCTACGAATTTGAATCGCAAACCGACACAGAAGTGATTTCCCACAGTGTTCGCCACGAATACGACCAAAACGGCGGCGATTTGTTTGCGGCGGTTCAGGCTGCCTGTAAACATTTCCACGGCGCGTATGCGATTGCCGTGATTGCCCAAGATAATCATGAAAATATGGTTGTGGCGCGTATGGGTTGTCCGTTGTTGGTGGCGTTGGGCGATAATGAGACGTTTATCGCGTCTGACGTGTCGGCTGTGATTGCATTCACACGCAAAATCAGCTACTTGGAGGACGGTGACATTGCGTTGTTGAACGCTGGCGATATCGTGAAACTGGTGGATAAGTCGGGCGAACAAGTGGAACGTGCGATTAAAAATTCTGAATTGTCGTTGGCTTCGTTGGAATTGGGCGCGTATAACCATTTCATGCAAAAAGAAATTCACGAACAACCACGCGCTGTGGCGGATACCGCAGAAGTGTTTTTGGACGGCGGTTTTATTCCTGAAAATTTTGGTGCGAACGCGAAACAAGTTTTTGAAGACATTGACAGCATTAAAATTTTGGCGTGTGGCACGTCTTACTACGCAGCTTTGACGGGCAAATATTGGCTGGAAAGCGTGGCGCGGATTCCGTGCAATGTGGAAATCGCCAGCGAATACCGTTACCGCGATGTGATTGCCAATCCAAAACAACTGATTATCACGATTTCGCAATCGGGCGAGACTTTGGACACAATGGAAGCGTTGAAATTCGCGCAATCGTTGGGGCATGAACACAGCTTGTCTATTTGTAATGTGATGGAATCGGCGTTACCGCGCAATAGTGAGCTGGTGTTGTACACTCGCGCGGGGGCGGAAATTGGCGTGGCTTCTACCAAAGCATTTACGACACAACTGGTTGTATTATTTGGCTTATCGGTAACTTTGGGACGTTTGCGCGGCAAGGTTTCGGACGAGCAATTAGCAAGTTATACACAAGAATTGCGCGAACTTTCAGGCAGCATTCAACACGCCTTGAACCTTGAACCGCAAATCGCAGCTTGGGCACAAAAGTTTGCCAAAAAACCGAGCGCGTTGTTCTTGGGTCGCGGCATTCACTACCCAATCGCATTGGAAGGCGCGTTGAAATTGAAAGAAATCACTTATATCCATGCAGAAGCCTATCCTGCTGGCGAATTGAAACACGGCCCGTTGGCTTTGGTGGACGAAAATATGCCTGTGGTGGTCATCGCGCCAAAAGACGGTTTGCTGGACAAAGTCAAAGCAAATATGCAAGAAGTGTCGGCGCGTGGTGGCGAGCTGTTTGTGTTTACCGATTTGGATAGCGAATACGAAAGCGATGCCGACAATATTCATGTGATTCGCACACCGCGTCATATTGGCACGTTGTCGCCGATTATTCACACGATTCCTGTGCAACTGTTGTCGTATCACTCGGCATTGGCGCGTGGCACGGATGTGGACAAACCGCGCAATTTGGCGAAATCGGTTACGGTGGAATAAGCGTATCAACTTAAAAAGCAGCCTGCACTTTTCATAAACAGAAAGTGCAGGCTGCTTTGCCCTATTTTTGGCAACAATCAAAATACTTCTGCATCACCATCAAGCTAACAATGCGTTCCAATTTGGCATCAAAAAACGGCTGCATCCATTGTTGCGCTTGCTGAACGATTTTTTCGGCAGCTTGCGGATTGGCTTTGTAAAAACGCAATTTTTCGTCCAAGTCCGAATAATCGTCTTCCAAACCAATGTAATGCACTTCGGGCTGCAATCGCCCTTCCATGAGCCATGTTTCGTATTTGGGGTGCGTCATCAAACACACCGATTGCGATGCCATTATCCATTTGAGATTGGTGGCGACATCGTTGCCCTCTATGCTCAATATGTATTTGTAGCGCAACTGCTCTGGCACGCTCATATAGGAGCGATGATACGGCTGATTTTGCGATTTACGATGCACGCAACCGACATCGCACAAAGGGTGGTTGTGGTATTGCTGCACAAATTTCAATCGCCATGGTTGATGCGCCGCCCCACGCCACACCAGCTGATTGCGCTTTTGGGAAAATGTGAGCGCGTCTGGGTACACATAAAAATGCCGAAAGCTGTCTAATTTGAGCAAAACGGAATGTTGATTGTCGTCTTGAATCGGTCGACTTTTGACAAATGCAGGCTGCTTTGGCACATGAATCACATCGCCAAACTCGCAATCAAACGCATAATCGGCTGGAAAATAGCGCACCAAATCGGCAAGGTCATAAAAATAGCTGGAATTCCAATCGGGGCAGCGATGGTATGCGCCAACGGTTTCTTGTGGTGCGTGGGTCAAAGCGGTGTTGAGCGATAGTTTGTTGTAGTAATCCACGCGGCTTTGAACGTGTTGTTGCTGTTCGGCTGGCAGCAGGCGAAATTCACGCAAAGCAGCCTGCACGTCTTTCTCTTTAAGTGCATAGGGCAACACGCCTAAATGTATGTGGCGCAAGTAAAACGAGAGTTTGTGCAAACGGCGGTGGAGGTCGTTCATCGTATTTTCCTTTGCGTGATTTAAAAAGCAGCCTGCATTTTCTGTTTACAAAAAGTGCAGGCTGCTTTTTATTCTAATACCAATTCAGAAAAGTAAGCTAACAAGGCGACAATGTCCGCCGTGTACGACAAATACATAAGGACGTTGGCAACGCGGTTAGATTAGTTTTATGGATTGGTATGGTATTAGTTGTGTACCAACGTACCTTCATCTGCGCCCAAAATCACGTTTTTGAGTGCGCCTTCTTTGTTGATGCCAAACACCACAATATTCAAATTGCGCTCGCGGCACAAGGTAAACGCAGTCGCGTCCATCACTTTTAAGTTTTTCTCAATCGCTTCATCAAAAGTAACGGTTTGATAGCGAGTCGCGCTTGGGTCTTTTTTCGGGTCGGCGGTGTAGATGCCGTCCACATTGGTCGCTTTGAGCATCACATCACAACACATTTCTGCGCCACGCAACGCCGCTGCCGTGTCGGTTGTGAAGAATGGATTGCCCGTACCTGCGGCAAAAATCACGATTTTATTTTCTTCCAAATACTGAATCGCTTTGGGACGCGTATAAGTTTCGGCGATTTGCTGCATGGCAAGTGCCGATTGCACACGCGCTTTTGCACCAATGCTTTCCAACGCTTCTTTAAGTGCCAGCGCATTCATCACGGTTGCCAGCATGCCCATGTAATCGGCAGTGGCTCTGTCCATATTGCCAGCTTGTGCCGACACGCCGCGGAAAATGTTGCCGCCGCCCACTACAATGGCGACTTCTACGCCTAAATCGGAAATTTCTTTCACTTGGCGCACGGTTTGCATAATCGTGTCGCGGTTGATACCGAATGGGTCGTTGCCCATTAGCGATTCGCCCGATAATTTTAGTAACACACGTTTGTATTTGATATTGCTCATTTGGAGTACCTTTACTTGGAGAAAACCGCGCGGATTATACGCCTAATCGTGGATTATCTTCAAACTAGTACTGCGTTGCCAACGCCCTTATGTACTAGATGTACACGGCGGGCGTTGTCGCCTTGTCCTAGTTTGAATCTAATCCACGATATATTTCGCAAGCAGCCTGCATTTTCTATCAAACAAATAAGGCAAGATTGATTGTTTTGCCCCAAAACACACTCAAGCAGCCTGCACTTGCTATAATGCGCGTTTTTTCCAATCCCGAAAGCCCAATATGAACACCAGCAGCACACAAGGCATTCCGCCGCATCACATCGTGCCACATCACGTTGCCATCATCATGGACGGCAATGGGCGTTGGGCAAAAAAACGCTTTTTACCGCGTGTGATGGGACACAAAAAAGGCTTGGACGTGTTGGAAGAACAATGCCGTATTTGCAATAAAGCTGGCGTTAAGTTTTTGACTGTGTTTGCTTTTTCAACCGAAAACTGGCGTAGACCTGCCGAAGAAGTCTCGTTTTTAATGGGCTTATTCTTGACCGCGCTGCAAAAGAAAATCGTCAATATGCACAAAAACAATATGCGCTTGCGTGTGATTGGCGATAGAACGCGCTTTAATGCCGAAATCCAACGCAGCATTGACAAAGCCGAACAGCTCACCGCGCAAAACACAGGACTAACGCTAACCATTGCCGCCGATTATGGCGGACGTTGGGACATTTTGCAGGCGGCAAACGCGCTCATTGCCGAAGGCAAAACGCACATTAGCGAAAGCGATTTAGCCAGCAAATTGATGTTGGGCGACGCACCCGAACCCGATTTATTTATTCGCACAGGCGGCGAAACGCGCATTAGCAATTTTATGTTGTGGCAAATGGCGTATGCCGAATTTTATTTTACCGATGTGCTGTGGCCTGACTTCAACGAAAGCGATATGCACCAAGCCTTGCTGTCGTTCACGCAACGCGAACGCCGCTTTGGTCGCACGTCCGAACAGTTGCCTGCCGAACAACAACGCTCGGCATAAAAAGCAGCCTGCACTTTTTATTACCAATCACACAAATTATTTATTCCAATCAATCATCATGCTAAAACAAAGAATCTTAACCGCGCTGGTTTTAATCCCACTCATGCTGCTGATGCTATTTGGCGCAGGCAACGTATTGTGGGCGATGTTCACCGCGCTCATCACACTGGTCGCCTTGTGGGAATACAGCCGCTTGGCAGGTTTTTCTATCGCCCAACAAACCCCATATTTGAGTGGCACAGCCTTATTTTTATTGCTGGCGTATTCAGGCGGCTGGCAGTTGCCCTCGTGGTTTTGGGGCGTGATTTTGCTGTTTTGGTTGGTTGTGATGCCAGCTTGGTTGCAACAAAAATGGCGCGTTCAAGCCAACGCACGTGGCATGGCTGTTGGCTGGTTGCTCATGTTGCCGTTTTGGTTTGCCTTGATTAGTTTGCGCGAAAGCCACGGCGCAGGCAGCCTGCTCGCGCTGATGGCATTGGTTTGGATTGCCGACACCGCCGCCTATTTTGCAGGACGCGCATTGGGTAAACGCAAACTCTCCCCTGTGTTAAGCCCGAAAAAAAGCTGGGAAGGTGCGTATGGCGGATTGACAGCCGTGTTGCTTTACGCCTTGTGGACGCGCAGTGCAGGCTGGTTGTTTGCCGATTTAGGCGTACTAACCACTTTGATTGCAGCCTGCATTTTGACTTTTGTGAGCATTGGTGGCGACTTGCTAGAAAGCTGGCTCAAACGCGCAGTCGGCATAAAAGACAGCAGCCAGTTGTTGCCAGGACACGGCGGCGTGTTTGACCGTATCGACAGCCTAATCGCTGCTGTGAGCGTATATGCCGCCGTACAAATTTTGTGTGCCTAATACAAAATAATTTGAATAAATCAAAGCTATTATTCTAAAATAGCCCCTTTAAACCGAACAAATACGATGCAGCTAGCCTGCCCCAATGATAGAGAGGGAAAAATCATCATGAGTAAAGACTCACGTAAAAATACCTATACCCGTATTGTAGAAAGCAGTTTGCAACTGTTCAACGAACACGGCGAGCGCAACATCAGCACCAACCACATCGCCAACCATTTGAACATTAGCCCAGGCAATTTGTATTACCACTTTGCCAACAAAGACGAAATTATTGTGCAACTGTTCAAGCAATACAGCCGTGACTTATTGGATTATTTGACACACACCACCCTACCCATCAACATGAGTCAAACGACCGAATACATGGCTGGCGTGTATGATGTGATGTGGAATTATCGCTTCTTATTTAGCGATGTAAACACCCTACTCACACGCAGTGCCGAATTATTGGGCGCACACAACGATTTTACGCACGAAAAAGTATCGCCTTTAACCGTAAAATTGCTGACCAAATTACAAGATAATCAAATCATTACCATTGACGAAGTCGGCATACACGACTTGGCAATTAATATGTGGCTCACCACCAAATATTGGTTTGACTTTGACCGCAGTTTAACCAAAAACAACACACTAGACGAACGCACCAAATTACGCGGTATCTATCGCACATTAAGCCTGATTCGCCCCTATATTCGTGCCGACCATTTGGCAGAATTTGACAAACAAATGGTTAATTTTAAATAAACCAAAAAAGCAGCCTGCACTTTGTTTGCGACAAAAATGCAGGCTGCTTTGCTTATCCCAACAAAGGAAAATACCATGAACTTCCCACCACGCCACGCCCCAACCACCCGATTGCGCCGTATGCGCCGCGATGATTTTTCACGCCGTTTAATACGTGAAAATATTTTAACGCCCAACGATTTGATTTACCCCGTTTTCGTGTTGGAAGGGCAAAACCAAGAACAAGAAATCGCGTCCATGCCCAAAATCAAACGTCAAAGCGTGGATCTGCTGCTCAAAACCGCAGAACGCGCTTGCAAATTGGGTATCCCAATGCTTGCCCTATTCCCCGTTGTAACGCAAAACAAAACCATCGATGCGCGTGAAGCCTACAATCCAGACGGATTGGTGCAAACCGCAGTTCGCGCCTTGCGAAAAGAGTTTCCCGAATTAGGCATTATGACCGATGTCGCGCTAGACCCCTACACTTTGAGCGGACAAGACGGTTTGACAGACGAAACAGGCTATGTGTTGAACGATGAAACGATTGAAGTGCTGGTCAAACAAGCGTTGAGCCACGCCGAAGCAGGCGCACAAGTGGTCGCCCCGTCCGACATGATGGACGGACGCATTGGCGCAATCCGTCAGGCTTTGGAAGCCAACGGACACATTCACACGCGCATTATGGCGTATTCGGCAAAATACGCATCGGCGTTTTATGGCCCATTCCGAGACGCAGTCGGCAGCGCAGGCAATTTGGGCAAATCCACCAAAGACCAATATCAGCAAGACCCAGCCAACTCCAACGAAGCCTTGCACGAAGTCGCATTGGACATTCAAGAAGGCGCGGACATGGTGATGGTGAAACCAGGTATGCCGTATTTGGACGTGGTGCGCCGCGTTAAAGACGAATTTGGTGTGCCGACTTTTGCCTATCAAGTGTCGGGCGAATACGCGATGTTGCAGGCTGCTATTCAAAATGGCTGGCTGGACGGCGACAAAGTGATTTTAGAAAGCCTGTTGGCATTTAAACGCGCTGGCGCAGACGGTATTTTGACGTATTTTGCGATGGAAGCGGCGGAATTGTTACGCGCGAAGTAAATCGCACAAATAAATAAAAAGCAGCCTGAAACCTTTGCAAAACTACCATGCCGTAATTCCTGCGTAGGCAGGAATCCAACGGGAAATGTAGGCAACTTAAAATAAATCCAAATAACTGAATAAGTTAGATGGATTCCCGCCTACGCGGAAATGACGACCATTGTCAAATTTTAGATACATTTGCGTTTTGCAAAGGTGTCAGCCTGCACTTTTTGTTGATTTAAAGTGCAGGCTGCTTTTAATTAAAATTTAATTCAGTTTAATACTATTTTTTATTAGCTATAATTTGCTCATTTAATTCGTAATAATCTTTTAGCAACTCACTATAATAAGAAAAATTCTTTCTCATAACTTCATTAGGTAACTCATTAAAAAAAACTTGTTCAATAGGTAAAAGCATACCAAAAGTAGGAAATACGTTATGTGGGTTATTTTTTTCAGTAAATATAGAATATAACCATATATAAATATTATTTCTCTGAAAAATACCATCTTGCAATATATCTGTTATTCCCATATATGAAAATAGTTGTTGTGCTTGTATTCTATCTGAATCACTACCTATATTAAATGAAATAAAAATTTTAGATTTAGTATTATTAATAATACTTTTTATGAAAAATGGTAATTGTAAGTCAGTATTCTGTAAAATAGAGCATGTGGATTTATAAGTCGACCACAAACTAATATCAATTTGCGGATTAGATGCAATAGAAATAGAATTTAAAAAATAACTACTTACACATATTGCAGCTGTCCCACCTGTTGATGAGCCAAAAAATCTTAAATTAGAACTATTGATATTTTGATTTTGTATATACTCAGTTAAAAGTTGAGCAATTAGTTGATAATAAGTTTTTTCACCTGTTCCCAAATACCAACCATCTTGAATACCCTTATTATAATAATAAGATGGATCTTCAAAAATAAGGCATTCTCCCTGAAATTTACCTTTTGCCCATGAAACTCTATCAAATGTTGGATAAGCTAGATTATTTTTTCTTCTTGGACCACCTGCGGAAAATAAAATCCAAAGAACTCTACTATTTTTATTCTTGGCGGGCGAATAGAAAATGGGCAATTCGATATTTTCTATTTGAACAAAATTTACACCCTCTTTTAATACAACCATTTGATTTTATTCCTTATAAAATTAAAAGCCATGTTTAATACCAGTATTAAACATGGCTCAACTATGATATCTAGTGTTTAACGTTTAGCCAATTTTGATGCAGCTTTCAATAAAATATTAGGAGAATCAGCTAAAAATTGTTTAGGACTTTTTTTCCATTTGTTTGCTTTCTTTTCTCCAGCTAAAACATAAACTAGCCTTTCTAAAGGCGTACTAAATTGCTCATTATTCACAACTGCTTGTACCTGTTGTTCATTGGATTGCGACTTATAATTCAGGGCTTCATTCCAAAGTGAAATATATTTTCCGCTAGAAGAGAAAATTGCTTTATCTTTCCAGCCTGAAAAGTTATTTTCAAAATACACTTCGTCCCAAATAAAACGATCTATATCCGCAGGGTTTTTGAAATGCTTATTCAAAATCATACTACTAACCACAGGATTTAATTTAAAAATATCGTAATCAGTATCGCGTGCCGCACAATATTCGCGTACAAAATCCAACGCTCCTTGTTGTACATCAGTAACCATACGCTTTTTAGCATCTAACATGCTGGAATCTTCTTCCATAAAAATAGGTGTTACTTGCCCATTCTCTTCTCTAAATTTTACAAATTGTTGCTGGTCTGAACTAAATAAAGTTTCCAATAATGGTACATGACTATGCAGATTATACTTCTCTACAATAAAAGGTAAAGAATCAAGTAAATAACCACGTACATTTAATCCATAAGGAATTTGATAAATATCTTGAGAAGATTTAACCGATAAAATATTGTATGCTACAACATCAGATTGAGTGAGCTCACGATAACAGTAAGGGATAGTCCCTGTATGTCCTAAATCAACCAAACCTAATTTTTCATTTTTAAAATCAGCCAAATAATCTAATAATAATCTTTTTTCCTCACTTGCATTAGCCAATATTTCTGTACGAATAGTTTCAATAATTCGATTGATGACTATTAAACCTTCGGCATTTAATTGAACTTTTTCATTTAAATTAAAATCTTTTAATTTATATTCAATTTCTTTGGTAATTTCCAGTCCAAGCCTATGCTCAATAAATACTCGCAATGTGCTGTGGAAATTAGATGAAAACACAAAATTCCAAGATTTGTCCGATGCTAATAATGGAATATTAAATGCACGACGCGATGCTAAAATATAATTTGATTTAGGGACATCTGTTCTATTTTCAGTAACAATATCCCATGCTTGTTTAATAATAAACCCATCTCTCGCTAAAAAAAGCAATCTATCTACTTTGTCTTGTTTTGCCGATGAAATCAACCAATCACAAGTTGCCAATAATAAAGGTCCCAAAGCAGAATAACCAAGATTATAAGCACTACCATTAAACAATGATTCTGGATTTAAATATGCTTTTGGTGTAACTGCATCATAAAATTTATGTGTAATTAATGAAGTCATTAGACTTACACCTAAATCAAATGAAATATTTTCTAAATAAGGATGAAATGAATCCTTAATCGGTGGATGTTTAGCAACCAGCTTATGTACATTTTCAATATAAATGGCATTCAAACCATTTTCTCGTGCGCTTTTTACATCTGCATGAAAATTATCGCCAATATGCAAAATTCTTTGCGCTTGACCTGTTTCATTTCGTACCTTTTCTTTCAATACTTCAAATAAAGCCCCATTTCCTTTTGTGGCAGCATAATCACCAGAGACTAATAAATTACTATCTACTGTATAACCACATTTAGTTAGTAATTGAGCAATAACATTCGTTGGTAAATACATATCTGATACAAAATACACTTTTTTCCCTTTGGATAAAGCATATTGGTAGATGTTGAACATCTCTTCGCGTGGAACAGTAAATTTAAGCTCTGCTGCAATTTCCTCTTCTTTAATTTTTTGCAATTCTGCCTTACTTAATTGTAGCATTTGCCCCAGCCGTTCATAAATGGCATCAATGCTAATGTCATCTAATCCTGAATCTTTTCTTGCCGATAATTCTGCAGCTTGTCGAATAGGCATAAAACGTTGCGGATATAAAGTAATTCCATGTTTTCTTGCTGCTTGAATAGCAATATAGAAAAAAATATCTCGTGGGGTAAATACATTGCGTGTGATTAATGTATCAAAAACATCAAATGAAATAATTGGAAATTTTTCAATTTCAGTCATCAACATTGAAGTAATATCTTGCATTATCTTTGCTCCAAAATAGTATATGAGTAGTAGGCATTTAAAATATCACGAACTTGATTATTCTTATTAAAAATAAATTTTTTATTCGTTATATTTTTAACTTCTAAATTAAATAAGTTATTCCAAAATTGTGGGGAAAATATGATTTTATCAACAGAATATGAATCACTTGTCTTAATATCACAAACAGGTTTATTAAAAAATAAAACATTTTTATTAAAATAATATGCTTCAGAACAAACAGAAGAACTGATCGCTGCAACCAAAGATAAGTTTTTTGATGAAAGCACAGAATAGGCATTGGCTTCAATCATATTGATTCTTCCAAATGATTGAATATATTGGTTTATTTGCGTATTATTTTTTTCTAACGGATGAGCAATAAAATATATATTCCTAAATTTTTGACATAAAAAATCAATATCTTTTCTATAGTGCTGCAAAGTTAATCTTTTATTATTTGTGCGCAAAGTTTTGTCGTTACTGGTCTGTCCAAAAATCACACAAGATTCTGGTGGTAAATCATATACTTTCTTTTTATTTAACAAAGAAATTCTAACAAATTCGGCATTAATATAAAAACTAGATTCATCAATTTCATAATGCTTTAATTTTTTTTCCAAATTCTTATTATTACTTTGAATTAGAAAAATTTCATCTTCCATATATCGAATTGGATGCAACCAAATATTGATATATGTAATACCTTTTGCATTCAAAATATC
>NZ_FOJK01000053.1 GCF_900111845.1 Kingella kingae ATCC 23330 | reverse complement strand
CGGATTACGAATCACGCACAGGCAAAACGCTGCAACCTGCCCACATTGAACGCTTGCTGATTAACACATTCGCCTACCGCGAAACGCTCAACCGCCAGCAAATCAACGAAGCCTATCGGCAACAACACGTCCGTTTTGCCACAGGTTTGATGTTGGATTTATGCGGTGATGACGTGAATACGCCACGATTGGAAGCGTCCGCCGCTCGTTGCACGATACGCTTTGCCGCTACCGAATTTACCAGCGAAGTGAATATCCCCGTTGGTACGTTGGTTGCCGTAGGCGAAACCGTGTTTGCCACCACCGAACAAGGGCAACTCACCACCAGCAATCCGCAAATGGATTTGCAGGCAGCCTGCACCGCCACAGGCACAAAAGGCAACGGCTGGTCAATCGGGCAAATCAACACGCTGCAAAGTACGTTGTCGGGCGCAAACCAAATCACAGCACAAAATATCAATATCCCCACAGGTGGCGCGGAAACAGAAAGCGATGAAGCCTACCGCGAGCGTGTATTGCTTGCGCCTGAAAGTTTCTCGGTCGCAGGTTCGGTGGGCGCGTATCAGTATTGGGCGCGAGCAGTGTCGCCCGCGATTTGTGATGTTCATGTGGCGAATGCGCTGGACAGTTCGGGTAATCCGATTGGCGGTACAGTAGCGATTACGGTTTTGAGCAAAACAGGGCTACCTGAACGCGAATTGCTCACACAAATCTATAACGAAGTGTCGGGCGAAAAGAAACGCCCTTTGTGCGACAAGGTAGTGGTGAACGCGCCCGAAACGGTGGATTACACGCTCAATGCAGAACTGGTTTTGTTCACAGGCGCAAATGCACTGGAAGTAAAAACTGCCGCCGAACAAGCGTGGGAAAGTTACGAAACACGCAGACGCGAAAAATTGGGTGGCGATATTGTGCCGCTTAATGTGATGTCCGTTTTAAAAGTCGCTGGCGTATATAACGTGGTTTTGACGCAGCCGAATTGGAAAATCATCAAGCCCAATCAATGGGCAAGATGCACGGCGGTTAAATTGACCACATCAACGGAACGGCAAGATGGCTAGATTGACCTATGCAGAAATCATTGAACGCGACCAACGCTACAAAATTTTAGCGGATTTAGGGCTGCGTTTAGATTTGGCTGACACACCCAAACTCATGCCGCGTTTAGTAGATTTAGTCGCCCCCGAGCATTTGGAACTATTAGCCGAAAGCCGAAGCATTTTGAACGAGGACGGTTATTGGCTGGCTGAAAGCGACCAAGCGCGAAGACGGTTAATTAAAGGCGCGTATGAATTGCACCGCTACAAAGGCACACCGTGGGCAATCCGTGAAATCGTGCGGCGTTTGGGTTTGGGTGAAATCAATCTTGTGGAAGGCTTAAATAGCAAACAGCACAACGCCAAAATCAGCCGAGACGGCAAATACGTTTACGGACACGCCGACCGCTGGGCGCATTACCGCATTGAATTAAACCAAACCATTACCAACGACCAAGCCGCTTTATTACGCAAAACACTACACGCTTTTGCACCAGCACGTTGCGTGTTGGCAGCATTGGATTTTCGTGCTGCTGCCCTGCGCCACAACGGCACAGCCCAGCGCGACGGCACATTCAACAAAGGAACTGCATAAATGGCAAATTTAAAAGAAACCCCAGTCTGGGAAGCAGGCGTTTACCAATGGGAAACATCCGACCCTGTGATGGGTGGTGAAAATGGCATTGACAATAAGCCCACACGCCAGCTCGCCAATCGCACATCATGGCTCAAAGCAGAAATGGCTCGCATTAACGATTTAATCCATGCAAACCAGCAAACAGCTACACAACAATTCGCACTCAAAACCACCACTATCACAGCAGGAGCAGGTTTAACTGGCGGTGGCGTGTTACGCGACAATCAAACTTTGTCATTGGGTAAACCGTCCAAAATCACAGCAACCACAACCAATTTAGCCGTTAGCAATACGCA
>NZ_FOJK01000010.1 GCF_900111845.1 Kingella kingae ATCC 23330 | reverse complement strand
GTAAATTTTTCTTGCGATAAATGCCAAGCTGTTTCAAAATAGGTAACAGTCTTGACCATGTTTCATTTGTAAGCGTGTTTCGGGACATGGCAAAGGTTTAGGATGGTTGTGTGGAAACAATATCTTAAATCCTTTGCCTCTTCTTTTGAATTGTCAATAGCCCCTAGGACAGCCCCCCTTTTTTAGGGGTTGTACAAAGCATTCAGGCTGCTTTATCACGCTTACCGTTTCCGCGCCCAAACGCCCAAACGCCCAAACCAATTAACGCAATCAACAATAAGCCAACCAACGGCAAGCTACCGCCCAAGCGCATATACGGCGTTTGCCCTGCCCTGCCCTGCACTTCGCCCTGTAACACGGTCGCGACATTGGCTGGGGCAACGCGGTGCAGGCTGCCTTGATGCGACACAATCGCCGTTGCGCCTGTGTTGGTGGCGCGAATCATGGCTCGCCCCAATTCCAAGGCGCGGGCTTGAGATTGCTGCAACTGCTGCCACATGGCATTGGATTTGCCATACCACGCCATATTGCTGGCGTTGGCTAACAAGGTGGATTGCTGCGCCGATGCGATAAGCTCATCGCCAAAACCGTCTTCGTAACAAATATTGAACGCGACTTTTTGTCCTGCCATATCAAACGGTGCTTGCGCTGCGCCGCCTGCTTGGAAATCCGCCAGCGGCATATTCATCACTTGATACAACGGCTGGGTAATGGCTGACCACGGTTTGTATTCGCCAAATGGGACAAGATGATTTTTGGCGTACAACGGTTGCTGCATTGGGTCGCCACCTTGGTAGTCGCTTAAATTGAGCATGGCGTTTAAGTAGCCAGAACCGTCTGCGGTGTAGGCTGGCACGCCCACTGCCAATACACTGCCATTTTGTTGGGCAACTTGGGCGAACTGGGCGAGCAAATCGGGCGGCAAGTTTTGCACAAATTGGGGCAAGGCGGTTTCGGGCAACACGATGATTTGTGCTTTGCTTTGCGCCACTTGCTCGTAGTATCGCTGATAGGTGGCGATGTAGTGTTGCGCGTCAAACTTGATGCTTTGGGCGATATTGCCTTGCGCCAAGGCAACGCTAACAGGCTGACCTATTGGTTGCGTCCATTCTATTTGGCGTAAAAAGCAGCCTGCACCCAGCAAAACAGCAATCGCGCCGGCTGCTTTGATGCGTTGGCGCAATGTGGCATCGTTTACCAATAAAACCAACCATGCCGATAAAAAGGCGGTGGCAAGCGTAACCAAATGAATCCCCGAAATGGGCGCAAAACCTGCCAATGGCGAATGGTCGGCGATTTGCGAATAGCCCAATGCGCCCCAACCAAAGCCCAAAACGCCACGTTCGCGCACAAATTCGGCAAGCGTCCATAAAATTGGCAAGGCAATGCCTATGCTGACCCAGCGCGGTGTGTGGGCAAAAAAACGGCGATGCAGCGCAAAAGCCAGCGCAGGGAAAATCGCCAAAAACAGCGGCAAAAAAAACGTGAGTGGAATGGCGAACACATTTGCCAAGCCCGATACATCGTGCAGCGCGGTGTGAATCCACCAGAACTGCGCAGCATACGCCACCACGCTAAACCAATAGGCAGACAGCACGGCTTTGCGCGGTTTGAGTTCACACAGGCGAATCAATGCGCCAAACAGCAGCGGCATCAACCAAAAGTGATAATGCGGTGCAAAAGCCAACGGAGTCGCCAAGGCAATCGCAGTCAGCACCACAAAATAAACCGCTGGAATACGCCAAATCGCGTCCAATCGGTGTGATAGAGTTGTCCACATGGAATTGAAATCGTCCAAAAAAATGAAGTAGGCATTATAAACGTGCAGGCTGCTTTTTCACGGTTTTTTGCCAAAAAAAGCAGCCTGCACGTTATAATCACGGCTTTTTTATTGACACAGTTTTTAAGATTATGTTTATTCATCCAAACTTTAACCCCGTTGCCGTGCAGCTTGGGCCGTTGGCGATTCGCTGGTATGCGTTGAGCTATATTGTTGGTTTTATTTTATTTGTGTGGCTGGGGCGTAAACGGATTCGCGCTGGCAACACGGTGTTTACCAACGAAATGTTGGACGATTTGCTCACATGGGGCGTAGTCGGCGTGATTTTGGGTGGACGATTGGGCTATATTTTGTTCTACAATTTGGACGCTTATTTGGCGAATCCGCTCAATATGTTCAAAGTGTGGGAAGGCGGCATGGCGTTTCACGGCGGTTTTTTGGGTGTGTTGTGTGCCGTGTTCTTGTTCGCCAAAAAACGTGGTTTGCGCTTTTTTCAAGTGTTGGATTTTGTTGCGCCATTGGTGGCAACAGGCTTGGCATCGGGGCGCATCGGCAATTTTATTAACGGCGAATTGTGGGGGCGCGTCACCCATCCCAATAACTTTTGGGCAACAGGTTTTCCGCAAGCGCGTGATGCCGACATCGCCCTTGCCGCCAGTAATCCGCAATATGCCGAATGGTTTGCCCAGTTTGGCTATTTGCCGCGCCACCCATCGCAACTGTATCAATTTGCGCTAGAAGGCATGGCTTTGTTTGCGATTGTGTGGCTGTTTTCCAAAACGCCACGCCCAGAAGGACAAGTATCTGCCGCATTCTTGGGCGGCTACGGCATCTTCCGCTTCATTGCCGAATATGCACGCCAGCCCGATGCGCATTTGGATTTGTTTATGGGCTTATCGCGCGGACAATGGTTAAGCACACCGATGATTGCATTGGGAATCATTGGTTTTATTTATTTTGGGCGCAAAAAGCAGCCTGCACATTAAAGTAGAAAGAGTATCAAGACGAAGATTTTACGCGCCGTTGGTTTTATGGAAGGTTTATCGTGCTTGGGGCTGTTTGCCTTTGCGATTCCGATGCGCTATTTTATGGGCAATGGCGAATTTATCCGCCCAATGGGCATGACGCACGGTGTCTTGTTTTTGGCGTTTTTGGCGGTTTTATTGGTTGCCTGCCACGTTAAAAAATGGTCGTTGAGCGTGTTTTTGTTGGGGCTGGTCGCAGCCATTATTCCGTTTGGTACGTTTATTTTTGACCACAAAATCAAGCATAAATAAAACGAAAAAATACAAAAGCAGCCTGCACTTTTTATTAACAAAGTGCAGGCTGCTTTTTGTGATTCACGCATCGGGCAGGCTTTTCATCCACAAACCTACGCACAAGCACACGGCAGCGGTACTCGCGCCCACATACCAACGCTGCGGAAATTGAATAAGCAGCCAAGTGCAAGACAGCGTCATCATGCTCCACGCCAAATATTTGGCACGGCGCGGCACGGCACGGCGTTCTTCCCAGTTTTGCACCATTGGCCCGAAGTAGCGATGTTGATGCAACCAGCGATGAAAACGTGGCGACGCTCTTGCCCAGCAAGCCGCCGTCAAAAGAATAAATGGTGTGGTCGGCAACACGGGCAACACAATGCCGATAATGCCCAGTAGCAACGAAATTGCGCCAATTAGCCACAGCAGCGCATTCATCAACATGGCGCGTACGCGGCTTTTGGGCATGGCAAGCACGATAACGGTCGGCAAGCCCAACAAGATCAGTAAGCTCAACCACAATTCTGCACTTAAAAACCATTGTGTTAAGCTGTTTATCATGATGATTTATCCTTGTGATGAACAGGGCAGCCTGCAATGCCTAATTTTTCCCAGCCTTCGTGTCCCATTTGTTGCAGCGTTTGGATATTGCGCTCAAAAATCACAGCAGGGTCGGGAAAGGCTTGCGCGACTTTTTCTATGCTGCTTTCGCGGATAAAGTGCAAAGTGGGATAGGGGCTGCGATTGGTGTAATTGCTGATGTCGTCCGCTTCAGTATCGGCAAACTGAAATTGCGGATGAAACGGCGCGATTTGCACAATGCCAACCGCTTGGTTGTCGTCCAGCGCAGCATCGGCTGCGTCTAACATATCGTTGAACAGCAAAAAGTCGTCAAATAAAGTGGCGCACACCAGCAGCGTGGTTTCCAATTCTTCGGGCGATGTAGCAAGCAGGCGTTGGATTTCTGCGTCCACGTCTTCCAAAAATGCGTCTAGATGTTTGGCAAAGCTGACGGCAATGCGGATTTGTCCTTTGGCGTTGGGTGCTTTGGCAAATGGGCATAAATTTAGCCCGATAACGGCTTTTTCTAGCCATTGTTGCGTGGCTTGGATATAGGTTTGTTCGTTGGGTTGTGTCATGATGATTAGGATTTTCGGGTTATTTAATAATCGCTATCAATTATAGCATAAACAAAAGTGCAGGCTGCTTTGCCCTTTTGTCCAAATCTTTGATTTGGGTATAAAAGGGTATGCCGTAGGCATGATGCGAACGATAAAAGCAGCCTGCGCTTTATTTCCACCACATCAATCAAATCGACGAATATATTTGATTTCTGCGCCCGATGACACCGTTCCCATTCGCGCAATGGCTTGGAACGAACGCGACAAAAAGTACACCAATTTAATGGTTTGGCTAGACGTTTGCAAACCTGCTTCGTAGCCCAAATACAAATCGCGGGTCAGTTGTTTGCCAAAAGTCAGCACTTGTTGCGCGGGGTTCATTTCGCCTGTGGTTGCATTGCGCGTTTGTTCGCTGGTCAAGCCAAAGTCGTCCACCAAGCCAATTTTGTCGTTGATGCTGCCTGCCAAAAACGCGCTGGCAGCGGTTGCCAATGCTGCGTTATCGCCGCTGCTGCCCGAGCTGGCGCGGTTCAGCACCAACCACGACAATTTGTCTTTTTCGCTCATTGGCTCGTTGGCAACCAGCGTGATGCGTGGCGTTTCTACGTTGCCCAACACTTCCACACCTGCGCCAACTGGCGAATTGCGACGTTCGGCACGAATGTTCAAATTGGGGTTAGCTAACGGCCCTACAAACGACACAATGCCTTTTTTCACAATCAAATCTTGACCATAGGCTTTGTAGCGTCCGCGCACCACGTTTACGCTGCCCACCGCTTGAATATCGCTGCTGCTGGTGGATTTGAGCGTGAGTTGTCCACCCAGTTGCACATTCAAGCCTTCGCCCGAAAAATAGAATTTATCATTTAAATCAAACACCAAATTCAGTTTAAATGGCAACGGTGCGCTTGGTGCTGGTTTTTCTTCGCCAAGCACAACCACGTCGTCGTCCAAAGTCGGTGCGCTGCTTTCTTGGAAGCCAAATCGTCCGTCATCGGTTTTGAGCGTGCCATTTAGGCTGATGCCTTGCGCGGTATACAACACATCGCTGCTGCCCGATAGGGTTAGGCGGCGATTGGCTTGGTCTAGGATTTGGTAGCGGTCAAACACGACTTTGGCGTTGATGTCGGGGGCATCGTTGGCATACGCTGCGCTGCCCGATAGCGTGATTGTGCCGTCTTTGCGTTTGAATTGCAGGGCTTCAATCAGCCATTTTTGTCCTTCAAAACGCGAAGTTAGGCTGCCGTTGTCCAAAATAATCCCTGTTTGGCGGTCGCGGTAATACAGTTGGTCGCCTGTTAATGTGCCGTTGAGTTTGGGCGTATCTACCTGCCCCGAAATATTGGCAACGGCAACCAGCTTGCCTTTTATGGTTTGACCAATGGGCAAGAATGAACGCAAGGTTTCCAAGTTTTCGCTATCAAATTGCAGGCTGCCTGACACAGGTGCTGCGGTAATCGCGCCTTGTCCAAATGCTTGCAAGATATTGTAATTGCCTGACAATTTGCCATAGCGCGTAGCAGCCTGCACTTGGTTGTGAATGCCGCGTGCGTCTAGTTTGCTGTTCAACACAAAGCCGTTTAGGTTGAGTGCTTGTTTACGCGCAGTCGGCAAAATCACATCGCCGCTTTGTTGTTTGATGTTGAAAAAACCGCGTGGGCTGGTGCTGTATGCCATATCCCAATCAGCAGCAATCACTAAATCGTGCTCAACTGGTGGCTTGTAAAAATTGTGTAGCTGCGACAAGTGCAGGCTGCTTGCGTTGCCTTTGGTGGTCAAACCTGTGGCTGCGTCCCACACAAAGCTGTCCATTGCCAACGAACCGCCCAAGGCTTGCCAACGTGCGCTGCTCATGCTAACCCGTTTTGCGCCTGCTTCCAAACGCATGGGATTTTGCAAACGCAGTTGCAACGCGCCACCCACGTCTAGCGTGTTGATTGCGCCTTGCCATTGTTGTTGCTCGTTCAAACCGCCGTTTGCGGCTGCCGTGAGCGTGAGCGGTTTGCCGTCAATGTGCAGGCTGCTTTGTGCGTTGAATTGATGTTGGCGTTGCGTGCCGTTTAGCTGCGCGTTGATTTGCTCGATGTTTGTGCCGCCCGCCACAATGCCGTTTCCCTTAATCACCACATTCAACGGACGAGTGGGGTCGGGCGATGCCTGCACCGTAAAATCGGCATTTTGCACTTTGACTTGGTTGCCCACCGCAAATTGGCGCAACTGCCCTACCAGCTTGGCATCGATGTCGGTAAACGAATCGGCGGTGCTGGTTACTGTGCCTTTTGCCGTGAGCAAGCCTTGTAAACCAAATCCAAACAAATTCAAATTGGGCGCATTGATATCCAACGAGAGCGTGTCGCCACGTTTACCAAACGCACCTTGCGTCTTAATCAGATTATTGCCGAGCTTAATTTGCGTGTCGGCGCGAGATAAGTGTTTATTTTCATAACGAATATCGCCACTACCCGACAAAGGCGCGCCCGATAGCGTGGACGGCGCAAACTGCATTTTGCCCTGAAACATTTGTTGCGCCAGTTCGCCAGTCGCTTCTATTGTGCCGTTTACATTGCCTTCGGGGAAATTGGGATAGAGCTTGGCTGGATTGAACGCTTGGCTACGAATTTGCGCTTGCCATTTTTGTTGTTGAAATAATTGCAGGCTGCCTGCCACGTTCAACACGCCACCGTCTTGTGGACGAATTTCTCCATTTTCAATCCACAAAGTTTGTTGCGCGTTTTGCGTGTCGGTGGTCAATTTGAGCGTGCCAGTCGTGTCCGCCAAACCTGTGTTCAACTGCCACGCCACTTGCGGCGCATCAAACGTGCCTGTGGCGTGCAGGCTGCCATTTAACTTACCGTGAACCGCAGTGCTAATCGCATCGGCAGCGGTGATGTTGTCCAGTTTCGCGGTCAAGTTTAAGGTGCGTTTTTGCGCGTACACACCACCCGATAGCGACAACGTGCCTTGCTGCATCAAAGCAGCCTGCACTTGATTGATTTCCACCGCGCCCGAGTCGTTTACATGAAATTCGCCTTGCAAAGTGCGAATCGGCAAACCATTTTTGTCTGCCGCTTCGGGTGTGTCGTTACGCAAATCCAGTTTGCCGTCCAAGGCGATGTTGTCGTTTAAATTGGGCGTGATGCCGATGTCAAAAAACAAATTACCACGCGGCAAACTCGGGTTAAACGCTTGCGGATTGATGCCCTGCCCTGTGATTTTGACGTGGTTAATCATGCTGCCAAAATTGTCGGCAAACAAGCGCAAATGCGTACTGCCATGCAAGCCCACACCATTGCCTGTTAAATCGGTGTTCACTTTCAAATCGTGCAGGCTGCCCGATAAATCCAAAATATTTTCTACCACAATGCCGTCCAATTCGCCGTCCGACAGCAACGTGCCACCCAATTCAAACGGCGCAACGGTTCGCATCGCCAGTTTGCCGTGCGTGTTGGACCAATGATTTCGCAACGAATGCACGTTCAACTGATGCTGTTCGTGGTTATACACATAGCTGGCGTTGATACCACGCACAATCTCGGTTTTGTCTTTACCTTGCGTGATTGCGCCTGTTTGCAGGCTGTCTAACGCAAGCGTAAACGGCAACTGAATCCGCTCCAATGGCGCACTTTTTGGGCGATTGGGTTCGGGGGGCGTGGCTTTGTTATCAATGTGAATATCGCCTGCGTGCAGTTTTTGAACGTGCAAATGACGTTGCCACAGCGCATTGGGTTGCCAAGCAAACTGCAACTGGCTGATTTGAATGTCTGCCGATGGCGTTTGCACGGCGATTTTGTCTGCCGAAAAACCGCCAAGAATGCTGCCGTTTAGCGTGCGCGATGTGATTTGCACGCCACCCAATTTGGGCAACTGATACACGGCAAAACGCAAGCCGCTTTCGGTGTTCAGCAGCCAAGTGAGTGCGCCTGCGCTTGTTCCCAACAGCACCACCACGCCACCCAATGTGTATTTGAGCCAACGGCGTTTTTTGGGTGATTTGGGAGCAGAAGTTTCGGGTTCGGGGGTGGGGTTGATGTGGGTGTCTGTCATAGGTTTGACTTTAATTTAATGGGTATGAATAAAGTGCAGGCTGCTTTGTGTACTTAAAACCGCGTTCCCAAGCTAATATGCCAACGAATTTTGCGGTCGTGATGCCCATGAGCAATATCAAACGAAAACGGCGCAACAGGACTAAACCAACGCACGCCCAAGCCTGTGCCGTGGCGCAAAGTCATGTCTTTGAAATTGTGCGCCACGCTGCCGACATCGTGAAATACCGCCAACGCAAAATCGTTTTTAATGGGATATTGGTATTCGCCACTTGCCACAAACATGGCACGACCGGGCAACACAGCATCGGTGTAATCGGTACGCAAACCAATGCTATCCAGCTCGTAACCACGAATAGACGATGCGCCGCCTGTGCGGAACATGAGCGTAGTCGGCACATCGCCGCCTTCCAGTTTGTCTTTGGTATAGACATAGCCCAATTCGCCACGCGCCACAAATGTGCCAAGCTGTTTGTTTTCAGGCGTGAAATAATAACCTGCGCTACCCTTAATCCGCACCGCCATGGTAGAAGAGAGCAATTTGCCTAAAGTTGTACCGATTTTGCCATCAAAATAATAGCCATTGGCTGGGCGCATCGTGGTTTCAATGTTTTGACGTTTCCACGAAGCCGTGAGCATGGTGACAAAACTGCGCCCAAAGTTGATGCCACTATCGGGGATTTTGCTGTCTTGTCCAATAAATTCCAAGCCGTATCGCGCTTCAATGCCGTCTCGGTCGCGAACGTGCCAAATACCGCTGCTTAAACTGCGCGTTTCCAGTTTTTGCGTGGTGTTGCGCGAATAAGTCATATTGGTCGTCCAATAATGACCTTTGGAATTACGCGGTTGGCTAATACCCAAGCCCAGCGTGGTTTGGTATTTGTCCGCCGACAAGGCTACCGAGCCAACATAGCCACGATTGAACAAATTGTAGTGCTCGTAACCAATATTTCCGCCCAATCCGTATTCCGAATCAAAGCTCAAACCTGCTTCGACTTTTTGGCGTTTGACTTCGGTTACCGCCACTTTAACAGGCACGCGGTCGTCTTGTAGCTGCTCAAAATCCGCCTGCACCGATGCGCCCGAGTAATGGCTATCGCTTTCCAATGCTTGCTGATAATTCAATAGCTTATCCAAGTCATACACATCGCCAGTATTAAACTGCGCCAAGCCACGAATAACGGATTCTGGATAACGCTCGTTGCCCGTAATCTGAAAATCGCCAAAATAAACAGGCTTTTTGCTGTTGATTTGCACGGTTAAATCTGCCGTTTGCGTTTGCGGATTGATTTCTGCCTGCGAAGTCTCCAAAGTCGCCAACGGGTATTTTTTGCGCGACACGGCACTCAACACTGCCACTTTGCTCGCTGACCAATGTTCTTGACGAAACGGCGCACGAACAGGCAACTGCCATTTTTGCAGCGCGTTTTTGTAATATGTACCCAAATCAGCGTCTTGCACAATGTCGCCCAAAATCGCTACGTTTACGTTTTCAATATGGGTGCGCTTGCCCGACACAACCTTAACCAACCAGCCTGCACCTTGTGGCGACACGGTTACTTGGGCATTGAAATAGCCTTCGGTTTTGAGCATATTTTGCGCGTCTTTGGGCGCGTCTTCCGCCAAATAGCCCACTTGTTCTTGGTCTAGCTCTTCTTTGCGTTGATAGGCGATGAGCGGCAAAAACTCTTCTAGCATTTGTTTGAGTTCTTCGTTATCGGCTTCAATCGTAACAGGATATTTGGGGGTTAGATTGCTAACTTCGGCTTCGGTGTCGGTTGGATTGCCAGCAGGCGCGGAAGCAGAAGCAGCCTGCACGGTGTCGGTGGTGTTTGACCATGCAGGCTGGTTGAGTAATAAAAGTAAACTCAATAAGGGGGAATAAGTGTATTTGCTTGTCATAAAAAATATAAAGTGCAGGCTGCTTTTTGATAATGGATTTTATCATTAAAAAGCAGCCTGCACTTGTTTAGTCCCATGTACAGGCTGCTTTTTATGTGATTGGCTTACTTCTGCTTAATCAACGGATAACCCAACGCTTCACGGCTTGCCACAAATTTTTGCGCCACTTGACGGCTCAACGCACGAATACGCCCAATATACGTTGCGCGTTCGGTTACGGAAATCGCCCCACGCGCGTCCAACAAGTTAAACGTATGCCCTGCTTTCAACACCAATTCATACGCTGGCAACACCAACTGCGCGTCTTCTTGTTCCAACAAGCGTTTGGCTTGCGCTTCAAAACCGTTGAATTGTTCCAACAACCACGCTGCATCGCTGTGTTCAAAATTGTAAGTAGATTGCTCTACTTCGTTTTGATGATACACGTCGCCGTAAGTCAAATTCGTGCCGTCAGGCGTAACCGTCCACACCAAATCATACACATTTTCAACGCCTTGCAAATACATTGCCAAACGCTCAATACCGTAAGTGATTTCGCCCAAAACTGGCGTGCAATCGATACCGCCCACTTGTTGGAAATAAGTAAATTGGGTTACTTCCATACCGTTCAGCCACACTTCCCAACCCAAACCCCACGCACCCAAAGTCGGATTTTCCCAGTCGTCTTCCACAAAACGAATATCGTGGACAGTCGGGTCAATGCCCAATACTTTTAAGCTGCCTAAATACAAATCTTGAATATCATCGGGCGCAGGTTTCAGTGCGACTTGGAATTGGTAATAATGCTGCAAACGGTTTGGGTTGTCGCCATAACGTCCGTCTTTTGGGCGGCGGCTAGGTTGCACATACGCCACGTTCCATGGCTCTGGACCGAGTGCACGTAGGCAAGTGGCTGGATGCGATGTGCCTGCACCCACTTCCATGTCAAACGGCTGAATAATCGCGCAACCTTGGTTTGCCCAATATTGTTGTAATTTGAAGATAATGTCTTGAAAAGTTAGCATGATGAATATTCGCTTGGATAAAAAAACTGGCATTTTACTGGATTTATCTGCATTACAAAAGCAGCCTGCAAAATGGTTTTGTGCAGGCTGCTTTATGTAATATAATCGCCAGCTTTGGCGGTTTCGCTATAGTGAATTAAATTTAGATTAGTACAGCGTTGCCAACTCCCTTATGTACTAGCTGTACACGGCGGTCGTTGTCGCCTTGTCCTAATCTAAATTTAATCCACTATACAATGCTACCGCGCTGGATTTGGCGTAAACACAATGGATAAACAAAACGAACAACCCAACCATGCAGACAACGCGCTGGACGCAGACGACATTCAGCCCAGCCAGCCAATTTCTGCAAAACGCAAACGCATCAAATGGATAGCGATTGGCGTGGCGTTGGCATTGGTGCTTTCTTGGGCGTTTTATTTGGATTATCAGGCAAAACAAATTGCCCAAACCACAGCAGAAAACGAAGTGCTAAACGAAACCAGCGCCGATGAAGCGCGCGCAGCCAGTGTGGCATGGCTCACATCAGAAAGCCAAGTACAAGGCATGACCGCACCTGCCGATGACGGCGAAATTTCCAGCGACGCAGCATCGGCAATCACAGCCAGCAGCGCATCAACCGCCCCATAAATTTTCGTTTATTTTATTTTTAGGATTTATTTATGTTAGCAAAATCAAAAGTTTTATTTAGCAGCACCATTTTGTCGATGTGTTTACTGGCGGCGTGTTCGGGCGGCAACAATGCCCCTGCTGCATCGCAAAACACAGACGCAGCCAGCTCTGCCGCCCCTGCCGCTAGTTTGGATTTGAACAAAACCTATATCGTGGCGACCGATGCGACTTACGCGCCCATGGAATACATGGAAAACGAAAAAGTAGTCGGCTTTTCGCACGATGTTTTGGACGCAGCAGCCAAAAGCCAAAACGTGAAATTGGAATTTGTGAACACGCCATTTAAAGGCTTGTTTGCCAACGTGGACAAAGGCGACAGCGACATCGGCTTGGCGAGCATCACAATTAGCGATGAGCGCAAGCAACAGTTAGACTTTTCCGAGCCGTATTTTGAAGCCACGCAAATGATTGTGGTAACCGACCGCAATATCAACGCAGTCAAATCGTTTGCCGATTTGAAAACGCGCAGCGCATCGGTGCAGGCTGCTACGTCTGGCGATTTGATTTTGCAAGACCTACAAGGCAAAGACAGCCAAAACATCAAACGCTTTGAAACCATGCCATTGGCGTTTAAAGAGCTGGAAAGCGGCGGCGTCGATGCCGTTGTGGGCGACAGCAGCGTGGTGGGCTATTATGTATCGCAAAACCCAAATGCCAAATTGCATACTTTGGTGGACCCAAGTTTTGTGAGCGAACAATATGGCTTTGCGTTCAAAAAAGGACGCAATGACGGTTTGCGTGAAGTCATCAATAAAGGTTTATCGCAAATCAAAACCAATGGCACATACGACAAAATTCACACGCAATGGTTTGGTGCGCCTGCCAACGCAAGCACGGCTGCATCGGCTGCGTCTGCACAATAAAAAATTGCAGGCTGCTTTTTTTTGATACAGAAAAAGCAGCCTGCAATTTTGTTTGGCTTATTTTTATCGATTTACAACCCCAACAGGAAAAATCCCCATGATTAACCCCATTTTTGCCCTTTGCCCACTAGACGGACGTTACGCCAAATCAGCCGAAGATTTGCGCCCGATTTTTTCAGAATATGGCTTGATGAAAGCGCGTGTTTGCGTGGAATTGGAATGGCTCAAAGCCTTGGCAGCCGAGCCGAAAATCGCCGAAGTACCAGCATTTTCAGGCAGCACGATTGCCGAAATTGACAGCGTGATTCAATCGTTTAATTTAGACAACGCTACCGAAGTGAAAGCGATTGAAGCCACGACCAATCACGATGTGAAAGCGATTGAATATTGGCTGAAAAAGCGTTTTGAAAACAATGCCGAAGTTCACGCGGTAAACGAATTTATCCATTTTGCGTGTACTTCGGAAGACATCAACAATTTGTCGCACGCCTTGATGTTGAAACAAGCGCGTGAAGATGTGTTATTGCCGAAATTAGCCGAAGTTACCGCCAAATTGCAGCAATTAGCGCATGATTTAGCCGAAGTACCGATGATGTCGCGCACACACGGTCAGCCAGCCACGCCAACCACATTGGGTAAAGAAATCGCCAACGTGTTATACCGTTTAAATCGCCAAATCAAACAGTTAGCGGAACAAGAATTTTTAGGCAAAATCAATGGCGCGGTGGGCAATTACAACGCGCATTTGGTTGCGTATCCCGATGTGGATTGGGAAAACCACAGCAAAAAATTTGTGGAACAATCGCTCGGTTTGACGTTTAATCCGTACACAATCCAAATTGAACCGCATGATTATATGGCGGAATTTTTCCAAACCATTAGCCGCATTAACACGATTTTGATTGATTTCAACCGCGATGTGTGGGGCTATATTTCGCTGGGCTATTTCAAGCAAAAAGTGAAGGCTGGCGAAGTGGGTTCTTCCACCATGCCGCACAAAGTCAATCCGATTGATTTTGAAAATTCGGAAGGCAATTTGGGCATGGCAAATGCAGTGCTGGGCTTTTTGTCGGAAAAATTGCCTGTGTCGCGTTGGCAGCGTGATTTGACGGACAGCACGGTGCTTCGCAATATGGGCATGGGCGTGGGCTATACCGTTTTGGGTTTGGTCGCGCATTTGCGTGGTTTGAACAAATTGGAAGCAAATCCTGCGGCGTTGTTGGCGGATTTGGACGCGACTTGGGAATTGTTAGCCGAGCCAATTCAAACAGTTATGCGCCGTTATGCCGTGCCGAATGCTTATGAGCAGTTGAAAGATTTGACGCGCGGCAAGGACGGCATCACGCCTGAATCGTTGAAAGCGTTTATTGGCGGTTTAGCGATTCCTGATTTGGCGAAAGCGGAATTGTTGGCTTTGACCCCTGCGTTGTATATTGGCAAAGCGGTGGAATTGGCAAAGCGGATTTAAATCGCGTATAAAAAGCAGCCTGCACTTTAAATAAACAAAAAGTGCAGGCTGCTTTTCATCGCCTATCGCGCATCTAAACCGTTATCAACTTCGCCAATCGCCAGCCGCGCAATGCATTGCCCAGCCAAATTTGCTCGGCTTGCTGCACTTGTTCGCGACTAATCCAAGCAGCCTGCACTGCTTCGCCTTGCCAGTTTTTGAGCGCAACGCTGGGCAACACGTCCAAATCCGCAGCAGGTGTGAGCCATTGATTTTGATAGCGAACAATCACGCTGCTGCGTCCGCCTTCCAGCAAATAGCCTTGTTCGTTAAACAGCAGCGCATCAAACGCGCCGTGTTGTTCTGCCCATTGCCAAGCGCGGTCAAATTGGGCACGGTGCGTGGTTTTGTAGCGGCGCAAAAAGTCGTGCGTGGGCAAAACATCGGGTGCAATCAACACGTTTATTGCATCGGGCAAAGGGGCGATGGGCGCGTGTTCCAAGTGCAGGCTGCCTGTGGGTTCTAGGCGCAATTTCAGGCGATACACGCGGTTTGCGTCTAGCGTGGGCAGCGTTTGTTCTATGGCGTGCAGGGCAGATGTCGCGCAAAAAGGGATATTGCATTGCGCGGCAGAATGTGCCAATCGCGCCAAATGGTCGTCCAGCCATGCGATTTGATTTTGTGCCACGCGCATGGTTTCAAACAAGGCAAATTCGGGGCGCAATTCGCTGATAAATCGGGCTTTCCAGCCGCATTCGGCGTATTCGCTGACAGCTTGGCTGTCTGCCACAATGCCGCTGCCCACGCCATAAATGCCGTCAAATGTGCAGGCTGCTTGGTCGTGTGGACGCAGTTGCAGTGTGCGAATCACGACATTCAAACAGCCCGAAAAACCCAATGGCGTGTTGGGCGCGTGTTCCAAATAGCCAATGCTGCCTGTGTAGAGCTGGCGCGGTTCGCGTTCCAGTTGCGCAATCATTTCCATGCTTTTGCGCTTGGGTGCGCCCGTGATGCTGCCACACGGAAAAGCAGCCTGCACAATTTGCGCCATAGTGGTTGCGGCTGGCAACTGCGCTTGCACCAAACTGGTCATTTGCCACACGCTACCAAACGCATTCACGCTAAACGGCGCAGGCACAGACACACCACCCACAGTGGCAATTTTGCCCAAATCGTTGCGTAATAAATCCACAATCATGGTGTTTTCGGCGCGATTTTTGGGGTCGTTTTGCAAGGCGATGGCGCGAGCGGTGTCGTTTTCATCGCCCAAAATAGGGGCTGTGCCTTTCATCGGTTCGGTGTGCAGGCTGCCTTGCGCGTTGATGCGTAAGAACAATTCGGGCGAAAAACACAACGTCCACCCGCCATTGGGCAAACACGCCAGCGCGGCATACGGCACAGCTTGTCGCAATCGCGCATACAAACGAATTGGGCTACCATAAGTTTGCGTGTAGAGCCGCAATGTGTGGTTGATTTGATAGCAATCGCCGCGTGCAATCGCCACCAAAATGCAGTCAATATCGCGCTCGTATTCCGCTTGATTAGATGACCAGCGTGGCGCAGACAAACCAGCAGGTTCATCGCCGCCTTGTTGTTGCAACCACGTAGGCACATCGTCAATGGGCGTTTTTTGCGCGAACCAAAATAAGTGCAGGCTGCTTTTTGCAGCAGGCAATTTTTGTAACCCCAAACCAAATTCATAGTCAATCCACAGCGCGGCGTGCCAGTTTTTTGCCCAAGCAGCCTGCAATGTCTCGTCTAGCAAAGGCAGTTGTTCGGGCGACAAGGTGTCTTGGCAAACCCAATCATGCAACAAAAACGCACGCCCTGTGAGCGCGTCATCAAACAAAATAAAAGGGGACATGGTGTAGCAGTCATACATAAAAAGAAGGTTGCATTATATAATTGCGCTTTCATTTTGTTTACAGGAAATCACCATGACCACCATTCGCACCACACGCGCCGCCAATGAATTGCGCGAAATCCGCATCACGCCCAACTTTTTGCCCCACGCAGACGGCTCGGTGTTGATTGAATGCGGCAACACCAAAGTGATTTGCACCGCCACGATTGACGAAAACGTGCCACCCTTTTTACGCGGCAAAAATCAAGGCTGGGTTACGGCAGAATACGGCATGTTGCCCGCGTCCACCCAATCGCGCATGAAACGCGAAGCCGCAGCAGGCAAGCAATCGGGGCGCACACAAGAAATCCAACGACTAATTGGGCGCAGTTTACGCGCTTGCGTGGATATGCAAAAACTGGGCGAACGCCAAATTTTGATTGATTGCGATGTAATTCAAGCAGACGGCGGCACGCGCACAGCAAGCATTACAGGCGCATTTGTCGCGCTGAAAATCGCCGTACAAAAAATGTTGAACGATGGACGATTGACCGATACGCCGTTAATGGGCAGCGTTGCCGCAATTTCGGTGGGCGTGGTTGGCGGCGTGCCGTTGCTGGATTTGGATTATCCAGAAGATTCAGGCTGCGACAGCGATGTGAATTTGGTGATGTTGAACGCGGAAAAAATCATTGAAATTCAAGGCACGGCAGAAGGCGCAGCGTTTGGCTTGGACGAATTGCAGCAACTGATTGCGTTGGGGCAAAAGGGCATTCGTGAATTGACGGAATGGCAGGAAAAGGCAGTGCAGGCTGCTTTTTAAATCTAGCTGCTGTAGGTTTGAGTCTTGTTTAAGTTTACGTTGGGGCGTGACCCAAGCTACGGCTACTTCATTTAAAGCAATAAGGAAAACAGCAAAATGAATTTTACAGAAATGGATACACTAATTGATTCATTTATCTTGGGGCAAGTCCGTTTTCAAGATATTCAATATTCTATTCAGAGATGAAGTGGATATATTAGAATTCATGAAAAATTATCTTCAAGATGGTGTGGATAATAAAAATGGAGATAGAGTTGAATCTTGTATCATATTATCTTCGCTTTTTAAAAAGCATCAGTTGATGTTGGACAGATATAAGAATATTTTGTTAGAAAACTGGCATGAACAGCAAGAAGATATAGTTGATATTATTGGTTATCATAGCAATATGATATCTATCCCTATTTTAATCAAATGTCTGGATTTAAAATACGATTGGTTGGCTATTGATGATTTTTATTCGTTTCATAAAAAGATTAGGGGTTGTCCTAGATAACTAAGGAAATTCAAATTAAGTTAGAATTATCCCTATGCGAAAATGTCGTCTAAGTCAGTACAAACAAAACAAACTCATTGAGCTATTTGTTGCAGGTGTAACTGCAAGAACAGCAGCAGAGTTAGTAGGTGTTAATAAAAATACCGCAGCCTATTATTTTCATCGTTTACGATTACTTATTTATCAAAACAGTCCACATTTAGAAATGTTTGATGGCGAAGTAGAAGCAGATGAAAGTTATTTTGGTGGACAACGAAAAGGTAAACGCGGTCGAGGTGCTGCTGGAAAAGTCGCTGTATTCGGTCTTTTGAAGCGAAATGGCAAGATTTATACGGTTACTGTGAATACTCAAACCGCTACTTTATTGCCTATTATCCGTGAACAAGTGAAACCTGACAGCATTGTTTATACGGATTGTTATCGTAGCTATGATGTATTAGATGTGAGCGACAAAGCCATTTTAGCTTCGCTGAAACTTCGTTTTCGTATCAATCACAGCACACATTTTGCTGAACGACAAAACCATATCAACGGAATTGAGCACTTTTGGAATCAAGCAAAAACGTCATTTACGCAAGTTTAACGGCATTCCCAAAAAGCATTTTGAGCTGTATTTAAAGGAGTGCGAATGGCGTTTTAACAACAGTGAGATAAAAGTTCTTGTTCTATTTTAAAACAATTAGTGAAATTGAGTTTATCCTAGTTATCTAGGACAGCCCCAAAAATAATGCACCATTTATTGGTTTTGACGATTTTATCTGCGAAGAATTCCATGAAATTCATGGCAAAAAACTTGAATTGTAAAAGCCCAACCTGGTTCTCCAAGCCGTTAAAAAGTGCAGGCTGCTTGCTTATGAAGCCAACCTATATTCTGCCTATACTAACCTGCTGCGCCCTAACCGCCTGCCAAAGCCTACCCGATTTAAGTCTACGCCAAGCCAGCCACTACATTCCCACTCAATCCGCGCCGCAACTAGAAGCCGCGTTATTGTTGCCCGATACCAAAAGCAGCCTGCAACCCAAATCGCCCAACAAAAACAACACGCACAACGCACAAATTTATGTGCTAGACCACGCTCGCGATGCCTATGTGGCGCGAACTATTTTGCTAGACAACGCGCAAATTTCGCTGGACGCGCAATACTATATTTGGCGCGATGACGTGTCGGGCATACAACTTTTTCGCAAGCTGTGGCAAGCGGCAGAACGAGGCGTGCGCGTGCGCTTGCTGTTGGACGACAACAACACGCATGGCATGGACGATTTGCTCGCTGCACTCAATCAACACCCCAATATCCAAATTCGCCTGTTCAACCCATTTTTGCACCGAAAATGGCGATTTTTAGGTTATTTAACCGACTTTCCGCGCCTAAATCGCCGTATGCACAACAAAGCGATGATTGCCGACAACCGCGCCAGCATTGTGGGCGGACGCAATATTGGCGATGAATATTTTGACGTGCAAAACGACCACGCTTTTGCCGATATGGACGTGCTGGCGAGTGGCGAAATCGTGGCGCAACTGTCGCAAGATTTTGACCGCTATTGGCAAAGCGATTCCGCCTATCCTATTGAACAAATTATTAAAAATGCTGATTTAACGCACGGACAGGCGCAGTTAAAAAGCAGCCTGCACACGCCAGAAAATCCGTTCAACCATGAAAACGACATAGCGCACAGCCCATTGGCACAAGCGCAACAACGCCAACGCATTGTGTATTTTGACGCACAAACCGAATTGGTAAGCGATGACCCAGCCAAAGCCCTAGACCGCCGTGTGCACGTGAACATCGCCGAACAAATGCAGGCTGCTTTGGGCAAACCCAAGCGCGAAATGTATTTGGTTAGCCCGTATTTTGTGCCAACGCAAACAGGCGTAAACATGGCGCAGGAGCTGAATCGGCAAGGCATACGCACCACCGTGTTCACCAATTCGTTGAGCGCGACCGATGTGGCGGCGGTGCATTCGGGCTATGCGCGTTATCGCCGCGATTTGCTCAACGCAGGCGTACAGTTGTATGAATTCAAAGGCGACACCGACCAAAAAGGTTTGCGCGACAAAGGCTTAACAGGCAGTTCCGCCACCAGCCTGCACGCCAAAACGCTGATTATTGACCGCGAGCGCGTGTTTGTTGGTTCGTTCAACCTAGACCCACGCTCGGCAAGGCTCAACACCGAAATGGGCTTGGTTATTCATCACGATTTGCTCGCCCAGCAAATGCAACGCCGTTTGCAGCAAGAAGCCACGCAGTCTGCCTACCACGTTTATCTACATCAAGGCAGCCTGCATTGGCGCGACCCACAAACCCAAACCAGCAGCCGCCACGAACCCGAAGCCAGCTTTTGGAAACGATTAGCCAGCCGCATTTTTTCGTGGTTGCCAATTGAACGATTGTTGTAATGGACTGTATGATAATTTTTGAATATTCAGCCGTTTAATCCCCTCTCCTTTGGGAGAGGGTTAGAGAACCCAAACACAACCTATCCTATGCCAACTCTACTACTCGTCCGCCCAACCCAACGCCAAGCCGCCGACATCACCCTATGCCAACACGCAGGCTGGCAAGCCGTGCCATTCGCGCCAATAGAATTGTGCCCCAACCAAGCAGCCTGCACCGCACTACCACAACAAATCACCCAAGCCCAAGCCATGTTTTGGGTCAGCCCCAGCGCGGTAGAAATCGCACAACATTTTTTGCAGGGCGATTTAATCTGGCGCAAACAAACGCATATTGCCGTAGGGCAAGCCACCGCACACGCATTGCAAAGTGCAGGCTGCTTGCACGTTCACGCCAGCCACAACGGCAACGACAGCGAAGCCGCCTTGCAACTGCCCATTTGGCAAACCCTGCCACCACGCGCCACAATCCTAATCGTGCGTGGACAAAACGGACGCGAACACCTTGCCGAACAACTGCGTTTGCGCGATTTTGTGGTGCAATACGCGCCCATCTATCAACGCATTGTACAAACCCTAGATTGGACATTGCTAGACACACAAAAAGTACAGGCTGCTTGGGTTACGTCCAGCCAAATGGCGCAACCATTGTTCAGCCAAGCACCACCAAGTTATACGCAAATGTTGCAATCCTTGTTATACTTCACGCATCACACGCGCATTGCCGACACACTTGCCCAAAATGGCGCAACCCAAATTCGCGTGTGTTCCCATTTATCCCAAGCGTTGCAGCAAGCAGCGTACATTCTGGCTAAAACGGAGTCAAACCTATGACCGAAGCACAAAAACAACCCGAACAAACCCCAGCAATTCCCGAATCCAATTCAACCCCAGCAACCGAAAACGCAAGCGAAATCGTGCAGGCTGCTTTGCCTGCCACCACCGCACCTACCGCCCCAGCACAAGCACAAGCACAACCGATTGTGATTGAGCAAACTGCCAACAACGGCGGCAAAAGCATCGCATTGGGCGCATTGGTATTGGCAATACTGAGCTTGGGCGCGAGCGGTTTTTTGTTTGTACAAGGACAAAACATACTCAAAACCCAAGAATTGAGCCTAACCGATACCATCAAAACCCAAGAGCTGCGTTTTAATCAAGAATTAGACAAAGCAGGCTTGGGCAACAGTCAAAACGCCACATTATTGCAGGCTGCTTTGCAACGCCAACAACAAATTGATGCCGAATTAGCCAAAATTCTTGCTAACCAAAACAACACGCAACAAACGCTAGACGGCGTACAACGCGCTTATGCCGAATTGCTCAAAGGGCGCGTAAACTGGTTGGTTGATGAAGTAGAAGTCACGCTGAATGTCGCATCGCAACAATTATTGCTATCGGGCAATGTGCCAGTTGCCATAAGCGTGTTGGAAACCGTAGAACAACGCCTAAACCGCTTTGAGCAACCCGAATTGTTGCCAATCAAACAAGCGATTAGCCAAGATTTAGCCGCGCTAAAAAATCGCCCCTATTTAAACACTTCTGCCACCGCACTGCGCCTTGACCGCTTACAAAGTGCCGTGCCAAGCCTGCCTTTGTTGGTGGACAACACTTTGCAGGCAGGCAAAACCGAAGCTGCCCCTGTATCGCAAGCGGGTAACTGGTGGACTCGCGCCACAGAAAGCACGGTAAATCTGCTTAAAAGCATGGTAGAAGTGCGTAAACTCAACAACAACGATGCGATGTTGATTGCGCCCGAACAAGTGTATTTTGTGCGCGAAAACTTGCGTATGCACTTGTTGGACGCGCGTTTGGCGGTGTTGCAACACAACGGCGACATTTATCAAAACGATTTAAATGCCGTGGAAGCGACCGTTAAACAATATTTTGATGTGCAATCGCCCAACACCCAAGCATGGTTAAAAGAATTGAATGAACTCAAAGCATTAGAAGTTCGCATGATTTCTGATGACGCACTCAAATCCAGCTTGGCTGCCGTGCGAACCCATCAAAACAGCGCACGTACTGCCCTGCCTGTGAACTTGCCAGCAGTAGAAATCGCACCTGCTAGCGTGCCAACTGTGCAGGCTGCTTCTGTTCCTGCTGCGACTGCAACCCAAGCCAGCGAACCTGCGGCAAAACCAGCCAGCGCGCCAGCAACCAAATCTGCCAGCCAGCCTGCATCTAGCAAAGGAAGCCACGCATGAAACAGTTAATTTGGATTATTGTTTTGTTTGCCATTGCCATTGGTTTGGCTTTGGCGGCAACCACTTATTCGGGCAACGTGTATATTGTGATAGAGCAAACCATGTTGCGCGTGAATTTGCATTTGTTTGTGTTGGGATTGATTGGCGCGGTGGTTGCGCTGTATATCGTGGTGAAACTGTTTGCAGGCGTGTTGAGTACGCCCGATAAATTAAGCCGATTTGGCATCGGACGCCGCAGCCGCAAAGCCACGCAAGCACTCAATGCCGCAGGTTTGGCGTTTTTTGAAGGCAAATTCCAAGAAGCCGAAACGCAAGCGGCAAAAGTGTTGGCAAACAAAGAAGCAGGTGGCAACCGCGTGTTGGCGTTGATGCTGGCGGCACACGCTGCCGACCAAAGTGGCAACCAAAAAACACGCGACCAATATTTGCACGACATCGCCAAATTGCCGAGCAAAGCCCAGCTTTCGCGCTATTTGTTGTTGGCAGAAAGTGCCTTAAATCAACATCAATACGAAATCGCAGACGAACATTTAAAAGCCGCCGCGCAAATCAACCCACGCTTAACGCGCTTGGTGCGTTTGCAGTTGCGTTGGGCATTGGATAAGGGCGACGCTTTGGAAGTGTTGGACAAAGTAGATAAATTGCGCCGTGCTGGGGCGATGAACGACACTGAAGCCGAACATTTGTCGCAACGTGCTTACGAGCAGCTTTTGAATTTGGTGAGCGACAACAGAGGCATGAAAGCCTGCTTAAAACGCATTCCAGAGCATTTAAAATCGGGCGAAATGAGCGCGACGATTGCCCAAAAATATGTACAACTGGGCTTGTATTCGCAGGCAATAGCTTGGGTGAACCAGCATTATCCAGCGCAACACAATGCCGATTTGCTGCCCGCTTTTGTGCAAAGTAGCCAATATTTGGACGAACACGGTCAGCAAAAAGCGATTGATACTGCCGATGCGTGGCTACGCAGCAACCCCAACGATGCGCGATTGTTGCGTCATTTGGGCGAATTGGCGGCAACCCGACAACTGTGGGGCAAGGCGCGTGGTTATTTGGAAGCCAGTTTGGCGATTGAGCATTCTGTGCCAGCGCATTTGACTTTGGCGAAGGTGTTGGAGCAAAGCGGTCAAGCCAGCTTGGCGCAAGAGCAACGTCAGTTAGCGTTGAGTCAAATTGAGCAAGCGCAATAAATCAACAAGAAAGTGCAGGCTGCTTTTGAACACGAAAAAGCAGCCTGCATTTTTAATCAAACAAACAAAGGAAGCATTATGACCGAACCCATCAGACTATCCAAACGCATGGCAGAACTCAAAATCTGTTCGCGCCGCGAAGCCGACAGCTACATTGAACAAGGCTGGGTCAAAGTCAATGGCGCGGTTGCCGTGTTGGGGCAAAAAGTGTTGCCCAATGACCGCATTGATTTGGACAAACGCGCCCACCAGCAGCAAACCCAGCGCGTAACCATTTTGTTGAACAAACCTGTGGGTTTTGTGAGTGGTCAGCCCGAAAAAGATTATCGCGCCGCCATTGAATTGATTACCGAAAGCAATCATTGGCAAGGCGACACCAGCCGCATTGCGTTCCACCCTAGCCAGTTGCGCGGGCTTGCGCCTGCGGGTCGTTTGGACATTGATTCGGTTGGCTTATTGGTTTTGACGCAAGACGGACGCATTGCCAAACAACTTATTGGCGAGCAATCCGATAGCGAAAAAGAATATTTGGTGCGAGTCAAAGGCACGCTATCACCACAAGGCTTGGCGTTGCTCAACCACGGATTGAGCCTAGACGGCGAAAAACTGCGCCCAGCCAAAGTGGAATGGCAAAACGAAGACCAACTGCGCTTTGTGTTAAAACAAGGCAAAAAACGCCAAATCCGCCGAATGTGCGAATTGGTCGGCTTGCGCGTGGTGGGCTTAAAGCGCATTAGAATGGGCAAAGTGAAACTAGGCGCGTTGCCAACAGGTCAATGGCGATATTTGGGCGAAAACGAGCGGTTTTAATCACTATGTAAACCATGGAACAAGGCTATTACGACAATAGGGAAGATATAGTGGATTAAATTTAGATTAGGACAAGGCGACAACGACCGCCGTGTACACCTAGTACATAAGGGAGTTGGCAACGCTGTACTAATCTAAATTTAATTCACTATAAAAATGAGACAAGGCGATAACGTCCGCTGTGCGCGCGTGGCACATAAGGACGTTATCAACACTGTATCATTGCAATTTTAATTCACTATACCTACCAAACCTTACTCAACCATTCTTGCGCTTGATTTTGCACTTGTGCGCCCAGATGACGGCTCAACAAACGCGCCAAATCGTCTTGCTCTGGCGTGTAGTCCACCAAATTCGGTGCTTTAACCACGTCTCGCGCCACCGAATACACATTGCCCAAATCATCAACCAAACCTGCTTTTTTGGCTTCTATGCCTGTAAAAATGCGTCCGCTAAACAAATCGGGGTATTGCTTTTCTTGCAAACGATTGCCGCGCCCTTGTTTGACGGCTTGGATAAATTCGCCGTGAATTTGGTCTAGCATTTGTTGCCAAATGGCTTGCTGTTCGGGACTTTCGGCGGTGAACGGGTCGCCCATGCCTTTGTTGTTGCCTGCAATGCGAACGCGGCGTTGAATGCCCAATTTTTCCATTAAGCCAGTCGCATCAAAGCTGCTGCCAATCACGCCAATGCTGCCCATTAGGCTAGACGGGTCGGCAAAAATTTTGTCGGCAGCGGCTGCGATGTAATAACAACCCGAAGCGCACATATCTTGCGCCACTACATACACAGGAATGTTTTTGTGTTCCGCGCGCATTCGGCGCACTTCGGCAAAGGCGATATTGGATACAACAGGCGAACCCCCAGGGCTATTGGCATGAATAATAATGGCTTTGGCATTGGGATTGCGATAAGCAGCCTGCATGCCTTCGCGCAGAATATCTACCTGATTGCGCTGTTCGCTGCCGCCGATTTCACCTGTTAATTTCACAACGGCTGTGTGTGGCTGATGAGCAAAACGTGATGCCGATTCTCGTGCTTGTTCGCCTTGACGCATGCCGCCACGCAAGCCAGCCAACATCGCCAAAAACACCAGCAAGCCAACCACGCGCCAAATATTGCGCCACATTCGGGCGCGTTTTTGTTCTTGATAGGCCGCCAACAGCACTTCGCGCAAGGTGTTTTGCGCCCATTGTTCTTCGTTTTGCGCTTGTTGGTCGGTTGTGCCGTCTTCGCGTTTGATGCGGTAAACCATATTGTTCCTTTCTGTATGTATGAATGGCTACTGTGGTTACAGTAGTCATTGTTATAACAACCTACGATTGATGATTACTCGTTGCCGTTTTCAATGCTCACGCTGTATTCCACTAAACTGGGCATGATGCGCGATGCAGGCTGCTTTTTGTGTGCCGATAGCGCGTCCAAATAGGCATCATCAATATCGCCTGTTACATAGCAACCACTAAAACACGAATCATCAAAGCCTTCGATTTGTGGATTTAAGCGACGCACCACTTGTTCTAGCGCGTCCAAGTCCTGAAAAATACACGCATCGGCATTGATTTCTTGGGCGATTTCGGTTGCGGTGCGTCCGTTGGCAATCAATTCTTCGCGTGTGGGCATATCAATACCATACACATTGGGGTAGCGCACTTCTGGGGCAGCAGACGCAAAAAAGACTTTTTTCGCGCCTGCTTCGCGCACCATGTCCACAATTTCGCGACTAGTTGTGCCACGCACAATGCTGTCGTCCACCAACAATACGTTTTTGCCTGCAAATTCGCTGGCAATCGGGTTCAGCTTTTGGCGCACCGATTTTTTGCGCATTGCCTGCCCAAGCATAATAAATGTGCGTCCAATATAGCGATTTTTGATTAAGCCTTCGCGATAGGGTTTGCCCAAACGCGCCGCTAATTCCAATGCGCTGGAACGGCTGGTGTCTGGAATCGGCATCACCACGTCAATTTCGTTTACATCAATATGCTGTTTGACTTTGTCGGCAAGCGTGATGCCCATGTCCGCTCGTGCTTGATAAACGGGCACGCCGTCCACCACCGAATCGGGACGTGCAAAGTAAACGTACTCAAACAAACACGGTTTTAAATGCGGCTGCTTGGCACATTGGCGCGAATGCAGATTGCCTGAAAAATCAATAAACAAGGCTTCCCCAGGGGCGATGTCGCGTTCTAACTGATACGCCAGTCCACCAAATACAACGCTTTCGCTGGACACCGCCCACGCTGTTTTTCCGCCCTCTTCGCGTTTGCCCAACACCAGCGGACGAATGCCATTCGGGTCGCGAAATGCCACCATGCCATAGCCTGCAATCATGGCAACTACGCCGTATGCACCGCGTACACGCTCATGCACACGCTCAATGGCGTTGAAAATATTGTCGGGCGACAACTGGGTTGGGTTGGCGTTGTTGCTCACTTCGCGGCGCAATTCGTGGGCGAATACGTTGAGCAACACTTCGGAGTCGGACTGCGTGTTCACATGGCGCAAATATCGGGTATAGACATCGTGATGCAGTTCGGCGGTGTTGGTTAAATTGCCGTTGTGCGCCAACACAATCCCAAAAGGCGAGCTAACGTAAAACGGCTGCGCTTCGGCGGAGCTGCCTGCATTGCCTGCGGTCGGATAACGCACATGAGCGATACCTGCGTTGCCGTGCAAATCGAGCATATTGCGGGTGCGGAACACTTCGCGCACCATGCCTTTGCCTTTGTGCATACGAAAACAAGCGTTTTGCGTAGTTACAATCCCTGCGGCATCTTGTCCTCGGTGCTGCAACATTTGCAATCCGTCATACAACAGTTGATTAACTGGCTGGTGCGCCACCAAACCTAATACGCCACACATAAAAGCAACTCCTTACGGTTTTAAAATTTGTGTTTTGGGCTTAACGGGTGCAGGCTGTGCCACATCGGAAGCAGCCTGCACTTCTGCTGAATTGGGGAAATGAACTTGATTGGATAAAAAATCAGGCAAATAATCTTTTTCTAGTAACGCAATATCTTGGAAGAAAGGCGCGGTTTTGGCATTTTGCCATTCTGGGTCTTTGGGCAAATCGCTAAACGAACACGCCAGCACAATTAAGCTGACCACCAGCATGCCTTTTGCTGCGCCCAACAATGCGCCCAACAAACGATTGATGCTGGTGAGCTTGGTTTTCTTAACCACCAAATCCACAATTTGATGCAGCAAAACCACGCCAACTCGAGCAGCGATGTATACCAACACAAAGGCACACACCACCGCCATGGGGCGTGGATTCATGCTGGCGAACACCACATCGGACACAGGCACGGCAAAAAAACGCGCCGCAACCAGCGCAACCAGCCAGCCGATAAAGGCAATGACTTCGCCCATTAAGCCACGCATAGCAGAAATCACAATGCAGACAAAAATCAGCAATAAAGCTGCAATATCAAATGTGGTGAATGCCATTATTTTTGCTCAATAATCATGCCGCCCAAACCACGGCTTTTTAATTGGTTCGCAGCTTGGGTGGCGGCTGCACGATTCGCAAAACCAGTTGCACGAACGCGATACATTGTGCCGTTCGCCGTTTTAACTGGCTCTATTTGCGAGTTATAGCCCATGCCGCGCAACTGGGTTTGCACTTGTTGTGCCAATGCACGCGTACTATACGCGCCCACCTGAACCATCACTTTGCCGCTTACCGATGTTGCAACCGCAGGTGCAGGCTGCTTTTGCGTGCCACGAGCAGCAGATTGTGTTTCTTGCGCTTTTTGTGCGGCTTGTTTTGCCAACCATTGTGCGCGTTCTTGTTGGCGTTTTTGCTCGGCGGCCAATTGCGCTTGACGCGTGCGTTCGGCAGCAATTCGGTTTTGCGCTGCACGTTCGGCTTCAATACGCGCGGTTACTGCTTGTGCTTCGCGGCGACGTTGCTCTCTGGCGCGTTCATCGGCTGCACGTTGTGCTTCGCGTTGTTCACGTTCACGTTGCTGTGCTTCGCGTGCTAAACGACGTTTTTCTGCTGCGCTCGGTTGTTTCAAAGGTTCGGGGCTAACCATAGCAGTCAAATTTTCTGCCGATACTGCGCCATCGGGTACAGGCTGCTCTGCTCCATTATTTGATGTTTGTTTACTCGCCACATTGGTCGCAGGGCTACTATCTACATTTTCCGCACTTGCCGATGCCACATCAGATGCAATAATCGTCTCCGATACACCACTCGCTTGCGATGCCGACACACCTTCGGGTAGCAAAACTTCGGTTGTATTGGATTTGGCTACCACTTGCGCAACGGGGCGAGATGCTTCGTCCAAAATAGGCGATTCGGGCGCATCATTACTGGCAACGATTAAAGTCAAACCGCCCGCCAAAAAAGCCATTGCTCCTGCTCCCAATAAACGGCTACGATTGCGCTTTTTTAATTCTTCATAGCCTGTCAGCGTGGGTTGATTATCGTGTGTTTTTTCGTTGGTTTTATTATCCAAATCGGGTTTATTTTCTGCCATTTTCTTTTCCTTATTCTTATTTACATACCGCCATAGCATCGCTCACCGTGTGGAACGAGCCAAATACTACAATTCTATCATTTTCGCCCGCAACCGATAAAGCAGCAGAACAAGCAGCCTGCACATTTTCAAACTGCTTAACTGCATCAATGCCGTGTGCCTGCAATCTTTCTTGCAAATCCGCCAGACTTCTACCGCGCGGCAAATGCAGGGGTGCGATGTACCATTCATCAAACTGGTCGCGCACAATATCCAACACGCTGTCTATGTCTTTATCGGCAAGCATGCTAAACACCGCAATCCGCTTTTGGGAAAACGGCAAAGCAATCAAACTTTGGCGCAAAGCGCGTGCCGCGTGGGGATTGTGTCCCACGTCCAACACGGTTAAAGGTCGCCCAGGTAACACTTGGAATCGCCCCACATTTTCCGCCAACAACAAACCGCGTTTAATCGCACCCACATCCACAGGCAATTTGGGCGTTAAACACTCAATCGCCGCCAAAGCGCAGGCTGCATTGCCTAGTTGATACGAACCGCGCAACGCAGGCATAGGCAAGGCATTGCGATTGCGTGGCGACAAGTGCAGGCTGCTTTGCACTTCATCGGCAGGCGTAAAATGAAAATTCCATTGCTGATTTTCCAATTTACTGAACGAAAAATCGCGTTTTGCCAACACAAGTGGCGCACCCAGTTCATGCGCATAATCCGCCAAACTTTGTGGCGCAGGATTTTGTCCACAAATCGCCGCTTTGCCAGCACGGAACACACCTGCTTTTTCTCGCGCAACCTGTTCCACCGTGTCGCCCAAAAACGCTTGGTGGTCTAAATCCACGCTGGTAACAATCGCACAATCCGCGTCAAATATATTTACCGCGTCCAAACGCCCGCCCAAGCCGACTTCCAAAATCATCACGTCCACTTGTTCGCGCACAAAAATATCCACCGCCGCCAACGTGTTGAACTCAAAATAAGTGAGCGATGTGTCGCCACGTGCTGCTTCAATGCGCTCAAACGAAGCCACGATTTGCTCGTCCGACACAGGGTGCGTATTAATCGCAATGCGCTCGTTAAAACGCAGCAAATGTGGACTAGTGAGCGTGCCGACTTTGTAGCCAGCCTGCGCGTAAATCTGCGACAAAAACGCACAAGTTGAGCCTTTGCCGTTTGTGCCAGCCACCACAATAATCGGGCAAGCAGGCTGCAACTGCATGGCGTTTTTCACGCGCCCTACGCGCTCCAAACCCATGTCAATTAAACCGTTGCTGTGTGCCGTTTCCAATCGCGCCAACCATTGCGCTAAACTTTGTTTTTGTTCCATTGCTACCACTTTACTTTGCATACAAACACCAAAAGCAGGCAGTCATAAAGCGACAGCCTGCTTCTGTTTACGCGAATTATTCGCTTGATTTTTTACTACCGCGCTTGGCTTTGGGTTTTGCTACCACTTCTGCGCTGAGTGCGGTTTCGGTTTCCGTTGCTTTGGCTTCGGATTCGACTTCTTGCGCCACTTCTGCTTCAGCTTTTTCTGGCTCAACCGCTTGGGTTTCTTGCACCACTTCTTTTACCGTTTCTACCTGTACCGCTTCCGCTTTTACCGTTTCTACTTGTGTTGCTGGCGTTTCCGCTTCAACAGGTTTAACCGCTACATTCTCGGCTGCTGCCACAGGTTCAGAAACAGCCTGCACCACAGTTTCGCCAATATTGCTCTCGTTACCAGATTGCATACGGCCAATGTTGCTGCGATGACGGTAAATCACCAAAGCTGAAATCAACGTCAAAGCCCAGCCCCAAGACGGATGATGAATAATAATGAATGCTACAAAAGGCGTTGCCGCTGCCGCCACCAAAGCCGCCAACGAAGATTTTTTGAACTTGAATGCAATCACTGCCCAAATGGCAACAATCCACAAGGTTGTGGTAAACGACATCGCCAGCAACACACCTAACGCGGTTGCCACGCCTTTGCCGCCTTTAAAATTGAAGAACAAGGGGTACATATGCCCAATCACCACAGCGATTGCCGCCCATGCGACCACACCATCGCCCAAATGCAACCAAGATGCCAAACAACGTGCCAAAACCACTGCAATCACGCCTTTGAGCGCATCGCCCAGCAAAGTCAAGGTGGCGGCATCTTTACGACCACTACGCAACATATTGGTTGCGCCAGGGTTGCCCGAGCCATAACTACGCGGGTCTGGCATGCCCATTTTTTGAGATACAATCAACGCTGCCGACAGCGAACCAATCAAATACGCCATCACCACTACTACCAAACCAATAAACCACATAATCATCGCTCCTACTTAATTTACAAAAATAAAGAAAAGAAAACGCCTTGCATTCTAACGTAATTTAACCCACGAATAAACCACTATTATTAAGTGCAGGCTGCTTTTAAATACGAAAAAAGCAGCCTGCATTTTTATTGGTTTATTTAAAACCACATTGCCCAAATTCTTGTAGATGCCCCGACACCAAATTTTGCAAGATATCGGGTCTTAAAATTTGAATATGCTTGTGTTCTACCGAAATCCAACCTTCTTGATTAAAACGCGACAACGTACGGCTAACCGTTTCCAGTTTCAAGCCCAAATAGCTGCCCATCTCTTCGCGCGACATACGCAAAATAAAATCGTTTGCCGCAAAACCGCGATGATGCAAACGGTCGGACAAATTCAGCAAAAACGCTGCCAAACGCTCTTCGGCGCGCATATTGCCCAGCAGCAACATCACATTTTGGTCACGCACAATTTCGCGGCTCATCAAGCGAAAAAAATGCAGATTCAATCGCGGCAAATGCTTGCTTAATTCGTCTATTCGACTAAATGGCAATTCGCAGACTTCACTATCTTCCAAAGCAACGGCGTTGCAAGTGTAATTACCTTCGCCAATACCGTCCATGCCCATTAATTCGCCCGACATAAAAAAACCAGTCACTTGGTCGCGACCGTCTTGCGTGCTGACCGCAGTTTTAAAAAAACCCGTTCGAATCGCAAACAAAGAAGAAAAATTTTCGCCAGCATGAAATAGATATTCCCCTTTTTTCAACCGTTTGCTTTGCTGAATAACTGCATCAACTTGTTCAAATTCCTCCGCATTCAAGCCCAAAGGTAGACACAATTCCTTTAAAGAGCAATTTGAACATTGCGTTTTAGTAGTAAGAGATAGCTTTGACATTTATAATAGTTCCAACGTGTGTGTTTGACAAAACGCAATACATTTTGATAAATATTGTCGTATTCTAACAAAGTTTGTCTAATAATAAAATAACCTTAAAAAAGGTACTGAAATATGAAAACCATTACCATCGCTCCCACTCAAGATTTTGTTTTTGACCGCGAATTGATTAGCAGCCTGCCCAGTCAAGGGCCGCGCTACACGTCTTATCCCACTGCCGACCGTTTTCACAATGGTTTCGTGCAAGCCAACTATATCCAAACGCTAGAAAACACCTTAAAAGACAGCGACAAACCCGTATCGCTGTATATTCACATTCCGTTTTGCAATGTGATTTGTTACTACTGTGGCTGCAACAAAGTCATCACCAAAGACACCAGCAAAGCCGATGAGTATTTGAATTATTTAGAAAAAGAAATGGCGTTGCTCAAACCACATTTGCACGGCAAGCACAAATTGGCGCAACTGCATTTTGGCGGCGGCACGCCCACATTTTTGAACGATGAACAGCTAGAACGCGTGTTCAACATGATTCGCGAACATTTTGAATTGCTGCCCGACGGCGAATATTCCATTGAAATTGACCCGCGCAAAGTGAGCCGTGAAAGCGTGTTCAAACTGGCACAACTGGGCTTTAACCGCATGAGCGTGGGCATTCAAGATTTTGACCCAAAAGTGCAGGCTGCTGTGAACCGCATTCAAACCGTTGAAGAAACCAAAAACGTAATTGATTCGGCGCGTGAAGCAGGTTTTAAATCCATTAGTGTGGATTTAATTTACGGCTTGCCACATCAATCGGTACAAAGCATTAAGCCGACTTTGGATACGGTTTTGTCGCTCAATCCCGACCGTTTGGCGTTGTATCACTACGCGCATTTGCCGCATATTTTCAAGCCGCAACGCCGCATTGACACCAACACCGTGCCGTCTAGCGAAGAAAAATTGGATATTTTGCAATACGCAGTGCATTTGTTGAACGAGCGCGGTTATGTCTTCATTGGCATGGACCACTTTGCCAAGCCCGAAGACGAATTAGCAATCGCTCTGCGCGAAGGACGTTTACAGCGCAATTTCCAAGGCTATTCCACTTATGCCGATTGCGATTTAGTGGCGATTGGCGTGAGCAGCATCGGCAAAATCGGCAACACATACAGCCAAAATCAACGCAATTTGGAAGATTATTATGCCGACTTGGACGCAGACAAATTGCCGATTATGCGCGGTTTTGAATTAAACGATGATGACGTGTTGCGCCGTCAAATTATTCAAGATTTGATGTGTCGCTTCTCATTGAATTTTGACGATTATTTGCCGTCTTTGCCACAAAGTAACCAAGTGCAGGCTGCTTCGGATGCTGCCGATGAGGCAGAATTAGCACACATGAAAAAATTAGCCGATTTGGGCATTATTAGCGCAGATTTGTTGCACCGTTTTAAAGAAATTGACCAGTACAAACACCCGTTTGCCGATTACTTTGCTGCCGAATTAAATCGCCTGCAAGAATTGGTGCAACTGGGTTTGGTAGAACAAAACGAAAGCAGCCTGCACGTTACGCCCAAAGGACGGTTCTTAATCCGCAATATTGCGATGGTTTTTGACTACTATTTACACAATCAAGAAACGCGAGCGCAATATTCGCAAACGGTTTGATTTTGTCGTACAATCGCCCACTTGAAAAATTCGTGGGCTGCCCCACTTTGTAGTGGGTTCAATTCCAATCAGGACAACTGGTTTAAATTGAATTCACAACACACACCATTCACTTCCCCTGCAAGGAGCATGACTATGTCTGACGAATACCCAATTAACTTTACCGAATCTTGCTGCACCAAAGTGGCAGATTTGATTGCCGAAGAAAACAACCCCGATTTGATGTTGCGCGTTTTTGTAAACGGCGGTGGCTGTTCTGGTTTTCAATATGGCTTTACATTTGACGAAATCAAAAACGACGATGATTTTGAAATTGAGAAAAATGGCTTGAAATTTTTGGTGGACCCAATGAGCTATCAATATTTGGTTGGCGCAGAAATTGACTACACCGAAAGTTTGCAAGGTTCGCAATTTGTGATTCGCAATCCAAATGCGGAAACGACTTGCGGTTGCGGTTCATCGTTCTCGGTTTAATCACGCAAACAATATAAAAAAGCAGCCTGCACTTGAAAATATAAAGTGCAGGCTGCTTTTTTACCATTTCCAAATCAACGGACTACGCCAAGTCAAATAAATCAACAAAACCACATTGCCGATTGCCACCAGCAAATACAACAACGTAATGCTGTTAAACGCCGCCAACAACACGCTACTCAACAGCGCGGCGGCTACCATAAACACGGCATTGACGATGTTGTTGGCGGCAATGGCATGGGCGCGGAATTCATCGCTGGCGGCGGTTTGCAGCCATGTGTAAAGCGGCACGGAAAAAAATCCGCCAAAAAAGCCAACGCCCAACAAAGCAAGCATAACGGGATAGGCATAACCTTGCGACAAAAATTGCGCCAAACCCTGCAACTGATTGGCATCAAAACGCAAATCGTGGGTCAAATACACCAGCCAGCCACCAAACACGGTTAAGCCAATCGCGCCAGCCACTACCCAAATCAAGTGCAGGCTGCCTTTGCTGACTTTGCCGCACAGCACCGAACCTGTGGCAATGCCAACCGAAAACAGCGTGAGCATTAGGTTAAACACGCTGGCGTTGCCACCCAAATGCAGCTGCACAAACGTGGGCAACTGCGTGGTGTAAACCGCGCCCAGCAGCCAAAACCACGAAATGCCGATAATCGCTGTCCACAAATCGCGTTGGGCGCGGGTTTGTTGCCACAATTGGCGTGTGTCGCGCCAACCGTTTAGGCGCACGGGGGCGTGTGGGTTTTGCGCTGGCACGGCTGGCATGGCAAGGCTGCTGCACAAGCCCAACACAGCAATGCTGACTACGGTGGCGGTGATGACGGTTGCGCCTGTGTTGGCAATGGCTGTGCCTGCAATTTGCCCGAATAAAATTGCCAAAAATGTACCCGATTCAATCAAGCCGTTGCCCATAAGCAATTGTTTTGATGATAGGTATTCGGGCAAGATAGCGTATTTGACTGGCCCAAATAGCGCGGATTGCGTCCCCATGATAAACAAACACAACATCAGCAACGACACAGACGACAGCGCGAATCCCAATCCTGCCAATGCCATAATCGCAACTTCTAGCACTTTGGTCATTTGCGCCAGCCGTGCTTTGTTGTAGCGCGTGGCGAGCTGTCCTGCCAGCGTGGAAAACAAAAAATATGGCAACACAAATAGCAACGCGCCCACATTGAGCATCATGGGGGCGGACAGCCATAAGCCATCGCCCAAACCGTAAAAGCTAATCAACACAAACAGCGCGGTTTTGTACAAATTGTCATTAAACGCGCCAAAAAATTGAGTGGCAAACAAAGGCGCGAAACGGCGCGATGTAGCAAAAGAAAAATCATTGTTCACGGCGTTGCTCCGCTTGATTTGATGTGTCGTCATCGTCCATTAAAATGCGGTGTGCTGGGCCTTCCAAATCGTCAAACTGTCCGTTTTTGCCCGACCACCAAAAGAAGTAACCAATCACAAACGCCAAAATAATGCTGATTGGAATCAAAATATACAAACTTTCCATGTTACATATTGCCTGCTAAATCGTTCAAAATAAAAACGTGGTTGCCGATGTGTAGCTGCTCTTGGCGGATTGTGCCACGTGGGTCGCCATCGTCATCAAACACCACGACTTTGTCGCCCGACACTTCCCACGACAAAGCAGCCTGCACTTGCCAATATGCCAGCAATTTGGTGACTTCACGCAAACGAGTTGGCAAGGAATCCAGTAGTTTAATCGCCAAATCGCCGCTTTGATTTTGGCTATCGTCACGCGGATACATAATCAAAAAACCGATGTGTTCGTCTTGTTGGGTGTGCAAGGAAAAATAGTGCATAATTCGTGTCTTTCAAAAAAAGGGCATTGTAACCCTTTTATTCTGTTTATACCTATGACTTCCACACACAAAGACCCACTTGGCTCGGCTTGGATTATTGTCGCAGCCGTTTTGTTTACCGTTATGGGCATTTTGGTTAAATATGCCGTGCAGCATTTTGCGATGAATTCCTACGAATTGGTATTTTGGCGCGTGTTGTTTGCCGTGATTTTTTTGGCAACGCAAGCAGCCTGCACTCAAAAATCGTTTTACACACCACGACCGATGCAACACATTTGGCGCGGATTGGCTGGCACAGGTGGTTTGCTGTTTTATTTTTATGGCATTGCCCATTTGCCGCTTGCCACCGCGATTACGATTAACACCACATCGCCTTTGTTTTTGGCGATTTTGTCTCTTGTCTTATTCCGCGAACCACCCACGCGCTTGATTTGGTTTGCGCTTATCACAGGCTTGCTGGGAATTATCGTGCTGCTGCAACCTACGCTGGATTCGGGGCAAATTGGACACGCCATCATTGCACTGGGCGGTGGCGTATGTTCGGCGTATGCCTATTTGAAAGTGCGCGAATTGTCGCGAGCAGGCGAACCCGCTTGGCGCGTGGTGCTGTATTTTTCGGCGGTGGCAGCGGTTGTGTCTGCCATTCCAACTACTTATTTTGGGTGGCGTGGAATTAATGGCGACAACTGGCTGGTTCTGCTGGGCATTGGCTTGTCGGCAATGTTGGCACAACTGGCGATGACTCGCGCTTACCACGTTGGGCGCACGTTTACTGTGTCGGCGTTGTCGTATCTGAATATTGTGTTTGGTACGCTGTATGGCATGTGGTTTTTGCACGAAACCGCTGGCTGGGCAGATTGGCTTGGCATTGCGATGATTATTGGCTCGGGTGTGATTAGTAGTTTGCCTGTGCAGAAGAAATCGTGAAGTAAATAATATAGATAAAAAGCAGCCTGCACTTTATTCATTAAAAATGCAGGCTGCTTTTTATAGTGAATTAAATTTAGATTAGTACCGCGTTGCCAACTCCCTTATGTACTAGCTGTACACGGCGGTCGTTGTCGCCTTGTCCTAATCTAAATTTAATTCACTATAAATATCAGCATTTTTTGGTGGGATAAATCCCAGACCTGACAAGTTTTAAATTAAAAGTATAATGCGCGAAGTTTAAACAACCAAATGGACAACACCATGCACTCACTAGAAGAATATTTCGCTCGTATACCCGATACCAGACGTGGAGCAGGCAAACGCTATAATCTAGCCAAAACACTCACAGTCATTGTTGTTGCCATTTTGGGCGGTGCGAAAGGTAATCGCGAAATAGGTGCATTCCTTGCTAATAATA
>NZ_FOJK01000004.1 GCF_900111845.1 Kingella kingae ATCC 23330 | reverse complement strand
TGCGTATTGCTAACGGCTAAATTGGTTGTGGTTGCTGTGATTTTGGACGGTTTACCCAATGACAAAGTTTGATTGTCGCGTAACACGCCACCGCCAGTTAAACCTGCTCCTGCTGTGATAGTGGTGGCATCGCTTTCTAGTTTGAGTTTTAGGTATTCGGTTCGATCGCCCAATGCGGTAAAAATTTGATTGATTTTGCCGTTTGCGCCACCGAGCACGCGGTCGCCTGTTTCAATTTGCTCAATGGCACCGCGCCATTGGGCTTGTAAGTTTAATTGAGTCATGATTGCCTTTCTGGATTTTAAATACTGCCGAATGAATAGCTGCCGTCAAAAGCGATTTCGCCATTCCACAAAATGGGATTGCTGCGAAAATCTAAATAAAGCAGCCTGCACCGCAATGGGGCGATTTCGGCTAGGATTTGCTTGATTTGCTCGCCTTGTTCTATGCTGATAACACGCGATAGCACCACGCCATAAGTTGCCCAATCGCCATCGTTGCCGCCAAAATAGTGCTTGCCATTAAAAGAGATGTTGCCGTTGTATTGCTGCTCGCTTGCGCGTTCGATGATTTCTATTTCGCCTAGCTGCAAATCGCGGAACAACTGGCGAATCATGGCTGGCGTGCCTTTGTGTTGATGTTTGGCAATGTAGTTTTGAATGATTTGTCGTTGTGCGGTTTCGCTTTCGGCAAATATCCAGCCTTCTGCATCGGAGATGCTGTTTTCCCATGCCAAAAAAGGTAGAAATTCGGCAGAGCAGTGCAGGCTGCTGTGGTTTTGTGTGATGACGCGCCAATCTATTTGGGCGATTTGCTGGCTGCTTAATTGGGATAGCGTGTGTTGCAAGGGGCTGTTGTTGCTGGGGATTAAGCTGTCGGTCATGTTAATTCGCTGCTTTCTATGCTGACGATTCGGATAAATTCGCCGCTTTGGCATATCACGTCGTGTTGTGGTTCGTGCAAAATGACTTTTTCTGCACCCACTACGTCTAATGCACCAATGATTTTGGATAAGGCAAGTTGTGCGCCCAAGCCGCTATGTTCGGCAATGAGTTGTTGCAGGGCGGTTTGTTGGGCTTGCTGCACGCTGGTTTTGCCTAACTGACTCTGGTAGCGCGTGGCATAGCGCAGGGTAATGGGTTTGGCGGTGGCAGCTTGCACGGTAACGCTATCGCACAAGGGGCGTTTGTCTTCGGCAGACAAATATTGCTGCACATGGGCGAGCAATTCTGGACTGGCAATGCCTGCGTTGCTGTGCGATTGAATGTACACCAACACATCGCCTGCGCGTGGCTGCACGGCATAGGCATCGGCAACATCGTCCAAGTCTAGTGCGTGGGCGATGTATGCCAAGCGCGGGCCAGCGGCGGCTAGTTTTTCGGGATAAAGCTGCACTCTGCGTCTTAAACTGCTGTCGCTTTCGTTGATTTGGGCGATGGGCGGATTGGCATATGGGTTGGCGGCTTGAATGATTTTGCGCGACATATTGCGACTGGCGGCAATGTGGTCTAAATCGTTGCCTGTGGCAAAGGCTAAAAATGTGGCAAGCGTGGCTTCGTTGATGCGTTGGCGCAATAACATTTCGCTGTATGCTTGTTGCTGCAAATCAATAGTGAGCGGCTCGCTTTCTAGCTCCAATGTGGCGGCAACCACGTCTTTGATGTGGTTGGGACAAAGTTCAATGAGCCGCGCTTTTTTGCTGGCAAAAATGGCTTCAAACGTGAATTCTTCTATGACTTTGGGCGGTGGCAACTGGCTTAAATCAATTTCTTTCATGCTGGCACCTTCACAACAAAATTTAGGGCTTGTTTGCCCAAACGTCCGCGCAACTGAATTTGGACATTGATGCGTTCTTGGTTGCGCACGGCTTGGATTTGGGCTTGCTCAATTTCAAAACGCGGCTCCCATTTGGCGATTGCCATAATCACAGCGGCATTGCAGCGCAGCAACGTCGCTTCGCTGAGCGGCGTATCAAGCAACTCGGGGAGCAGGCTGCCATAGGGTTCGCGTTGAATGCGTGTGCCAATACGTGTGAACAAAATATTGTGGATAGATTGCTGCACATGCTCGGCAAGCGACATCATGCGCCCTGTTTGTGCGTTCATCATTGCGGTGCTCCTGTTGTGCCACCGCTGTCGCCTGTGTGGGTGTGGCTATGCAACACCACGCCGTTGCTGGACAATGCGCCGCCAATATGTTGCAGGTCGCCCGAAATGGTGGTGCTGCCGCCTGTGCCATTGCTGCCTGCCATGCCCGACAAATAAGTGAGCAAATTTTCTACGGTTAGCTTGCCTGTGAACGTGGCTTGCGGTGTGTCAAATGTGATGGCTTGGCTGGCTTGGACGGTTGCGGTTTGAATGCCCGAAATGTGCAGGCTGCTTGCGGCGTGGTTGTATTCAAAACGTGCGCCATCGGGAAAAGTGATGACGGTTTCATCGGCAGATTGAGCTGGGCTGGGAAAGGCGGTGGACATTAAGCCGCACAAAACCAAGCCATTAGCGGTTTCGCCGCTGGGGCTGATGACAATACAGTTTTCGCCCACGCTGGGCGGACGATGAACCGACACGCCGCCTGCACACGGCACAAAATAGGGCAACCAATCGCTTGTTAATTCGCCCAAAGCCACGCGCACGCGGCATTCGGACGGATTAACTTGGGCGATGTTGCCTTGTTTGATTAAGTTGGCGATTTGGCGATTGTGTTCGGCTTGCATGGCGATGATTGCGCGTGTTAAATGGTGTAATTATGCAAGCGGTTGTTTGAGCGTTGTGGCGTGAGAGTGGTTAAAAGCGCGGTTTAACGGCAAAGATAAAAGCAGCCTGTAACGCTTCGGGATTGCCGAAAGGTTGCAGGCTGCTTTTTCTATCAGATTTAGCCAAATATCTCGGAATGAGAACCTAACCGAACAAGTATCAAGGCGTTTTCTTTCCTGCCGTAAATTAAAACCAAATCAGGCTTGATATGGCAGTCTCTGTATCCGTTTTTGTCATTCACAAGCGCATGGTCGCGATATTTTTCAGCAAGCGGCAAATCATTTACCAAACAAGTTAAAACTTCTGCCCATTCCACTGTCGCAAGCTCTAAAAACTGCTTTTTCACATCTCGCTTAAACTGCCCTTGAAAAATAATTTCTCTGCTCATTTCGCCAATTCCTGCATTGCTGCAATAGCTTCTTCAACGGTTTTATAGCGTTTGGCTGTCTCAAATTCGGATTCCGCATCTTCAATCGCTTTACGTGTGATTGCATTAGGAATGCGGTTTACGTTGTGTTCAAATGAAATGGGAATGGTTTGGGTAGTAGCAATCTGATTAAAAAACAGTTTGACTGCTTGTGCTGGCGTTAATCCGTAGCTCTCAATGACTGGAAATGCGCGTTCTTTCAAACTTTTATCCATACGGATATTAAAATTTATTGCGCTCATGTTTAATTCCTTAAATATTTAAAAGTAATCAAATAATAAAACATTTGTTTTACTTTTTCAATATTTTCATTTCATGCTCCAACCGAGACTTTGTTTGCGCTGCTGCACTTGCTGCTCGGTCTGCGATTGCTCTCCAAGCGTTCTAGCGCGTTCATTGACGTCCTTCCTTCCGTGAACAAAGGGAAGGACGTCAAGCTGTTGCGAAATATTGCCGCAACACGGTTTCCACAATCTGCAAATCGTCATCGGAAAAACCTAACAATTTGCGCTGTGGGCGGTTGCCTTCGCCGTATTGGTGGGCGTGGGCGATGTAGGCGGTTAAGCCGCTTAAAAAGCCGATGGCGGCTTCGTGTGATGTGGCTTTGAGTTTGAGGTATTTGAATTGGTTGATTTTGCGGAACATGAGTTTTTCATGTATGCGCTTTTTGCCGCTCTTATCGGGAACGTAAATGAATTTACGGTTAAATTTTGAAACGCCGTCTTGTCCTAATGAACCGCCACGCGATAAAGCAAAACCTTGAACATAATCTGAATCATAGGAACTGCGTTGATAGTAGCCACCGCCCTTGTGAAAACGATAAGGAAAGCCGTATTTTTTATCGTGTTCAGGGCGTTTAATGGTGAGCATTTCACGCAATTGGCCGATATTACGCTGTCTCATTTCTGGGCCATCGTAAATAAACATTCGCCCAACTTTCAATTCTTCGTTTCTGCGTAATTTACGATAACCTTCCAAATAATCTTTATCACTGTCTTTTCTGCGACGCATGGGGCTACCGTCAGGCTGCAAATTGGCAATAATGCGCTCGCGGTTGTTTTGGCGAATTTTTGCACCAATTTTGCGCATCATTTTTTTGCTTTCTTGTGGCGACAAGCGTTGGGTTAAGGTGTTGAGATTATCTAGGTAAATATCTAGTGCGTTCATGGTTTATAGCCCTAATGTGGTGGCTAAATCGGTATCGCGTTGTGGTTCGGCTGGGTGTGTGATGTGGACGTTGTTGTGTTCGTCAATCAAGGCGGTGGTGCGCTCGTTGAGTTTGAGTTCAATCAGCAAATCTGCGCTGCTGTGTCCGTTTAAATCTGCCTCAAAGGTAAACGCATTCGGGATAACCGAGCCTTGCCCCAAAATATCTGGCTGGTTGGTTTGCAGCCAGTTGATAATGGCGACTTTTAACACGTCTATATTGCCGACAAAATCGGTAATTAGTAGCGTGAGCGTGTAGTGGTCGGTGTATCCAAGCGTGCCTTTGTGGGCTTCTACTTGTCCGTTGGTAATGTAGAGATGGAGTTTGTCGGGGTTGTCGCGCAATTCGGGCAGGGCGGTTTCTAGGGCGGTGCGTAGGGATTTAGGCTTTTCCATATTTTTCTATTTTCTCTTGACAGGTAATGCAGTGGGTGCAGCCTTTGACGGCGGCTCTTCGGGCTTCTGGGATTGGCTCGCCACAGGCGTGGCATTCGTGCGCGGATTGGTTGGCGCGTGGGGTTTGGGTTGCCGACCAGCGTGCTAATGCTGCGGCGCGGTGTCGTTCTTCTAGGTCGCAGGCGCGGTCAATCATTTGGGACATGGAATTCTTTCTTGACACACGCGGCGAGTGTATCGCGTGCGATTTTGCATTGTTGAAAAGCGTGGTCGGCGGCTTGATAGGCGCGGACTAAATCAGCATTGGTAGCCAAGGCGATGTTGGGTCGTACGCATTCGGGAACGGCTGGGCAGCTAATGACGTTGATTAGTGCAGGCTGCCAAAAGGACGGTGGCGATAATGGCTTTGTTCATGGTTGCAGGGCTTTCTTGATGTGGCTGGGCAGAGGTTGGCTTGCCCATTGTGGGTTTTGTTGCAGGGCGATGTCTAGCTGCTGGCGGCTTTGGGCGGCGGCTTGCTGCCATTGGTTGAGCTGATTTTGCAGCTGGATTTGGTTTTGCTGCATTTGCGCTATGGTTGCTTGGGCGTTTTGGGCTTGCTGTTGGCTTTGGGCAACTTGTTGGTGCGGGTGTTTGTTTTGCGTGTGCTGCCAAGCGGCAAGGGCAAGCAATGGGATATTGACAATGGCTGCAACACACAGGGCATAGGTGGCAAGTTTGTTTATCATGCTAGGCTGTCCGCTGTCCATTGGGTGTTTAAGTCGTCCACGCCGTGCTGAATGTTTTGGGTAACGCGGCGTACCCAGCCTTTGCCAAAGGTGCTGAACGTGGCGATATGGGTATAAAACGCTAGGCGTTCGGCATGAAAGCGGCTGACCAATTCGGCTTGGTTTGCTTTTTTGATGGCTGCCAAGGTTTGTTTGCCGATGATGCCATCGTCTGCCACTTTGGCGGCGCGTTGTAGGATTTTGCTGGCGTTTTGAATGCCGTGATTGACGCAGGCATCAAAATATTGGAAAGCGATAGCAGCAGGCATTTGGCTGGCTTGGCTGTTTTCCCAATAGGCGCGGCGATAGATGGCAATCGCATCGTTGCGCGACATACTGCGCATGCTGCCTGTGTAGCCATTGGCTTGGGCGGTGGCTTTGGTAATGCCCCAGTTGGTTTCGCCACCTGGGTCGCGTGGGTGGTTTACGTAGCCGCCTTCGTGCGACAAGATGCGTTCTATAAAAATATCAAATGCTTTTTGAGTCATGATGTTGTTCTTTCTTTTGTTGATTAAATTGCAAGCGACGAAGCAGCCTGCAAAATTGGGAAAGCTGAAAACTGGCGTGAATTTTGCCAATGTTGCCGCCTGCTAATAGGACGCTACCTGTTTGCAGGGCGAGTGTGAATATGAGCAGCCATTCCAGTAGTTCGTTGAGTTTGAAATGAGCAGCAAGGACGAGCGACATCATTTGTAGAAATGTGAAATAGGCTAAATAGGCAAAAATGGGCTTGTGCGCTCTGCCACGTTTGTCAAAAAAGAGAATGGATAAGGCACACGCGCCTGCTAGGGCTTGAATGGCGGCATATTGCATAGGGGTCATGACGGATTATTCTCCACGTTTTGACTTTGGTTTTTTTTGTCCAAATAGGCGTAGGCGTATTGAATGGCAACAACGGTAAAGGCGGCGGCAATGGCTGCACCTGTGAATTCGTTGATTTTGAGCGGCACGGAGTCTGGCAAAAGGAAATTGACGATTTCGCTGGCATCTTCGCCACCAAATAAGCCTGATAAACCGCCTGTGCCTATCAATGCGATTCGCCCTGTTCACATTCGGGAGTATTTGGATTGGCGCAGTAAAGCGGCGAAAACTCGGGCAAATCGCGAAGTGGCGTTGTTTAGCCATATTTTTAATAAGGCGCGTGAATGGGGTTATACGGATAATGAAAATCCTGTGCGCGGTGTCAAGAAAAATGTGGAAAAAGGGCGCGATGTGTATGTGTCGGACGATATGTTTTGGCGTGTGTTCAATCGTGCAGATAGGCATATTCAACAGTTGATGTTGGTGGCTTATTTGTGCAGCCAGCGTGTGGGCGATACGTTGAAATTGCGTGTGTCGGATTTTCGCGATGGCGCGTTGTGGATTCAGCAGAATAAAACAGGTAAGCGATTGCGTGTGGCGTTGGTGGGTGTGTTTGCTGATGTGGTGGAGCAGATTTTATCCGAGCGTGGCAATGCAAAACATGATTTTTTGTTTTGCAAAGATGAGCGGCCGATTTCGTATAACCAGTTGCGCTATGGCATGGACAAGGCGCGGCGATTGGCTGGGGTGGATAAGGCGGATTTTCAATTTCGGGACTTACGCGCCAAGGCTGGTACGGACAAGGATGAGGAACTGGGACTAAATGCGGCGCGTGATTTGTTGGGACATAAAAATAGTAGTATGACGGTGCAGTATGTGCGTCATCGCAAGGGGAAATTGGTGCAGCCGACCAAGCTGGATTGGGGCGATTTATTGACGTGATTTTTGGGTGTTTTTGGGGCGTTTTTTGAGGCGTTTTTTGAGCGAAATGTAGAACAGACGAAAAAATGTAGAACGAATCACGCTGTTTTAAAAACAAAGCAACCGCATGAAAAGCTAGATTTCATGCGGTTTTTTGTTTGGTGGGTCGGGTGGGTTTCGAACCCACGACCAAGGGATTATGAGTCCCCTGCTCTAACCCCTGAGCTACCGACCCAAGTGCAAGGAAAGTCGCATATTATAAAAATTTACGAATAAAAGGTCAATCATTACAAAAAAATAGAGCAATCTGACTATTTTAGAGTATAATGCCTAAACTCTTTAATAACGAATCCACACACCAAGGAGACAATCCATGCAGCACACATTCAACCCCTTAACCATTCGCAGCAAAGAACTGACTCCCATTGTGCAAGGCGGCATGGGCGTGGGCATTTCGGCTTCCAGTTTATCCAGCGCGGTGGCGCGTGAAAACGGCATCGGCACAATCGCCAGCGTGGATTTGCGCCATTTGCACGAAGATTTATTGGCAGAATCCAAAATCAACCCGACCGAAGAAAAATATTGCCAACTCAATCACATTGCGCTTGACCGCGAAATTCAATCCGCCAAAGCACAAAGCAACGGCAAAGGTTTGATTGCGGTGAACGTGATGAAAGCGGTTAAAGACCACGCGGCTTTGGTGCGTCAAGCGTGTGAATCGGGCGCGGACGCGATTGTCATGGGTGCAGGTTTACCGCTGGATTTGCCCGAATTGGTGGGCGGTTACAAAAAAGATGTGGCGTTGTTGCCGATTTTGTCGGAATCGCGTGGCATCGGTATCGTGTTGAAAAGATGGATGAAAAAAGGTGTGTTGCCCGATGCGATTGTGATTGAACACCCTGCTCACGCGGCTGGACATTTGGGCGCGATGACGGTGGACGGCGTAAACGATGAAAAATTTGAGTTCAAGCGCGTTATCACAGAAACGATGGAAATCTTCAAAACATTGGGCTTGGAAAGCGAAAAAATCCCGTTGATTTTGGCTGGCGGCATGGCGAATTTTGACAAAATCAGCACCGCACTCAAAGAATGGGGCGCGAGTGCGGTACAAATCGGCACAGCGTTTGCAGTAACGCAAGAAGGCGACGCGCACATCAATTTCAAAAACACGCTGGCTGGCGCAGAACGCGAGCAAATTGTGGAATTCATGTCGGTGGCGGGCTTGCCTGCACGCGGCGTAAACACACGCTTTTTGAGCAGCTACACCAAGCGTTTGGACAAATTGCAAGCCAACGCCAAAGCCGACCCACGCCGTTGTACGCAAGGCATCAACTGCTTAACCACTTGCGGTTTGCGCGATGGCTTGGAGAAAATCGGACAATTTTGCATTGACATCAAATTGGCAGAAGCGTTCCGCGGCGAAGTGGATAAAGGCTTGTTTTTCCGTGGCAAAGACCCATTGCCATTTGGTTCGGCAATCAAATCGGTGCGCGAAACAATGGAATATTTGCTAACGGGTGTGATGCCTAATCAAACTGCTCGCTAAATCAGCATAAACCTAAAAAAGCAGCCTGCACTTTTTGTTAAACAAGATTTGGACAAAAGGTGCAGGCTGCTTTTTTGTATAATACGGCTCTTTTGATTATTTACACCCAACCATGATACCGCACGAATTTATAGACGACTTGCTTGCTCGCACCGATATTGTTGATATTATTGACCAATATGTACCGCTCAAAAAAGGCGGCGCGAATTACATGGCGTGTTGTCCGTTTCACAAAGAAAAATCGCCCAGCTTTTCAGTCAGCCCAACCAAACAATTTTACCATTGTTTTGGCTGTGGGGCGCATGGTTCAGCGATTGGTTTTGTTATGGAACATCAAGGGCTTTCGTTTGTGGAAGCGGTGCAAATGCTCGCCGACCGCGTGGGCATGACCGTGCCAAATGTTCGCAGCGAAACGTCCGAAAGCACCGCCCAACGCGCCGCCCGAAAACAGCAACAACAAACGCTGGAAAACATCGTTCAGGCAGCCTGTGAATTTTATCGCCAACAATTACCGCAAAATCAACAAGCCATTGATTATGTGAAAAAACGCGGTTTGTCGCGTGAAATCGCGGAACACTACGGCATTGGTTATGCACCTGACGGTTGGCAGCCGCTCGCGCAGATTTTTCAGCCGTATCCATCCGCGCCGTTGGTGGATAGCGGCATGGTGTTGGACAACGAAGGCAAGCATTACGACCGTTTCCGTCATCGTTTGATGTTTCCGATTCGCAATGTGAGCGGTCAAGTGATTGGTTTTGGTGGGCGCGTGTTGGACGACAGCAAGCCGAAATATCTCAATTCACCTGATACACCATTGTTTGATAAGGGGAAAAATTTATACGGTTTGTACGAAGCACGTCAGGCGATTAAAGATGTTGGGCGTATTTTAGTCGTGGAAGGCTATATGGACGTGGTGGCGTTGGCACAATTTGGCGTGGGCTACGCGGTGGCGGCGTTGGGAACGGCAACGACTGCCGACCACATTAAAATGCTGTTCCGTCAAACAGATAGCGTTTACTTTTGCTTTGACGGCGACGCAGCTGGGCGTAAGGCGGCGTGGCGAGCGTTGGAAAATGCGTTGCCGCAATTAAAAGATGATAAGTCGTTGAATTTTCTGTTTTTACCCGAAGAACACGACCCCGACAGCTTTGTGCGTGAATTTGGCAAGGCGCGATTTGAAGAAGCGTTGTTGCACGAGAGTAAGCCGCTTTCGGCGTATTTTTGGGACGCGCTAACGGCAAATTTGGATATGCACACGCAGGAGGGCAAGGCGGAATTGGTCAACCACGCTACGCCTTTGTTGAATCAGATTACCCAAGCCTCTGCGCTGGCGTATTTGCTGAAACAGGAATTGTCGGCGAAAACAGGCATTGACCCGAGCAATTTGGCGTATTTAATGGGGCAGGCCGCGCCGCGCCGTCATGTGGAAGCGAAATCGTATAAATTACCGCGCGAAAGTTCTCGTCCAACAGCGGCTATTTCTTTGATACAAAAGCAAATTCGTACTTTATTGCTCAACGAAAAATGGGCGCAATATGTGGCGTTTCCCGATTATTTTGCGCTGGATAGCGAATATGCGTGTTTGGTGGCGTTGGCGAAATTCTATCGCGAGCACCCTAATGCGACCATGTCTCGCGCTTTGGAGTATTTCCGCGATTCGGCGCACGATGAAATCCTGACGTTTATTTGCCGCCACACCATGCAAGACGAACAGGAAATCAGCGACAACAGCCCAGCAAAATGCCAAGAATTTCAAGACGGTATGACTCGTTTGACTTTGGATTTGAAAACCGCGCAAATCAATCGCTTGCGCCAAAAAGAGAATTTATCGGCAGACGAAAAGCGATTGTTGGTGCAGTTGGTGATGATGAAATAGTGCAGGCTGCTTTTATCGGCAAAAAAAACGAAAAAGCAGCCTGCACTTTATCTTTTTGATTTATCGCTTAAACGCCAATACCAACACGCCAGCTGCGACCAATCCGATGCCCAACCATTCTTGTGCGCTGGGTTTTTCGCCCAAAAACCATACGGCAAAAATCGCGACCAGCACCAAACTGAATTTGTCCACAGGCGCGACTTGCGATGCGTTGCCTAGTTGCAGGGCTTTGAAATACGCCAACCAAGATGCGCCCGTTGCCAAGCCCGACAAAATCAGAAACAGCCAATTTTTTGCCGACAAGCTGCTGGGCGATTGCCATTTGCCCGTGTAGCTCAAAAACAAGGACAACGCGGCGATAATCACCAAGGTGCGGATAAAAGTCGCGAAATCGGAGTCAATACCTTGCAAGCCCATTTTAGCGAAAATCGCGGTCATGGCAGCAAAAATTGCCGATGCCAACGCCCAGTAAAACCATGTTTGCATAACCATTATTGATTTCCCGTAACTCGTTGATAATGTACCAAATCAAACGCGATACCATTTTGCGATACGCAAGATTCGCGCGATTGCTCACACCATTCTTGTGGCGCAAATTCGGGAAAATGCGTGTCGCCCTGCGGCAACAAGGCGATTTCGGTCAGGCGCAAATCGGTGGCAAACGGCAGGGCTTGGGCATAAATTTGTGCGCCGCCCATGATGATGATTTCGGGTGCATCGGCGCAAGATTGCAAAGCAGCCTGCACATCGCCCTGCACTTCTGCGCCTGTTGCCTGCCAATTTGCTTGGCGCGTGATGACGATGTTGCGCCGATTGGGCAGAGGTTTACGCGGTAAACTGTCCCACGTTTTGCGCCCCATGATGACGGGTTTGCCCGATGTGTATTGCTTGAAAAACGCAAAATCTTCGGGAATGTGCCATGGAATGTCGTTGTTTGCGCCAATAACGCGATTTTGTGCCAATGCGGCAACCAGTGTGATTTTTTGCATGATATTGTTCGCTAGATTAAAGTAACAAAAACAGCCTGCACTTACTGAAAATTTATTTCTCTTTCCATCTATTATAAATCAATAAAATCAACATAATACAAGGCAATATCGTTCGTGCATAAGTATGCAATGGGTCATCAACATACCAATATTGCCCCGTACCTGTTGGATTGTATTCAGTATTGGGAAAAAAATTGATGGCTATGGTAAAAATCAACCAGAGAACAATATCTTTGTTTCGGAATTTCATCGAATTATTCCTGATAATATTGAAAAAGTGCAGGCTGCTTTTTTGTATTATTTACGGCGACGACGCTCGCCAGGCAGCAACATATCCGCCCATTTCAAAATATTCGCCACTTCCGCAGGATTCAATTCGTAAAACTGACCGCGCTTCAAACGATTTGGCAAACCAATCGGGCCAAATCCCACGCGCACCAAACGGCTTACAGTAACACCTTGACTTTCAAACAAACGGCGCACTTCGCGGTTGCGACCTTCTTTGATGATGACGTTGTACCACTTGTTTACGCCTTCACCACCCTGTTCGTAGATGCGTTCCACTTTTGCCAAGCCGTCTTCCAACATCACGCCTTCGCATAAATCGTTCATTTGTTCTGGCGACAATTCGCCCAACACACGCACCGCGTATTCACGCTCTACTTCAAAACTTGGGTGGGCAAAACGTTGCACCAATTCGCCCGAAGTCGTCAAAATCAACAAACCACTTGTGTTAATATCCAGCCGCCCAATCGCCACCCAACGCGAACTTGCCGCCTGTGGCAAACGGTCAAAAATACTCACGCGCCCTTGTGGGTCATCGCGCGATACAATTTCGCCTTCTTGCTTATAATACAAGATGATACGCGGCAAGCGGTCAGCCCATTTCAATTTAATCGCGCTGCCTTTGACGGTAACTTGGTCATCGGGCGACACTTTTTCGCCCAATGTCGCCACGCGCCCATTGACTTGCACCCAGCCATTGTTAATCCACTCTTCCATTTCACGGCGCGAACCCACGCCCGAAGCCGCCAACACTTTTTGCAAGCGTTCAGGCTCAATGCGCGACAAATCGGTGCGTTTTTCGCGCAACTCTTGCACCCGCTCTTGCATTTTTTGATTGGGCGCACGCACCACCAGTTTACGCGCTTTGCTGGCGCGTTGTTTGGGCATGGTGGCGTATTCTTTGGGTTCGGAAATATAAGATTTTTCGTGGCGAGCTGCACCGCGTTTGGCGCGTGGTTTCGCGTTTTCGGCAGATTCGTTTTCGGCACGATATGGACGTTGCAGGCTGCTTGAAACAGGTTTTTGCGGTTTGCGAGCAGGCTTTTTGCTGCTCACGCCATCGCGAAATTCGCGTTTAGATTGGGGTTGATTTTTACTCATTTTAAATGCTCCGTAATTTTGCAGGCTGCTTTTGAATGCACGATAGAAATTTCCTATTGACAGCAATCCCCAACCCTCTCCCACAGGAGAGGGAGAAATATCGCGTGTTCAAAGTCTGCCCGAAAAATTCTTCTGTGGCTTGCGCGACAGGATTGGTTAAAAAAGCGGATTGTACTCCAAAAGCAGCCTGCACTCTATTTTCTCTTTCGTGCAAACGGCATTTCAATATAGCGATTACCCAAATACGCCAAACCACATAAAAATGACCATGCCATGCAGCAAATAAATCGCGTAACTCAAATCGCCCAGCTTGGTTAATCCGCGATAATTCAATAGATTAGCAAAACTGTAACCGTGCGCGACAAAGCCAAACCAAATCACCAGCAAAAGTCACTGCTCCCACGTTTACATAAGCCATTGAATTGGTTTGACAAACAGCACCGCTGGCAACACCAAAATAAACGGCCAATAATAACGCAATGGACTATTACCCAAAATCAACCAATCGGCAATTTTTGCGCTATCCCACTTTGCCAAGGCTGGCGGTATGCTTGCGTGCGAAGAAATAATCCACACCGCCACGCAAGCCGTCTAGCTGATGACTGCGGTTGTGCGATGTTGCAGGCTGCTTGAATAATCAGGCGCACAATAAAGCGGCAATGGCAGTGCAAAATGTGGCGGCAAGCAACAGGATAATGGTGTGATTATTCATGATGATTTCAATTCCATAGAAAAAACCCCAGATTTGGAGTTTATTTCCATGCATTATCTGCAAACTAGGAAAATAACTCAAATCTGGGGTTTACCAAAATGGGAGATTACGCCACCGTCATCACTTGCAGCGTATTGGTGCTGCCGCTTTCGCGCATATGCGAACCGCTGGTAATGATGTATTGGTCGCCTGCTTTGAACACTTCGCGCTCTTTGAGCAAGGCTTCCACTTCAAGCAATGCGGTATCGCGGTCGGTACTGGTTGCCAGTTGCAACGGACGAACACCGCGATACATTGCCATACGGCGTTGCGCTTGGGTACTAGGGGTTAGCGCGTAAATTGGAATTTGAATGCCATAACGACTGATTTGGAATGCCGTTGTGCCGCTTTCGGTCAAAGCCACAATCGCTTTGGCATTGGTATGACGTGCCATATGCACCGCACCGCTGGCAATCGCATGGTCAACGCGATAGGTTTCTTCCATGTGGTCGGCAACGCCCACCAGTGAATCTTGCTCGCGTTCGGCAGCAGCGCAAATCAATGCCATTTGGCGCACGGTTTCAAATGGGTATTCGCCCACTGCGGTTTCAGCAGAACACATCACCGCATCTGTGCCGTCCAACACCGCGTTTGCCACATCGCTCACTTCGGCACGAGTTGGCACAGGGTTGGTAATCATGCTTTCCATCATTTGCGTTGCGGTGATGCTGAAACGGCGCAATTCACGCGCACGGCGAATCATGCGTTTTTGCAAAGCTGGCACGGCTGCATTGCCCACTTCTACCGCCAAATCGCCACGCGCTACCATAATGCCGTCAGACGCTTCAATAATTGCGTCCAAGTTTTCAATCGCTTCAATGCGCTCAATTTTTGCCACCAAACCAGGTTGAATGGTTTGACCCAATTTCGCGCACTCTTCGGCAACGGCATCACGCGCAATTTTCATATCTTCGGCGTTTTTAACAAAGCTCACTGCCAAGTAATCGCAACCAATCTTAACGGCGGTTTTTAAATCGCGGAAATCTTTTTCAGTAAACGCGCCAGCCGACAAGCCACCACCTTGTTTGTTGATGCCTTTATTGTTTTTTAACACATGGTTGTTGTTGCAAATGGTATGGATTTCGCTGCCGACTACTTTTTCTACGGTAACGGTTAGCAAGCCATCGTCCAGCAGCAACACATCGCCTGCTTTCACATCGTTGGGCAATTCGCGGTAGTCCAAACCCACGCGCTCGCGGCTGCCTTCGCCTTCCAAAGCGGCATCAAACAGCAATTTTTCGCCAGCTTGCACTTCAATAAAACCGCCCACCAATTTGGATACGCGGATTTTTGGGCCTTGCAAATCTGCCATAATGGCGATTTCTCGCCCTGCTTGACGCGCGGCTTCGCGCACGATTTGCGCGTTGCCTTCGTGAAATTCGGGGGTGCCATGGCTAAAATTGAAGCGCACCACATTCAATGCACCAATGGTAATCATGTCGCGCAATAAATCTACATTGTTGCTGCCTGGGCCCAAGGTTGCCACGATTTTGGTGTTGTGGCGAATACGGGTTAAATCGCGTTTTAAAGCTGTCATGTTGTTTCCTTCAATCAAATGGGGGGTGTATTTTTGTAGGATTATAACAGTTTTTAAAGTAATTTAGGGGATTTAAATCGCTTATTTATTTGTTTGAAGCGATTATTTTGTTATAAATTACATAAGACTACATCAATACAATCAAAAGCAGCCTGCACTTTTTGTTTACGAAGTGCAGGCTGCTTTTTTAATCACAAAGATTACTCGCCGCGCTGCTCAACCACTTGGCTGGTCAAATTTTGCGTCAAACCGTTGATATCCGAGCCATTCAAGCCGATTTCTTTGAGCAAATTGTCCACCAACGGGGCTTGGCTGCGATAACGCAATGCGCTGTTTACCATTTGGTCTGCCAAATTGCCTTGCGAGGCGGCTGCGTCTGGGTGCAGGCTGCTTGCGCTGTTTTGTCCAACACCGCCCAAGCCATCAACATGCAAAATCTTAATGCCGTCAATTTGCTCCATTGGGCGCACGCTTTCGCGAATAATATCAGGCAAGTGGCGCAACAATGCCAAGCGGATTTGCATTTCAATTTGCTCCACGCTCAACACATTTGCCGCTTCGTTTACCGCACGCGCACCTTCAGCATCAACCTTGTATTGCTGCTCTTGCGCTTGTGCCAACAGCACTTTGGCATCGGCTTCACCTTGTGCGCGTAGGCGGCTTTGCGCGGCTTCGGCTTCGGCGGCAATGCGTAAGGCTTCGGCGCGATCAATCGCGGCTTGTTTTTCGGCTTCGGCTGCTACTGTCAAGGCAATCGCTTCTTTTTGCGCTGCTTCTTGTGCTGCAATCAATTCCACCGCTTTGGCGCGTTCTGCGCGTTCGGTTTCGCGCACCGTTACCACACTTTCTTCTTCGCGCACCGCTGCGGCACGCGCCTTGTCGGCTTCGGCTTTGGCTTCACTTTCGGCGCGTGATTTTTCGGCTACGGCAATCGCACGGTCTTGTTCTGCCAACTCAATCGCTTTGCGGCGTTCCACTTCGGCTTGCTCAACCGCTTGGGCTTTGCGAATGTCTTCGTTTTTAATATCGCGCTCTGCGGCAATGCGTTTCAAATCGACTTCACGCTCTGCTGCAATTTTGGCTTCTTCGGCTTCGCGTTTTTTAGCTGCTTCTTGCTCGGCAATACTGGCTTCTTGTTCGGCACGGCGCAAAGCAATTTCGCGTTCTTGCTCCAATTTTGCGTATTCTTCTTCGCGCAAAATCTGCAAACGACTACGCTCGGCTTCCAAATTTTTGCTGCGAATCGCCAAATCGGTATCTTGTTCGATGTCGTTACGCTTTTTGCGACGCACTTCAATCGTTTCGGTCAATTTGGTCAAACCTTCTGCGTCAAACGCATTTTGTGGATTGAAAAACTCAAAAGACGTTTGGTCCAAGCCAGTCAAAGACACGGTTTCCAATTCCAAACCGTTTTTATACAAATCTTCCGACACAACTTGCTGCACTTTTTGTACAAAATCCACACGTTTTTCGTGCAGTTCTTCCATTGCCATTTCGGCAGCAACGGCGCGTAAACTGTCCACAAATTTGCCTTCTACCAATTCTTTTAATTGGTCGGGCGACATGGTTTTCATGCCCAATGTTTGTGCGGCAGTGGCAATGCTTTCCGATGTCGGCTTCACGCGCACATAAAATTCTGCGGTGACATCAACACGCATACGGTCGCGCGTAATCAAGGCTTGATTGGCTTCGCGGCGCACTTCCAAACGCAGCGTGTTCATGTTCACAGGAATCACTTCGTGCAACACAGGCAACACCAGCGCACCGCCATTCATGATGACTTTTTCGCCGCGCCAACCTGTTCGCACAAACGACACTTCCTTGCTGGCTCGGCGATACAAGCGCGTCAGAATCAAGCCCAACACCACCAAAGCCACCAAAATAATGCCAGCCACCACCATAATTTCAATCAAGCCCATTGTCTTTTTTCCTTTATGTTTGGGTTACAAAAATCATTTAAATATCATATTAAATTGGGTCGCGCCCCAAGTTACATAATCAAGCTAAACAAGCAGCCTGCACTATTTTCTTGCCGCTCATACATTACTCTTTAAATGCGGATTGGGATTGGCAATCGCGCGAAATTGTCCGTTTTCCTGCGACACCAGCAACACCGAGCTGCCTTGCAACAAATCGTCTGCACCATCGGCTTTTGCCATGACATAGTGCTGCTGCCCAAATACGTCTTTAACGCGAACTTGTGCGGCTTGTTCGCTGCTGGCACGTCCCAACACCACTACGCCCACGCGTCCAACCAAATCTGCCGAAGCCTGCGCAGTGCTTTCGTCTTTGGGCAACACACGATGTAAACCTTGTGCCAACACGCGCACCACAGGCAATGCCACCAACCACGCCGCTATGGCGGCAAGCCACATCGGCAACCAGCCTGTAAACAGGACAAACCAAGCAGCCTGCACGGCGTAACCTGTTAGACCATACACCAACAAAAACACCACCAACCACATCAACAAAGGCAATTTGCCCACATAGAGCCAGCTTAAAAAGCGGATAACGGTGCTGCCTGTGTCGACATCTATCGTTAATTCGGGCGATGTGGCATCGGTTAGGCTATCGGGCAACAGGCTGTCTAGCCAATCGCTCGCGTCGCCCAACATCAGCGACACGCATTCCAACACGCCCAGCAATATCATGACGGCTAATGCAATGCCAAACAGTCGGGTTTCGGAAGCCTGAATCAATGTCCACATGGTTGGGTTTTCCTTTTTGGGGTTGATGATGTTGCCTGCACACGTTGCCATTAGCGACACAAAGAGTGGGTATGGCGGCGATACTCCATGCTCTGACTCGTATGAAAATGGGCAATGAATGTGCAGGCTGCTTTGCCCATTTAGGCATGTTTAAGCGTTATTTTTTATCTGTTTCCAAACCTTCGCGTCCTGCGGCAACCATGAATTTGTTTTGACCTTGCATCAGTTGTTGTTGCCCTGCCATGATTTTCTTTTGCGCCGCCAATACGCCTGCTTGGTCTTGTGGCGATAGGGTCATGGCGGCGCGTGTGCCTTCTAACACTTGTTGCATGCCTTGCGCCAAGTCATTGCGAATGGCTTTACCTTCGTCTGTTTTGAGCGATAGGGCGTTCAAACCTGCTGGCACTTTTTCAAAAATCGCAAGCATTTCGTTTACGATGACTTTGGCTTCTTCTTCGTTTTTCACGCCTTGCAAACGTTGTTGATAAACTTGGTTCATTTGCGGTGTGTAGCCCGTGTCTGCCATGACTTTAGCAATGGCGATTAAGTCGGATTTTTCGGGGCTGCCACACGCCGACAATAGCAAGACACTCGCTGCCACCAACATGATGCTACGAACCCAGTTACGCATTTGATTGAACATTTTTGTTTACTCCGTTTTGTGTTGATAAATGAAACAATGCTTACAAAAGCAGCCTGCACTATACGCGCCTATTTACCCGATTTCAAAGCTGCCAAACGTGCTTCAATTTGGGCTTTGCGACTTAAATCTGCCAAATCTTGTAAGGCGGCGGCATTGACTTGTTCGACAACAGGAACGCCACCTTGTCGCTGCATCACGCGATTAAAACTGTCGCCGCTTTTGCTGGCTGCACGGGCAATTTGAGCAATTTTATCAGCACTCGTACCATTCAATGCCACCCCAGTCGCGGCGGCTTGCGAGCGTTGCCAATCGTGCAAAGCAGCCTGCATTTCGCGCTGTTTTGCCAGCAATGCCGCCACAAAAGCGTCCAATTCGCGCTCTTGCGAACCCAAATCCGCCAAACTGTTTTCCAACACAGGCACACGCGCTTCAATGTCTAGCTGCTGTGCGATGCCAGCCTGCGCCAAATCATCGCGCCCCGATTGCACCGCCAACGCAATTTGTTCTGCCAAGGTTTCGTGCTGATTGTTTTCGTCTGCCAATTTTTTTGCGGTTAAATGTTTTTGTGCCAACACTTTGCCCAACTCGGTTCGCACTTCGTCAATCGCCCGTTCCAATTCGCGCACGTTTTCTTGCATCACGGCTTCGGGCGCACAATTTTCCGCCGCGTCCAACACCGCATGAAAACCACCGCTTACCAATCGCCCCACTCGGCGTGCCAAAGATTCGCTCATATTTTTTCTCCTGTTTACATTTGTCGCGCCTGACGAACAATGTCCGCCAAACGCAAAGTATTGTTCAGCTGCGCCAACACTTCATCATCATACGCCGCACCCTTACCCACTACTGCAAGCTGCAACATCGCGTCCATTAAACGCACAATGCGCCACATTGCTTTTTGCTCGTATTCGCGCAATGCCGCCAAATCGGCATTGTCGGGCAAATCCGCTACCAAAGTTGCCGCCAAATCGGGCAACTGTTCAAACAATCGCGCCAAAATCGCCGAATGTACGCCCAATTCTTTTTCGCTGTGCAACACGCTGTGTTTGGCGGCATACACAAATCGCTCCATCGTGTCGAGTGCGTGGGCATAATCGCGTTCTTGCTCGTGCGCCAAACGCGCTTGTTTGAGCAATTCGCGGATTTTTTCCGATGGCGTGCTTGCGCCGTCTATTTGCAACTGTGCGATGAAATCGGCATCTTCTTGGTCAATTCGTACGCTTAATGGAATACGATTACTGGTATTTGACATACACAAAACCTACACTTGAATTTATTTATATGCAAATATATACAAAACGAATACAAAACACAAGCAGCATGCACAAAATAAAACATAACTAGCTGTTTAAAAACAAAATAATTTGCATACAAAGTGCAGGCTGCTTGTTGCGATTTTTTCACGCAAAGCCCCTGCAACGCTGCTATAATCGCCCTTATTTTTTTATTGTTTTTAGTCAAGGATTAGCCATGCGAATTTTACTGACAGGCGCAAACGGACAAGTCGGACGCTGCATCAAACAACAAAAACCCGAACATTGGGAAATGATTGCCGCCGATTCCAACACGCTAGACATTACCGATGCCAAAGCGGTTGCCAATATGGTGAGCAATTTTGAACCCGATGTCATCATCAACGCCGCAGGCTACACCAACTTGGAAGCTGCCGAATGCGACAAAGAACACGTTTTCGCGGTAAATGCCGAAGGTACACGCATTTTGGCAGAAGCCGCCGCTCGTGCAGGCATTCGCTTTATTCACTTGTCTAGCGATTATGTGTTTGACGGTCAAAAACGCATGCCCTACACCGAAAACGACTACACCAATCCTCTTTCTACCTACGCCAAATCCAAATTAGCAGGCGAATTATTGGCGTTGTCCAGCAACCCAGCCAGCATTATTGTGCGCTCGTCTTGGGTGTTTTCAGAACACGGCGACAACCGCAACAATTTTGTTAAACGTGTCATGGAACAAGCACTTGCTGGCTCGGTTGCCACGCCCAGCGACAAAATCGGCTGCCCTACTTATGCAGGCGATTTGGCGCGTTTGATGATTAACTTGGCGCAATGTCAAACCGCACCGCGTGGCATTTACCACTATTGCGGCGACAAAGCGGTTAATCGTTTGGAATTTGCTCAAACCGTGGTCAAAATGATTCAAGCGGTGCGCCCATTGGAAACCACCGTTGTTGAGATACCTGCGCCCGAAAACGAACACACGCCACGTCCGCCCTATTCCGTTTTATCGTGCGACAAAATTCGCGCCTTGGGCTACGAACCATCGGATTGGCAAAGCGCACTCAAACACGTTGTGCAAACTTTATTGGCAAAAACCGCATAAACGATATAAAAAGCAGCCTGCACTTTATTCAGATTGCAGGCTGCTTTTGTTTTTTATTTTATTTATTTTATGGAACTCAATATGTTAAGCAATTCAACCATTTTGGTAACGGGCGGTACAGGTTCGTTTGGCAACACTTTTGTCCCCATGACATTAGAAAAATACAATCCCAAAAAAATCATCATCTTCTCGCGCGATGAAATGAAACAATGGGAAATGGCAAAGAAATTTCAAGGCGATAAACGGGTGCGTTTTTTCATTGGCGATGTGCGCGACAAAGACCGCTTATATCGCGCTTTGGACGGCGTGGATTATGTGGTTCATGCTGCCGCAACCAAAATCGTGCCAACCGCAGAATACAATCCGTTTGAATGCGTGAAAACGAATATTAACGGCGCGATGAATTTAATTGACGCTTGCATTGACAAGGGCGTGAAAAAAGTCGTGGCACTTTCAACGGATAAAGCCAGTAGCCCTGTGAATTTGTATGGCGCGACTAAATTGGCTTCGGATAAATTATTTGTGGCAGGCAATGCGTATTCGGGCGAACATGGCAGCCGTTTTGCCGTGGTGCGTTATGGCAATGTCATGGGTTCGCGCGGTTCGGTGATTCCGTTTTTCTTGAATATTCGCGATAAGGGCGTGTTGCCGATTACCGACGACCGCATGACGCGCTTTATGATTTCGTTGGAACAAGGCGTAGAATTGGTTTGGCATACGTTTGATGATATGGTTGGCGGCGAAATTTATGTGAAAAAAATTCCGTCTATGAAAGTGAGCGATTTGGCAACGGCAATCGCGCCTGAATGCAAGCAGGAAATCATCGGCATTCGCCCTGGCGAAAAATTGCACGAACAAATGATTAGCGCGGAAGATTCGTTCCACACTTATGAATATGCGGAACATTTCAAAATTTTGCCTGCGATTAACGGCTGGGACGAAACGCCCGAACGCATTAAGGACGGCAAGAAAGTGGCGGAAGGTTTTGTGTATGCCAGCGACAATAATCCTGAATGGATGAGCGCGGCAGAATTGCAAGCGTGGGTGGCGGCGAATCAGCATAAAATTGGCAATATTTAAATAATAAAAGTGCAGGCTGCTTTGAAAATAATTCAAAGCAGCCTGCACTTTTATTATTTAGACCATTTAATTTACAAAGTCGCTTCAATTTGCGGAATCATTGCGCGCGCTTCGTGCAGCATCATACCAAACGTATTACCATCGTCATTGCAAGAAAACACGCACACCAAGTGATGATGATGTGGCAAGCGAATCAAAAAATACACCGTGCCATTGCCTGTTACAATAATTTCGTTGAAGCTGGCACGCTCTTGTTGCAAACCACTATTAGCACGGAAAATTTCTGCCACTTGCAGCATAGTCGGCACGGTAAATACATCAGTGGTGGCACTGGCAACCAACGCCAAAACATCATCGGGCAAAGTCGCACTGGCTTCCATTGCTACCAGTTGTCGAGTCAAAATATCCACACAGGCAATGGCTTGGCAATCGCTAAAATGTGTCAGCGAATCTTTGAAAATTTGCTGCATAGCTGGGTTGTGCGGCGTGAGTTCGTATGAATGTTTTGCCACAGTAAGTTCAGGTTCTGCATTGGGTACAAAAGCAGCCTGCATCGTTTCGTTTTCGCTTGGGTTTTGGAATAATTTTTTGAAAAATGACATAAATCAACCCATTATATGTGTGTATCAATCAATAATAAAACACGCTACCTAAATTGATTTAGGTAGCGTGTCGTCATTATAGCATTAGCTCTCAAATAGCGCACAAGTGCCGTCTTCGGCGCAGTTGGCTTGACGGTACAAGCGAATCAAACGTGCGGTTGATGCATCGTGTTGTTGCGGTTCAACATCACCAGTCAGTTCTGCCAAAATGGTTTTGGCAAGTTGTTTGCCCAGTTCCACGCCCCATTGGTCAAAGCTGTTAATGCCCCAAATCACGCCTTGTACAAAGACTTTGTGTTCATACATGGCGATTAAGCTGCCCATATTGCGCGGTGTCAATTTATCCAACAAAATCATATTGGTTGGACGGTTGCCGCTGAATGTTTTGTGTGGCACAAGAGCTTCAATTTTGTCGGCAGGCAAACCTTGCGCTTGCAATTCGGCGCGCGCTTCATCTGGTGTTTTGCCGCGCATAAACGCTTCGGCTTGGGCAAATACGTTGGACAACAAAATTTCGTGGTGCCCTGGCAAATTGCTGCGTTTTTCCAAGCTGGCAATCAAGTCAATCGGGGTAACGTGTGTGCCTTGGTGCAACAGTTGGAAGAAGGCGTGTTGTCCGTTGATGCCTGTTTCGCCCCAAATGATTGGGCCTGTGTCGGTTGGAACGGCTGTGCCATTCATTTGAACTTGTTTGCCGTTGGATTCCATATCCAGTTGCTGAATGTATTTGGGCAAGCGGTGCAAGTGTTGGTTGTATGGCGCAATCACATGGCTGCCTGCACCATAGAAATTGATGTACCAAACGCCCAACAAGCCCATCAACGCAGGCAAGTTTTGCTCCAATGGCGTATTGATGAAGTGTTCGTCCATCAAGTGTGCGCCTTCAAGCAATTCAATGAAATTTTGTTCGCCTAAATACAACATAATCGGCAAGCCAATCGCTGACCATAAGCTGTATCGTCCGCCTACCCAATCCCAAAATTCAAACATATGGTCGGTGTCGATGCCAAATTCGGCAACGGCTTTGGTGTTGGTAGATAAGGCAACAAAGTGTTTGGCGATGTCTTGTTCGCTGGCTTCCTGCAAGAACCATTCACGCGCAGTGTGGGCATTGGTGAGCGTTTCTTGCGTGGTAAAGGTTTTGGACGCGATGATGAACAAAGTCGTTTCTGGGTGAACTTGCTCCAACACATCGCGCATTTGTGCGCCGTCCACGTTGGACACGAAGTGCATTTTTAGGCGTGGATGTCCAAACGATTTGAGCGCGGTACACATCATCAACGGCCCTAAATCCGAACCGCCAATGCCGATGTTGACCACATCTGTGATGACTTGATTGGTGTAGCCCAGCCACTCGCCGCTGCGAACGGCGTGGGTAAAATCGCCCATTTTGCGTAATACCGCGTTTACTTTGTGCATCACGTCTTCGCCATCTACTTCAATTTTGCGGTTGCTGCGGTTGCGCAAGGCAATGTGCAACACGGCACGGTTTTCGGTTTGGTTGATTTTTTCGCCACCAAACATTTGTTTCATACGCTCTGGCAAGCCTGCTTGTTTTGCCAGCTCAATTAAATCTGCCAAAATTTGGTCGTTGATACGGTTTTTGGAATAGTCCACGCTAATGCCGCCCACTTGTAACCAATAGCGTTGCGCGCGTTCTGGGTCTTGTTCAAACAAGTCGCGCATGTGGCTGTTTTGGGTGTTGGCAAAATCTTGTTCTAGGGCTTTCCATGCTGGAAGTTGAGTGGGGTTGGTCATATTGATTTCCTTGTTATGCAATCAAAATAAATCAAAAAAATGTGCAGGCTGCTTTTTATTCCACCAAATCGTCATCAACACGATGACGGCGCACGCTGCGTTTGCCTTTTTCTAGTTGCAGGCTGGCGGTTTCGCCCAAACGCAATGCCAAGCCAATCGCCAAAATGTCAATAATCGCCAGTTGCAGCAGGCGCGATATCATGGGTGTGTAGCGGTTGCTGTCCTCTTGCACCACCAACGCCAACACGCAGTCGGCAAGCTGTGCCAATGGGCTGTCACTGCGTGTAATGGCGATGACTTGTGCGCCGTTTTCTTTGGCAATGCTCACTGCATCGAGCACCTCAATAGACGAGCCTGAATTGGAAATCACCACCAACACATCGTGCGAACTCAATACCGATGCCGCCATCAGTTGAATGTGGGTGTCGGAATAGGCAACGGTAGAAATACCAAAACGGAAAAATTTATGCTGCGCATCTTGCGCCACAATGCCCGAGTTGCCCAAACCATAAAATTCGATACGGCGAGCGTGAGTCAGCATAGCGATGGCATTTTCCAATTCGTCTTCTTTGAGACTACGGCGCGCGCCCAACAAAGCAGCGGCGGTGTTGCCCAACACTTTTTCCATGACATCGCCCATGCCGTCATCGGTATTGAGTTCTTCGTGGACAAAAGGCAAACCAGAATGACTGATGCTTGCCGAGAGCGACAGTTTGAATTCAGGTAGCCCTTTGTAGTTTAGACTGCGACAAAAGCGGATAACAGTGGGCTGTGATACTTTGGCACGTTCGGCAATTTCAGCAACCGCGGCGTGGACAAACCATTTGGGTTCTGCCAAGGCAACTTCGGCGACTTTGCGCTCTGCACTTGACAAAGATTCTAGTTGTTCGCTGATTTGGCTTAACATAAAAGTAGACTTTCAAAAATAAAAGTGCAGGCTGCTTTGAAAGGTTGCCGCACATGATTATTGATATGGCGTGTAGTATAACAACAAATTCGCTCAAATGTCGGAAAAAAGCAGCCTGCACTGTGTTACATCAAACATAAAACATCGTTTTCGCCAGCAACACAATTCCCAACATCTGCACCAACACCGCCGAATGAATGTATTTGCTCCATTTGACTGTGAGCGTTTGCGTGCGGATTTTGTACACCGCAATCAAAAAGTGCAGCAACACGCCACCAGCCAAACACAGTTTTAACGTCAGTTGCAGCGCAAACGAACTGGCAAACGGGTCGCGCAACAAATCGGCATAACGATGCAACATCGTCAAACCCGACAAAAACACGCCAATCACAATAAACGGCATCACGCGCACCGCTCGGCGCGAAATCACACGTTCGGCTTCGCGTCTGGCTTCTTTTGAGATTTGCTTGCTGTGCAGGCTGCTTAAAATCAACGCTTCAAAAATCACGCCGCCGACAAATGCAATCGCGCAATACAAATGAATAATGTGCGCCCAAGGGTAAAGTTGGCTCATTTTTCGTCCTTTGTTGATGTGGTTTGACGGCGGGCGCGTGGGTGCGCTTGGTCGTACACTTGCGCCAAATGGTCTAGGTCTAGTTTGGTGTAGATTTGCGTGCTGGATAAGCTGCTGTGTCCGAGCAAATCTTGCACCGCGCGTAAATCTTGCGATGCTTGCAACAAATGTCCTGCAAAACTGTGGCGCAGCATGTGTGGCGTGATGTGTTGCAGGCTACCGCGTTGTTCCGCCCAAAATGCCAAGCGGCTGGCGATTTGGCGTGTGCTTAATCGGCTGCCGTATCGCCCTGTAAACAAAGCCGTTTCGCCATTTTGGGCTGGGCAATTTGCCAACCAAGTGTGCAGCGCGTCAATGCAATGGCGTGTGAGTGGCACTTGTCGCTGCTTGTTGCCCTTGCCCTGCACGCTGACCCAGCCTGCGGTTAATTCAATGTCGTGCAGATTGAGTGCGCGAAGTTCCGACAAACGCAGTCCGCTGCCATAAAACAATTCCACAATGGCGTGGTCGCGAATGGCAAGCGTGTCATCGGATTCGGGCGATTGATTGAGCAGCGCGCCCAACGGTTCGCGGTCTATGGCGCGTGGCAAGCGTTGCGGCAATTTGGGGGCGCGAAGTGTGGCAATAGGGCTATGTTCCCAGTAGCCTATATCGCACAAATACAGGGCATATTGCTTCCAAACCGTGAGTTTTCGCGCCAAGCTGCTGGCGTTTAAACCTTGCTGCGACAGCGTTTTGAGTGCGCGTGAAAAATCTTGGCGCGTGGGTGGCGTGTTTTGTTCGGACAACAGCGTGTGCAGTTGTTGCAAATCGCGGCGATAGGCGACAAGCGTGTGCGCAGAACGATTTAATTGCGTTTGTTGCAACAAATAGGCTTCGGTGTGGGCAAAAAATGATGTGGTCATAGGTCAAAAAATCATGCAAAAAAGCAGCCTGCACATTGTAGCAAAAATGTGCAGGCTGCTTTTGATTTGTTTTTTTGCAATTTAACTACCTTGTTTCGCTGCCCATTCCACAGGGGTCGCCGCCACTGCAATAGACAACGCGTGCAATTCGTTGCTGGCTAATTGCGCTGCCAAGCCGTCTTTAACCAAGCGATGACGTGCCAAACGTGCTTTGCCTTCAAACGCTGGCGACACGATTTGCGCGAAAAAGTGGTGCCCATCGCCTTCTACGACTAAATGTTCGCAGGGCAAAACTTGTTCAATCATTTCTTTAACTTGTTCTGGGTATAACATGGTTTTTGTTCCTTTTGTTGATATATAGTGAATTAAATTTAGATTAGTACAGTGTTGCCAACTCCCTTATGTACTAGATATACACGGCGGTCGTTGTCGCCTTGTCCTAATCTAAATTTAATCCACTATAAATTGCAGGCTGCTTTGCCCTTTTGTCCAAATCTTTGATTTGGGTATAAAAGGGTATGCCGTAGGCAGGTTAAATTTGATTGGCTTTAATCGCCTGTTCCAAATGCGGCATGGTCAAAGCACCGCTCTGGGTTTTGCCATTTGGGTACACAATCGTTGGTGTGCCGTTAAAGCCAAACTGTTCGCCCAACGCCATTGTTTTTGCCATCGTGGTTTCGCATTCAGCCACTTTGGGCGGCATTTTGCCTTCGCGCATCCATTCCGTCCACGCTTGGGTTGGGTTCGGCTGGCACAAAATCTGCACGGTTTTACGCGCTGCATCGGGGTGTAGTGATTCCAACGGCATCATAAAGTTGTAAATGGTTACGTTGTTCATTTTGGTGAACTCGCGCTCCAAGCGTTTGCAGAATGGGCAATCGGCATCGGAAAACACCGCTACTTTTAGTTCGCCATTGCCACGCACTTCTTTAATCGCCAAATCCAAAGGCAAGCTGTTGAAGTCAATCGCGCTTAATTCGGCTTTGCGCTCTTCGGTTAAGCTGCGTCCGTCTGCGGTGGCAATCAAATCGCCCACCAACATGTGTTGTCCAGTCGCATCGGTGTAGGCAATTTGGTTGCCACCTGCCACGATTTCATACAAACCTGCCACAGGCGTGCTGTTTACCGCCGTAATTTTCAAACCACGGTCGGCATAGCGGCTTTCTAGCGTTTGCGTAATCGTTTTGGCAACATCGGCTGGCACGTCTTTTGCCACTTGTGCAGGCTGCTTGGCAGCGGTTGCGGCTGGCGCAGGTGCTTTTGCTTGACCGTTTGCCGCAGGTGCTTGTCCGCAAGCCGATAAAATCGCCATAGTTAAAATTGAAGTTGTCCAAATGGTGTGTTTCATTATCTCTACCCAATGTTTTAAAAAATGCTGGCAAATATACCAAAAATCCAGCCAAACACGCCAAACAAATCACAAATTTTTACCAAAAAAAACTTTTCAGGCAGCCTGCACCGTGCCAAAATCCGCCTGTTTTTTATTTTGGACAAAATTCATGACGCCCATTCTTGTTTTTGACATTGAAACCATTCCCGATACCCGAGCCATTCGCGCGTTAAATCAACTGCCGCCCAGTATTAGCGATGCCGATGTCGTGGAATTTGCGGCGCAACAACGTCGTGCCAAAAATGGTAGCGATTTCATGCCACATCATTTGCATAAAATTGTGGCAATTTCGTGCTGCTTGCGTTGGAACGACAAGATTCACATTGCGACATTGGGTTCTGCCAACAGCAGCGAAGCCGAAATCATCGAGAAATTTTTTGGTTTGATTACCAAATACACACCACAACTGGTGAGCTGGAATGGCGGCGGATTCGATTTGCCTGTGTTGCATTATCGCGCATTGGTTCATGGCGTGCAGGCTGCTCGTTATTGGGATATGGGCGAGGGCGATTTTGCCGATAGCCGCGACTTTAAATACAACAACTACATCAGTCGTTATCACAACCGTCATTGCGATTTAATGGACTTGCTTGCCATGTACACAGGACGCGCCAACGCACCGCTAGACGAATTGGCAAAATTATGCGGTTTTCCAGGCAAAATGGGCATGGACGGCAGCCAAGTGTGGCAAGCCTATCAAAACGGCGAAATTGAAGCGATTCGAGATTACTGCGAAACCGATGTCGCCAATACTTATTTGGTATTCCAGCGTTTTCGTTTGATGAACGGCGCGCTCTCCCAACAAGAATACGCTGCCGAATTGGAGCGTTTGCGCGAATATTTGTATGCCCAAGCCGAAGATAAATTGCACTGGGAAGAATTTTTGGAAGCGTGGGACGAGTAAACAACACGCATCAAACAAATTTTTGTTAAAATAGACAATCTGTTATTTTTTAAGGCATACACAAATGTATTTTAAGCAACAACAAGGCGGCGGCTTGTTCAATTTTATGGCTGGTTCGATTGTCACATTGGGCGCAATCGCCGCTGTTTTGTTTACATTAAATCAAAACAATGCACGCGATTTTCAGCAGCCTAAAATGGTCAATAATCCCGTATCGTCAGAACCTGCTGTATTGACACCCAAGCCAGATGTGGCTGCATCGACTACGGTTGCCAACGTAGAAACTGCTGCTTCTATGGTGCAACCTATTCCACCTGTGGCAGCCAATACACAAAATACTACCGCAGACAACGAACCTATCATGGTGCAGGCTGCTTCTGATAGCACCACCACACCACGCGTTGCCAAGCCGTCTATCAACAATAATAAAGCAACCACCACGCCAAGCAAACCGCGCGAAACAACTGTTGTGCAAAATGACCCTGTATTGGGTGAAGCAATGCCTGCACCTGCCAAACCTGCTGCACCACGCAAGCAGCCTGCACGCGTTGCCGTGGACAATATCGAACCAACTGGCGAACAAATTTTAGAAGCGGGCAACTTGCAAAAAGCGCGTCAATTAGCCAGACGTGAAGCCGAACGAAAAGCACAACAAACCAGCAATAAACCTACCGCAACAACCGAGCCAAATAAACCCAAAGGACGCACGGTAATCCAAGCTGGCGCATACAACTCTCGCGCTGCTGCCGAAGAACAACGCACCAAATTGGCATTGAGCGGCGTACAAACCAAAATTGTTCCTGTACAAAGCAATGGCAAAACGCTGTATCGCGTGCAAACGTCTAGCATGGACGGCTCTCGCGCGGCACAAGTACAACAAAAACTAAAAAACAATGGTGTTGATACCATTACTCGCCCGCAATAAATCCCAATTCATCATTCATCAAAGATAAGGAAATCGTTATGTTGAATAAAAAAAGTATTGCCGCCGCATTGATGGCGTTATTTGTATCTGTTCCTGCGTTGGCAGCCACCGAAGGCGTGGACTATAAACTTGCCGAAGTGGAAGTTGCACCCTTGCAAAAAGACAAAATTGAAGTAACCGAATTTTTTGCATACTGGTGTCCACATTGCTATGACCTAGAACCCGTTATTGCACGTCATATCAAAACCTTTGCCAGCGACACCGTATTCCGCGCGGAACACATTGTGTGGGATAAACAACGCGATTTTGGTTTTGCACGTCTTGCCGCAGCGGTGAAACAATCGGGTACAAAAATACAAGCCAACCCATTTATTTTTGAAGCTGTAATTAAACAAAAAGTCAATTTAGGCAACTCAGCCGTTTTGTCGCAATGGCTCAAAGCACAAACCGCATTCGATGGCAGCAAAGTGCAGGCTGCTTTTGATTCGTTCAGCAACGCCACACAAGCCACACAAATGGAATCATGGACAGACCAATACGCCATTTCTGGCACACCAACCGTGATTGTGGGCGGCAAATACCAAGTTATTTTCAACAACGGCTACGAAACAGGCATGACCACGATTGACGAACTCATCAAAAAAGTACGCGAAGAACGTGGCATGAAAGCCCCAGCACCCAAAGCCGCAACCACACCAACTCACAGCTTTGGCGCAAGTTTGGTTAATAGCGTAAATCGTTAATAAAATATACAAAAGCAGCCTGCAATGACTGTGCAGGCTGCTTTATTATTGAGAAAAACAAATGGATATTGTTTTATTATTCAAAGCCCTGATTTTAGGCATTGTCGAAGGCTTAACCGAATTTTTGCCGATTTCCAGCACAGGACATTTAATTGTTTTGGGCGATTTAATGAACTTTAACAGCAACGGCAAAGTGTTTGAAATCGCCATACAACTAGGCGCAATTTTGGCGATTGTAGTGGAATATCGCCAACGCTTTGCCAACGTCATCACAGGCATTGGGCGCAACGACCAAGCCAACCGATTTGTGCTGAATTTGGCGATTGCCTTTATCCCAGCCGCCGTAGTAGGACTGCTGTTTCGCAAGCACATCAAAGAATATTTGTTCAACTCCATCACCGTCGCCATTGCGCTGATTGTGGGCGGTTTGTTGATTTTGTGGATTGAAAAGCGCACCCAACATCGCCCACCCAAAGTCAAAAATGTCGATGACATGAGTGGCAAAGATGCGCTGGTGGTGGGATTAGCACAATGTCTCGCTCTAATCCCTGGTACATCGCGTTCGGGCAGCACCATTATGGGCGGCATGCTGTGGGGCATTGAGCGCAAAGCCGCCACCGAGTTTTCGTTTTTCTTGGCTGTGCCAATGATGGTTGCCGCCACAGGCTACGACATCTACAAAAGCTGGCAAGAATTTACTTGGGGCGATGTGGGCTTAATTGCGGTGGGATTTGTTGCCGCTTTTGTATCTGGTTTGTTTGCCGTCAAAGCATTGTTAAAATTTGTATCGACCAAAAATTACGTTCCGTTTGCTTATTATCGCATTGTTTTTGGGTCATTTATTTTAATTACATCACAAACAGGCTGGATTACTTGGTCTCAAATGTAAATTATTTTTACATAAACTATTTTCAAAAGTCACTTTTTCAGGGAAAATACGGCTTTGAGAAAAAAGATTGTTTTGCCTGACTTGGCTGTACCGATGCAGCAGCACAGGCAGGTAAGAAGGAAATCTAAAATGACATTAGAAGAAATTGTAAAAGGCTTATCAAGCATTAAAGGTGTAGTTGCGGTAGCGATTGTGGATTATGGTAGCGGTATGATGATGGCATCGCATGCCAACGATACAACTTTTGATTTGGAAGCGGCTAGCGCAGGCTGCGTTAATATTATTCGCGCCAAAATGCGTATTAAGGAACGACTCAATTTAAATGATACTTTGCACGACATTCAAATCAGTCTATACAAACAAATCCATTTAATTTGCCCATGCACCAATAAAGACAGCACTTTTGTTTATTTGGTTGCCGACCGCGAAAAAGCCAATTTATCTATCTGCCGCCGTTCGCTGTTTAATGCAGAGAAATTGGTTGATTTTTAATTGCAGGCTGCTTTTAGCTAACATCAATCCAAACAAGCTATTTGATAGTTCAGGTAGCTTGTTTTATTTTGCATTAAAATTTATCACACTAGCATTAAATATCAAAAAAACAAAAAAATAAGCATTAAATTTTGTTTAATGCCTGCAAATCGTAGAATAATATAGTGGATTAAATTTAGATTAGGACAAGGCGACAACGACCGCCGTGTACATCTAGTAACATAAGGGAGTTGGCAACGCTGTACTAATCTAAATTTAATTCACTATAAAATTAAATTGCACAATATGAATTAATTTGCTTGTCAAAGCAGCCTGCACTGTTTATCCTTTGCGCTTTCATATCAACATAAACACATAGGAAAAAACATGAACCGCCTACAAAAAACCGATGATATTCGCATTGATGCCGTAACCGAACTCTTGCCTCCAATCGCGCATTTATACGAATTGCCTATTACTGATGCAGCCGCCAATTTAGTCGTGCAAACGCGCCAAGAAATCGCCGATTTGGTACACGGCAAAGACAACCGCTTGTTGGTCATCATCGGCCCTTGTTCCATTCACGACCCCAAAGCAGCAATGGAATATGCGCAACGCCTGCTGCCCTTGCGTCAAAAATACGAAAAAGAATTGCTGATTGTCATGCGCGTGTATTTTGAAAAACCACGCACCACAGTCGGCTGGAAAGGCTTAATCAATGACCCGCATTTGGACGGCAGCTTTGACATTAACTTCGGTTTGCGTCAAGCACGTAAATTGTTGTTGGATTTGAATAATTTGGGTATGCCTGCGTCCACCGAATTTTTGGATATGATTACGCCACAATATTATGCCGATTTGATTTCGTGGGGCGCGATTGGTGCGCGTACCACCGAAAGTCAAGTGCATCGCGAATTGTCTAGCGGTTTGTCTTGCCCAGTTGGCTTCAAAAATGGCACGGACGGCAATCTCAAAATCGCCATTGACGCGATTGGCGCGGCATCGCACCCGCACCATTTCTTGTCGGTTACCAAAACAGGGCATTCCGCCATTGTCCACACCAAAGGCAACAGCGATTGTCATGTGATTTTGCGTGGCGGCAAAGAGCCAAATTACAGCTCCGACCATGTGCAGGCTGCTTCGGCGCAACTCATCAAAGCAGGCGTAACGCCCAAATTGATGGTCGATTTCAGCCACGCCAACAGCAATAAAGACTACACGCGCCAAATGATTGTCGCCCAAGACGTGTCTGCCCAAATCCGCGCAGGCGAACAAAACATCATGGGCGTGATGGTGGAAAGCCACTTGGTAGAAGGTCGCCAAGACAAGCCAGAAGTGTATGGCAAAAGCATTACCGATGCCTGCATTGGCTGGGATTCCACCGAAGAATTGTTGGCATTACTCACCGCGGCACAACGCGAAAGCGGTCGCGTAGCATGATATTTAAAAAGCAGCCTGCACATTGGGTTCGCGCCCTAACCGCGCAAGAATGCCAACTGCTGCGCCAGATTTTTCGCAATTCTATTCGCTATAAATTGGTGCGCGTGGTATGTGGCAAATTCTTGCCGTTGCAGGCTGCTTTTTACTTTTGGCTGATTTATTTCTGCGCCGCCAAATGATTATCCAACGCCACCGCTGCGCCTGTAATGCCTGGGTATTTGCTCAACACCACATACACAGGAATCGCGGCAAGATACGCATCAAAACGTCCTTTGTTTTCAAAGCGATTGCGAAATGGCGAGTATTTAAAGTAATCAATAAAACGCGGAATAATGCCACCACACAAATACACGCCACCACGCGCACCCAGCGTCAAAGCCAAGTTAGACGCAACCGTACCCAACATCGCGCAGAAAATATCCAAAGTCAAACGGCACAAAGGCGATGTGCCGCTCAACGCGCGTTCGCTGATTTCGGCTGGCGTGAGTTTTTGACGCTTAACGCCTTCGCGCTCGCTCAACGCATCGTGAATCAACACCAAGCCTGCGCCGCTCAAAAAGCGTTCGGCGGAAACGTGTCCGTGTTTTTTCTTGGCGTATTGCCAAATCATCACTTCGGTGTCGTCAAACGGCGGGAAGCTGTTGTGTCCGCCTTCGCCTGCCAATGGCACATAACCTGCTGGCGATGGAATCAAACCGCTCACGCCCAAACCTGTTCCCGGCCCAATCACGGCTTTGGGTGCGTTTTCAATGGGTTGGAAGCCACCCACTTGTACCAATTCTTCGGGCTTGGCTTTGGTAATCGCCAAGGCTTGCGCGGTAAAGTCGTTGATAAACAACAATGTATCCAAATACAGAGCTTGGCGCGTGGTTTCAATCGAAAACGCCCAATGGTGGTTGGTCATTTGCAACCAATCGCCGACCACAGGGTTGGCAATCGCCACCGCTGCGTGTTTGACTTCTGGATTGCCTGCGCGTTTCAAAAATTCTTTGGCAGCGTCCACAATCGTGTCGTAGTCGTTGCACGGTAAAACTTCAATGTGTTCAAAGATTTGGTGCACGGTTTCCAGCGCAAAACGGGCGTTTGTGCCACCAATATCCGCCACCATGCGTGGGTAAACGGCGGTTTCGGTTTTTTTGGATTTAGTCGTTGTAGAAGACATTTGCGGTCACCTTTTCGGAATGTAAAACGTAGCTGATTGGGAATGTTTGTGTTTTTTCTTGTTCGGCTTGGCGATACACGGCTAATTTTTCTGCGCCTGCAATCGCCAAATAAACGTGCGCGGTACGTTCAATCGCCGCCAAAGTCATGGAAATGCGCTCGTGTGGCGCGGTCATGGGCGTGGTGTGCAACAAAGGTTGCGGATAATCGGCGCGAACCGCATCGGCAAATTGCGGTGCTTGGGGGAAAATGCTGGCAGTGTGTCCATCGCCACCCATGCCCAGCACCAATACATCGGGTTGAACATAGTTTTGTAGCGCAAATTCAACGGCTTGTTCGATTTGTTGCAGGCTGCTTTCGCTTGCCGCGTCATCAATCATGGCGATGAATTTTGCGTCTTTGGCTCGATTTTGCAGCAAATTATCGCGCACTAATTGTGTGTTGCTGTCGGCGTGATTGGTTGGCACAACGCGCTCATCTACCAAGGCAATATTCACACGCGCCCAATCCAAATCCAGTTGATTTAAGGCTTGAAAAAACGCAATCGGTGATTTGCCACCCGACACCGCCAACGTAGCGCTGTCTTGTTTTGCCAACGTATCGCGCAAATTTTGGGCAACTGCTTGGGTAAGTTGCTCGGCGTTGTCTGCCGCAGAATTTAATTGTTTAAATGAAATCATCAGGTTATTCCCTTTCTTTTTTATGTTGATGTTTTATCCTGCCGCATTGAGCGCAATCAGCCATGCCACCATACCCAGCAACACAGCAAACCAAATGCCTAGCCACATTCGCAATGGGCGCAGCAAACGCGGATTTTGCACCGTTGCACGATTGAAAATAGCGCGGATTAATTGGCGTGTTAAAGCGCGATTTTTGCGCCAGTTTTGCAAATCGGCAAAATCGGTTAGCCATTTTTTCGGCTACGCTCAATGTGCAGGCTGCTTTGAAATAGCCTACGCTGGCGGCAATCAACGCCAATATCATCAATAAAAATAAAATCATCATAGTGATTTATATCAAAGCAGCCTGCACTTTGCGTAAACACAACAAAAAATGCAGGCTGCTTGTTTAGGATTACGCTTGCTCTTCCAACCAAACATTACCATCACGCGCCAACAATTCTTGCGCTTCTTTTGGCCCCCAGCTAGATGCAGCGTAAGTGGCTGGTGCAACAGGCGAAGTTGCCCAGTTGTCCAAAATTGGCATGACCCATTCCCACGCTTTTTCCAGCTCGTCGCGGCGATTGAACAAGCTCAAACGTCCGTCAATCACTTCGCGCAACAGCAATTCATACGCTTCGGCGCGGCGTTCGTCTGACACTGTGCCCATGTCCAACACCATTTCGGTTGGCTGCACGTCCAAGCCGCTGCCCACTTGTTTCACATACAATTTGAGCGATACGGTTTCATCGGGCTGCAACGAAATCACCAAACGATTAGGATTTGTGCCAAACAAACCATTGGCTTGGTCTTTGAAATTCAAAACAATTTCTGCTGTGCGCGTTGCCAAGCGTTTGCCTGTACGCAAATAAAACGGCACGCCTGCCCAACGTGGCGTATCAATTTCGGCGCGAATGGCAACATAGGTTTCGGTACGGCTGTCGGCTGGCACATTGTGTTCTTGCAAATAGCCGTTTTGCTCGCCGTTTGCCACATATTGTGCGCGAATCACGTTTTTATCTACATCTGCCGAAGTCATCGGTTTGAGTGCAGCCACCACTTTCAATTTTTCATCGCGTACATCGTCTGCGCTCAACGATTTGGGTTGTTCCATTGCCACAAAACACAGCATTTGCATGATGTGGTTTTGCATCATGTCGCGCAATGCGCCTGTGATGTCATAAAACTCGCCGCGCTCTTCCACGCCCAGTTGTTCTGCCACCGTGATTTGCACCGATTTGATGAAATCTTTGTTCCAAACTGGCTCAAAAAACACGTTACCAAAACGCAATGGCAACACGTTTTGCAGGCTTTCTTTGCCGAGATAATGGTCAATACGATAGATTTGGTTTTCTTTGAAATGCGTGCCAACATCGGTGTTGATGGCTTGCGAAGAAGCCAAGTCTGTGCCAAGCGGTTTTTCCAATACGATGCGGACGTTGTCGGCATTTAAGCCCACTCGTGCCAAATTTTCACAAGCTGGCGCGAAGAATTTGGGTGCAGTTGATAAATAGATAACAACATTATCGGTTTCGGTACGTGCTTTGACGATTTTTGCCAATTCGTCAAAGTGTGCGCTTGTGTTTACATCTACGGTTAAGTATTGAATACGTTGAACAAAACTTGTCCACAATTCATCAGTGTAATTCTTTTTGATGTGGATTTTACTGTCGGTTTGCACTTTTGCCAAAAATTGTGCGGTGTCCATTTGGCTGCGCGATACGCCCAAAATGCGACCGTTTGGGTGCAACAAACCTGCTGCGTGCGCTTGATACAGGCAAGGCAACAATTTACGCATAGACAAATCGCCTGTTGCGCCAAAAATTACCATATCAAAATTGTTGAGTTGAGACATTTTTGCTTCCTTTCAACGTGAACATAAAACAAGTGGATTATGCCCGATTTTGGGCGGTACTGAATAGTGTTATTGAAATAAAATTACGATTACTTTGCGCTACATCGGGTGCAGGCTGCTTGTTAAATCGCCCATATACCCAATAACACTGCGCTGTATGGTGCGGTTTTGCCTATTGCAATCAAACATACACATCGCCAAAACGGCAAACGCAAGCAGCCTGCAACCAGCGGCAAGGCATCGCCCACAATCGGTAACCATGCCAGCAACAATGCCCATGCACCGTAGCGTTGTAGCCAGTTTTGGGCGCGTGGGGCGACTTGGGCGCGAAGTGGCACAAAGTAACCTAAAACATAACTGCTGACGCTACCGAGCGTGTTGCCTAGGCTGGCGACCAATAGCCATGTTTGCCAATGTTGTGGTTGCTGCCAAACGAGTGCGCCAAATAGGACTTCGCTGGCGGCTGGGAATAGCGTGGCGGAGATGAATGCCGATGTGAATAGCGACAAAATATCGGGGAACATAAAGTGCAGGCTGCTTTTTGATGTAAAAAAGAGTAGTGGCGCAATCATCGCCCTACTCTTTTGTGTGTTGATTTAATAATGTGGTGGCACTTCATCAGCTAAACTATATGGCTTATCTTGTGCGCCATCGCCTTGCTGCTGCATTTTGTTGTACAACACACGCAACTGCGCTTGCTGTAAATCCAGCGCGTCTTGCAATTTCGCTACCGTGTCGTTCAACGACAGCAGCAGTTCATCTTGCAGTGCAAGGCGAATTTCCAATTCTGTTATGCGGTCTTGCATTTCTTGCATGATTACAGCACCAGCGCGGCAATCCAGCCTGCAATAAACAGGGGAATGTTGTAGTGAATAAAGGTTGGAATCACGCTATCACGCATATGGTCATGCTGCCCGTCCACATTCAAGCCCATGGTTGGACCCAGCGTAGAGTCGGACGCTGGCGAACCTGCATCGCCCAACGCGCCTGCCGTACCAATAATCGCCACGGTTGCCAAAGGCGAAAAGCCCAAGCTAGCGCACAATGGCACATAAATCGCGGTAATAATCGGCAAAGTGGAAAATGAACTGCCAATGCCCATGGTTACCAACAAACCCACCATCAACATCGCAAACGCAGCGGCGGCTTTGCTGCCTGCAAACATGGCTGCACTGGCTTCTACCAAGGGTTTGATTTCGTCTGTGGCTTTCATCACTTCGGCAAAACCTTGTGCGGCAATCATAATAAAGCCCACCATTGCCATCATTTTGATGCCGTCGTTGAACACGCTATCGGCTTCGTTGCGGCGCACCACGCCGAGCATCATAAACACGGCAAAACCGAGTAATGCGCCCAACATCAATGCGTCTTTGTACACCAACTGAATCACAAAACACACCAAAATCGCCAATGCTGCCACCGCGCTGCGATAAGACGACACTTGCGGTTGTTTGGCAGATTCTTGCGCCACTTGTTCGTCAATTTGTTTGTTTTGATAGACACGCGGTTTGCGGTAATGCACAAACGCCAGCAGCAAGCCAGCCACCATGCCCAAAGCAGGAATCGCCATCGCGCTCATCACATTGATGCCTTGCACACTCATGCCTGCTTTTTCAATGTTGGGCAACAAAATTTTGTTTAAGAAAATCGCGCCAAAACCATAGGGCAAGAACATATAAGTCGTTACCAAGCCAAATGTGATGACACAAGCCAGCAAACGGCGGTCAATTTGCAGGCGATTGAACACCAGCAGCAAAGGCGGAATAATCATTGGGATAAAGGCAATGTGAATTGGCACGACGTTTTGGCTCATCACGCCCATTGCCAGCAACGCAAAAATCAAAATCCATTTCACTTTGTTTACGCCAGACGGGATTTTGTCTTGCGCTTGGTTGCCATTGAGTTTGCGGATAATCGCGCCTGCCATTTGTTGCGGCAAACCAGAATGCGTAATCGCCATCGCAAAAGCACCGAGCATAGCATACGACAAGGCAATGCTTGCGCCGCCGCTCAAACCATTTTGAAAATGCGTCATCACCCCTTTTTGCGTGACTTCGCCTGCTGCATTGACCACGTCTGCCAATGGTAAACCAGCCGCCAAACCGCCTGCAAATGCGCCCACCACCAAGCTCAATACCACATGAACTCGTGCCACCGACAGCACCAACATGACCAATACGCCAATCATTACTGCATTCATTGTTACTCCGTTTGCGTTATCTATAATGAAAAGAAAACACATCATACCTTAACATGGTTTAACACGCAAAAAGCAGCCTGCACTTTGCATCACAAAAAAATGCAGGCTGCTTTTTCTATCTCAAAGCAGCCTGCACTTTATTTATTGCTTACAACTCAAAATCTTCCAAATCTTCGGCTTTCACTTCCGCATCAATTTGTCCGATTAAATAAGACGAGATTTCCACTTCTTGCGGTGCAACTTGCACATTGTCAGACGACAACCAAGCGTTAATCCATGGGATTGGGTTTTGCGTAGCTTGGGGAAAAGCAGCCTGCAAACCCACGGCAAGCATACGATGATTAGTAATGTATTCCACATATTGACACAAAATGTCTTTGTTCAAGCCAATCATGCTGCCGTCTTTGAACAGATATGCCGCCCATTCTTTTTCTTGCTCGGCGGCTTTTTTGAACAATTCAAAGCACTCGTCTTGCAATTCGGCGGCGATTTCTGCCATGTCGAGGTCGTCCACACCGCTACGCATCAAGTTCAGCATATGCTGCGTGCTGGTCAAATGCAAGGCTTCGTCACGCGCAATCAGTTTGATGATTTTGGCGTTGCCTTCCATCAATTCGCGCTCGGCAAAGGCAAACGAGCAGGCAAACGACACATAAAAGCGAATCGCTTCCAACACGTTCACGCACATCAAGCACAAATACAGTTTTTTCTTCAATTCACGCAACGAAATCGTGATTTCCTTGCCGTTTACCGTGTGTTTGCCTTCGCCCAACAAATTGAAATATTGCGTGTATTCAATCAAATCATCGTAGTAGCAGGCAATGTCTTCGGCGCGTGCGATGATGTAATCATTCTGCACAATGTCGTCAAACACCACAGACGGGTCATTGACAATATTGCGAATAATGTGCGTGTAGCTGCGGCTGTGAATCGTCTCAAAAAACGCCCACGTTTCAATCCACGTTTCCAATTCAGGAATCGACACCAACGGCAAAAAGCCAACATTGGGGCTGCGACCTTGAATACTATCCAGCAGCGTTTGGTATTTTAAATTACTGATAAAAATGTGTTTTTCGTGGTCAGGCAAATTGGCGTAATCAATGCGGTCGCGCGATAAATCCACTTCTTCTGGCCGCCAAAAAAACGAGATTTGCTTTTCAATCAATTTTTCAAACACTTCGTATTTTTGCTGGTCGTAACGCGCCACGTTTACAGGTTGCCCAAAGAACATGGGTTCGGTTAGGGGGTTGTTGGCTTTTTTACTGAACGTGCTGTATTGCATTTCCAAGTGTTCGCAAGACATGATTTTTCCTAAATCGCTAAACTAAAACGGGCGTATTGTAACGTAAAAATAGGTTAGAAATAGCGGTTTTAGTCCGCATAAAATGTAAGTCTTTTTGTGCAATAGCATAAAAAGCAGCCTGCACCTTGCCTTATTTTGGCGTACAATGCGCGTTTATTTTGATTTTAACCGCAGTAAAACTATGTCAGACAACAAAACCTTAACCAAACAACAAATTGTAGAACTCAAAGCGCGTGCGCACCATTTGAACCCTGTGGTCATGGTGGGACAAAAAGGCTTGACCGAAGCCGTAGTCGCCGAAACCATTACGGCTTTGCAAGCACACGAATTGATTAAAGTGCGCGTGTTGGGCGACGACCGCGAAGAGCGCATTGCCATTTGCCAAGCCTTGTGCAAAGCGACCGAAGCGCAACTGGTGCAACATATTGGCAAATTGCTGGTGCTGTATCGTGAACGCCGCGATGAAGAACAAGCCGCTTAAAAGTGCAGGCTGCTTTTATTTTGTTGATTTAATTGATTGAACACCATGTCCGTAACCAGTCAAACCATTGTTACCCCGCAACTTATCGCCTTTGATGCGCCATTCACTTTGCAAAATGGGCAAACTTTGCCGCGTTTTGATTTAATCGTGGAAACCTATGGCACGCTCAACGCGCAAAAAGACAATGCCGTGTTGATTTGCCACGCACTCTCTGGCACGCACCACGCCGCAGGGCGACACAGCGCGTCCGACAAACACGCAGGCTGGTGGGATAACATGATTGGCGCAGGCAAACCAATCGACACCAACAAATTTTTTGTGATTGCGCTCAACAATTTAGGTGGTTGCGCGGGCAGCACAGGGCCTTTGTCCATCAACCCAGAAACCAATCAGCCCTATGGCGCAGATTTCCCACTCGTCACCGTGCAAGACTGGGTGCAAAGCCAAGCCTTGCTCGCCGACCATTTTGGCATTGAGCAATGGGCAGCCGTTGTGGGCGGCAGTTTGGGCGGCATGCAGGCTTTGCAATGGACGTTGGACTTCCCCGACCGCGTGCGTCATGCGCTCGTTATTGCGTCTGCGCCCAAATTGAGTACACAAAACATCGCATTCAACGATGTCGCCCGACAAGCCATTTTGACCGACCCCGATTTTTATGGCGGACATTACGCCCAACATCAAACCAAGCCGCACCGTGGTTTGCGTATCGCCCGAATGATGGGACACATCACCTATCTTGCCGAACACGGTTTGGGCAAAAAATTCGGACGCAATCTGCGCGATGGCAGCCTGCACTATCATTATGATGTGGATTTTGAAGTGGAAAGCTATTTGCGCTATCAAGGCGACAAATTTGCCGACCATTTTGATGCCAACACCTATTTGCTGATGACCAAAGCCTTGGATTATTTTGACCCAGCCGCCGCGCACAACAACCAGTTGCAGGCTGCTGTGCAACACGTTAAAGCCAAATTTTTTGTGGCAAGTTTTAGCAGCGATTGGCGATTTGCGCCCGAGCGTTCACACGAATTGGTCAATGCTTTGGTTAATGCGCGAAAATCGGTTCAATACATAGAAGTGGAATCGCACCACGGACACGATGCGTTTTTAATGGAAGACGCGCCCTATATGAACGGCGTTCGCGCCTATATGCACAATATTCAGGTGAGCCAATGAAAGAAACCGTCATCGGCATAAGCGCGATTGTGTTGATTATATTGGGTTATTTAAATATGCCGTTAGAATGGCGGCGACACAAAGACATTGAACACGGCAACCAAATCATCGCCCAAATTGAACGCTATCGCCAGCAACATAAACAGTTGCCCAACGCACAAAACGAAGCCGAATTGGCGCAACTGGGCTTGGTTAAAAACAAACAAGGTTGGCAGCCAGCCTATCGCCGCTTGAACGACCAACATTACGAAATCATCTATCAAGACGGCTACACCGCGCCCTATTTGCGCTGGCAATCCCAACAACCGCAATGGACATTAACGCCATGAATTTACGCGACGACCTTCAACTGATTTACGACTGGATTCCAGCCAACGCCCACGTTTTAGACTTGGGCTGCGGCACAGGCGAATTGCTGCACGCCTTAATGCAGCACAAAAATTGCACAGGCTACGGCGTAGAAATTGACGTGGACAGCGTGCAGGCTGCTTTGGAGCGCGGCGTGAACGTGCTGCAAGCCGATTTAGAGCGCGGTTTAGACAGCTTTGCCGACAACAGTTTTGACGTGATTGTGTTGAGCCAAACCATTCAAGCCATGCAAAACACCGAAAATATTTTGCGTGATTTGACTCGCATTGCCAAACAAGCGATTGTGTCGTTTCCCAATTTTGGCTACTGGCAAAACCGCCTGCAAATTGCACTGTGTGGGCATATGCCTGTGAGCGAGCGTATGCCGTATCAATGGTATAACACACCCAATATTCACTGGTGTACGCTCAGCGATTTTGACCGTTTGTGCGACAAAAACCATATCCGCGTGCTAGAACGCGCCGTGATGACCAGCGGCAAACGCGTGGAATATTTGCCAAATTTGCTGGGCAGTTTGGCGTTTTATCGCGTGGGGTAGTCGTCAATACAAAAAGCAGCCTGCACATTTTGTTGATGAAATGTGCAGGCTGCTTTTTATGTGATTACAAAACCGCAGTCGGATAAGACCCAATCACTTTCACAAATGCCGACCGTTCGCGCAATTCGCTCAAAACAGCCTGCACGTTTTCTTGCTGTTCGTGTCCTTCAATATCAATAAAAAACAGATATTCCCACAAGCCTGTTTTGCTTGGACGACTTTCAAACTTGGTCATGGAAATGCCAGCGCGTGTTAGCGGTTCAATCAGGCGATTGAGCGTGCCTGCTTGGTTGGGCGCACTCACAACCAGCGAAGTTTTATCTTGCGAACTGGGGACGGTGCTTTGATGCCCCAACACCAAAAAGCGCGTGGTGTTATTGGGTTCGTCTTCAATATTGCTGGCGAGCTTGGTCAAGCCATAAATTTCGGCAGCGGCTTGGCTGGCAATGGCGCAGGCGGCTGGGTTTTCACTTGCCAATCGCGCCGCTTCGGCATTGCTGGACACGGCAACGCGGCGAACGTGGGCAGGCAGATTTTTACTCAACCAATGCTGACATTGCGCCAAAGCCTGCGCGTGGGCATACACCGCTTCAATGCCGTTTTGGTCAGCCGTTTGGCGCAACAAGTGATGATGAATTCGCAATTCCACTTCGCCACAAGCGCGTAATGGCGTGGACACCAGCAAATCCAACGTGCGTCCAACCGAGCCTTCGGTGGAATTTTCTACAGGTGCGACCACATAATCGGCTTGACGCGCTTCCACCAAACGCAAGCTGTCGTCCACCGTCGCGCAGGCAACGGAGTGCGCCGCGTGTCCAAAATGCTTCATCGCCGCCAGTTGCGTGAACGTGCCTTCGGGCCCCAAATAGGCAATGGTGAGCGGACGTTCAATCGCCAAACATTCGCTCATGATTTCGCGGAACAAACGCGCTACGGCTTCGTTGGGCAGCGGGCCTTCGTTCAAATCTTGAATACGGCGCAACACTTGGGCTTCGCGTTCTGGGCGATACACCACACCTGTGCCTTTGAGTTCGCCAATCGCGCGTGCGTGCTGGGCGCGTTGGTTGAGCAGTTGCAGCACTTGTTGGTCAATTTGGTCAATCGCATCGCGGTGTGGCAACAGTTTGGCTTCGTCTGACATAATTTTATCCACAAAATAAAAGGGCGTATTTTAACGAATTTTAGGTGCGATGTTGTGGCAAAAATCCACAAAAAAAAATGGCAGCCGAGCGGTTGCAGGGCTGCCGAATACCTCAAATCAGAGATTTTACGCTTCACAAACAAATCAGGCTTTCGCCTGACTCTGCCGCATTGCCCGAAAGGAGTGAAAAAGCAATACGACAAAGCTGGGATTGAACAGCCATATTGGCTATTCAAGAAAATTATGTAACTTAATGTAGCGAATTATAGTGTTATATTGTACGGTTTGCCAAGTATTATTTGTTAAAAAGCGATTTTTTTTGCGATTAAATGAGATAATTAGACAAAATAAATCTTAAAATAGTACTTTTGTAACAAAAAGTAGTAAAAAAGCAGCCTGCACATTTTTGAGTGCAGACTGCTTTTGTGTGAAATACGTTTTATTCGATATTTTGAACTTGCTCGCGCATTTGCTCAATCAACACTTTGAGTTCTACCGACACTTGGGTGCATTCGCCTGCAATGGCTTTGCTGCCCAGTGTGTTGGCTTCGCGGTTGAGTTCCTGCATCAAAAAGTCCAAACGTTTGCCGATGCTGCCTGTTTGTTCGGTAACAATACGGCGCACTTCGCCAATGTGGGTGCGTAGGCGGTTGAATTCTTCATCGACATCGGCTTTTTGCATGAACAACACAAATTCTTGTTTTAGGCGGTCTTCGTCCACATGGGCAACGGCTTCGGCAAGGCGTTGGCGGCTGCGAGCGATGTGGCTTTGCAATAGGCTGGGGAACAAGTCTTCTAGCGCGCCGACAATCGCTTCCATCAAATCCAAACGCTCCACAATGTGCGCTTGTAATTTGCTGCCTTCGCGTTGGCGAGCGGCGATAAAGTCGTCCAAAGCGCGGTCTAATAATTGGTTGATGACTTGGTGCAGCTCTTCGCTGTCTATTTCTGCACTGGCGATGACCCCAGGGAAGCGCAAAATATCGGAAACACTTAATTTGCTTAAATCTTTGTGTTTTTTACGCAATTTGCTGTTGATGTCTGCCAATTCGTTGATGAGTTGCTGATTTAAGTGCAGGCTGCCTGCGCTGTGTTGTGCGTTACTTAATTGAATACGGCATTCCAATTTGCCACGCGCGACTTTGCTGCTGATGGTTTCGCGCATTCCGCTTTCTAGCACGCGCAAATCGTCGGGGATTTTGAATTGCACGTCTAAAAAGCGGTGGTTTACCGAGCGAATTTCTAAATCGATTCGTTTGCCAGCGCATTCGGCAGAAGCGTGGGCAAAGCCTGTCATACTGCATACGGTCATGATTTTTTCCTTGTATTTGGTTGAAAAAATGAGTGACGGCATCTTAACAGGAATGCTTATCAACGTAAATCGTGGTTAAGAAAAGCAGCCTGCCCCTTTTGTCCAAATCTCAGATTTGAGTATAAAAGGGGCAGGCTGCTTTTTTATTCGTCCACACGCAAAAACGTGGCGCGATAATAGCGCAATTCTTCAATGCTTTCCAAAATATCGTCCAACGCCTGATGCGAGCCTTTTTTGACTATGCCTTTATACACCGCAGGATTCCAGCGTTTTGCCAACTCTTTGAGCGTAGATACGTCCAAATTGCGGTAGTGGAAAAAGGCTTCCAAGCGTGGCATGTGGCGCACCATAAAACGACGGTCTTGATGAATGGTGTTGCCGCACATGGGCGTGGTGTTTGCGGGCAACCATTGCTGCATCCACGCGAGCAATTCGCTTTCCACTTGCGCTTCTGTCCATGTGGATTCTTTGACACGCTGGGTTAAGCCTGTTCGGGCATGGGTTGTGGTACACCATTCGTCCATGCCATTCATAATTTCATCGCTTTGATGAATGGCATACACGGGCGATTGCGCCAACACGTTTAAATGCTTGTCGGTAATAATCATCGCGATTTCAATGATTTTATCGGTATCGGGGTTTAAGCCAGTCATTTCCATGTCTAGCCAGCATAAATTGTTTTGGTCTTTCATGTTTTTCCTTTAAAAAAATGATATTTTTGAATCTTGATAAAACACACGATACAAATTTTTGTTTTGCAAATACGGATTATTTTGAATACGTTGCACCAGTTTCACAAAGTCATCGGCTTGTGCAGTCTGCCCCAGTTGAGCCTTGATTTTTCGTTTGGCAAAGCCTGCATCAATCAACACAGCAAAAGAATTATTCATATCCATACACTTATTTTAGGCGTAAAAAAACGACCGTAGTGGGTAGCAGATTGGTTACTGCACTTGGATAGTTCACCCACATTGGTCTCTTTGAATGTCCGCAAATCATAACGCAAACATATTGTTTAAGCAACTTTTATACAAAAATCCCCATCACAACCACATCGCCAACGAAGCCACAGGCACATCACACGCCCACACGCCTTGTTGGCTGCTGCCGTCCACGCCGCGTAAAAACACATAGCGTACCGCAATCACATCGGGGCAACATTGGCGGCTACGAAGATAACGCGCCGTAGCAATCGCATAAATCAAGGCTTGCAAATAATAGTGATGCTTGGCGATTTCTGGATTCAGCGACGCAGGCGAATAATCCGCCAAATAATTGGATTTGTAGTCAATCACCAACGCTTGATTTTGCGTGTAAACCAGCGTGTCAATAAAGCCATTCAAAAAACCGCTTAACTGGCGGAACGTGAGCGACAAAGCAGCCTGCACACATTCGGGCGACAAGTTCATTTGCTTGCACCAGTTTTGCACATCAACCAAATTAAATTGTTCTATTTCAAACAAAAATGCCATTTCGTTAAGCCACTCTTGGCGCGACAAATCGCACAAACGTATGCCGTTTACCAGCGGTGTTTGGCGCACTTTGTCTAGCATATCGCACACGGCTGGCAACCAGTTTTCGGCATCGGCAATTTGATGGCGATTCAACACGCGCACAATGCGCTCGCTGTGTTTTTCGGCTGGCTGACCAAACGGAAAATATTCCAGCAATTCGTGCAAACACACGCCTGCTTTTGCGCCACGCGGAAAGTGCGCCATGTCCCAAATATCATCGTTTTGGATTGGTAGCGATGTCGTTTCGCTGGGTAAAGCAGCCTGCACCGCAATGTCCCATTTGCGCTCGGCTTCGTCTGTGTTTGCCAACGCTTCGGGCGCGTGTTGATGCGAACTCAACGCGGTAAAACTGCTAAACACAACTGGCGCATAATGGCGCGTGGCAACGGTTTGCGCTTGATAAACCGTGTCGCTATCCGACTGAATGTGCAGGCTGCTTTTGCCGTTTTGCGTCCACAACAAAGCAGCCTGCGGTGTTTCGTCCCATTCAAAGCTGGTAGTTTCTGCGTTTTGCTTCTGTACGAATTGTTGCCAAATTTGGCGATAGGCGTGCGCTGGCACTTTTGCACCAGACCATGTTTTGTGCGCATCACCGTCTAACAAATAATAAAACGGGTGATGATGCGTGTTTTCGTGTGCCGCCAAATACAGCACCAATTGCTCTTCGGCGCGAGTCAAAGCCACATACAGCAAACGCAAATCTTCCGACAACCGCTCTTTTTGCGCCTGTTCTTTGTCGGCATCGGTCATTTGGTTTTTGTGCAACAAAGTACTGCCCGATTCGCCTTGCAACACTTGCCAATCGTCGCCCTTGTTGCCTTTGCCACGCCATACAAACGGGCAATACACAATCGGATATTGCAAGCCTTTTGATGCATGCATGGTTACGATTTTGACCAGTTGCTCATCGCTTTCCAGTCGCAAGGCGCGGTTTTCGTTGCTGTCGCCGTCTTGCGTGGCAGCGATTTCTTGTTGCAACCATTGATACAAGGCGGCTGGCAAACGTCCGCTTTCTTCTTCGGCAGCCAGCAATTCCAGCACTTGCCCCAAATTGGTCAAAGTGCGGTCGTTGCCAGCAGCGAGCAGGTTTTGGATGACATCGTGTTGCTGCAAAAAATGTTGCACCGCTGCATACACGCCCACTTTTTGCCATTTTTGTAAGGCAACGCTCGCTTCGTCTGCCCATTCGCTTAATGCGCGTTCGTCTTGTTGCAAAGCCCACAACTGTTGCGCGGTGTAGCCAAACAAGCAGCCTGCAAGCACATAAACCAAATGCGCCGTTTGCTGCGGATTCAAGAAAAATGCCAACAAAGCATACACAGCACGCGCTTCGTCTTCTTGGAACACGCTATCACGGCTCAACAACACGCTTTGCACGTTTAGGCGTTTGAGTTCGCGCTGCACCATTGCGCCTTCTTGGCGGGTTCGCACCAGCACAGCCATATCGCCAGCGTGTAGCGGTTTGTCTTTTAAACGCAATTCGCCCTGCCCTGCGCGATGCAAGGCATAGGCAATTTCACTGGCGCACCATTGGGCGGACGTGTGTTGCAAGGCATCGGTTTTTTCGGTTTTATCCAAACTTAAATCGTTGAGCCAACGCACGCGCACCGCCGCTTCTTGGGGCGACAAATGGCTGTTTGATCGATGCGCTTGCACGGTTTCGTATGCCAAATTGGGCAACACAAACGGTTGCGGTTTGGCGAACAATGCACCCACGCTGTTGACCAATCGCGCATGGCTGCGGAAATTGGTACGCAAAGTGTAGCGTTGTTCGGGCGACACGTTTTCTGCAGCTTGCAAATAGGCAAAAATGTCCGCGCCACGAAAATTGTAAATTGCCTGTTTTGGGTCGCCAACCATAAACACGGTGGGCGCGTTTTCTGTGTGCAGGCTGCTTTGCATAAAGGCGCGAGAAAAAATGCCATATTGCAACGGGTCGGTGTCTTGAAATTCGTCAATCAGCACCACTTGCCAAGTGTGCGACATGGCTTGTGCCAACGCGGTGGCATGGGTGCGATTGGTTTGCAGCGCGTTGAACACGTCTAGTAATAAATCGTCAAATTGACGTGCAGGCTGCTTTTGTTTGTCGGCTTCGTTTTGCTGGCGAATAGCGTGGAGCAAATCCATTGCCACGTTAATCAACACATCGCCTTCGCTGGCTGACAAGATTTGTGCGTGGTTTGCCCATTCGCCCCAAGTGCGGCTTAAACAGTCCAAAGCATCAGGGTCTTGTTTGCCTTTGAAGTCTTTTTTGGCTTTGTCGGTTAGCGTGGCAAGGCTGAATTTGTTTTCGTTTTTGCTATTAAAAAACAGCTTCAAAATAATGTTTACATCGGGCAAGCAGCCTGCACTTTTCCAGTCATGGCATTGTTGGATATAGCTTTTTAAATCATCGGGCTGATAGCTATTTTTGGGCAAACTCGGTTGCAATTTTTCCCACGCGCTTTCAATCGCATCAAGCTGATTTGCCGTGTCTTGCCATGCGCGTACAAAACCTTCGTTTGCTGCTTGCCAATCGCGCAAAGTGTATGCCATGGGGCGCGTGTGCAAATAAGTTCGCCCCACAAACGAAGCCAATGCTGCGGCTTGTTGCTGTGGATTTTTTTTATGGCGATACACAATCTGCGCCAGTTGTTCGTGGTGCGCCACTTGTTCGCGCCAAAAGTCTTGCGCCGCAATCGGGCTGGGCGTGCTGTCTTCGTCCAATTCAATTTGAAAAGGGACTTGGCAATAAAACGCGAAATCTTGCAACACGCGCTGACAAAAGCTGTGAATGGTGTAAATGGCGGCGTGGTCAAACTGGCTCAACGCGGCTTTGAGTCGCATCATTAAGCGTTCGCGCGATTCTTTTTGCAGGGCTTGTTCCACCAATTTGCTCATGAAATCTGCCGATTTGGGCGCGTATTGTTCGCAAGCAGCCTGCACTTCGGTTGCGCCAAACGGAGCTTGCATTTTGTGCAACACGTGCAAGGCTTCGCCCAAACGGTCGCGCAATCGGGTTTTGAGTTCGGCGGTGGCGGCGTTGGTAAACGTAACCACCAAGATTTTGTCCACAGGCATTTGTTCCAGCAGCACCAATCGGGCAAACAGGGCGGAAATATTCCATGTTTTGCCCGTACCTGCGCTGGCTTCAATCAAATTAGTGGCAACTAGGGGAACGTTTAGGAGCGTGAAATCGTGGCTCATAAGCAATCTTTATCGGATAAAAAAGAGTTTGGCGAACACGGTAAATACAATCAGAGCAAACAAGGCAAATGCGCCATACATGGCTGGTTTGTACCACGTTGGACGTTCGTCATCGTCGGCAACAGGCAAGTAAATGTGGTCGGGCAACACGAGAATATCGGGGTCGTCATTGGCATCGTGAATTGGCTGACTGGCGTTGAGTTGCAGTTCCAAAAAATCGGCAATGCTTTGATGACGTTTGGGCGCGTTTTGTGCGCTCAACAAGCCCAGCGCGGTCAGTCCACGCAAACGCTGTGGCGCGGTTGGGCTGCCTTGTGCGATTGCCTGTTCCAAATATTGCTTGGCACGATGTTTAATCGCGATTGGGGCTTGGCAAAAACGTTCGCAAGCAGCCTGCACTTGTTCGTTGCTGTGTTGTGGGTGTGTTTTTTGCCATTCGGTGCAGGCTGCTTGCAATTCTTGTTGCAGCAATACAGGCGCAGCCAATGGTGCAGCCGCCAGCATTTCGCCCAGCAAACGCGATGCGCGCCAATCGCCTTGTTGCGCGAAATATTGCGCGATTTTGGCGGCTTTTTGTGGCTGCTGTTCGGTAAACAAACCTTTGGCAAGCAAATATGCCCAATACAAAGCAGCCGTGCGTTGTCCTTGTTGCGTTTGCTGTTGCAGCCACGCGAGCAGTTTCGCGCTTTGTTCGGGCGACAAATCGGGCTGTTTAATAGCTTCGGCAACTTGCGGCAAAGGCTGCGAATGGGCGGCATCGTGCGGCAAAGTCCATTCAACCAACATAGCACTAAAATCCGCCAAACGCAGTTGCGCGTAGCCTTGCACCAATTCGGGATAGCTGGTGGGTTTGCCTGCGGCAAGTTGCAGCGTGCAGTCGTGAACTTGGGTGGGTGTGGGGAGAATTGGGGTCATGATGGGGTACTCGGTAAAAATGTAAGAATGTGGATTATATGGGATTAAGTGGTGCAGGCTGCTTTTTTGATTGATTCAAAGCAGCCTGCACTTTAACAAATTGATTGCAGGCTGCTTTGATTTGGTTTACGCCAATTCCGCTTTCTTGCGGCTAACTCGCGGTTTTTTAAACGACAATTTCGCTTTCTGCGCCTTCTCGTCCCAATCCACCAACACAAAACCGCCGTCCGTCAATTTGCCAAACAACAATTCATCAGCCAACGCCTTACGAATTTGCTCTTGAATCAAACGGTGCATAGGACGTGCGCCCATTTGTGGGTCAAAACCTTTTGCTGCCAAATGGTTACGCATCACATCGCCAAATTCTGCCACCACTTTTTTATCCGCCAACTGCGTCGCCAACTGCGCCAAAAATTTATCTACCACCTTCGCAATGATTTCAGGCGACAATGGCGCAAACGGAATAATCGCATCTAAACGATTGCGAAATTCAGGCGTAAACAATTTTTTGATGTCCACCATTTCATCGCCGCGTTCGCGTTTGCTGGTAAAACCAAAACTCGGTTTGCTCAACGCTTCCGCGCCTGCGTTGGTTGTCATGATGATGATTACATTGCGAAAATCCGCACTGCGTCCCATGTTATCCGTCAATTTGCCCGCGTCCATCACTTGCAGCAACACATTGTAAATATCGCGGTGCGCTTTCTCAATTTCGTCTAGCAGCAAAACACAATGCGGCTGTTTGTTAATACATTCCGTCAGCAAACCGCCTTGTTCAAAACCCACATAGCCTGGTGGCGCACCAATCAAACGCGAAACCGCATGCGCTTCCATATATTCAGACATATCAAAGCGTTGCAACGGCACGCCCAATTCCGCCGCCAACTGTTTCGCCACTTCCGTTTTACCCACGCCAGTCGGACCGCTAAACAGAAAACTGCCAATCGGTTTTTCAGGCAGCCCCAAACCCGAACGCGACATTTTCACAGCAGAAACCAGCGCTTCAATCGCATTATCCTGCCCAAAAACTTTGCGTTTCAGCGTATCGGCAAGCGTTTTCAAAACCTGTTTGTCATCGTGCGAAACCGTTGTTTCAGGGATTCGGGCGATTTTGGCGACAATGCGCTCAATTTCCGCCTTGTTGATTTGCGTTAAACGATTTTCAGGCAGCGCGATTCGTTGCGCCGCGCCTGCTTCGTCAATAATATCAATGGCTTTGTCAGGCAAAAAACGCTCGTTGATGTATTTTGCCGACAATTCGGCGGCTGCCTGAAACGCCTCGTCCAAATATTCAACGCTGTGATGTTGCTCAAACATCGGGCGCAAACCTTGCAAAATTTGCACCGTTTCCGCCACAGTCGGCTCAACCACATCAATTTTTTGAAAACGGCGACTCAGCGCGTGGTCTTTGTTGAACACGGTGCGATATTCTTCGTAAGTGGTCGCGCCAATGCAGCGCAGTTGCCCTTTCGCCAACGCAGGTTTGAGCAAATTGCTTGCGTCCATATTGTTGCCTTGCGTGCTGCCTGCACCGATAACCGTATGAATTTCATCAATAAATAAAACCGCATTTTCCACTTTTACCAATTCTTTCAGCACCGCTTTCAAACGCGCTTCAAAATCGCCACGATATTTTGCGCCAGCCAACAACGCGCCCATGTCCAACGCGAAAACAGTTGCATTTGCCAACACTTCAGGCACTTGTTTTTGTTCAATTAAATATGCCAAACCTTCCGCCAATGCGGTTTTACCTACGCCAGCTTCGCCGACCAAAAGCGGATTGTTTTTGCGGCGGCGACACAAAATTTGCAATACGCGCTCCATTTCCATTTTGCGCCCGATTAAGGGGTCAATGCGAGCAGCCTGCACTTCGGCATTCAGGTTTACGGTGTAGGCTTCCAATGGATTATCGGCAAGATTGCTGTCATCGTCATCATCATGATGCTGCGATGAGTGCAGGCTGCTTGTGCCATGCGAAAAATAGCGCAACAAATCTTTGCGCTCCACGCCATGCAGTTGCAATAAAAATACCGCAGGCGATTCTTCTTCCTGCATCAACGCCAGCAACAAATCGGCAGCCTGTACTTCGGTTTGCGATGACTGTTGCACATGAATCATCGCTCGCTGCACCACGCGCTGAAAGCCAATAGTCGGCTGTGGGTCAATCTTGTGGCTGGGAATATGCGGCGGATAAGTGGGCGTGTTTTCGTCTATGCTTTCGCGCAAATGTGCCAGCAGCAACGAAAATTCCGCGCTGTGTTCGCGCAAAGCATCGGCAACATTGGGGTCGCCCTGAATCAAAGCCAGCAGCAAATGCTCCAAGCCCACCAGTTCATGACGGCTGATACGCGCCTCTTCATACATGGCTTGCAAAATCGGTTCTAATTGAGATGAAATCATACGGACGTTTCCTGAATGCTGCACATAAGTGGGTGACCAGCATCGTCTGCCAGCCACAACACTTGTTGTTGTTTGGTTTCGGCAATATCACGCGTGTACACGCCACACAAACCTTTGCCCTCGTGGTGAATTTGCAACATGGTTTTTTCGGCTTTATCGTGTGGCATGTGAAAAATATCCATCAAAATTTCCACTACAAAATCCATAGGCGTGTAATGGTCGTTGAGCAAAAACACCGCATAGCGTTTGGGCGGCGACAGTTTTTGTTTACTTTGATTAACATTCAACTGTATTGGCATAAAAATTCCTATTTTTGTTGTATTTAGTGTTATTTTAATGAAAATTAGCACTTTCCCCAAATAAAACTTGACGTAAGTTAACGACTCGGTAACAATCGCAGTCAGCGAAAGGCAGCCTGCACAAGTGGTTTAGTGAAGTCGCCAATCGCGATTTTTTCATTTTTTAGTTAGAAAGTAGCATTTTATGGCAACTGGTATTGTTAAATGGTTCAACGACGCAAAAGGCTTCGGTTTTATTACTCCTGACGAGGGCGGTGAAGATTTGTTCGCACACTTCTCTGCAATCAACATGGAAGGCTTCAAAACATTGAAAGAAGGTCAAAAAGTTTCTTTTGATGTAACAACAGGCCCAAAAGGCAAACAAGCCGCTAATATTCAAGCCGCTTAATTCCTTTCCAGACCATACAACCATGAAAGGCAGCTTTTCTCTGAAAGCTGTCTTTTTGCATTATAACAGCAATATGAATACCCAAACTTCTTTACCCAAACGCACGCTATCCGTTGCGCCGATGCTAGATTGGACCGACCGTCATTATCGCCACATGGCACGCCAAATCACGCGCCACACTTGGCTATACACCGAAATGATAAACGCAGGTGCGATTGTGTACGGCGACCCCGACCGCTTTTTACAGCGCAACGAATGCGAAAACCCTGTCGCCTTGCAACTGGGCGGCAGCGAGCCGACTTTGTTGGCGCAAGCCGCGCAAAAAGCCGCGCAATATAGCTATGACGAAATCAATTTAAACTGCGGTTGCCCCAGTCCGCGTGTGCAAAAAGGCGCGTTTGGCGCGTGTTTGATGTTGGACGTGAACTTGGTTGCCGATTGCCTCAATGCCATGCAAGACGCTGTGCCAGCTATCCCTATCACAATTAAACACCGCATTGGCATCGACAAACAAACCGAATACCAACCGCTTGCCGATTTTGTCGGCAGCCTGCACGACAAAACCGCGTGTCGCACCTTTATTGTTCATGCGCGAAATGCGTGGCTAGACGGCTTGTCGCCCAAAGAAAACCGCGAAATTCCGCCGTTGCGCTACGATTTTGTCTATCGCCTAAAACAGGAGTTCCCCGATTTGGAAATCATCATCAACGGCGGCGTGCAAACCAACACGCAAATTGCCGAACATTTACAACACGTTGATGGCGTAATGATGGGGCGCGAAGCGTATCACAATCCTTATATTATGCACGATTGGGACACGCTATTTTACGGCGAAACGCAGCCTGCACCCACGCGCGAACAAATCACACAACAGCTATACAACTATGCCACACAACAACTTTCGCGCCAACAAGGCACGATTTTGCGCCACATGGTGCGCCATTATCTCGGTTTAACGCACGGTTTAAACGGCGCGAAAATTTGGCGCAGAATGCTATCCGATGCCGATTTATTGCGCGATAATCGCCCAGAACTTATTTTGGAAGCGTGGCAGCAAGTTGAAAAAATGCAGGCTGCTTTTGAATCAAAAGGATAAATCATGTATATCCCCCACAAAAAACGTCCATGGTTGCCATGGTTCTTTGGTTTGCTGCTCATCGGTGGCTTGCTGCTGGCTTTCTATTTGCTAGGCAACGTACTCACGCCGTTCATTGTCGCCGCCGTGTTGGCATACATTTTAGATCCCTTGGTCAGCAAAATAGAAAAACTCGGCATACACCGCAGCCGTGCATCTATGTGGGTGATGCTATTTGCTTTTTTTGTGATTATCGGCTTGCTGCTGGTCATCGTTCCCATGCTGGTAGAGCAATTCCAAAGCATTGTGCAAAAAATCCCCAAACTGGTGGACTATGTCCAAACCAAACTCGTGCCATGGTTTAACCAAAAATTTGGCGGACACATCGCGCTCAACGAAAAAACCATCGCCAACTGGCTACGCAGCAATACGGCAGGCATACAAAGCAGCCTGCAACGCGCGTTGCCAGCTGTGATGCAACAAGGCGGCGCGTTGGCAGCAGGCATTGGCAACCTAGTGTTATTGCCCTTGTTGTTGTACTACTTTTTGCTGGACTGGTCGCGCTGGGAACAAGGCATCACCACCATGGTACCGCGCCGATATTTAGCGACTTATCAACGCATTACACGCAATATGGACAGCATTTTGGGCGAATTTTTGCGCGGACAACTCATGGTTATGCTCATCATGGGCGTGCTATATGGCACAGGCTTAATGCTCACAGGCTTGGATTCGGGCTTTTCCATTGGTATGGTGGCAGGCATTTTGGTGTTTATCCCCTATTTGGGCGCGTTCACAGGCTTGCTGCTTGCCACGCTTGCCGCCGTATTGCAATTTGATTCATGGACAGGACTGTTCGCCGTTTGGGGCGTGTTTGGTATCGGACAATTTTTGGAAAGCTTTTTCATCACGCCGCAAATTGTGGGCGACAAAATTGGACTATCGCCATTTTGGGTGATTTTCTCGTTAATGGCATTTGGGCAACTGTTTGGCTTTGTTGGTATGCTCATCGCCCTACCCCTTGCTGCGATTTGTTTGGTGTTGATACAAGAAAACAAAGCCTTGTATTTGAACAGCATTTTTTATCGCCGCGAAAAATAATATCCAACGCATAAAAAGCAGCCTGCACTTTATTATTGATTCAAAGTGCAGGCTGCTTTTTATAGTGAATTAAATTCAAACTAGTACAGCGTTGCCAACTCCCTTATGTACTAGATGTACACGGCGGTCGTTGTCGCCTTGTCCTAGTTTGAATTTAATCCACTATAATATTACGGATACGCTCGACAATTTTTATCCGCACGACTAGGGTTCGCAAAAAAATCGGTTTCGCTGCATGCCGATGTTGTACTTTCGCACAGCAACATCGTCAAATCCTGATTCAAAATCAAAGCGCGTGGTTCTTGCTGTTTATTCAGCGCAACCGCCTTAAACGCAAATTGCCCGTCATGTGTTGCACCACGCGGCGCACCTTGCGGACGAATACAAAAAAAGTCCGTTTCCCGAATCGGCAAATCAATCCACAAGCGCGATGTTTTACGGAAATTGCCATGCGATGCGTAATGACGCTCCCATGCCTGTGCGTTATCCAGCAACGCCTTTTGTACATCGCTCAACCGCCCTTTTTTTACCGATTCTTGATACATCGGATACGCAAACGCCACCAAAATCCCCACGATTGCCACTGCCACCAACACTTCCATTAACGTGAATCCAGCCGAACGGTAAGACGCAACATTTCTATTTTTAGCCATTTTGACCCCAGCTTCTTTCCAATCAAATCAAAGGCAATCTAGCACAAACCAACTATTCCAGCAATCATAATAGTATTATGCTTGCTTTATGCACACTTAGCGTTTAGAATAGCGCGTTTCTAGTATTCATCAATTTCCAATTCAGGAGTAAACACTATGGCAAATAGCGCACAAGCACGCAAACGTGCTCGTCAATCGTTGAAAAACCGTGCACACAACGCGAGCTTGCGTACTGCATTCCGTACTGCGGTTAAAAAAGTATTGAAAGCCGTTGAAGCAGGCGACAAAGCGGCTGCACAAGCAACTTTCCGCGACAGCACCAAAGTATTGGATCGCATCGCTGACAAAGGCGTGTTCCACAAAAACAAAGCAGCGCGTCATAAAAGCCGCTTGTCTGCAAAAATCAAAGCAATGGCATAATTTATCGCCCTGCTAAATACAAAAAACAGAATAGATTTAGTGTCTATTCTGTTTTTTTATTTACTTTTGTTGCGCCGAAGCAGCCTGCAAACGCAATTCCAAACTGCGAGCATGGTATTCGCCCAAACTTTCCAATCCGCGCAAAAAACGCGACAATTCGGTTAAAGCCGATTCATACACTTGTTTTTTAAACATAATCACTTCGTCAATGGGTGCCCAATATTCGTACCATCGCCAATCGTCAAATTCTGGCTGACTGCTGGCGCGTAAATGCACATCGCTGTCTTGCCCCACCAAGCGCAATAAAAACCAAATTTGCTTTTGCCCACGATACGAACCGCGCCATTCGCGCCGAATCCAACTGGTAGGCACATCGTAGCGCAACCAATCGCGCGTTCTGCCCAAAATCTTAACGTGCTGTGGCAGCAAGCCGACTTCTTCTAGCAATTCGCGATACATCGCCGTTTCAGGACTTTCGCCTGGTTTGATGCCGCCTTGCGGAAATTGCCACGAATTTTCTTTGACACGCTTACCCCAAAACACTTGGTTATCTTGATTGGTCAAGATAATACCCACGTTGGGGCGATAACCTTCCCTATCCAGCATCGCCAGTCCCTTTATAAAATCCAAAACGCGCTAATTTTCCCACAAAACTGCCATGCTTGCCAAATTACGCTACAATGCCCGTTTTCTACCAAAGCAGCCTGCACCATGAACAGCGAATTAAATCAAGTTATCCAAACCGAAAGCTATGGCGAAGTGCAAGAAGTTTTGCAATTTTTGCTAGAAGAATGCAGCCTAGACGATGCGCCCAGCGTTGCCGAAGTCCAACAATGGCAACAGGTTTTACAACAGCGTGGCGGCAAATTCACTAAACTCGCGCAGCTTTGCCAACAATTTATTGACGAATCCGCATGATTATCCCAAAAAACAAATGGCTCATCGCTGCGATAGCGTGGGCAGCCGCCAGCATTTATGCGCTGATTTTTCGTGAAGCAACAGGACAAAACGCGCCACCTTTTCCGCATTTTGATAAATTGGCGCATTGTTTACTGTTTTTCGCGCAATTTTGGTTGTGCAGCAAAATTTGGTTGAGCGCGAAACGACCAATTCCCTTTTTGTGGCTGATGATTTTAGCGAGCATTTGGGCAGCCTGCACCGAGTTGGCGCAATATTTCTTCACACAAACGCGACAAGGTGATGTGTGGGACGCGCTGGCAGACATGATTGGCGCTGGCGTGGCATTGCAGATTGCTCGTATCGTGCAAACAAAAAAGTCTGATAAATCAAGAAAAAATAGAATTGTTTGATTTTTCTGCTTGACGATGAGGAAATTTGCTATATAATGCGCAGCTTATTCCCTGATAGCTCAGTCGGTAGAGCGACGGACTGTTAATCCGCAGGTCACTGGTTCGAGCCCAGTTCGGGGAGCCAGATAAAACAGCGAGTTAGGTTTAATGCTTAACTCGCTGTATTTTTTCGTGTACGTTTTGTGGACGTATTTTGCATCTATCATTTCTTCGCCCAAGACATACCGCATATAAATGCACGGCTGTGATACACACACGCTATTTGACACGCACGCAACGAAAGACATCAATGAGCAAAAACAAACTTTTGACTTTAGCTTTATTGGCAACCGCCGCTTGTTCCAGCGAACAGCAGCCTGCACCGATTACACAATCCACTGACCCACTAATGGAAATTGTGCGCCAAGTGCAAACGCAATCACAACAACAAACCGCGTCCAACGCTGCACCATTTTTCAATCAAGCTGCACCGTCTGTCGCGCAAACAGGCTATTTAGCCAACCCCAATGTACAGGCGTTTATGCGTTATCAAAATCAAGTCAATGGCTTGGATATGGCGTATATGCAACAATTTTTTGCGCGTGTGGGCTATCGCGGCAACATTATTCAGATTATGGACAGACCTGCCACCAGCCGTCCGTGGTATGAATTTCGCAAAGGCAATGGCGATGCGAGCAAAATTCAAGCTGGGCAGCGTTTTTATACGGCAAACCGCCACCCGATTGACCATACCGCCGCGCGTTATGGCGTGCCAGCGCAGTTAATCGTGGCGATTTTGGGCATTGAAACGAATTATGGCAAAAACAAGGGCAATATTCCTGTTGCCGATGCTTTAGCGACTTTGGCGTTTGATTATCCGCGTCGTGGCGCGTTTTTTCAGCAGGAATTGGGCGAATTTTTGAAACTGGCGCAAGAAGAACGCCGCGATGCGTTTGGTTTTGTCGGCAGTTTTGCTGGGGCGATGGGTATGCCGCAATTTATGCCGTCTAGCTTTCGCAAGTGGGCGGTGGATTATGACGGCAATGGTACGCGCGATATTTGGAACAATGTGCCAGATGTGGCAGCATCGGTAGCAAATTATATGAAACAACACGGCTGGCAAACGGGCGGACGCATGATTGTGCCTGCGCGTATCAATCCGTCGCCACAAATTCAGGCGTTGATTGATGAAAAAACTGCACTCAATTACACGGTGAGGCAGCTGCGTCAAATGGGGGTGCAGCCTTTGCAAGCGGTGAACGATAATGAACGCGCCTTGCTGTTTCGCTTGGAAGTCGCGCCCAATCAGTTTGAATATTTTATTGGTTTGAATAATTTTTATGTGGTGTGGCAATACAATCACAGCCGTATGTATGTAACCGCCGTGCGCGATATTGCGAATGGGTTGGGAGCTGGGTTGTAAGTTTTTTGTACGATTTAAAAGCAGCCTGCACTTTTTTGTGTGTTTACAAAAAGTGCAGGCTGCTTTTTATGCAAAGATAGGTAAAAATATGCCATAATCACACAGCACTTGCATCGCGTATCCCAACAAAGTGCAGGCTGCTTTTCAACAAGAAAAATCCATTTATTCACAGGAGTTTTACATGAGCAAGTCCACCATCTATTACACTCATACCGACGAAGCCCCAGCATTGGCAACGCAATCATTGTTGCCGATTATTCGCGCCTTTGGCAAACATGCCGATATCGCGTTTGAGCTTGCCGATATTTCGTTGGCAGGTCGCATTTTGGCGGCGTTCCCAGAATACTTAAAAGAAGAACAACGCCGCTCGGACGATTTGGCGTTTTTGGGCGACTATGTAACCAAACCCGAAGCCAACGTCATCAAATTGCCCAACATCAGCGCGTCAATGCCGCAGTTGAACGCCACGATTACCGAATTGCAAGCCAAAGGTTTTGCTGTGCCAAACTACCCAAGCAATCCGCAAACCGATGAAGAAAAAGACATTCAAGCACATTACGACCGCATTAAAGGTTCAGCTGTAAACCCAGTTTTGCGCGAAGGCAATTCCGACCGCCGTGCGCCAAAAGCCGTGAAAAACTTCGCCAAAAAATACCCACACAGCATGGGCGCATGGACAAAAGACAGCAAATCCCACGTTGCCACCATGCAATCGGGCGATTTTTTCCACAATGAAAAATCCGTAACCGTTGCCGAACCGACAACCGTAAAAATCGTGTTTACCAATCAATCAGGCGAACAAACCGAATTGCGTAAACTATTGAATTTAAAAGCGGGTGAAATCATTGACGCAACCGTCATGAGCAAAAAAGCGTTGGTGCAATTCTTGCAAGAGCAAGTGGCGGACGCAAAAGCCAAAGGCGCGTTGTTTTCATTGCACATGAAAGCGACCATGATGAAAGTGTCCGACCCGATTATTTTCGGACACGCGGTTAAAGTGTTTTTCGCGCCTGTGTTTGAGCAATACGGCGAACAGTTGGCAGCCGTTGGCGTGAATGTGAATAATGGTTTTGGTAACTTATTAGCAAACTTGGATAAATTGGACGAGCAAACTCGCGCAGGTGTTCAGGCAGCCATTGAACAAGCCTACGCCAACGCGCCAAGTTTGGCGATGGTGGACAGCGACAAAGGCATTACCAATTTGCACGTGCCAAGCGACGTAATTGTGGACGCTTCTATGCCAGCGATGATTCGCAATTCAGGACGTATGTGGGACAAAGACGGCAAAGCGCAAGACACCAAAGCTGTGATTCCCGACAGCAGCTACGCAGGTATTTACGCGGCTACGATTGATTTTTGTCGTGAAAATGGCGCGTTTGACCCGACCACAATGGGTACAGTGCCAAATGTTGGCTTGATGGCGCAAAAAGCGGAAGAATACGGTTCGCACGATAAAACCTTTGAAATTCAATCGGCTGGCAAAGTGGAAATTATTGACGACAAAGGCAATGTTTTGACTTCACACGAAGTGGAAACTGGCGATATTTGGCGTGCCTGTCAAACCAAAGACGCGCCTGTCAAAGACTGGGTGCAGTTGGCGGTAAACCGTGCGCGTTTGAGCGATACGCCAGCCATTTTCTGGTTAGACGAAAGCCGTCCGCACGATGCTGAATTGATTAAAAAAGTGAAACAATATTTAGGCGAATTGGATACCAACGGCTTGGATATTCAAATTTTAGCCCCCGAAGCAGCCTGCAAAGCCAGCCTGAAACGCATGAAAGACGGCAAAGACACGATTTCCGTAACAGGCAACGTATTGCGCGATTACAATACCGATTTGTTCCCGATTTTGGAATTGGGTACGAGCGCGAAAATGTTATCTATCGTGCCGTTGATGAATGGTGGAGGTATGTTTGAAACAGGCGCAGGCGGTTCTGCACCGAAACACGTTCAACAATTCAACGAAGAAAACCATTTGCGTTGGGACAGCTTGGGCGAATTTTTAGCGTTGGCGGTGTCGTTGGAACATTTGGCGCAAAAAACAGGCAACGCAAAAGCGCAAGTGTTGGCGGATACGTTGGACGCAGCAACCGAGCAATTATTGTTAAACGACAAATCGCCAAAACGCAAAGCGGGCGAATTGGACAACCGTGGCAGCCATTTCTACATCGCCTTGTATTGGGCGCAAGCGTTGGCAGCGCAAAGCACAGACGCTGATTTGCAAAAAACTTTTGCGCCAGTAGCAGAAAAATTAGCCGCACAAGAAGCGCAAATTTTGGCGGAATTGGCAGCAGGCGCAGGAAAACCTGTGGACATCGGCGGTTATTACGCACCAAACGCGGAATTGACAGCAAAAGCCATGCGCCCAAGCGTGAGCTTGAATGCGGTGATTGATGCGTTGTAATTGGATTGAATAAAAAGTGCAGGCTGCTTTTGAAATACGAAAAAGCAGCCTGCATTTTTGTTTACGCAATCGTTATCTAAAATGTTAAAATTCGCCCCGAAAAAGCAGCCTGCAACCTGCCAATCCCTTATCCAAACACCCATGAAACATACCGCGCAGCAATGGTCATTTGAACCTTTAACTTATTCATTCCTCCAAACTTTAACTTATTCATTCCCCCAAATTAGTGCAAGTAGCCAATTTGTGATAGGATTTTGCGGTGGCGGATTATGGTTATGGTTTGCGGATACTCGTCCAGAGACCGCTAATCAGCTTGCCTTATTTTTGTTGGTGTTCGGTATTATTTGGCTGATAAGCAAAAAATGGACGATATGGCAATGGTATCAAAAAAATGAAGAGACTATTTATTTAGATAACAAAGGCTTACACTTTTGCATTTATCCCCGTTCAGGCAGCCTGCAATATACAGATATTACCAAAGCAGTACATTGGTACATTGAGCGTGCAGATAATAGAAGAAGATATGATAAAGACATCGGCATCATCATAACCACGCAACAAGGCGAACACATTTACCTGAATTTGGAACGCATGATACAAAGCAATGATGGCATTTCATTTGGCACAAACAGCAGCGTCGTGATTCAAGAATTGAACAAGCGAATGAAGGCAGCCTGAAACACCATTTCTTAAAACTTTTAAAATACAAAAGAAAGACAAAACAATGACTTGGGAAACCGTAATCGGATTAGAAATCCACGTTCAACTCAACACAAAATCTAAAATTTTTAGCGGTGCAAGCACAGCGTTTGGCGCAGAACCGAACGCTCATGCCAGCGTTGTAGAATGCGCTTTACCTGGCGTGTTGCCTGTGATGAACCGCGAAGTCGTGGAAAAAGCGATTAAATTGGGCTTGGCTCTGAACGCGAAAATCAATCAAAAAAATGTGTTTGACCGCAAAAATTATTTCTACCCAGATTTGCCAAAAGGCTATCAAATCAGCCAGTTAGATTTGCCAATCGTGGAACATGGTCAATTAGAAATCGTGGTTGGCGATGACGTGAAAATGATTAACGTAACTCGCGCCCACATGGAAGAAGATGCAGGCAAATCCGTTCACGAAGGCTTAAACGGCGCGACTGGCATTGACTTAAACCGCGCAGGTACGCCTTTGTTGGAAGTGGTTTCCGAGCCTGAAATGCGTTCGGCAGCCGAAGCGGTGGCGTATGCGAAAGCCTTGCACGGTTTGGTAACTTGGTTGGATATTTGCGATGGCAATATGGCGGAAGGTTCGTTCCGTGTGGACGCAAATGTGTCGGTACGCCCGAAAGGTCAAGCGGAATTTGGTACACGCCGTGAAATCAAGAACTTAAACTCATTCCGTTTCTTGGAGCAAGCGATTAATTACGAAGTGGAAGCTCAAATCGAGATTTTGGAAGACGGCGGCAAGGTGCAACAAGCAACCATGTTGTTTGACCCCGACAAAGGCGAAACGCGCGTGATGCGCCTGAAAGAAGACGCGCACGATTACCGCTATTTCCCCGACCCTGATTTGTTGCCAGTCATCATTTCGGACGCGCAAATGGAAAAAGCCAAAGCGCAAATGCCTGAATTACCAAAAGAAATGGCAGCACGTTTTGTGAATGAATTTGGCGTGAGCGAATACGATGCGCGTTTGCTGACGGGTTCGCGTGTGCAGGCTGCTTTTTTCACGGAAGCGGCGAGCGTGAGCAATCAAGGCAAATTGGTTGCCAACTGGATGAATGGCGAATTGGCAGCAACTTTAAACAAAGAAGGTTTAGAGTTGGCGCAAAGCCCAATTACAGCAGCACGTTTGGCGGCGTTGGTTGGCAAAATCGCGGACGGCACATTGAGCAGCAAATTGGCGAAAAAAGCGTTTGAAGCGATGTGGGCTGAACCCGATGCCACGATTGAGCAAATCATTGAAAAACATGGTTTAGTGCAAATCACGGACACTGGCGCGATTGAAGCGATGGTTGATGAAGTGTTGGCGAACAACGCGAAAGCGGTTGAGCAATACAAATCGGGCAACGAAAAAGCGTTGAATGCGATTGTCGGTCAAGTGATGAAAGCCAGCAAAGGCAAGGCCAATCCGACTGCGGTGCAGGATTTGGTTAAAGCGAAATTGGCGTAATTGTTTAGACTAGCTTTGATAAAACAAAGAGTAAAGTAATGAAAGCATTAAAAGTATTGATGATAACTGCTTTATTGTGTGGCAACGCATGGGCAGGCGGATTGGACAAAAATGATGCGAGCGAATATGTTTTGCTCAATCAAAATCAGCAGCCCACTTCCACCTTTCAGCGTTACTATTTGCAAGAAAATCAATGGGTCATGGACGGCAAATTGGGCAATCAGGCTTGGAAAAGTGTGTGCAATGGTCAAGGCGAATGTCGTTTGCAAGATTCGTCTACCAAGCAAATGAGTCAATGGAAAGCGTTGCTACCCCAATCGCTGCAAGCCATGCCGATGGCGTGTATCAACAATATCGCGTTTGCTTTTTGTCGCATCAGCAATCCTAAAAATGCCAATCAACGGCTTTATTGGTGGTTTGCGTGGCAAAATGGACAAACTTATGCGCTGGGTTTGAATCGCATTCGTTAAGTTGAATCATAAAATGCAGGCTGCTTTTGGGATTACTCAAAAAGCAGCCTGCATTTTGTGTTTTGTCATTATAGTGGATTAAATTTAGATTAGGACAAGGCGACAACGACCGCCGTGTACACCTAGATAAGGGAGTTGGCAACGCTGTACTAATCTAAATTTAATTCACTATACCATAAAAATACACACTTTTTTACAGAAAGCGTGTATTTTTGTTTGCCCAATGTTTACATTGGATATTGCTGCACCATGCTGCTCAATGCACGAGCATCGTTGGCACGAGTTGTGGTTGTTTGCGAACCCAGAACCACAATAATCACAGGCTCACGACCCATTTGCGTTTGCATCACCATAGAGCGACCTGCTTCGCGAATATAACCTGTTTTTTGTACCGTAATATTCCAGTTGCCTTCGCGAACAAATATATTGGAGTTTTTGTACTGTTCAAATTTGCCTGTACTGGTATATGCCTCTCCACTTTGCGCGGTGCTTAATTGGCGAATTTGTGGATATTGGCTTGCGGCACGAACCATCATACTCAGTTCACGCGCAGTTGAAACATTGCGTGGGTCTAACCCTGTTGGCTCATAAAAACGGCTGTTCATCATGCCCAAACTACGCGCTTTGGCATTCATCGCTTGCACAAATGCCGACATACCGCCTGGATAAGTACGACCCAAAGCATGAATTGCACGATTTTCGCTGCTCATCAAACCCAAATGCAGCATTTGACCGCGTGTCAAAGTTGTGCCGATAGACAAACGGCTGCCTGTTCCTTTTAAACGGTCGATTTCCGCTTCGGTAATGGTGATGCGTTGGTTCATGTCCAAACGTGCGTCCAATACCACCATAGCCGCCATCAATTTAGAAATAGAAGCAATAGAACGGACATTATCCATATTTTTTTGATAGAAAATCTGCCCTGTGTTGGCGTTCATAATCAAGGCAGACTGCGCGTTGAGCAATGGGCCTGCATACGCCGCTTGCTGTTGAATCGTTGCTGGATTATACGGCACAGGTTGTGCAGAATATTGCACCGCAGGCAGTTGATTTTTCAAGAAATCACCCAAGATATCTTCGGTTGTATCAAAGGCATAAACAGGTGAAGCCAATCCTGCACTTAATAGTAAACCAATGCAAACTTTTTTGGTTTGTTGAAAAAATGACATAACTAAAATTTCCTGCTATTTAAAAGTAAGTTTAACCAAAATTAAATGATAATAACGATATTTATTAAGCAACAAACTTTGGCATACTAACACTATTTGTTTGTTTATCAAAGCAGTTATGTCATTTTTTACATAACCAACATTTTTTTACGTTTATTCCACTTCATCAATCCACGCTTGCTGCACGGCTTCCAAGATTTTTTCGCCGCAACGCGCTGGGTCATCGTCAAAATCGGGCAATGCCAAAATCAAATCGCGTAACTGGGTAAAGCGCAGGGTTTTGGGGTCTATGCTGTCGCCGTGTGTGTCAAACAAATCTTCGGCAATGCGTTGTGTATCTGTCCATTTCATGATGTTTATCCTTATTGTTTAGGAAATAGAAGTCAGCATTATATAGTGGAATGAAATAAAAATGGGACAAGGCGACAACGCCTGCCGTGTACATCAAGTACATAAAGGCGTTGGCAACAACGTACCATTGCGATTTCATTCCACTATAATTGAAAGCTGGGCTAAAAAGGCGCACAATAACGCCCTTTCCACCCTTTAAATCAGGAAAATCACATGAAAAACCTACACCCACAAACCTTGGCGATTCGTGCCAGCAAAGAGCAAACACCGTTCAACGAACATCAACAAGCCTTGTTTTTGACCAGCAGTTTTATGGCAGCCAGCGCGGCAGACGCAGCCGCTTTGTTCGCCAAAACCAAAGACGGCTACACTTATTCACGCACGGCAAACCCGACTATTGCTGCATTTCAACAACGCATTGCGGCTTTGGAAGGCGCAGAAGCGGGCATCGCAACGGCAACAGGCATGGCGGCGATTCAAGCGGCAATGCTGACGTTTTTGAGTGCAGGCGACCATATGATTAGCAGTCGCAGTTTGTTTGGCACAACGGCTGGCTTCATCACAGGACATTTAATGCGCTTTGGCATTGAAGTGACTTTTGTATCGCAAACCGATATATCGGAATGGGAAAAAGCCATTCGCCCGAACACCAAAATGCTGTTTTTGGAAACGCCATCTAACCCATTGAACGAAGTGGCGGATTTGGAAAAATTGGCAGCATTGGCACAGCAACACGGTGCGTTGTTGGCGGTGGACAACTGTTTCTGCTCGCCAGCAGTGCAACAGCCACTTCGTTGGGGCGCGGATTTGACCATTCAATCGGCAACCAAATTCATTGACGGACACGGTCGCGCTTTGGGTGGCATTGTGTGCGGCAAAGCGGATTTGATTAAGCAAATCGCGTTGTATGTCAATTCGGCTGGATTGAGCTTGTCGCCATTTAATGCGTGGTTGCTGTTGAGCGGTTCGGAAACGATTTTTGTCCGCACGCAGCAACAAGCCGCTAATGCAGAAAAAGTGGCGACTTGGTTACGCAGTCAGCCAAATGTAAACGCGGTGTACTACGCAGGTTTACCCGATCACGCGCAAGCCGATTTGGTACAAAAACAGCAAAGCTCGGGCGGCATGGTGATTGCGTTTGAAGTGGCTGGCGGTGTGCAGGCTGCTTGGAATGTGATTGATAGTGTGGAGATTTTTTCTAAAACTGCGAATTTTGGCGATGTTCGCTCAACCATTACGCACCCTTGGACAACCACGCACGGCAGAATGTCGCCCGAAAACAAATTGGCGGCTGGCATTAGCGAAGGTTTAATCCGTATTTCGGTAGGCTTGGAATATGCCGATGATTTGATTGCGGATTTGGAACAGGCTTTAGCAGCAAGTCAGAAGTAAATCACTTAATATAAAAGTGCAGGCTGCTTTTTGGCATAAATTTGCATGAAAAAGCAGCCTGCACATCACACATAAAACAGGAAAACACATCATGTCAGAAGCCGAATTTGCCACATGGGCATTACGCATTTGTTTAACAGGCTTTATCATTTTTTTGGGCTTTATTATCTACAACTTGGGCAAGGAATCCAAAGTCGGCAAGCTGGGAATGTTTATTTTGTTTTTGGTATTGGGGCTGGGCATTGCAGGCTTCTTGTTCAAAAACATATTGGTCAAAATGATGATGTAACCAAATTTTGCACTGTTTCAAGTATGCAAGCAGCCTGCACACTGTTATGATTACGCCCTTTCTAAAACGCTAAATATTCTCATCTTTTATGAAAGCACTCAGCGATTTTATCACCATTATTCTGTTTTTTGCGACTTACAAAATCACCAATAATATTGTTACCGCAACGATTGTGGCGGTGGTGGCAGGCATTGTGCAGGCTGCTTATACTTATTACACCGCCAAAAAACTTGAACCGATGCAATGGTTTAGCCTTGTGATTATTGTCGTGTTTGGTGGCTTGACCATTTGGCTGAACGACCGCACGTTTATCATGCTCACAACCACACTGTTGCCATGGACAATGGCAGCAACCATGCTCGTGATGCAGTTGCTCGGCAAAAACGGTTTGCGCTTGCTGTTGGGCAAAGAATTAGACTTGCCCGATGCCGTTTGGCAAAAACTATCGTATGCGTGGATAATCTTTTTCTTTTTACTGGGCGCGTTGAATTTAGCGATTGCCTACCCCTTTACCGCCGAACGCGAAGCGATTTGGATAAACTTTAAATTTTATGGCTACAAGCTCATTATTTTGCTGTTTTCCATCGTACAAGGCGTTTATCTTTACCGTCATCTACCCAAGGAGACTTCATAATGTTGTTTATGCTATTGGCAACCGATGTGGAAGGCACAGCCCAAGCGCGTGCCGAAGCCCGACCTGCTCACTTGGCTCGTTTGGAAGAGCTAGACAAAGCAGGACGTTTGCTCACCGCAGGCCCAAACCCCATGCCCGATAACCCCGACATCATGTCTGGCAGCCTAATTATTGCCGAATTTGACAACTTGGACGCTGCCGAAGAATGGGCAGGACAAGACCCTTATGTGCAAGCAGGCGTGTATGCCGAAGTGTTAATCAAACCCTACAAAAAAGTCTTCCCAAAATGAGCGATATGCAAAACCAAATGGCAGCTTTGTTGGCAAACTTCAACGCCGAAGTATTTGAGTTTACCGACCAAAGCCATTTACACGCAGGACACGCAGGCAACAAAGGCGGCGGACATTATGCCGTGTTGATTGTGTCGGACGTGTTTGCAGGAAAAAACCGCATTGCACGTTGGCGCATGGTGCAGGCTGCTTTTGCACCGTTGTTTGATGCAGGCAAAATCCACGCATTGAGCATTGACGCGCAAACCCCAACTGAATATTTTCATTAACATAAGGAATTGAATATGAACAAAACTCGTTTATTTGCCGCGATTTCGGCTGCTTTATTGACTGGCAGCGTGTTGGCACAAACCGTTGTAACCGTAAATGGCACAAAAATCGACAGCAGCGAATTGGACGCGCGCGCTAAATTTGTACAGCAACAAAGTCAAGGCAAAGTGCAAGACACGCCAGAATTGCGCCAATACATTGCCAACGAAGTGGTGTTGGAAACCGTGGTAACGCAAGAAGCCAAACGCTTGCAATTGGACAAATCCAGCGAATACAAAACCGTAGAAGCCGATGCTTTGAAACAAGCGCGCGAAAAAGGCTTGGACAAACAGCCCGACTTTAAAGGCAACTGGGCGCGTTTCCAAAACCAATTATTGATGGACGTGTATGCACAAGACGTTGCCAAGAAAAACCCTGTGAGCGATGCCGATGTGCAAAAACGCTATGACGACATCAAATCACGCTATCATAACACCGATGAAGTGCAACTGGGCGAAATCGTAACCGACAAAGAAGACCAAGCCAAAGCCGCGATTCGTGAATTGGGCGCGAAAAAATCGTTTGCCGATGTGGCGAAAAAATACAGCATTGACCCAGCAGTTAAAGCAGGTCAGCCAGCGTTGAATGAATACACTTCTTTGGTGGATTTAAAAGACGGTCGCCCGAAAATTTTTGAAGCGGTGCAAAACCTGAAAAAAGGCGAATACACGCGCAATGCGGTAAAAGGCGAAGGCATTTTTGTGGTGTTCTATGCCAACGACAAACGCAAAATCACCGTGCCAGCGTTTGACCAAATCCGCGACAATGTACGCGACGAATTACAACAAGAACGTGTGCAGGCTGCTGTGGGCAAATTGATGCAACAAGCGAAAATTGTGCCTGCGGACGGTAAATAAGTAGGCAAATAAAAAGTGCAGGCTGCTTTTTCGGTTTTTGTTACCAATAAAAGCAGCCTGCACTTTGTTTTCCACTATTTATGCTGCGCCCTACCCTGAATTTAATCCGCAAAGCAGCCTGCACTTTAATTTCGGTTAAAATGCAGGCTGCTTTTGTTTTTATGAGACTTCGCTATGCTGCACCTATATCAATCCAACCAACTCGAAAACTTGGCGCAGATGATGTTAAACCTACATCAATCGCAGCCTTTGTCGCACCCGTTGCAGGCGGAATACATTTTGGTGCAAAGCCAAGGCATGCGCCGCTACATCAACCAATATTGGGCGCAGCATTCGCCCATTGCCGCCAATTTGCACTTTGAATTGCCCGCGCAACTGGCGTGGCAACTGATGCGCGAAGCCTTGCCCAATGCGCCCAAATTAAGCCCATTTTCTAGCGATGTGATGCAATGGCGATTGCTGCAATTATTCCAATCGCGCCATTTTGCGGAAGACAGCGAACTGGCATCGGCACAAGAAATGTTGCGCGATTATGTGCAGCAGGGCGAAATGTCGGCGTATCAGTTAGCGCGACAGCTTGCCGATGTGTTCGACCAATATTTGATGTATCGCCCCGATTGGATTGAAGCGTGGTCAAATCAACAAAATGTAGCGGAATTGTCGCAGCGCGAAGATTGCGCCCAAGAACAGCAATGGCAAGCGGCAATTTGGCGCGAATTGTTGCGCGATGAACAACGCGCTCCGCATCGAGCGCAAATGCAGCGCGTGTTAATGGATTCGTTGGCAAATCAAACAATTCGCAGGCTGCCCGAGCGGATTTTAATGTTTGGGATTACTGCCCTTGCGCCATCGCATTTGCAACTGTTGCAAGAAATCGCCAAACAGCGCGATGTACATATTTTTGCGCTCAACCCCAGTGCGATGTATTGGGGCGATTTGCTTGAACCTGCACAAATTTTGCAGCAAACCGATGACGTGGATTTATCGTTGCAAGGACACCCATTGCTGGCATCGTGGGGCAAACAAGGGCGCGATTTTTTCAACGATTTGAGCGTTGCCGAAGCGCGTCAAGATGAAGCACATCAGCAATTTGCCGAGCAAGCGAAGTCGCCCAATTTACTGCACAGTTTGCAATACCAAATCCAGCAGCTAGTATTGCCCGAACAGGCGCACGATGACGATTGGTTGGCACAGCACGATGCTTATTTGCGCGAATCGGTGTTGCAACAAAATTTGGACGTGGGCGAATACTATGTCCGCCACGTTCAGCAAGATTTGTCGCCCGAACAAAAAGCGATGGTGCAGCTCAACGCCGATAGCAGCCTGCACATTCACAGCGCACACAGTCCGTTGCGCGAATTGCAGATTTTAAAAGACCGCATTTTGCTTGCTTTGGCGCAAAACCCAAGTTGGCAGCCACACGATATTGCCGTACTCACCCCCAATATTGAGCCATACGCGCCGTTTATTGACAGCGTGTTTGGCGAATATTCCGATGCGCCTTTGCCGTATTCGCTTGCCGATGTCAAACTCACGCGCAAGCAGCCTGCACTTGATGCTTTGGCGCAAGCATTGGATTTGCTCAACAGCCGTTTTGAAGCGGAACAAGTGTTGGCATTGCTCAACACCGAACCCGTGTTGCAACAATGGCACATCAACCGCGCCGACTTGCCCTTGCTGCACAGCGCGGTTGCCGAACTCAATATCCGCTGGGGCAGCGATGCCAGCGAACGCGCCCAATATGGCGATGCCAATAATTTGTTTACATGGCAACAAGGGCTAGACCGCTTGGTTTTGGGCTGGTTGCAGCCTGCACAATCAGGCGCAACGTGGCAAAACATCGCACCACACGCCAGCCACCCCGACCATTTGCCGATTTTGGCGAATTTTGTCGCGTTTGTGCGATTCCTGTCCCACACCAAACAACAATGGCAACAACCAGCCAGCGTGGCGCAATGGTGCGAACGCTTGCAACAGTTCACACAAACCTTATTGGGCGATGGCGACACCACGCAACAAGCCGCCTTGCAAACGTGGCGCAAAGCCTTGGACGATTGGCAAGAGCAAGCCGAAATCGCCCAATTTAGCGAACCATTATCCAGCCCCATTGCCTGCCAACACATTCGCCGTAGCTTGGACGAACCAACCGATGCAGGCTTGTTGCGCGGTGGCATCACGTTTTGCAGCATGGTTCCGATGCGCTCTTTGCCGTTTAAGATGTTGTGTTTATTGGGATTGAATGACGGCACGTTTCCGCGCAACACCAAAGCCGCACCGTTTGACTTAATCGCCAAACAACCGCGCAAAGGCGACCGTTCGCGCCGTGATGACGACCGTTATTTGTTTTTGGAAGCGATTTTATCGGCACGCGAACAGCTTTATTTGTCCTACATTGGGCGCGATATTCGCAGCGATGCCGAACGCGCACCGTCCACGCTATTGAGCGAATTGGTGGACACGATTTCCGCTTTGAGCGATGTGCCAAGCAGCGATTTGTATCAGCATTGGGTTACGCATCACCCCTTGCAGGCGTTTTCGCGCCGATATTTTGCATCTGCCGAACAGGACAACCCACACTTATCCAGCACGCGCAGCGACTTTGCCCACGCGCTGAATTTGGCGCAACAAGGTCAAACGCATCAAGCCAAAAATTTTGTCGATTGGCGCAACACAGACAACGACTCAGCCACTTTTATCCGCCAAAAAGATTTTTTACGCTTTTGGCGCAACCCCGTTCGCCATTGGCTGCACCACACTTTGAACTGGCAAAGCTCGTATTTTGCAGGCAACCACGAAAGCGAAGAGCCATTTTTGTCCAACCAACCGCGCCGTTTGGACGATGCCTATGTGCAGGCGCGAATGCATAATCAATCGTTTGATGACACGGCGGCTTATCTTCGCGCCCAAAGTTTGTTGCCAGCAGGCGAACTGGGTAAGCAAGAAGCAAAAAGTTATGAAATTGCAGCAAAGGCGTTGGATACCAATTTGCTTAATAGTCCGCGTTTGCCGCATCGTTCGGGCGAATTAGCTTGCGGACAGGGCAGCCTGCACTTTGATTTGTCGCACAACCATGAAGCAGGGCAAATCTTGTTGGCGCGTGATTTTTTGAGCGATAACAACACGCACGGCAAATTGACATCGCCCGACCAAGTGCAACTGTTGCTGCAACATTTGATTTATTGCGCGGCAACGCCCGACCATGAACCTGTGGCACGGCAAACGCATTATGTGAGCCTGACACAGCAAATGAGCTTGCCACCGATGTCGCAAGCGCAAGCGCAGGCTGCTTTGAGCGTGTGGCTGGCCTATTACGCGCAAGGGCAGCAAGCACCGTTGCCATATTTTGCGCGAGTAAACTGGGCGGCGGCGATGGCGTTGTACACCAAAAAAGATGCCAACTGGTTGGCAGCGCAAGACGCAGCGGCAGACAAATACCACGCTGGCTATTTTGGCATGGCGCAGGAAGATTACCCCGAAGTACAGCTGGTGTTTGGGCGCGACCCCGATGCCGAACCGCCATACACCTTGCCCGAATTTCAGCAGATAACCGAAGATTTGTTTGAGCCGTTGCAGGTGTGTTTGCAGGTGTTTGCGGACAATAAAGATAAGAAATAGGCAAAAAGCAGCCTGCACTTTTGATTGTGAATTGAACCCATTATAGTGATTTAAATTTAGATTAGTACGGCGTTGCCAACTCCCTTATGTACTACGTGTACACGGCGGTCGTTGTCGCCTTGTCCTAATCTAAATTTAATCCACTATAAATTTCGCAGTTGGCACGGTTTGACTTGCCTGCGTCCATAATTCAATCGCTTTTTGGCTGTTTTGTTATACGCCATTACCGTCCATATATAAAACTGCTAAATTGGCTTGAGCATTGGCATTGCCTTGTTTGGCGGATTGACTTTACCAATCAAAGGCTTGTTGGCTATTTTTTGGCACTTGAATGCCCAGTTGATACATTTTGCCAATTTGAAATTGAGCAGTTGCATCGCCCGATTTGGCTTTGGCAAGCGTTTGTTCAAAGTTGATTTGTTTTAGATATTCTCGGCTGTCTAGCGGTTTTTCTGCATACGCATTAAACGTGCCATATGGTGTGGGAAAACGTTCGTATTTGAATGTTGCAATGATGCCCAATTCTTGCGGCGTGTTTTCGGCAAAAGTGGCTTGCACAAAAGTAGCAAACAGTATGGCGGTTAAAATTCGTTTTTTCATCAAATTTTCCTTGTTGGCTAAAAAAAAGAAGCATCAAAAACTCACGTCCAATAATAATTCACAATGTGAAAAAACACAGGTGCGGCAAAACAAATGCTGTCCACGCGGTCGAGCATTCCACCGTGTCCGCGAATCAGGCGCGACCATGTTTGTATGCCAAAGCTACGTTTAATCGCTGCCATCACAATGTTGCCACTCATGCCCAGCAGCGACAAAATCGCGCCAATCAAAGCAGCCTGCACCGTGCTAAACGGCGTGATGCGATACAAACACGCTGCCAGCAAAGTTGAGCCAACAAGCGCAACAATGCTGCCGCGCAGGGTTTTGTGTGACAATAAATCGGCAAAAATCGGTTTGCCTTTTAATAGGCGGCTGAACAAATATTGGAAAACATCGTTGATTTGCACCACGGCAATCATAAAAATCAACAACAAAATATTGCGGTCTTCAAAGCCTGCAATCGGCAAAATCATCAGCGCAGGGACGTGCGACAGGCAAAAAATGCTAATCATTGCGCCCCATTGGATTTTGGCGGCGCGTTCAATAAAGTTGCTGGTGTCGCCCGACAGGCTGGCAATAATCGGCAAAATCAAAAACGCATACACGGGAATGAGTGCGCCAAACATGCCATACCAGTTAATCAGCACAAAATAATATTGCAACGGCAGCAAAATATAAAAGCAGGCTGCAATCACGTTGTGGTCGCTGCGACGGCGATAGGCAAGCGTCATAAATTCGCGCAATGCGGCAAACGAAATCGCTAAAAACAGCAGCGTTGCACCAATATGCCCAAACCAAAAGGCAAACAGCAGCACAATCGTCATCACCCACCACGATGAAATTCGGGCGTTGAGTTCGTTAATGGTTGGGTGCGGTTGATGTTCATAGCGGCGCGACAGGAATTGTCCAATCAAACTCGCCACCAGCAAACCTGCAAAAATCCCTACAAACACAAAACCAGCCTGCACGGGTAACATACTAATTGAATTCATATTTTTCTCTTTTTGATTGATTTATTTGGGCGCAGGCAAACGTTTGCCTTCTGGCGCAAGAGCCAGCATCGCATCGCGAGCGCGTTGCAAAAATTCGTCTTTGCTCTCACCTGGGAACAACTGCATTTCTTGACCAATGTTCACGCTGCAAATAATCGGCACAGGAATGAGCTTGCCTTTGGGCAACACGCGGTTGATGTTGTCTATCCAAATCGGCACAAATTGCACATCAGGGTTTTCTCGCGCCAAATGATAAATGCCGCTTTTAAATGGCAGCAGCACCACGTCATCATCGGTGTTGCGCGTGCCTTCGGGGAAAATAATCAGCGAAGAGCCTTCTTGCAGCGCGGCAGTCATTTGCGCGGTAATCGCTTTGGGGTCGTTGCCGTTACGCATAATCAACAAGCCGTTGAATACTTGTTGAATCACAAAACGGCGGATTTTGCCTTTTAACCAATAATCTGCGCCTGCAACGGGACGCGCCAATTTGCGCCACGGTTTAGGCAGCGAAATCCACACCATGACAAAATCGCCATGGCTGGCATGGTTGGCGAAATACACTTTTTTTTCGGGCGAAAACGCAATGTCGCCCTCAAATTTAGGGCGCACACCTGTGATAAACGACACAAAAAAATACAAAACTTGGTCGATGAGCCAAGCAAAAAAGCGTTGTAGAAAAATAGGCATAAAGATTCCTTTATTGAAAACGGGGCGATTGTAACGCGTTACGCAAGCAGCCTGCATCTAAAAATTGGGATAAAAATCGAAATTGTTGATGCGAAATCAATATAAACAGATAAAATAGACCATTTGCTGCGCGATAACGCAATATTTGTTTTATTTAAAAACAGCGAGTTAAATAAAAATACAAAAAATAATAGCAATTATCATTTGCGAATTATTCGCAATAACTGTATTATTCGCTCTACCAACTGCACGACAACTGATTTGACTAGCAAATCAAGTGCTTGTGTAGCTTATTTTGGTAGTGGTTTGTGTTCCTTTTGCGCTCCCGTTGAAATAAACGTGGAGCGTTTTTTTTGCGTGGTTTGGTTCTGTCATACCAAAATAGTCGTCATTCTCGCGCAGGCGGGAATCTATTTAACTATTTAAGTTATTGGCATTTATTTTCTGTTATAGTGAATTAAATTTAGATTAGTACAGCGTTGCCAACTCCTTTATATACTAGATGTACACGGCGGTCGTTGTCGCCTTGTCCTAATCTAAATTTAATTCACTATACCTAAATACTACGTTGGATTCCTGCCTACGCAGGAATGACGGCAAAACCATTAAACAAAAGCAGCCTGCACTTTTTCGGCTTCGTTGATGTGGTGCAAGGCGTGCAGGCTGCTATAACACGGCTGCAATAATTCGCTAATCATCATAAGCTGTTGCCACAATACTTGGCTTTGCGAACTGTGGTCGGTGTGTTGGCGCAAGTCTTCCATGTGTTGCTGCAAGGTTTTGAATGCGTTTTGGAATTCGCTTTCTTGCCATGTGTTGATGTGTTGCAGCATGTGGGCGATTTGTTCGGCAGCTGGGTAGAAATACGCGAAAAAAATCTGTTCGGCTTCGCTGTTTTGCTGAATTTTGTCGCGATACGCACCCAAGGCAGAAATGTAGCTAATGAGCGAATAATTCATTTTGAGCAACTGAAATCCGCTGGGCAACTGATTGGCGTGTTTATCGGGTTCGCTCGACATATCCGACAAGGTGCTGGATAAGGCAGCGGCTTTGTCGTGGCTTTGGCGACGTGCTGCGCGATACAACACATTGTCGCTGATGCCGTGCTGCAATTCTTGTAACACGGCGGTTAAATAGCCTGCTTGGCTGCTAATGGCGGCAGAGGCGGTTTTTTCGAGCGATAGGTATTTCCAGTCTGGCCATAAAAAATACACAGCTGCACCTGCAATGCTCGCGCCGACAATGGTGTCGATGGCGCGTGGAATAAAAAAGGTGGTGGTGTCCATGCCCATAATGGAAAACGCCATGAGTGCTTGAATGGTAATAAAAAAAGTGGCGTAGCTGTGCTTATTGGTGCGGAAAAAGAAAAACAGCGTAATGGTTAGGGCAACAATAAGCAATTTGGCTTCAATGGTTAGGCTTAAAATCGGCAAGGCAGAGCCAACTAATACGCCGCCAACTGTGCCGATAATACGCTGTATCAAACGCTTTTTGGTGGCGGAATAGTTGGGCTGGCACACAAAAACGGCTGTCAGCAAAATCCAATAGCCCAAACTTAAATCTGCATATTCAACATGATAGCCATGCATGAGCTGAACAATGGTGCAACACGCCAGCACGATAATCGCCATACGCACGGCATGACGAAACGTGGGCGAGTGCAGGCTGCTTTGTTGGCGCAAACTGCGAAACGCGCCTTTAAAACCGCTGCTTTCTGCAGATTGAATGCGGCTTTGTTCGCTATCGGTTTCCAAATCGGCGGTGGCTGGGTTGCCCAAATGCGCCAACTGCATGCTGACGTGGGCAATGTTGTCGAGCAGACGTTGCACGCGATAGGGCGCGATTTCGCTTGATGTGGCGTGCTGGGCATAATATTCCAGCGATGCGATTGCGCCTTGCGTGGCACGTTCTAGCTTGGGATTTTGCGAAAAATCGGTGTTTTGACGCAAGCAGCCTGCAAATTCGCGGCACGATTTAGCTTGCAAGCGCAGCAAACGGCGTAAACGAAAAATCAAATCGCTGTGCTTCATTTGTTCGGCAAACGCTTGATAATGAACGTGGCTGGAACTGATGCGCTCGTGAATGTCTTGGGCGATGAAGTAATAACGCAGCATTCGTGCCGTGCGTGGGTGGCGATGTTGTCCGCGCATACGATAAAACAAAGCACTGCGGGTGTGATTGAACGCATCAATCACGCGCATGTTGTTCATTGCCAAAGTGATTTGTTGCTGCTCCAAATGCTCGGCTTCGTCTGGGTCAAAAAATTCCGCTTTGGCTTCCAAATAGGTTGCCAACGCCAAATAAGTGTTTGCCATGCTCTCTTGCACGGGGCGATGCGGAAACACAATGTGCGTCAATAAAGTCGCGCCGCTATACAACAACGTGCCACACAAAATCAACATGCTGTTTAAATAGAGCGGTGCGTGGACATCGTGCGTCAAACTGGTGTAAACCGCCACTGCTAACGTGCCAAACGCAATGGTGCGATAGCGATTGCCTGCCGCGCCCAACATCGTAAACACAAACGCCAACGCGGTAAAAGTGATTGTAAAAATAATGGGATAGTTAAACGTGATTTGCACCGACAAAGACGAAATGGTAAACGCAATCAACGTGAACCACAGGTTTTTGAGTTTGCCTGTTAAACCGTTGTCCAAGTCCACCAAGCCGCCTGCAATAATGCCCAGCATCAACGGCGAAAAATACTGCTCCCAGTGGTAAAAATAGGCAATAAGACACGCAACCGTGCTGCTCAATAGCACAGGAATGGTGTTGATGTATTTGGTGTTTATGGGTGGCGTTTTCATGGGAATGGAATGTGCAGGCTGCTTTGAATGAAAGGCGATATTGTATAGCGAATTAAAATAAAAACTACCCATTTTGATAGGCAAATAATAAAAATATACGTATGATACGCAACTCTTTTTTTATTTAACACACACAAATTTTAAGGATAAAGCAAATGTCTATTAAACAAGAATTTAAAGATTTCATCATGCGCGGCAACGTGATTGACTTGGCAGTCGGCATGGTGGTTGGCACAGCGTTTTCGGGGATTGTGAAATCGCTGGTGGACGATGTGATTATGCCGCCGATTGGTTTGCTGCTGGGCGGCGTGGATTTTTCCAACTTGTTCATCACGCTAAAAGACGGCGCAAATGCCACCGAAGCAGGCTATGCAACTTTGGCTGCGGCAAAAGAAGCAGGCGCGGTAACCTTGAATTTGGGCGTGTTCATCAACACCGTGATTAGCTTTTTGATTGTGGCGAGCGCGATTTTTGTGGTGGTGAAATTAATTAACCAGCTTAAAAAAGCCCCTGCGCCTGTGGAAGAAGCTCCTGCTGAACCCAGCGAAGAAGTTTTGTTGTTGCGTGAAATTCGTGATTCGTTGAAAAATAAATAATCCAATATAAAAGCAGCCTGCACTTTTTGTGATAAATTGCAGGCTGCTTTTTTGTTTACAGGAAAACATCATGTACACCATTCAAACTCAATCCCAAAGCCTAGTTTTGCAAAACCCAACGCATCGCGCAGAAATTTATTTGCACGGCGGTTTGCTCAACCAATTTGCAATCCAACAAAGCAACGGCACTTGGCACAACGCGATTGATGCCTTTGCCAGCCCAGACGATGCCCGCGCCAATTTAATCAACGGATTTCATGGCGCGAAATTAAGCCCGTATGCTTGCCGTTTGCGCCATGGCGAATACTCGTTTGCAGGCAAACACTATCGCTGCGACAAACATAGGCTCGGCAACCACGCCATACACGGCTTAATGTACGATGCCGATTTTGTGCTGGAACAATCTCATGCCGATGCCGACAGCGCGTGGGCGTTGTTGCGTTCCGATTTTGCGCCAGACGAAAACGGCTTTCCGTTTGCCTATCAAATTCAAATTCAATACAAACTCAATCAACACGGTTTAAGCATCGCTACCCAAATCATCAACACAGGCACACAAGCCATGCCTTTGGTAGATGGCTGGCATCCGTATTTCACGCTTGGCGGCAAAGTAAACGATTGGACGCTGCACATCAACACCACGCAAATGCTGGAATTTGATGCCGATTTACTGCCCACAGGCAAATTGCTCGCCGACACCCGTTTTACCAATGGCGCAACATTAAACGACACCACGCTGGATAATTGTTTTGTGCTGGATTCGGTGCAAAAAGCAGCCTGCACTTTATCCAACAATGCGTTCAAATTAAGCATTTTTGCCGATGCCAATTACCCCTATTTGCAAGCCTATACTCCGCCCGAGCGCACTTCTATCGCACTAGAAAATTTAAGCGGCGCGCCCGATGCGTTCAACAATGGCATGGGTTTAATCACGCTCCATGCAGGCAAATCGCGCACCTTTGTCACACGCTATGTTTTGGAACAGGCGTAAACGTGCAGGCTGCTTTTTGTGTTAGAATTGCACCTTTAATTTTTTGGAATAACAAGGAAAATCTATGATTGAATTTGCACACGCTGCCGATGCAGCCGCACAACAACCTTCGGCATTGGTTAGCATTTTGCCGTGGATTGCGATTTTTGGTGTGATGTATTTTGTGATGATTCGCCCGCAACAAAAGCGCGAAAAAGAACGTCAAGCCATGATTAGCCAGCTCAAAAAAGGCGATCGCGTATTGTTGATGTCGGGCTTTTATGGTCGCGTAGTCAAAGCAGGCGAAAATATTTTCACGATTGAATTGAGCAAAGGCTTGAATGTGGAAGTAGAACGCAATGCGATTGCTGCCAAAGCCAACGAACCCAATGCACCCGAAGCGGCAGCATCATCATCTGCGGAGTAATCCTTTTGATAAAAGTGCAGGCTGCTTTTTGACTATTTAAAAAGCAGCCTGCACATTAAATTGCAACCCAACAAAGGTTTGATTTATGAACCGTTATCCACTCTGGAAATACATGCTGATTGTGTTCACGATTGCCTTGGCGATTGTGTACACCTTGCCCAATTTATACGGCGTCACCCCAGCGATTCAAATTTCCACCAACCGTCAATCCATTGTGATTAACGAAGAAACCGAAAAACGCGTAAGCGAAGCCTTGCAAAAAGCCAATATCCAACACGATGGTATGTTTATTGCAGGCGGCAGCTTAAAAGTGCGCGTGTCCGATGCCAACAAAATTTCCGCCCGCGATGCGATTGATGCCGCATTGGGCGAAGGCTACATTGTCGCGCAAAACCAAATCGCCAACAGCCCAGAATGGCTAGAAAAAATTGGCGCACGTCCGATGTTCTTGGGCTTGGATTTGCGTGGTGGCGTGCATTTCACGATGCAAGTCGATATGAAAGCCGCGCTGGATAAAACGCTAGACCGCTACGCTGGCGACATTCGCCGCACCTTGCGTCAGCAAAAAATCCGCACAGGCACGGTTCGCAAAACAGGCAATAGCTTGGTTGTGCCATTCCAAGATGCAGCCGATGTGCAAAAAGCCTATCCCGAATTGCAAAAATTGATGGAAGGCGCACAAGTGGCGGTGGATGGCAACAACGTAACCGTAACCCTGCCCGAAGCCTTACTCACCCAAATCCGCAACGACGCGGTTAAACAAAACATCAACACCTTGCACAATCGCGTCAACGAATTGGGTACAGCCGAACCTGTTATCCAACAAGCAGGCGCAGACCGCATTGTGGTGCAACTGCCAGGTATGACCGACACCGCCAAAGCCAAAGACATTATTGGTCGCACGGCAACGCTGGAAGTTCGCATGGTCAGCACCGATGCCAGCTTGTTTGGTCAAGCGCAATCGGGCAATGTGCCAGACGGCTACGAATTGCTCAGCAACAACGAACAAAATCGCTTTTTGGTTAGCAAACAAGTGGAGCTGACAGGCGACAACATCAATTCGGCGCAGGCTGGTTTTGAAGACAAAACGGGTCGCCCAACCGTAAACTTGTCACTAGACGGTGCAGGCACGAGCATTTTTGCCGATTTAACCACCGCTAACAAAGGCAAAATCATGGCAATGGTGTTGATTGACCAAGGCAAATCCGAAGTCGTTACCGCGCCACGCATCAACGATGCGATTACAGGCGGACGAGTGCAAATCACGGGCATGGCATCGCCAGCCGAAGCCAATGACGTTGCTTTGCTGCTTCGTGCAGGTTCGCTTGCCGCGCCCATGGAAATTGTAGAAGAACGCACCATTGGCCCATCTTTGGGTGCAGAAAACATCACCAAAGGCATCAATTCAACCGTATGGGGTTTTGCTGCCGTTGCCGTGTTTATGATGTTTTACTACCGCTTGTTTGGCGTGTTTTCAACAGTGGCATTGTCGGCAAACTTGCTGTTTTTGTTTGCGATTTTGTCTGCGCTACAAGCCACGCTCACGCTGCCAGGTATCGCCGCAATGGCATTGACTTTGGGTATGGCGATTGACTCGAACGTGTTGATTAACGAACGTATCCGTGAAGAATTGCGCGACGGCAAAAAACCGCAAGCCGCGATTAAAGAAGGTTATGACCACGCTTGGGATACGATTGTGGATTCCAACTTAACTTCGTTGATTGCAGGTATTGCCTTGTTGATTTTTGGTTCAGGGCCGGTGCGCGGTTTCGCGATTGTGCATTGCTTGGGCATTATCACGTCGATTTATTCATCGGTAGTTGTGTCTCGCGCCTTGGTGAACTTATGGTATGGCAGCCGCCGCAAACTCAAACATTTGTCTATTGGTGTGCGCTACGCTGCGGTAGTGGACGCAGACGATGTGCAGGCTGCCAAGGAGTAAAACATGGAACTATTTCATTTTAAACGCGATATTCCGTTTATGAGCTATGGCAAGCTCACCACGTTTATTTCGCTGGCAACCTTTATTTTGGCGGTGGTGTTTTTGTTTACACGTGGCTTAAATCTGTCGGTTGAGTTCACAGGCGGCACACTTATGGAAGTGGAATACGCATCGCAACAAGGTGCGGACTTGAACAAAGTGCGCCACAGCCTAGAAACGCTGCAACTGGGCGAAGTACAAGTGCAAGCCTTGGGAACAAATAAACACATCATGATTCGTTTGCCGAACAAAGCCGATGTGTCGTCTGCCCAATTGTCCAATCAAGTGATGGAGCAGCTCAAAAAAGAAAGCAGCGATGTCAGCCTGCGCCAAGTGGAATTTATTGGTCCTGCGGTGGGCGATGAATTGGTCAGCAACGGTTTAATCGCGCTGGGCATGGTGATTATCGGCATTATTGCTTACTTAGCGATGCGCTTTGAATGGCGATTTGCCGTGTCGGCGATTATTGCCAACTTACACGATATTGTGATTATTTTGGGCTGTTTTGCCTTTTTCCGCTGGGAATTTTCGCTGACCGTGTTGGCTGGCGTGTTGGCAGTGTTGGGCTACTCGGTAAACGAATCGGTAGTGGTGTTTGACCGTATTCGCGAAAACTTCCTAAAAGGCAGCATGCGTAACAAAACCGTACCAGAACTCATCGACAACGCGATTACCGCGACAATGGGGCGTACCGTTATCACGCACGGCTCAACCGAAGCGATGGTGGTGTCTATGCTGGTGTTTGGCGGTGCAGCATTGCACGGCTTTGCCACCGCTTTGACGATTGGCATTGTGTTTGGTATTTATTCTTCGGTGCTAGTGGCAAGTCCGCTGTTGTTGATGTTTGGCTTAAATCGCAACAACGTGATGAAATCGCAAGAAGAAAAAGAAGAAGTGGTTGTGTAACCCCAAAAGCAGCCTGCACTTTTGTTTAACCAAGTGCAGGCTGCTTTTCTATGTTTATCGCGTTACAGGTTTATATTTAATGCGTTTCGGTTTCGCCGCTTCTTCACCCAAACGGCGTTTTTTATCCGCTTCGTATTCCTGATAGTTGCCGTCAAAAAACACCCATTTAGAATCGCCCTCGCAAGCCAAAATATGTGTCGCAATTCTGTCCAAGAACCAACGGTCATGCGAAATCACCATCACGCTGCCTGCAAATTCCAACAACGCATCTTCCAACGCACGCAAAGTTTCCACGTCCAAATCATTAGACGGCTCGTCAAGCAACAACACATTGCCGCCAGCCAACAGCGTTTTCGCCAAATGCAAACGTCCACGTTCGCCGCCCGACAACTGCCCAGCAATTTTACTTTGGTCGCTACCCTTGAAATTGAAACGCCCCAAATATGCACGCGCAGGGATTTCAAATTGCCCCACTTGCAAAATATCACGACCTTCCGCGATGTTATCAAACACCGTTTTATCGTTTTGCAGACCTTCACGGCTTTGGTCAATCAACGACATTTTTACGGTTTGACCAATTTTCACGCTGCCTGAATCGGGTTGTTCTTTGCCCGAAATCAATTTGAACAGCGTAGATTTACCTGCACCATTCGCACCAATCACGCCCACAATTGCGCCTGCTGGAATTTTGAAACTTAAATCATCAATCAACACACGGTCGCCAAACGATTTAGAAACATTTTCAAATTCAATCACTTCATTACCCAAACGCTCGGCAACAGGGATAAAAATTTCCTGCGTTTCATTGCGTTTTTGATATTCGTAATTAGACATTTCTTCAAAACGTGCCAAACGCGCTTTGGATTTCGCCTGACGACCTTTCGCGTTTTGGCGTACCCATTCTAATTCCTGTTTCATTGCCTTGATACGCGCCGCTTCCGATTTCGCTTCGTTGGCTAAACGCTGCTCTTTTTGCTCCAACCAAGACGAATAATTGCCTTTCCAAGGGATACCGTGTCCGCGGTCAAGCTCCAAAATCCACTCCGCCGCGTTGTCCAAGAAATAGCGGTCGTGCGTAACCGCCACCACCGTACCGGGGAAACGTACCAAAAATTGTTCCAACCAATCAACGGATTCCGCGTCCAAGTGGTTCGTCGGTTCGTCCAGTAGCAACATATCAGGTTTGCTCAACAGCAATTTGCACAAAGCCACGCGGCGTTTTTCGCCACCCGACAGATTGCCGATTTTCGCGTCCCATTCAGGCAAACGCAACGCATCTGCCGCAATTTCCAATTCGTGTTCCGCACCACCGCCTGTGCTAGAACCTGCCGCGATAATCGCTTCCAAACGTCCTTGCTCTTCCGCCAAAGCATCAAAATCCGCGTCAGGGTCGGCATACGCTGCATAGACTTCTTCCAAGCGTTTTTGTGCGGCTGCCACTTCGCCCAAACCGCTTTCCACTTCTTCGCGGACGGTTTTTTCAGGGTCTAATTCAGGTTCTTGCGGCAGATAACCGATTTTCAAACCGCTCATTGGCACGGCTTCGCCTTCAAATTCCTTGTCCACGCCTGCCATAATGCGTAAAACGGTGGATTTACCTGCGCCATTCAAACCCAGCAAACCGATTTTCGCACCAGGGAAAAATGACAATGAAATGTCTTTAATAATGGTTTTTTGCGGCGGAACGACTTTGCTCACGCGCAACATGGAATAAACGTATTGAGACATAATAGGTTCTTTCTGTTAATGAAATTTGAGTTAAAAAAGTATTTCAGGCAGCCTGAAAATGATTTTTGCGTTTTTGGCGCATTTTTAAATGCCGGTAATCCGCCAATATTCGTGCTGAAATACCTGCAATCATCATGATAACGCCTTGCATATCCAATGGCTGCGCTGCCAATTTATCCAATACCAAAATTTTTAATGCTAGCAAAATAATCAAAACAATCATAAAATAAATCAATTGCTTTGAACCCATTTCCATTTGTAATTTATCAAAATATTGGTCAATGCGCTGGATTTGATGATTGGAATAGCCTTTGTATTTTAAAACTTTTTTGGGTAAACGAAAAAACAACCACAAAATCGCAATCGAGGACAAAATCAATAAAGATATAAAAATGGTGGTGTCCATATCGTCTGCTTTTGCCCAAAATGGCGTAACAATCAAGCACATCAACGCGGCAGGAAAACGTGCTAAAAAGAACGTGTTAATCGCTGATTGATACGTCATTTTTTATTTCCTTTCATACAAAAAGTGCAGGCTGCTTTGTTTGTTTAATCAATAATGGCAGGCACAAAGCGGTTAATCGCATCGCGCAGGGCAATCAGTTTGCCGTGGAAAAAATGCGAGCTATTGGGCAACACAATCACAGGCAAATCTTGTTCGCCACACCATTGCAAGGGCTTGGATAGCGCAACCACTTCATCGTCCGCGCCATGAATAAACAAGGTTTTTTGCACATCGGGGACGTGCGGCGCAGGCGTGGGATAATGCGCGACCGCTGCACCAATCAGCAACAACAAATCGGGCGTGCGCTGCTGCGCGGCAAAGGTGGACACATAGCCGCCAAACGAAAAACCCGCAATCGCCAGTTGCGTGGCGTGTGGATGTTGGGCTTGGGCGTAGTCAATCACGGCGACCACGTCATCGGTTTCGCCACGACCATAATCGTGCGTGCCATCGCTGTTGCCTGTGCCGCGCAAATTGGGCAAATAGCAATGAAACCCCATTTGTGTCAGGGCTTTGGCTGCGGTTTGAATCACTTTGTTGGTAAACGTGCCACCTTGCGTGGGATTGGGGTGATTGACCACCGCCACGCCGCGTTCTGTGCCTTGCGCTGGCAAATACATCGTTTCCAATTTGCCTGCCGTGCCTTGAATAAAAAAGATGTTTTGATTTTGGTTTAACATGGTTTTTTGGTTGATTTAAAGTGCAGGCTGCTTTGTTTTATCACGTCAGAGCAGCCTGCATTTTGTTTACTAATTTAGTCTTCGCCCCACACTTCGGCAGCGATTTCTTCTACTCAGCGAACTTCCGCACCTTTGAATGCGTAGGCTTGTTCGGGGACAAAGCCTTCAATGCCGTTTAAGTTTTCCAAAAAATCAATGTGCCACCAAGAGCGGCAGAATTCGCCATCGGTAATCACTTGAATGCCAGCGTCCAGTTGGTCTTGTACCAATTTGGCGATTTCTTGGTCTTCCACTTAGGTTAATTGTTCGCGTTTGATTTTGTTTGCAGCGAAGTCGGCGCGTGCTTGTTTTAAAGTGGCGGTGCGTAAATAGCTGCCAACGGTGTCGGCGCGTAAAGGTAAAGTTTTGCTCATGTTTATGTCTTTGTGTGGCTTATCAAAGAAAGAGAGAATTGTACGCGGTTTTTTGGGGTGTGTGGATAACTCATTTTTGAGTGGATTTTTTAGCCAAAATGTGCGAATACAAGGCAAAAATGCAAGCAAGGTTGAATACCTTGCGCGTATTTTTAACGCCGTAGTCGCGGATTTGGGCAAAAAAGACACCAAAAATGAGCTATCCACACGCCCCTATGTGCAGGCTGCTTTTTAATCATCATAGCCTTTTGGATTTTGCGATTGCCAACGCCATGCGTCTGTCATCATCGTGTTTAAATCGCGCTCAGCTGTCCAACCGATTTCCTGCGCGGCTTTGGCTGGGTCGGCATAGCAAACGGCAATATCGCCAGCGCGGCGCGGTTTAATCGCGTATGGCACGGTTTGTCCAGACACTTGTTCAAACGCTTTGACAATATCCAACACCGAATAACCCATTCCCGTACCCAAATTGTAGATGTGTACGCCTGCTGTTTTGGCTTTGGCATCAAGGGCTTTCAAATGCCCAATCGCCAAATCCACCACATGAATGTAATCGCGAACGCCTGTGCCGTCGTGCGTGTTGTAGTCGCTGCCGAACACCGACAATTCTTTCAATTTTCCAGCCGCCACTTGGCACACATACGGCAATAAATTGTTGGGAATGCCATTGGGCTGTTCGCCGATTTTGCCGCTTTCGTGTGCGCCAATTGGGTTGAAATAACGCAAAATAATCACGCTCCAACTGGGGTTGGCGTGTTGTAAATCCATCATCATGCGTTCCATCATGTATTTTGATGTGCCGTATGGGTTGGTTGTACCGCCTGTTGGGCTGGATTCGGTAATGGGGACGGTTTCGGGGTCGCCATATACGGTCGCGGACGAGCTAAACACAATGCTGCGAACGCCTGCTTTTTCCATTTCTTCCAACAAAATCAGGCTGCCTGAAACATTGTTGTCATAATAACGAAGCGGTTGCGCCACGCTTTCGCCTACTGCTTTGAGCGCGGCAAAGTGAATCACACTGTCAATGCTGTGTTGCGCGAAAATCTGTTGCAACAAGGCGCGGTCACGAATATCGCCTTCGTAGAATGTGGGCGTTTTGCCTGTAATATCCGCCACGCGCTGAATGACTTTGGACGATGCGTTGGACAGATTGTCTAAAATAATTGGGTGATGCCCAACGTTCAGCAATTCCACCACTATGTGCGAGCCGATAAAACCTGCGCCACCTGTAATCAAGATATTCATGTTGATGTCCTTTTTGTGTGAAAAATGAATGGGGGCAATTATCCCATTATTTATAAGATTTTTGAAATATAGTGAATTAAATTTAGATTAGTACCGCGTTGCCAACTCCCTTATGTACTAGGTGTACACGGCGGTCGTTGTCACCTTGTCCTAATCTAAATTTAATCCACTATAACAGAAAAAGCAGCCTGCGCCTTTTGTCCAAATCTTTGATTTGGGTATAAAAGGGGTATGCCGTAGGCAGGCACAGCCTTTAAACAAAAAGTGCAGGCTGCTTTTTGATAAACAAACAGGATTAACACTCTAAAATATAAGAACCTGTATTCACAAAGACACAGGTTATCGGAATACATTTGAGCGTGAAGTATCAGAGAAATTGGGTTTAACTGTTGAGATTTCAAAGAAAATTCAAGATATTTCTTGGCATATTCTGCCCAAACGTTGGATTGTAGAACGAACATTTGCATGGTTAGGTTGGTCTCGACGTTTAGCAAAAGATTTTGAGCAGACGAATTTATCTGCTGAAAATTTTGTTAAACTAGGGTATATTTCACAAATATTAAAATTTATCAAATAGTTGTTTGTGAATACAGGTTCTTATTACGGTTGGTTGGGAGAGAGCGACAGCAATCAAAAAAATGGCGCGTTGGATTTTGTGTACACAGGCAACAGTGATGCCGACACGTTGGTTTTATCGGGTGGCAGCCAATTAAACGGCAACATCATGGTAAACAAAGGCAATGTGGTGTTGTCGGGTCGCCCCACGCCCCATGCGTATGACTACATCAAAAACAAAGACGTGGCGTATGAAGACGATTGGCAAACGCGCACCTTTGCCGCCAACCGCTTTGTGGCGCAAAACAATGGTCATCTGTATGTGGGACGCAATGTGAGTCGCATTCAAGGCGATATCGTTGCACAAAATACGGCGCAAGCAACAGTGGGTTATGTCGCTGGTGAAACGCCTGTTTGCTCCCGTTCTGACCATACAGGCGCAACCACTTGTGATTTGAATAATCCCAATGCGATTAGCGAAACAACGTATCAAAACTTGCCGCGTACCGAATGGGTGGGCAACGCCACATTAAGCGACACGGCAAAACTAACTTTGGGCAAGACCCATTTTGCAGGCAGCCTGCACGCTGCGCCCGAAACCACGCTTGTGATGCAGCGCGATTCACAATGGCATATGCCTAGCGACCAAACGATTGGACATTTGCATGGCGAAGGTGGCGAAATTGTGTTGCACCCTGTTAATGCCGAGCCAAATACGTTTAATACTTTAACGGTGGCTGGCAATTTGTCGGGAGATTTGATGTGGGATTTCAACATCGACATCGCACAAAACAAAGGCGACCAAGTGGTTGTGAACGGTTTGGCATCGGGTAATCATGCTTTAACTGTACGCAATACCACGACCGAGCCGACACAACCGCAACGCCTTGTGTTGATGAATTTGCAAAACAAGGGCGATATAACGGTTAAAGTCAATGCTGATAATACGGTTGATGCAGGCACATGGCGTTACACCAAAACCGATGATGCTCAAACGGTTTATTTGTATAACCCAGTAAAAGAAAAAGAATTTGCTGATGCGGAAGCTGCGCGTTTAGCCGAAGAAAAACGTAAAGCCGAAGAAGCTGCGCGTTTAGCAAAAGAAGAAGTCGAACGCAAGCAAGCAGAACTGGAAAAAGCACAAGCCGAAGCCAAAGCGGCTGCCAAAGCCTTGCGCCGACAACAGCAAGCCAATATTGTGAGTGTGTACAGCAACACCGCCCTGTCCGAACTGTCATCGCAAGCCTACACTTTGGAACATATTGGTAACCGAATTGAACAGCGCGTCCACCATACGCCACACAATCAAACAGGTGTGTGGCTGGAAAGCGATTGGCAAAACATGCACCATCAGTCCAGCCAATATCGCGGTTACGAACAACGCGAAATGCTGACCCAACTGGGCGCGGACACCAGCATTAGCACATCTACTGCCGATGTGTTAATAGGCGGCACAATCAGCCACGCCAACAGCCACGTGGACTTTGACGGACAAGCCACAGGCAACACGCAAACCACCATGTCAAGCGTGTATGGTAAAGCGCAGTTGCACAACGGCGTGTTTGCGGCTGCCGATGCAGGCTACGGTCGCGCCCAAAGCGAAGTCAATGCCGATAATTTGAATGCGGATTTCAGTCTCTCGATTGCCGAAGTGGGCGCAAGTTTGGGCTACACTTTACACGCGCAAAATTGGCAAATTCAGCCACATATTGGTGTGCGCTATCATCGCATCGGACAAGCGCAATACGATTTGGGTAACACGCACGTTGATGTGCCGACTGCACACATTATTGCGCCACACGCAGGCGTTAGCGTGGCATATCGCTGGCAACTGGCAAACGGCGCGGTGTTGCAACCTGCATGGCGCAGTGTGTACCGCGATGCCAACCGCGATGCCGATGTAAACGTAAACGGCTATGGCTTAACCCAACGCTTTCGGCGACAATGGGAAAACGAGTTGAGCATGAGCGTGGCATTGGCAAATTGGCAAGCTGGTGTGCATATTGGTTATGCCAAAGGCAACGAAACAGGTTCGCGCAAATCGGCTGGCGCAACGGTTAAGATAATTTGGTAAACAAAAAAGCAGCCTGCACTTTGGGTAAACAAAAAGTGCAGGCTGCTTTTTATCCATTTAAAAGCAGCCTGCACTTTCTATTCAAACCAACATCATTACGCTTGGGTCAAATCCACGTCTTTGGTTTCGCGTGTGCTATACAATGCCAGCAACGACAACGCGCAGTTCATCGCCAAATACACGCCCACGCCCAAAATACCGTAACGGTTGTTTAACTCAATCGCCACCAAAGTTGCCACCGATGCGCCCACAATCGCCGAAAAGTTATACGCCAACGATGCACCCGAATAGCGCACTTCGGTTGGGAACAGTTCGGGCAACAAAGCTGCCATCGGGCCAAAAGTCATGCCCATCAACGCCATACCGACTGCTAAAAATGCCAATACGGAAGACGGTGTGCCGTTGGTCAAGAACAATGGCATCGTCAGGCCAAACACCAAAATGCCCCACGTTACCCAAATCAAAAAGCGACGGCGACCCAATTTGTCAGCATACACGCCTGACAAGCTAACAAAAATACCAAACACAATCGCGCCCAACAACAAAAAGCCTGTGAATGTGTTGGCTGGAATGCCCAAACCTGTTGGCTGACCAAATTCAGACAAACCGACTGGTTTTTTGGAATACACTTGCACAAACGCGGTCATGATGTAGAACAACACATACGTTGCCGCCATAATAAACGTGCCTTGCAAAATCGGCTTGATGTGTTTGGTCATCACTTCTTTAACTGGCGCGCCTTTGGTTTTGCCTTTGGCTTCGGCTTCGCGATAAACATGGCTTTCGTGCAAAGTCATACGCATCCACAAACCGACAATCACGAGCAACAACGATGCGATAAACGGAATGCGCCAGCCCCATTTAACCAATTCTTCATGTCCAACCGCAGTGCTAATCAAGAAAAATACGCCGTTTGCCATAAACAAACCGATGGGTGCGCCCAGTTGTGGGAATGTGCCAAACCATGCACGTTTGCCTTCGGGTGCGTTTTCGGTTGCCACCAATGCCGCACCACCCCATTCGCCGCCCAAGCCCAAGCCTTGTCCAAAACGGAAAATACAGAGCAGCAGCGGAGCCAAAATGCCAATTTGTTCGTAATTAGGCAACAAGCCAATCGCGACAGTAGATAAACCCATCGTCAAAAGTGATGCCACCAGCGTTTTTTTGCGACCGATTTTGTCGCCAAAGTGTCCAAACAATGCCGAACCAATCGGACGGGCAAAAAACGCCAAAGCCAGCGTGGACAACGACAACAACGTGGCGGCGTGGTCATCGGTTTTTGGGAAAAACTGGGTGCTGAATACCAAAACGGCAGCCGCAGCGTAAATGTAGTAATCATAAAATTCGATTGCCGTGCCAATCATGGAGGCAATGGCAACTTTGTACGGATTGTTGCGAAGTTCTGTGTGCGACATAATTATCCTTAAGTGTTTGTCGGTCTTAAAAAAAAGATAACGGAATATACGCAATCTTACATTTCTCGTCTAGTGTTAAATTTTGTTGGCAACGATAAATATTTTTAATAAAAAAGCAGCCTGCATTTTTGATGACTCAAAGTGCAGGCTGCTTTGTGATGGTGCTTACTTTTGTACCGCAGAAATCTTGATTTCCACTTTCCATTCGGGTTTTGCCAGTTTGGCTTCAACACAAGCGCGGGCGGGCATGTTTTGCGTATCCACCCATGCGTCCCACACTACGTTCATGCCGTCGTAGTCTGCCAAGTTGGGCAAATAAATCGTGGCTTCTAAAATGCGCGATTTGTCTGAACCAGCCTGCGCGAGCCAATGGTCAATTTGGCGCAACACATCGGCGGTTTGTGCGGTGATGTCACCCGATGTGTCTTCGGGAACCATGCCTGCCAAAAACACAAAACCGTTGGCAGAAACGGCTTCCGATAAACGATAATTGCTGCCAAAGCGTTGGATATTGCTCATGATGTTTTCCTTGTTACATAAGAACCTGCATTCACAAAAACTATTTGATAAATTTTAGAATCTGTATTCACAAACAACTATTTGATAAATTTTAATATTTGTGAAATATACCCTAGTTTAACAAAATTTTCAGCAGATAAATTCGTCTGCTCAAAATCTTTTGCTAAACGTCCAGACCAACCTAACCATGCAAACGTTCGTTCTACAATCCAACGTTTGGGCAGAATATGCCAAGAAATATCTTGAATTTTCTTTGAAATCTCAACAGTTAAACCCAATTACTCTGACACTTCACGCTCAAATGTATTCCGATAACCTGCGTCTTTGTGAATACAGGTTCTGAATAATAAATCATAAAAAAAGCCCAAAAACAGATTTTACTCTATTTTGGGCTTTTTATCTAATGCATGAATTGATTAGAAAATCTCACGCCAAGATAAACGACGGATTTGTATTTTTTTACCACAACGACGACCAACAACGCTAAATGTTGCGCCAATTCCTGTTGCCGTATTACCTGTCAATACATAGTTACCGTCAGTATTATTAAAGCAATCATCCTTTGCCTTTTCACCACCAGGAGTTAAATCACCATCTTCACCATTGGTTCTCGCTTCCCCATCACGAGTCATCGCAGAACCTAAACTATGAACATTAGAATCATTGGTTAATAATGTATGATTTGGTAAACCGCTGGAAGAGTACAAACCTACGGTAAAATAGGTATTACTATATGCAGTATCATTAGGATTAAAGTTGCTGGCATATTTACCTAAAAAGTCAACACCCGTACCTGATGATACTTTTACCGCACCACCATTGGTCGCATTCAATACCAAAATCCATCCAGATGATTGATTCTCACTTGGCTGTACTTTCTCATAAGTGGTAATGGTTTCATAAGTAACCCTTTTTTCGCGCTCTTGCATTTTAGTGCTGGTATTTACAGTACCCGTACAAACATCACCTGAACTAGTGGTTGATGTTGAGTTCGTGCTGATTTCTTTCCAAACAGACCATGGAAGTTCTTGGTGATTTTGGTCTAACTTTTCGCTTACTTTAACCCAACCATCAGCTTGCCAATTATCTTTTGACCAATCATTATTATTGGCCGTAGCAACTGGTTTTTCTTTATAGATACGAGTTGAAAGAATCAAAGTACCAAAAATCACAGTTGGGGTAACCACAACACGTTCACCATCTTGTACAGATGTCGTGTTACCTAATCGCACTTTCCAACCACCATAGGCTAATTTTGATTTATCACTAGAACTTTCAATTGCATTGGTTGAGCCTTTACGAACAATTACTTCTTTTGCGTCAGGAGTACCCTCTGCCATTGTTGCAGTCGTTGTGGTTAATGTTTGCTCCAACAAATCACTAGCTGTTAAAGGTTTTTCAGCTTCAGCAGCAGAATCATTAATAACATTAACAGGATCCAAATTACTTGTATTGAATCGTTGATAAATACCATATACAGCCTGCTCAACGGTCGAATTATAATCGCTAGCATACATATCACTACCCGTACCAAATGCCACAACATATCGTCCATTTTTTTGCATGGAAATAGCAGGAGCACTTGTAATTGGTTGGTTTGCAGAACCTGAATAAATTTTCTTCACAGCACCAGCACCATAGGCAACATTACCATTAGACAAATCAATTTTGCGCAAATCAAAGCGATACATATTACCACCATAATCTCCTGCAAAGGCAAAGTCATACACACCATCTCGATTCACATCAAGTAAGGTTGGCGATGCCAAACCACCCACGCCGTCTGGAACCACCACTTTTGCCAATAATTTACCTTTTGGATTACGGTTTGCTGTAGCAGCAGTAGCAGCACCACCACCAACATCTACACCCAACGCATCTTGAATATACAGAGCGGTTTCCTGACTACCATTAGTAGGATAAGAGAAGCCACTTGATAAGAAAGAAGCATAATAAATACCTGTGGTTAAGTTTTTGTCTGATAAAGAGCCATCGGCGTTATGTCTAATAGCAACGCGACCAATTTGTGGATAACCAACGGTATAGCCTAATGAAGAAAAATCTGCACTATTATCCTTTGGATTAGATTCATATAAAGGCACGGACGTATTCCATGTATTACTTTCGGCATTTAAGCCGATAGGTTTACCAGTATCTAAAGCCTTACCGCCAATATTGAGTGCGTACATACCACGTCCGCCTTGTCCCAAAGCCCCCACCATAAACGTGTTTTGACTATTAGATTTAGCTGAAGTCGTACGAACCGTAATACCACCATTAATCATAAATAAATGTGGACGCGCAGAATCTTTTGCATAATCCTCGTCTGCTAAATCTTTGTAACGAGTAGCATGAGTATCAAACAATGTTTGGCGCGGCATTGTCGCAGGTAAGTAATTCAATTTTAATGAATACGGATTTTTTGCATTGGCATCAGGATTACTTTGGAACAAGTACACCATGCCATCATTGGCTGCCGTAATCAAAAACTCTTGTCGATTACCTTGCGCAGTGCCATTTTTACCAGTCGCAACAATCGGCGTATCCAACACATCGCCCATATTATATTCATCAACACCAGTACTGCGTGGACTATCAGTAGGTGGATTTGGACGAATACGATAAGGCGTTGGATACTTCATATCTTTAATTTTGCTGTCATCGCTGCCTGTAACAGCACGAGTTGTCCAAGGCAATAATGCCTTATTCCACTCATCAGTACGTGGAGGCGTTTGCGTATCAGCAGGCAAATTAAAGAATGTATTATTCAAGCTATTGCCTACATTATCTGCCCATCGTACACCCGAACTTGTCATAATCAACGCTTTACGTTGCGAAAAGTCAGCCACATGCCAAGACGAAGTATCTGCTTGTGCTTTGCTATTTAAAGCATAAAAACGCAATTCGCTACTTTTTAGCCCTGCGGGGACAAACACTGATGCCGCCATATTAGGAATACTATTGCTAGCACCTGTCGCACTAGGAGGAGAGGTGGCATAAGATGTCTCTGCCATTACACTTTGCTGGCGATTAGGCGTACCTGCAATAGGTGCAAGAATCGGCAAGGTATTGGTAGTGGGAGGCAAATCAATAGGATTACTATTGCTAGGTGGTGGATTTTCACGTTCAATTTGGTCAAAAATCGAATCAAATGCCTTTTGTAATCCTGCTTGGTCATTGGCTGGATAGTACGCTTTTTGTACTGTTCCATCTTTTAATTTAATGTCGCTAGCACCACCTTTTAATAAGGCCAAACCACTACTAGTCAAACCACTACCAAACCCAATGGTAAACGTTGTAATGTTTTGTGTTGGAAAAGCTGGGTCATTCCATGATTTACCTGTATCATCATTGCCAACTGTGCGCAAATCAATTTTGTTGATTGGCTCGCTAAAAAATGACAACATCTCGCCTGCATATTGGGTTTGAGGAGCTAAAATTGGTTGATAATTAAAGATAGGATACATTCCGTATAAACCATATGCAGTGCGTTTGCTAGGTGTATAGAATGCGGAATCACTATCCAAGAAATCCAAATCGCTAGTTAAATTCCGTAATGGAGATTCAGTATACCAGTACCCCAGCTCTCTCTTCCTTACTGAGGGACCAAAATTCACACTAGGGTCAGAAACACCACTATATGGATAATAAATAAAATTTTGTGGTAATTCACTACACCAGTTTTTGGCATTAGAATTGGATTGTCGATAAGCTGCATTGCACATGCTACGATATTTGGGTGAACTTTTATTAATCAATTTACCATCTTTCGTTAAGAGATTACGCCAAAATTCATATTTATTAAGTTCTCTGTTAATATAAACCCAATGTGGATAATATAAAAAGTCACCTACCGTATTCCTTCTAACACCAGCATCTACCCAAAAACCCATAGGCCAGTTCGAATCACCATCAGATAATAGAACTACATAACTTTTTTGGCAACGGTATTTGATACCTTCATTTAGCATATTAACAGCCTTGAGATAGCTAGTAATGGTTGGCGTAGTACCAGAAGCAGGGAAATTTCTAATTGCATTAGCAACAGTTAAATAACTGGTTCCTAACGAAAGGTTGTATCTAGAACTTGAGTCATTAAATGAAACAAGACCCCAGTTAATTCGGCTACCATATTTATCAACTATTTTTGACAAGGAATTTCGCAATATTCCTTGCCGAGTTTGACCATACGAACCAGGAACCTCTGCCCTCATACTCCCAGAATCATCCAACAACAACATAATATTAGGTTTAGCACCCTGCATACCACGTACTGTTGTATTGGTAACCGATTGTTGCTGTTTTAAAATATTGGCATACGGTGTCGTTACTGTGGTTTTTTTTACAGTTGCCGTACTGGATAAATGCTGTGGCGCAATGGCAAATGGCGAATCAGCTGCCATTGTCGCAAAGCTGGACAAAGCAAGTGATACCCCCAAGCTTAATGGTTTAAGATTGCAATTATATTTTTTACATTTGAGACTCATACAACCCTCGTTTCTTGATAAATAGGTTAATATAAAAAAACCTGATTAAATTTTCTGAACAATTGGAATGATAACTTAATTTTGCGGACAAGATTTTTATTTCCCAACTTTCATTGCCATAATGTTATATTTTTGTCAAACTATACCACAACTTCCAAATAAGAAGCATAAAATAGGCAATGACCGCTGGTACGAAATTTACATTCCCATTGCTGAACGCCTATTTGAGAACCTGTATTCACAAAAAACTATTTGATAAATTTTAATATTTGTGAAATATACCCTAGGGGCTAATGACATTTTAGCTATAATTTCAACCAAATCAAAGCACAAGCTAATGACACGGTACTTTCATAATTACGTTTTAATTTATCGTACCGTGTTGCCAGCGCACGAAAATGCTTTAATCG
>NZ_FOJK01000014.1 GCF_900111845.1 Kingella kingae ATCC 23330 | reverse complement strand
GGCGAAAACGTGAAAATCACTGTTGAGTTGATTGCACCTATCGCTATGGAAAACGGTTTGCGTTTTGCGATTCGTGAAGGTGGTCGTACCGTTGGTGCGGGCGTTGTGGCTAACGTGATTGCTTAATCGCTAAAAATTAAAGGTCAATAGCTCAATTGGTAGAGTATCGGTCTCCAAAACCGAGGGTTGTAGGTTCGAGACCTACTTGGCCTGCCATATCAAAAACTAACCAAGTGGAAAGCTTGGTTAGTTTTTTCTTGTATATACGGATTATTTAAATAGTACGAAAAGAGGTGTATCGTGAGTCAAAAAACAGAGCATGAGCAAGAAAGCGGATTTAGATTATTCCGATATATTAAGGAATCATTTAAAGAATTCAAAAAAGTTGTATGGTCCAAGCGTAATGATGCGGTGCAGATTACAATTTTTGTGATTGTATTTGTCATTATTTTTGCTTTATTTATTTTTGGCGTAGATACAATCATTGCTAAATTATTTGGTTATTTAAACGGATATTAACGAGTGGGAGAGAGTGGTATGGCAAAAAGATGGTACGTAGTACAGGCTTATTCGGGCTTTGAAAAAAATGTGCAAAAAACATTAAAAGAACGCATTGCTCGCGAAGGTATGGAAGATTATTTCGGACGTATTTTGGTGCCTGTGGAAGAAGTGGTAGATGTAAAAAATGGTCGGCGCAATATTTCGGAGCGCAAGTTTTTCCCTGGTTATGTGTTGGTTGAAATGGAAATGACCGACAGCTCTTGGCACTTGGTAAAAAGCACGCCAAGGGTAAATGGTTTTATTGGTGGTACATTGCACCGGCCTTTGCCTATCACGCAAAAAGAAGTGGATATCATGATGGAACAAGTGGGTGGTAAGAGTGAAGAGGGTGGATATAAAAAACCTAAGCCACGTGTGGAGTTTGATATTGGACAGCAAATTCGTGTTGTAGCTGGGCCCTTTGCAGATACCAATGGTACAGTTGAGCATGTGGATTATGAGCGAAATAAATTGCGCGTAAATGTACAAATTTTTGGTCGCGAAACGCCTGTTGAATTGGAATTTGGGCAGGTTGAAAAAATCGTCTAAATGGCAAAAGCAGCCTGCATTTTGATTTTGCTTGTAAAAATAAAAAATCTTGGCTATAATCGATAGCTTAATTTTTGGGGAGCAGAATGGTTCTGCGTTATACCCGTTTTTTGGAGTCTTGAAACATGGCAAAGAAAGTCATTGGCTACATCAAACTGCAAATTCCTGCAGGTAAAGCCAACCCATCACCACCAGTTGGCCCAGCTTTGGGTCAGCGTGGTTTGAATATTATGGAATTTTGTAAAGCATTTAACGCAGCAACTCAAGGTATTGAACCTGGTTTGCCAACACCTGTAGTCATTACAGCGTATGCGGATAAATCTTTCACATTCGTATTGAAAACACCTCCTGCCTCTATCTTGTTGAAAAAAGCAGCAGGCATTAAAAGTGGTAGCTCTAACCCATTGACTAATAAGGTGGGTACAGTAACACGCGCTCAATTAGAAGAAATTGCAAAAACTAAGCAGCCTGATTTGACTGCTGCTGATTTGGATGCAGCTGTACGCACAATCGCTGGTTCTGCACGTTCTATGGGCTTGAATACTGAAGGAGTGGTGTAATGGCTAAAATCTCTAAACGCTTAAAAGCAATCCGCGCAACTGTTGAAGCTAACAAATTGTACGCGATTGACGAAGCCATTGCTTTGGTAAAAAAAGCAGCAATTGCAAAATTTGACGAATCAGTTGATGTATCTTTCAACTTGGGTGTAGACCCACGTAAATCTGACCAAGTTATTCGTGGTTCTGTTGTATTGCCAAAAGGTACTGGTAAAACCACTCGCGTAGCTGTATTCACGCAAGGCGCGAATGCTGAAGCAGCTAAAGTGGCTGGTGCAGATATCGTTGGTTTTGAAGATTTGGCTGAAGAAATCAAAAAAGGTAACATGGACTTTGACGTAGTGATTGCTTCTCCTGATGCAATGCGTATCGTTGGTCAATTGGGTACCATCTTGGGTCCACGTGGTTTAATGCCAAATCCTAAAGTAGGTACTGTTACTCCTAATGTGGCTGAAGCAGTTAAAAATGCTAAAGCAGGTCAAGTTCAATACCGCACTGATAAAGCAGGTATTATCCACGCTACAATCGGTCGCGCTTCTTTCGCTGAAGCGGATTTGAAAGAGAACTTTGATGCGTTGTTGGATGCTTTGGTAAAAGCAAAACCTGCTGCTGCTAAAGGTCAATACTTGAAAAAAATCGCAGTATCTAGCACTATGGGCTTAGGTGTTCGTGTTGATACTTCAAGTGTAAACAACTAAGAATCTTTCAGGCAGCCTGAAAATGGCTGCTTGGAACTGGGCTACTTAAATAAAATTAAGTAGATGTCCAAGACCGTAGGGAACGCAAGTTTTAAAAATCACCCTACGCAGACGGTAGTCCTGAAAATAATCATTTTAATACAAAATGTCTAATCAGGTTGCCGCGCTGGTGGGTAGTCTATTTTGGGCTATCTGAATTTAAACAGTGGGAGGTAGACCTTGAGTCTCAATATTGAAACCAAGAAAGCAGCCGTAGAAGAGATTAACGCAGCTATTGCGAACGCTCAAACTATGGTGGTTGCTGAATATCGCGGTATCAGTGTTGCAAGCATGACTGAACTTCGCGCTAATGCTCGTAAAGAAGGCGTATACTTACGCGTTTTGAAAAACACATTGGCTCGTCGAGCAGTTGAAGGAACTTCTTTTGCTGGCTTAGCTGACCAAATGGTTGGTCCATTGGTTTACGCTGCATCTGAAGATGCCGTAGCTGCCGCAAAAGTGCTGCACCAATTCGCGAAAAAAGATGATAAAATCGTAATCAAAGCTGGTTCTTACAACGGTGAAGTGTTAAATGTTGTTCAGGTAACTGAGTTGGCATCTATCCCAAGCCGCGAAGAATTGTTGTCAAAATTGTTGTTCGTTATGCAATCGCCTGTTTCAGGCTTTGCGCGTGCATTGGCAGCCTTGGCAGAGAAAAAAGAAAGCGAAAACGCTTAATTTTTCCACGATTTTATCCGTTTGAAATTTTATATTTAAATCAATATTTTGGAGTTTGATAGCATGGCTATTACTAAAGAAGACATTTTGAATGCAGTTGAACAATTGACTGTTATGGAATTGAACGAGTTGGTTAAAGCGTTCGAAGAAAAATTCGGTGTTTCTGCTGTTGCAGTTGCAGTTGCAGGTCCAGCTGCTGGCGGCGCTGCTGCTGCTGAAGCGAAAACTGAATTTGACGTTATCTTAGCATCTGCTGGTGACCAAAAAGTTGGCGTGATTAAAGTTGTTCGTGCAATCACTGGCTTGGGCTTGAAAGAAGCTAAAGACTTGGTAGACGGCGCACCTAAAACATTGAAAGAAGGTGTTTCTCAAGCTGAAGCTGACGACATGAAAAAACAATTGGAAGAAGCTGGCGCGAAAGTTGAAATCAAATAATTTTGATTTTCTGACAATTTGACCGATAAGGCTGGTAGTTTTACACTACCAGCCTTGTTTGCGCTTTTACAGATTGAAAATTGGTAAATTTACAATAATTTACTATTTTTAAGCAAGTAAATAGAAAATTATTGTAAATTTTTTTAAATATTAAGTTTTAAAACAGTGCAGGCTGCTTGCGTAACAAGATGAGCAGGCATTTATTTTAGGAGTGTGTTCATGAGTTATACCTTTACAGGGAAAAAACGTATTCGCAAAAGTTTTGCGAAGCGTGAGACGATTTTGGAAGTTCCGTATTTGCTAACGACTCAATTAGAATCGTATAGCCATTTTTTGCAGCAAAATCGTTCTGCGGATAAGCGTGTAGACGAGGGTTTGCAGGCTGCTTTTAGTTCAATTTTTCCTATTTTGAGCAATAATGGTTATGCAGAGTTGCAATTTGACCAATATATTTTGGGCGAGCCTGAATTCGATATTCCTGAATGTCAGCTTCGTGGTATTACTTATGCTGCTCCTTTGCGTGCCAAAATTAAATTGGTTATTTTCAATAAAGAAGGCGCAAAACCTGAGGATAGAGAAATTAAAGAGGTACGCGAAAATACCGTTTATATGGGTGAAATTCCATTGATGACGCCAAGTGGTTCATTCGTGATTAATGGTACAGAACGTGTGATTGTGTCTCAGTTGCACCGTTCGCCAGGTGTGTTCTTCGAGCATGACCGTGGCAAAACGCATTCGTCTGGCAAATTGTTGTTCTCGGCGCGCATTATTCCTTATCGCGGTTCGTGGTTGGACTTTGAATTTGACCCGAAAGATTTGTTGTATTTCCGTATCGACCGTCGCCGTAAGATACCCGTTACGATTTTGTTGCGTGCATTGGGCTACGATAACGAACAAATTTTGGATATGTTCTATGATGCAGAAACCTATTATCTGTTTGGTCAAACTGTTCAGGCAGAAGTGGTGGCGGAACGCTTGCGTGGTGAAACGGCAAAATTTGATATCGTAGACAATGATGGCAAAGTGTTGGTAACGGCTGGTAAGCGTATCAATGCGAAAAATATTCGCGATATTCAAGCGGCTGGTTTGACTCGTTTGAATGTTGAGCCTGAAACTTTGGTTGGCAAAACGTTGGCAAAAGACATTGTTGCCAGCGCAACAGGCGAAGTGTTGGCGGTAGCTAATACAGAAATTACAGAAGAATTATTGGCACAGTTTGATATCAATGGTATTACGCAAATCCAAACTTTGTTTACCAATGAAACCGAAGCAGGTGGCTATATTTCTGCGACATTACGCACTGATGAAACACGCGACAAACAAGCGGCGCGTATTGCCATTTACCGCATGATGCGCCCTGGTGAACCGCCTACCGAAGAAGCAGTAGAAGCGTTGTTCAACCGTTTGTTCTTCCAAGAAGAAAGCTACGATTTGTCTCGCGTGGGTCGCATGAAATTCAACACGCGCACTTACGAACAAAAATTGCTGCCTGCACAAGAAAACAACTGGTATGGTCGTTTGGTGAACCAAACTTTTGCTGGCGTAGGTGAAAAAGAAGCCAAATTGCACATTTTGAGCGTGGAAGACATCGTTGTAACGATTGCCACTTTGGTTGAATTACGTAATGGACATGGCGAAGTTGATGACATTGACCACTTGGGTAACCGCCGCGTACGTTCTGTGGGCGAGTTGGTAGAAAACCAATTCCGTAGCGGTTTGGCGCGTGTGGAACGTGCAGTCAAAGAGCGTTTGAACCAAGCGGAAAGCGAAGGCTTGATGCCAACCGATTTGATTAACGCGAAACCTGTTTCAGCAGCCATCAAAGAATTTTTCGGTTCTAGCCAATTATCACAATTTATGGACCAAACCAACCCATTATCAGAAGTAACGCACAAACGCCGCGTTTCTGCATTGGGTCCTGGTGGTTTGACTCGTGAACGCGCTGGCTTTGAAGTCCGCGACGTACACCCAACGCATTACGGTCGCGTATGTCCTATTGAAACGCCAGAGGGTCCAAACATTGGTTTGATTAACTCGCTGTCGGTTTATGCGCGTACTAATGAATATGGTTTCTTGGAAACGCCATACCGCCGCGTGGTAGATGGCAAAGTAACCAACGAAATTAACTACTTGTCAGCGATTGAAGAAGGCCGCTATGTGATTGCACAGGCAAACTCGGATTTAGACGAAAATGGCTGCCTGAAAGATGAATTGATTACCTGCCGTGAAAAAGGCGAAACTATTTTGGCAACCGCCGACCGCGTTCAATACATGGACGTGGCAACGGGTCAAGTGGTGTCTGTGGCGGCTTCGTTGATTCCATTCTTGGAACACGATGACGCGAACCGCGCATTGATGGGTGCGAACATGCAACGTCAAGCCGTGCCATGTTTGCGTGCTGAAAAACCAATGGTAGGTACAGGCATTGAACGCTCGGTAGCGGTGGACAGCGCAACAGCAATCGTAGCGCGTCGCGGCGGCATGGTGGAATATGTGGACGCAAACCGCGTGGTTATCCGCGTACACGATGCCGAAGCAACCGCAGAACAAGGCGGTGTGGATATTTACAACTTGGTTAAATTCACACGCTCAAACCAATCTACCAACATCAACCAACGCCCAGCCGTAAACGCTGGCGATGTGCTGCAAAAAGGCGATTTGATTGCGGACGGCGCATCAACTGATTTGGGTGAATTGGCTTTGGGTCAAAACATGACGATTGCGTTCATGCCGTGGAATGGTTACAACTACGAAGACTCGATTTTGATTAGCGAGCGCGTGGCGGCTGATGACCGTTACACGTCCATTCACATTGAAGAATTGAACGTGGTGGCGCGTGATACCAAATTGGGCGCGGAAGACATCACACGCGATATTCCAAACCTGTCTGAAAAAATGCAAAACCGTTTGGACGAAAGCGGTATTGTTTACATCGGCGCGGAAGTGGAAGCGGGCGACGTGTTGGTCGGCAAAGTAACGCCAAAAGGCGAAACGCAACTGACCCCAGAAGAAAAATTGCTGCGTGCGATTTTTGGCGAAAAAGCATCTGACGTGAAAGATACTTCATTGCGTATGCCAACAGGCATGAGCGGTACGGTAATTGATGTGCAGGTGTTCACACGCGAAGGCATTCAACGCGACAAACGCGCTCAATCCATTATTGAAGTGGAATTGAAACGCTATCGCCAAGATTTGAACGACCAAATTCGTATTTTTGACAATGACGCATTTGACCGTATTGAGCGCATGATTGTGGGACAAGTTGCCAACGGCGGACCAAACAAATTAGCCAAAGGCAAAGAAGTTACCGCCGAATACTTGCGCGAATTGCCTAGCCGCCACGATTGGTTTGATGTTCGCATTGCGGATGAAGACATTGCCAAACAAATGGAATTGATTAAACTTTCATTGCAACAAAAACGCCAAGAAGCGGAAGAGTTGTATGAAGTGAAAAAACGCAAAATGACACAAGGCGACGAGTTGCCACCAGGTGTTCAAAAAATGGTTAAAGTGTTTATCGCCATCAAACGCCGTTTACAGGCAGGCGATAAAATGGCCGGTCGCCACGGTAACAAAGGTGTGGTATCGCGCATTCTGCCTGTGGAAGATATGCCTTACATGGCGGACGGTCGCACGGTGGACATCGTGTTGAACCCGTTGGGCGTACCGTCTCGTATGAACATTGGTCAGATTTTGGAAGTACACTTGGGTTGGGCGGCAAAAGGCATTGGACAACGCATTGACCGTATGCTGGCTGAACAACGCAAAGTCGGCGAAATCCGTCAATTCTTGGATAAACTGTATAACCATAGCGGTAAACAAGAAGATTTGGACAGCTTGACCGATGATGAAATTTTGACGTTGGCGCACAATTTGAAACGTGGTGTGACTTTTGCATCGCCAGTATTTGACGGCGCGAAAGAAAAAGAAATCTTTGATATGCTGGAATTGGCTTACCCAAGCGATGACCCTGAAATGCAAAAACTGGATTTCAACGACACCAAAACGCAAATCCGCTTGTTTGACGGACGCTCTGGCGAACCGTTTGACCGCCGTGTAACGGTGGGCGTGATGCACTATTTGAAACTGCACCACTTGGTAGATGAAAAAATGCACGCGCGTTCAACAGGTCCATACTCTTTGGTAACGCAACAACCGTTGGGTGGTAAAGCACAATTTGGTGGTCAGCGTTTCGGTGAGATGGAGGTTTGGGCATTGGAAGCATACGGCGCGGCATACACATTACAAGAAATGCTGACGGTTAAATCCGATGACGTAACAGGTCGTACCAAAATGTATGAAAACATCGTCAAAGGCGAACACAAAATTGACGCAGGTATGCCTGAGTCGTTTAACGTGATTGTGAAAGAAATCCGTTCGCTGGGCTTGGATATTGATTTGGAACAGAACTAACTTTGTTTCAGGCTGCCTGAAAAGGTTTAAAACGCAGTTTCAGGCTGCTATCTAAAGTTATTAAGTTAGGGAGATTGATGATGAAAACGATGAAACATTTTCTATTGGTGTTGATGTTGTACACTACGACAGTCTATGCTGCACCTACTATGAGCGACAGCGAACGTATTGCTGTTTTAGAGCGACAAGTGGCTCGCTTAACCGAGCAAGTAAATCAATTGCTGGTTGAACGATTAGGTCAATCATCACACGCTCAAACCGTACATGTATGTAGCATTCAAGCCTTTACTGATACCTATCGTGCAGAAAATGTGAATCTAGGTAGAGCTCGCTTGGCAGCTTTGCAACAATGTCGTAAAAATCATAACGCTATGTTCTGTGAAGACAGTGCGGTGCAATGTAAAACGTATTGATAATTTCGGGCAGCCTGAAAAACCCAGTTTCCCTTTTTCCTAAAAATATCCAAAAAAGTCTCAAAAAATCGCCCAAACTAGGAGCAAAAATGAACTTAACCGATTTATTCGCCCCCCTGCAACAAGCAGGTTCAGAAGAATTTGATGCCATTAAAATTGGCATCGCGTCGCCAGAGACAATCCGCTCATGGTCTTACGGCGAAGTGAAAAAACCCGAAACGATTAACTATCGCACATTCAAACCAGAACGCGACGGCTTGTTTTGCGCCAAAATTTTCGGTCCAGTTAAAGACTACGAATGCTTGTGCGGCAAATACAAACGCTTGAAATACAAAGGCGTTACCTGTGAAAAATGTGGCGTAGAAGTTACCCTGACCAAAGTTCGTCGCGAGCGCATGGGTCATATTGAATTGGCTGCGCCTGTTGCCCACATTTGGTTTTTGAAATCATTGCCAAGCCGTTTGGGTATGGTGTTGGACATGACTTTGCGCGATATTGAGCGTGTGTTGTATTTTGAAGCATTTGTGGTAACTGACCCAGGTTTAACCAGCCTGCAACGTCGCCAATTATTGACCGAAGAAGATTACTACAACAAATTAGAAGAATTTGGCGAAGAATTTGATGCACACATGGGTGCCGAAGGCGTGCGTGAATTGTTACGCAGCCTGAATGTGGAACAAGAAATTGAAACTTTGCGCCAAGAATTGCAATCAACCAGCAGCGACACCAAAATCAAAAAAATCGCTAAACGTTTGAAAGTATTGGAAGCATTCCAACGTTCTGGCATGAAATTAGAGTGGATGATTATGGACGTGTTGCCAGTCTTGCCGCCTGATTTGCGCCCACTCGTGCCATTGGACGGCGGACGTTTTGCCACTTCTGATTTGAACGATTTGTATCGCCGCGTGATTAACCGTAACAACCGTTTGAAACGCTTGTTGGAATTGCGTGCGCCTGACATCATCGTCCGCAACGAAAAACGTATGTTGCAAGAAGCGGTTGATAGCTTGTTGGACAATGGTCGTCGTGGTAAAGCGATGACTGGCGCAAGCAAACGCCCATTGAAATCTTTGTCTGACATGATTAAAGGTAAAAGCGGTCGTTTTCGTCAAAACTTGCTGGGTAAACGTGTGGACTACTCTGGTCGTTCTGTGATTACAGTAGGTCCTTACTTGCGTTTGCACCAATGTGGTTTGCCGAAAAAAATGGCGTTGGAGTTGTTCAAACCGTTTATTTTCCACAAATTGGAAAAACGTGAATTGGCAACCACCGTTAAGGCAGCCAAAAAATTGGTAGAGCAAGAAGTGCCAGAAGTTTGGGACATCTTGGAAGAAGTGATTCGCGAACACCCAATTTTGCTGAACCGTGCGCCAACCTTGCACCGTTTGGGTATTCAAGCGTTTGAGCCGATTTTGATTGAAGGTAAAGCGATTCAGTTGCACCCATTGGTGTGCGCGGCGTTTAACGCGGACTTTGACGGCGACCAAATGGCGGTTCACGTTCCATTGTCTTTGGAAGCGCAAATGGAAGCGCGTACGTTGATGTTGGCATCAAACAACGTGTTAGCCCCTGCAAACGGCGAGCCAATTATCGTACCGTCTCAAGATATTGTATTGGGTCTGTACTACATGACTCGCGACAAAATCAACGCAAAAGGCGAAGGCACATTGTTCGCCGATGTGAAAGAAGTACACCGTGCTTACCACACCAAACAAGTGGAATTAGGTACAAAAATTACCGTTCGCTTGCGTGAGTGGGTGAAAAACGAAGCAGGCGAATTTGAGCCTGTGATTAAACGCTACAACACCACTGTGGGTCGTGCGTTGCTGTCTGAAATCTTGCCAAAAGGCTTGCCATTCAGCTACATCGATACCGCATTGAAGAAAAAAGCGATTTCTAAATTAATTAACGCATCATTCCGCTTGTGCGGTTTGCGCGATACAGTGATTTTTGCTGACCACTTGATGTATACAGGTTTTGCATTGGCAGCGAAAGGTGGTATCTCCATTTGCGTTGATGATATGGAAATTCCAAAAGAAAAACCTGCATTGCTTGCCGAAGCGAATGCCGAAGTAAAAGAAATCGAAGATCAATACCGTCAAGGTTTGGTAACCAACGGCGAACGCTACAATAAAGTTGTGGATATTTGGGGTCGTGCAGGCGATAAAATCGCCAAAGCCATGATGGACAACTTGTCTACGCAAAAAGTGATTGACCGCGAAGGCAAAGAAGTTGACCAAGAGTCGTTCAACTCAATTTACATGATGGCGGACTCTGGTGCGCGTGGTTCGGCAGCACAGATTAAACAGTTGTCTGGTATGCGTGGTTTGATGGCAAAACCTGACGGCTCGATTATCGAAACGCCCATTACTGCGAACTTTCGCGAGGGTTTGACGGTATTGCAATACTTTATTGCGACACACGGTGCGCGTAAAGGTTTGGCGGATACGGCATTGAAAACAGCGAACTCTGGTTACTTGACTCGCCGTTTGGTGGACGTAACACAAGACTTGGTAGTGGTTGAAGACGATTGCGGCACATCAGAAGGTTTCTCAATGAAAGCCGTGGTACAAGGCGGCGATATTATTGAGCCATTGCGTGACCGTATTTTGGGTCGTGTAACCGCAACCGATGTGATTGACCCAAGCACAGGCAGCACATTGATTGAAGCTGGCACAATGCTGGACGAAAAACTGGTTGATTTGATTGACAACTCTGGCGTGGACGAAGTGAAAGTCCGCACACCAATCACTTGCCAAACACGTTATGGCTTGTGCGCAAAATGTTATGGTCGCGACTTGGCACGCGGTAAATTGGTGAACGCAGGCGAAGCAGTCGGCGTCATCGCAGCGCAATCTATTGGTGAACCAGGTACACAGCTGACAATGCGTACGTTCCACATTGGTGGTGCGGCATCTCGAGCAGCAGCAGCCAGCCAAGTAGAAGCAAAATCAAACGGTACGGTTCGCTTCAACAGCCAAATGCGTTACATCGCCAACAACAAAGGCGAATTGATTGTGATTGGTCGCTCTTGCGAAATCATGATTTTGGACGCAGCAGGTCGCGAACGTGAATTGCACAAAATCCCTTACGGTGCAACGCTGAAAGTGCAAGATGGCGAAGAGTTGAAAGCAGGCACAACGCTGGCGACTTGGGACCCGCATACGCACCCAATGATTACCGAACACGCAGGTCGTGTGGAGTTTGAAAATGTGGAAGAAGGTGTAACCGTTACCCGTCAAGTGGACGACGTAACAGGCTTGTCTACTTTGGTGGTGATTGACGGCAAACGTCGTGGCAGCACCAGCAAATTGTTGCGCCCAACGGTTAAATTATTGGACGAAAATGGCGAGCCTGTGATGATTCCTGGCACAGATACCCCTGTGTCTATGGCGTTCCAAGTAGGCGCGATTATCCAAGTACGTGAAGGTCAAGAAATTGGCAAGGGCGATGTGTTGGCGCGTATTCCGCAAGCATCAACCAAAACACGCGATATTACGGGTGGTTTGCCGCGCGTAGCCGAATTGTTTGAAGCGCGTGTGCCAAAAGACGCAGGCATGCTTGCCGAAGTAACAGGTACAGTTTCATTTGGTAAAGAAACCAAAGGCAAACAACGCTTGGTGATTACCGATTTGGACGGCGTGGCATACGAGACTTTGATTTCCAAAGAGAAACAACTGTTGGTGCATGATGGTCAAGTAGTAAACCGTGGCGAAACCGTTGTGGACGGCGCGGTTGATCCACACGACATCTTGCGCTTGCAAGGCATTGAAGCTCTGACACGCTACATCGTACAAGAGGTTCAAGAGGTTTACCGCTTACAAGGTGTGAAAATTTCTGACAAACACATTGAAGTGATTATTCGCCAAATGTTGCGCCGCGTGAACATCGTGGACGCTGGCGACACCAACTTCATTACAGGCGAACAAGTAGAACGCGCCGAAGTGATGATTGCCAACGAGCAAGCCATCGCCGCTGGCAAAGAGCCTGCTCGCTTTGAAAATGTGTTGTTGGGTATTACCAAAGCGTCTTTGAGTACCGACAGCTTCATTTCTGCGGCATCGTTCCAAGAAACCACGCGCGTATTGACCGAAGCTGCCATTATGGGTCGCAAAGACGACTTGCGCGGCTTGAAAGAAAACGTGATTGTGGGTCGCTTGATTCCTGCGGGTACAGGTTTGAGCTACCATCGTTCACGTCGTGCGGCTTGGGCAGCACAACGCAGCGCAGATGCGGTTGCTAACCAACCAGCAGCAGACGAACAACAAGACGCGTAATCGCAAAAAAGTGCAGGCTGCTTTGATGTTTAAAAAGTAGCCTGCAATAGAAAACGGACAAACAGTTTAGATTGTTTGTCCGTTTTGGTTTGATGAACGTTTTTATTAAAAAGCAGCCTGCACATTAGGTTTACCCAAAAAGTGCAGGCTGCTTTTTCCGTGTTGGTTTACTCCTCTTTCGGTGTAGGCGGTTCAAGCTGCTCTTTCCAGCCACACTCTTTCTGCGGACAAACGCGCTCAACGCCCCAACGCTTCGTCACTTTCCGCATCGTAACTTTCCAGCCACATTGCGGACACGGCTCGTTTAACGGTTCGTGATTAACCGCGTATTTACAATCAGGATAGCAATCGCAACTGTAAAAAGTCGTGCCAAAACGCGATTTGCGTTCCACCAAATGCCCCTTGCCGCATTGCGGACACGTTACGCCCGTGTCTTTCGGCTTTTCCAACGGCTCAACGTGTTTACACTTCGGATAATTCGCGCAACCAATAAACTTGCTGCCTGAACGACTCGTTTTGTAAACCAACTGACTGCCGCATTTCGGACATTCACGCCCTTCCAATTCCGCTTGCTCTGCCACTTCTTTCGCCACACGTTCGGCGGCTTGCTCGGCGGTTTCGTTCACATTGCGCGTGTAGCTGCATTCAGGATAGCCAGCACACGCCACAAAACGCCCAGCGCGACCAAATTTAATTTGCAATTTGTGATTGCCACATTGCGGACACGTTTCGTCCAGTTCTTCCGTAGTGAATTTGGCGCGTTCAATGCCTTCTTTTTCAACCACTTGCTTGTGAAAACCTTTCCAGAATTTATCCATCACAGGAATCCACTCGCGTTTGCCATTCGCAATTTCGTCCAGTTGGTCTTCCAATTTCGCCGTGAAATCGTAATCCACATACTGCTCAAAATGCTCGGTCAAAAACTTATTCACAATCTCGCCTGTATCAGTCGGCTGAAAACGGCGTTGTTCCACGATCACATATTCACGGTCTTTTAACGTCTTGATAATGCTCGCATAAGTTGATGGACGACCAATGCCAAATTCTTCCAACGCTTTTACCAAAGTCGCTTCATTGAAACGCGGCGGCGGTTGTGTGAAATGTTGTTCGCCATACAGATTATCCACAGGCACAACATCGCCCACCGCCATTTCAGGCAGCTTTTTCTGGTCTTCGGCAGCATCTTCCTCGTCCTCGCCCTCTTGATACACGCTCAAAAAGCCAGCAAAAACCAACACTTGCCCCGTAGCGCGGAACACACCCTCGCCCACGTTAATATCTACCGTTGTCGCGTCAAATTTCGCGTCCACCATTTGACACGCCACCGTGCGCTGCCAAATCATTTGGTACAACTTAAATTGGTCAGCCGACAAAAACGGCTTCACGCTTTCAGGCGAACGATAAACCGAAGTCGGGCGAATCGCTTCGTGCGCTTCTTGTGCGTTTTTAGACTTCGTTTTATACATTTTCGCCGAAGATGGCAGAAAATCCGCGCCAATTTTATTTTCAATGTAATGGCGAATTTCCGTCAGCGCGTCTTCCGATAAAGTAACGCTATCGGTACGCATATAGGTAATCAAACCCACCGCGCCTTGCCCCACGTCAATGCCTTCAAAAAGCTGTTGCGCGGTACGCATCGTGCGGTCAGTCGTGAAACCCAATTTGCGAACCGCGTCCTGCTGCATCGTGGAAGTGGTGTACGGCGCAGCTGGTTTGCGTGTTGCTTTTTTCTTGGTTACATCAGCCACTTGCGCGGTTTTGCCTTGCAATGCGGCTAAAATACTTGCTTGACTGGCTTCGTCGGGTAGTGAAAATTGCTCTAACTTATTGTTTTGCCAATGGGTTAATTTCGCTGAAAATTTGGTGCGACCCTTGTGGCTATCCAAATGAATTGACCAATATTCTTGCGATTCAAACGCCTTAATTTCGTTTTCACGCTCGCAAATCAAACGCAACGCAGGACTTTGCACACGCCCAGCCGACAAGCCGTAGCGGATTTTTTTCCACAGCAACGGCGACAAATTAAAGCCCACCAAATAATCCAAAGCGCGGCGCGTTTGTTGCGCGTCCACCAAATTCATGTCCAAACTACGCGGATTTTGAATAGCAGCCTGCACACCTTTGGGCGTAACTTCGTGGAAGACAACACGTTGAATTTTATCCATTACGCCTTTCATGCCGCGTTTGGATTTCAGGATTTCTGCGATGTGCCACGAAATCGCTTCGCCTTCGCGGTCGGGGTCGGTTGCCAAATAGATGTGTTCTGCTTCTTTGGCGGCGGCAACGATGGCATCAACGTGTTTGCTGTTTTTGCTAATGATTTGATATTTCATCGCAAAATTATCTTCGGGATTGACTGCGCCATCTTTGGGAATCAGGTCGCGGACGTGTCCGAAAGACGCGAGTACTTCAAAATCGCCACCGAGATATTTTTTCACGGATTTGATTTTGTTGGGGGATTCTACGATTAGGAGATTTTTTGACATGGTTCGTTTTTATTATTTAATTTTAATTGTAAAAATAGGGTTTTAAGCAGCCTGCACATTTAAGCATTAAAATCACAGGTCATCAAATCAAACAACTGCTCAATCATGCCGTAGCGTTCGTTCCATTTGTAAAAATCATCAACGATTTGGCTGTCAAGATGAATCATTTGTTCAATAAAATACGCTTTGTTTTCCGCATGATTGAGCCAATTTGCCATCATTTCCTTAAACTCTGGCTAACTAAATCTTTGGCTATATCCAAACTGGCACAGCATTCAGTACAGATATTCAATGGCGGTTTGGGTACTGGATAATGCTTAAAAACTTGATAGCATTCATCAATAATTGGTTTTAACTTTTGATAAATTTCAGTCATTTTTTTAAATCCAGTTTGGAATATCGGCGTGATGCGTCAAAGCAGCCTGCAATCTTTCTTTTTTATATTCTTATTATATTGTGTTGATTTTGGCAAGTGGTTTATTAAAAAACAGTCGGCGCGTGTCCGACTGTTGTCTGTTTGTGTGCAGGCTGCTTTTTACTGCATCGTGCTTTTGCCGTGCAACACGCTCATCAATTCATCGCCAATCAACACAGGCAATTCGGAACGATGCGCCCACAGCACCAACAAAGCCAGCACTTTGGCATTTTCCAGTGTGATGTTGTCATACGGCAAGTGCATCAGCGCGTGGATAATGTATTCGCGCTGCATGGCGTTGATGGTACCGCTGTGTTCTAAAAAGTGCAGCAAACCGCGAATTTCGGTAGATAAAATTTCCAATTCTTCAATGTGATACACGCGCAATGCAGGTTGCTGGCGGTGCAGGCTGCTTTGGTTGATTTCGGGCAACTCGTCCAATAAATGCACACACGTTAAGGCATCGCTGATGTCGTCATATTCAAAGCCAGCGTCTTCCAGCATTTCGCCCAAATCTTGCGGTTGCGGAATGTCGCGTACATCGGCAAAATGTTCCAATAAAAAAGCCACCACGTTTCTCATCTTGTTTACACCTGTTTACTCAATGGCGCGTATTTTAACATTCTATATATCAAATCGCAGCTTTTTTACCATAACTTGGCTATAATCCGCACCGTTTATTTTAATTGATAGGAAATCGCAATAAATGATAATCCAACATGCAAAAACCGCCATTGCTGGTGCACAAATTTTGTTCGTTGCCTTTGGTGCAATGGTTTTAGTGCCAATTTTAACAGGCTTGAATCCTGCACTTGCCTTGTTAGGCGCAGGCATTGGCACGTTGATTTTTCAACTGCTCACCAAACGCAAAGTGCCGATTTTTTTGGGTTCTTCCTTTGCCTTTATTGCTCCCATTATTGCCGCCAAACAAACATGGGGCGTGGGCGCAACCATGTTCGGCTTGTTTGCTGCTGGTTTTATGTATTTTGTGTTTGCGGCGGTGATTCGTTGGCGTGGACTGGCGGCGGTGCATAAATTGTTGCCGCCTGTGGTGATTGGCCCTGTGATTATTGTGATTGGCTTATCGGTGGCAAGCGCGGCAAGCAGTATGGCGGTTGGCAAGGGTGGCGATGTGCAAGTTGTGCCGTATGCAACTGCTGTCGCGCTGTCGGCGTTCACGTTTTTGGTAACGGTGTTGGTTACGGTGTTCGGCAACCAATGGCTCAAACTCATTCCCATTTTGGTAGGCGTGGCGGCTGGCTATATTGCCGCGTTGATGGCTGGTGTGGTGGATTTTCAAGCCGTGATAGACGCGCCTTGGTTTGCGTTACCCACGTTCACAACACCCGAAATTAACTGGAATGCGGCGTTGTTTATGCTCCCAGTTGCCATTGCACCCGCGATTGAACACATTGGCGGTATTTTGGCGATTGGCGCGGTTACAGGTAAAGACTATGCCAAAGACCCCGGCTTGGACAAAACGCTCACAGGCGACGGTTTGGGTGTGTGCGTAGCAGGTTTGCTTGGTGGCCCGCCTGTTACCACTTATGGCGAAGTAACAGGCGCGGTGATGATTACCAAAAACAGCAATCCTGTGATTATGACGTGGGCGGCGATTTTTGCGATTGGCATGGCGTTTTTTGGCAAGTTTAATGCGTTTTTAGCGTCCATTCCCCTGCCTGTGATGGGCGGCGTGATGTTGCTGCTGTTTGGCACGATTGCATCGCTGGGCTTAAAAACGCTCATTGATGCGAAAGTGGATTTGATGAGCCCGAAAAATTTGGTGATTGTTAGCTCCACGCTCACGATTGGTTTGGGCGGATTTTTTGTGCAACTGGGCGATATGGCGTTTGCAGGCGTGGGCTTGTGCGCGGTGTTGGCGATTGTGTTGAATGCGGTGCTGCCTGATGTGGCGGAGTAGGCAAAATATAGTGGATTCAATTCAAACTATTACCGCGTTGCCAACTCCCTTATGTATTAGCTGTACACGGCGGTCGTTGTCGCCTTGTCCTAGTTTGAATTTAATCCACTATAAAAGTGCAGGCTGCTTTTTGAGTATTTTAAAAGCAGCCTGCACTTTTTATTGACGCGATTTATTTTCGCAACTCTTTGGGCAACACAAACACAATGCTCTCTTCAATGCCTGCGCCTTGTTGCATATCGTCAATGCCCCATGCGCGGATTTGTTCAATCACGCCTTGCACCAACACTTCGGGTGCGCTCGCGCCTGCGGTTAAGCCGACTTTATTTTTGCCGTCAAACCATTCGCGCTGCAAATAACTGGCATTATCTACCATGTACGCGTCCACGCCCAAACCTGCCGCCACTTCGCGCAAACGGTTGCTGTTGGAAGACGCTGGCGAACCGACCACAATCACAATATCGCATTCTGCCGCCAAATCTTTAACCGCTTTTTGGCGATTGGTTGTCGCATAGCAAATGTCTTCTTTGTGCGGATTTTTGATGTTGGGGAAACGTGCATTCAGGGCGGCGATGATGTCTTTGGTTTCATCAACCGATAGCGTGGTTTGACTAACGTATGCCAATTTATCGGGATTGTTCACGACCAATTTCGCCACGTCTTCGGGTTTTTCCACGAGCAGCATTTCGCCGTCTGCAAGCTGCCCCATTGTGCCTTCCACTTCAACGTGCCCTGCGTGTCCAATCATGATGATTTGGTAATCTTGGCTATCCAAACGCGCCACTTCTTTGTGGACTTTGGTAACCAGCGGACAAGTTGCGTCAAACACGCGAAAACCGCGTTCTGCCGCTTCCGCTTGCACGGCTTTGGATACGCCATGCGCGGAATAAATCAGCGTTGCGCCTGTGGGTACGTCCGCCAAATCGTCAATAAAAATCGCGCCTTTGTTACGCAAATTGTCCACAACAAATTTGTTATGTACGACTTCGTGGCGCACATAAATCGGTGCGCCAAATTCTTCCAAGGCGCGTTCTACAATGGAAATGGCTCTGTCCACGCCCGCGCAAAAACCGCGTGGATTGGCTAGGGTAATGGTTTTGTTTGACATATTATTCTCTTGATGACTGATTGAATGTGCAGGCTGCTTTTGCTTTATTCAGCTTCTATATCATTAGGCTGCAAGGCTTGCAACACAGGCAACACGCCCAGCGTAAAGCCTATCCAGTTGGCGATGGCTTCTTGACCCAATGGCTGGCTGTGTTCAATTTGCAGCACGCCATACACGATGCCGTCTTCGCCACAAACGGGCAGGCTGATTTGGCTGGTGGCGCGGCGGTTGTGTTCGCCGTGCAGTTCGCCAATGAGCAGCCAATGTTCGGTGCTGTCGGCGATGTTTGCCCAGCCCGATTGCGCGGTGCGGACGGCTAAATATTGCCATGCGTTGTCTTCGTTTAGGGCGATGGCGGTTTCTTGCGCCGTGCCTTGTTGCACCAAGCGAATCAGTTGGGCGGTGGCTTGGTGCAAGCCGTATAGTGCGATGCTTTGCGCTGGTTGGCGGCTGGCGGTGGAATCCAATGCCATATACAGCGGTTTGATGCGGGCTTCTTGCTGCCATTCGCTTGGGAGCTGCGCGTGTTGCCACAGTTGCGGCTCTATGTGCGCTTGTCCGTTGGCGATAATGGCTTGAGTTGCGGCGCGCGCAACGGCAATGGTATCGGCATCACACGATAAGCCTTGGGTTTGTAAATAGTCTTGGATTTGTTTCATGATTTAGTGTGCAGGCTGCTTTTTTGAATCGCGGTATTTTAAATCGCGATATTGTAACGGAAAACGTATAGTGAAATGAAATAAAAACGGGACAAGGCGACAACGCCCGCCGTGTACATCAAGTACATAAGGGCGTTGGCAACGCCGTACCGTTGCGATTTCATTTCACTATAAAAGCAGCCTGCACTTTCTATTAATAAAAGTGCAGGCTGCTTTGTTTGGATTACATCAATTATTTAGCAACATTTAATTCGCCACGCAATTTATGCGTTACTTCCATCATCACTTCTAATTGCTCAATCGTTTCTTTCCAACCGCGTGTTTTCAAACCGCAATCTGGGTTTACCCACAGTTGTTTTACTGGCACCACGTCCATTGCTTTACGCAACAAATGTTCCACTTCCGCAGCAGTTGGTACGCGAGGGCTGTGAATGTCGTACACGCCCGGACCGATGTCGTTTGGATATTTAAATTCGCCAAACGCCGTCAGCAAATCCATATCCGAACGAGAAGTTTCAATCGTAATCACGTCCGCGTCCATTGCCGCAATCGCTGGCAAAATGTCGTTAAATTCAGAGTAGCACATGTGGGTGTGGATTTGCGTGCTGTCTTCCGCGCCAGTTGATGACAAGCGGAATGATTCACACGCCCAAGCCAAATATTCGTCCCATTGTGCGCGTTTCAACGGCATCGCTTCACGAATCGCAGGCTCGTCAATTTGAATTACTTTAATGCCTGCTTTTTCCAAATCCAATACTTCGTCATTCAACGCCAACGCGATTTGTTTACACACTTCGCTCAATGGAATGTCATCACGCACAAACGACCATTTGAACATGGTTACAGGACCCGTCAGCATGCCTTTCATTGGGCGTTTGGTCAAAGATTGCGCGTAAGACGACCAGAAAACCGTCATCGGATTTGGACGAGAAACATCACCGAAAATAATAGGTGGTTTCACGCAACGCGAACCGTAAGATTGCACCCAACCAAATTGGCTGAAACAGTAACCTGCTAATTGTTCGCCGAAATATTCCACCATGTCATTGCGTTCTGCTTCGCCGTGAACAGGCACATCAATTTGCAATTTCTCTTGTTCTTCAACGCAATACGCAATTTCTTTTTTCATTGCCGCTTCGTAATCCGCCGCAGACAATTCGCCTTTTTTGAACGCCGCACGCGCTTGACGAATTTCAATCGTTTGTGGGAATGAACCGATTGTAGTCGTTGGCAAAATGGGCAAATTCATCCATTCTTGTTGCGCTTTAATGCGGTCAGCAAATGGCGATTTACGTTGGTCAGCACCTTTTGGTAAATTCGCCAAACGCGCTTTTACTGCGTCATTGTGGATTTTTTTGTTGGTTGCGCGGTCAGCAGCAGCAGCGTCAGATTCGTTTAAGGCAGCCTGCACCGCAGCTTTGCCATTTTCCAAAGCCTGTTTGATGTTGCCCAATTCGACCAATTTTTGCGCCGCAAACGCCATCCAAGATTTGATTTCGCTGTCTAATTTTTCTTCAACCGCCAAATCTTGTGGGCTATGCAACAATGAGCAGCTAGGCGCAATCCACAAATTATTGCCGAATTTCGCTTTCACAGGCTCTAATGTATCAATCACTTTATTCAAATTCGCGCGCCACACATTGCGACCGTCCACCAAACCCACAGACAACACTTTGCTAGTTGGGAATTGTTCCGCGAACACTGCTAATTGTTCAGGGGCGCGAACGCAGTCAATATGCACACCGTGAACAGGCAATTCGCTCAACAATTTAACGTGTTCCGCCACAGATGCGAAGTAAGTACCGATGATGATACGCACGCCTGTATTTGCCAACTCTTTGTAAACATTCGGGAATGCTTTAACCCAAGCCTCGCCAGCATCAACCGCCAAAATTGGCTCGTCAATTTGAATCCAATCCACGCCTTCCGCCGCCAATTCACGCAATAATTGCGCGTAAACAGGCAACAATTTTGGCAACAATTTTTCAATACGGCAGCCAAATTCTTCTTTTTTCTTACCCAACCACAACAAAGTCAAAGGACCAACCAAAGTTGGTTTGATGTCGTGTCCTTGCGCTTTCGCTTCTTTGATTTGGGCAATCAAACGCGCAGAATGTGCCGAAAATTCGGTATCGCCATGCCATTCAGGCACGATGTAGTGATAGTTGGTGTCAAACCATTTGGTCATTTCCATTGCAAATTGGGTTGCATTGCCGCGCGCCAATTCAAAATATTGTGGCAAAGTCAAATTCGCCGCGTCAAAACCAAAGCGTTTCGGAATCGCGCCCATCGCGCAAATCAAATCCAAAACGTGGTCATAGAATGAAAAATCGCCTACTGGCAACAAATCCGCGCCAGCCGCTTTTTGCGTTGCCCAGTTCAAACGGCGAATTTCAGCCGCGACTTCTTGCAATTCTGCTTCGCTTTTCGCGCCTTTCCAAAATGCTTCTACGGCGAATTTCAATTCGCGTTTTGCGCCTACACGTGGGTAGCCATTTAAGTGGAATGTGTTCATGTTGTTCTCCAAAACAAGGGGAAATTCGAGGGGTAATCTTGTGGACGCTATCTTCGCTGTTTTTGATATAAGTTGCAAACGCTTATTTTCGTCTGTTTGCATGAATCAAATTCATCATAACGCCAAGATGCAGGCTGCTTTTTTCATGTTGATGGGTAATCGGATTGGATTTTTTCAAACACCGCCTGCGGCACATAGCGCGGCACAACGTCTTGCCAACCGCTCACGCCCACCAAACCTTTGACCAGCGTGGACGAAATTTCCGCGATTTCACGCGGTGGCATCAAAAACACGGTGCGAATTGCAGGCTGCAAATCGGCATTGATGTGGCGAATGGCGCGTTCGTATTCATAGTCGCTGCCCGAACGAATGCCGCGTACAATAAACGCTGCGCCCACATCGTGTGCATAATTGACCAAAAACTGGTTTTCAAACGCATCAACGCGCACATTGGGCAGCGATTGCGTCATCGCTTGCAGCATGGCTTGGCGTTCTGCCACGGTGTAGCTGCTTTTTTTGTCGGGATTAACCCCAATCGCCACAATCAGTTCATCAAATAATTGCGCGGCTTCGGTAATCATCCACAAGTGTCCGTTGGTGGGTGGGTCAAAGCTGCCTGCATACACGGCGCGGCGAGAAGTGGTAGTGGTCATGATGATTTATTAGTGTGATGTGAATCGAGCAAACAGAGTAAACACTATTATTAAATAGGTCAAATAAATAAAAGGGCAGGCTGCTTTGTTTATGAAAAAGCAGCCTGCACTTTTTGTTTTACACTTTCCAAGTCAAAGCCAAGTTATACAATTCTTTTTTGTTTTCGTCCGTGATTTTTGCCGCTAGTTCCGCCGCTTGTTTGGTTGGCAGTTCGGCAGACAAAATTTTCATCACATTTTGTGCGTGTTCGGGCAGCGTGTCGGATTTTTCTTTGATGGCGGATTGAATCACCAGCACCATTTCGCCACGCGATTGATTGCTGTCGGCTTGCAAAGCAGCCTGCACTTCCAACACGCTGCCGACAATAAACGTCTCAAATGTTTTCGTGATTTCACGCGCCAACATGATTTGGCGTTCGGGGAATGCGTTTACCATGTCGTCCAAAGTTGCGGCGATGCGATGCGGTGTTTCAAAGGCAATAATCGGGTAATCCGCGTTTTCCCATTGCGCGAATAATTTAGCGCGTTCACCCGATTTTGGCGGCAAAAAGCCGTGAAAATAGAAATGCGGTTCGCTCACGCCTGCCACGCTCAACGCGCCCATAACTGCCGATGCGCCCACAACTGGCACAACTTTGTAGCCCGCTTCACGAACACGCGCCGCGAGTTTCGCACCTGGGTCGCACACGGCTGGCGTGCCTGCGTCTGAAATTTGCGCCACGCTTTGACCGCTTGCCAATGCGGTAATGATTTTGTCCGCCATTTGCTGTTCGTTGTGTTCGCGCACGGAAACGAGTTTCGCTTGAATGCCGTATGCAGAAAGCAGTTGGGCGGACACGCGCGTGTCTTCGGCGCAAACTAAATCGGCTTTTTGCAACACGGCTAGGGCGCGGAGTGTGATGTCCGCCAAGTTACCGATTGGCGTGGCAACGATGTAGAGTGTGCTGGGGGTAATGCTGTCTAGGGCTTTTTGGAAATGTTTTTGCATGATGATTTTTTCAGGCTGCCTGAAAGTTTAAAAAATGTGATTTTAACGTGAATTCAATTTTCAGGTTGCCTGAAACAAACTATTTCATTATGATTTAGGATTCGTATAAGATTTAAGCATTTCTCGCAAAAACTCAATTTCTTTATCTTTTTGAATTAGCAAATCTTTCAAACAATCAATCTCTACTTTCATTGCACTCATTTGGGGTGTGTTATCTGCATAAATACAAAATTGACCGTCATTATTTTCATGATTGATTTGTAAAATCATGCCCTGATTACTTTGTATCAATTCCCATAAATCAATTTTAAAAATATCTGCAATTTGCTGTAAACGTGTCAAATTTAATTGCGTTTCCCCACGCTCAATTCGAGCATAACCACTGGCGGACATTTCTAATTTTTCAGCCATTTCTTCTTGAGACCATTTGTTGAGTTCACGCATTGTTCTGATTTTTTCATTTGTTTTTATGTTTTACCTTCATTTGTTTTATTTTGCCAACTTATGGCGATTTTTGCTCTGTACGATAATCCTAGCACAAAATATACTTTCAATTTCAAATTTATATTTTAGGAAATGCGAAATGGGTTTTTTCCATCGGTTATTTAATCCAATAGATACCAAATATTCCCCAGAAACCAAAGAAATTTACAATAAAGGTGTGGTAGCTTTATCTAAAGGTAATGTGAAGCAAGCAATTGATTATTTTGAACGTGTGGAATATGAACACCCATCCGCTGCTTATAATCTTGGATTGATTTATTTAGATGGCGCAGACGTATTAGTGCCTGATTATGAAAAAGCTCGCCAATATTTTCAGCAAGCTGATGAAATGGGACATGAAAAAGCTAAAATTTCTGCTGAAATTATTGGATTAAATGAAAAAGTATTTTACAGTTTAATTCCAAATCCAAATAATGAAGTATTGCAAGAACGATTTATTAAATCAGCAATTCAATTTTTTGAAGGCAGTCAATGCGGTAATTTGGCTTATATTTTGGCTCATATGTTCATTTTATGGAATGAAAAATATACGTCTTATTCACACCCAAAAGTATTGTTAAATAAAGAAAAATTCAAAGAATTAGTAAATGAATTCATTACTTATGAGGTTTACTGTATTCAAAATTTTGCAAATAAAGAAGTGAATCAATTTTATCAAATTTCATCACTTACTAATGCTAATGGGGATTGGGAGCATTATTACCCACTAAATATGTTTTTCAAGCATAAAATAGAAGCTGAATTATCAGAATATTTTAATGTAAATGCCATACCAATTTTATTGAATATCAATAAGCAATTTCATAAAAAAAATATGAAAATTGAAGACTTTGGTGTTTTGCGTTTAATGGTTGTAAATTATGTTTATGAATATTGCATTCATGAATTTGGAAAAGATTTTTTTGATGAAGAAAATAACGAAGATGAAGAAGATGATGATTTGCCATTTTAATCTATACAAATAAAAATTTTCTAAAAATGGTTTTTAAAGTTCTGCTCGTACTAAAAAAGCAGCCTGCACAAAACTTAAACCGTGCAGGCTGCTTTTTTAATTATTCCGCAATTTCCAACCACTCCGCAGCAAGCCATAAGCCACCGCCGCCATGCCAATCGCAAACACCCAAGTTACCCCCAACGACAAATACGGCGACACATCAGACATGCCAAAAAACGCAAACCGAAATCCATCAATCAAATAAAAAATCGGATTGGCGCGGCTAATCGTCTGCCAAAACGCAGGCAAACTGTGCAGCGAATAAAACGCGCCCGATAAAAACGTGAGCGGCATAATCAAAAAATTCTGAAACGCCGCCAGTTGGTCAAATTTTTCCGAATAAATCCCCGCAATTAGCCCAAAAGAACCCATAAATAAGCTGCCTGAAAGCACAAACGCCGCGCCCAGCAACATATTTTCAGGCAGCGGCAAACCAAAAGGCGCAGTCGCCAACAACACGCCCAATCCCACCAACGCCGCCCGAACCATTGCCGCGCCAATATACGCCGCAAACATGGTAAATGGCGACAACGGCGCAAGCAGCAAAAAAGTCAAATTGCCCGTTAGCCGCGATTGCATTAGGCTAGAAGACGTGTTCGCAAACGCATTTTGCGTCATCGTCATCATCGCCAAGCCTGGGATTAAAAAGGCGTTGTACGGCACATTCGGCAGCACTTCCACATGTTTGCCCATGGCTTGCGCGAAAATCAGTTGATACAGCAACGCGGTTAAAACAGGCGCACCAATCGTTTGCAGCCAAACTTTGGTAAAACGGCTAATTTCTTTGCGAAACAGCGTGTAAAAGCCGACAAAATTCATGATTTTTCCTCCATTTTCGTTAAATTCAAGAAAACGTGTTCCAAATCATTTTCCAAAATTTTCATGTTTTCAATATGGATATTGGCGGTTTTCAGGCTGCCTGAAATCTCCGCAATTTGGTTGTAATCGTTTAATTTTAAAACGTATTGATTTGGTTCAATCATTTGAATGCACAAAGGCTGCAAATTTTCAGGCAGCCTGCACGGAATTTGGATTTGCACGCGTACGCCTTGTTCGCTGTGCAATAGATTTTCCGTTTTGTCCAACGCAATCAATTCGCCCTGTTTCAACATGGCAATGCGCTGGCAATATTGCTCGGCTTCTTCCAAATAATGCGTGGTTAAAATAATCGTATGTCCTTGTTTATTCATGGATTGCATAAATACCCACAAGCTGTGGCGCAATTCCACGTCCACGCCTGCGGTGGGTTCGTCCAAAATAATCACGGGCGGACGATGAACCATCGCTTGCGCTACCATCACGCGGCGTTTCATGCCACCCGATAGATTGCGTAAATTGGTGTCGGCTTTGTCGGTCAAGCCTAAATGGTGCAGCATTTCATCAATCCAATCATCGTTTTTGCGAATGCCGAAATAGCCCGATTGAATTTGCAAAATTTGGCGCACGTTGAAAAAAGGGTCAAACACTAATTCTTGCGGCACAAGCCCTAAATTCATACGCGATTGATGTGATTGGGTTTTGACATCAAATCCCATTACTTCAATTTTGCCTGATGTGAGTTGGTTTAGCCCTGAAATGGCGGAAATAAGTGTGGTTTTGCCTGCGCCGTTTTGCCCAAGCAGCGCGAAAAATTCGCCTTGTTCTACGTTGAATGAAACGTCTTTGAGCGCGGTAAAACCGTTGGCGTAGGTTTTGTGCGCGTTTTGTATGGTGAGTGCGTTCATGTTGGATTTTTTTGTTATGGGGAAAATGGGGATTATACGCTTGAAAGCAGCCTGCACTTTATTGAGTGCACAACAAAAAAGCCGAAATCTCACAATGAAATTTCAGCTTTTTTATTTAAATGGGCGATTTATTTACCGTGCGCACGCCCATTTTGGTTGTGCGAACGTGGTTTGTGGTTCAACAATTGTTGCTGTTGTTCGGGTGTCAAAACTTGGAAAATCGCATGACGCTGTTTTAATATTTGCAATTCACGCGCTTCGTGTTCTTTCATCATCGTAGTGCGTATCTTGTTGGCGTTCTGCAAAAACGCACCAACCGCTATATCAAATCGTATAGACGTAAAAAACCTGCTGTAAAAAGCAGGTTTTTAATATTTGGTGCCCAGGGTCGGACTCGAACCGACACACCTTGCGGCGGGGGATTTTGAGTCCCCTGCGTCTACCAATTTCGCCACCTGGGCAGGTGATGAAGACGCGAATTATACGGACAATTTGAAATTTGTAAAGCGTTTTTTGTAAAAAATGCGATTTAATCGGCAAATTATTTTATGGCTTGGTGGTGTGAATGTTAAAATTGCTGTTTTTTGTGCAGGCTGCTTTGAGTAGTAGCCGTTTGATTGGATATAAAAAATGGTGGACAAATGGGCGATTCATCGGCATTTGGCGATGGAATTGGACGGTAGATTGGCGATTGTGCGTCATGCGCCAAAACAGATTGTGTTGGCTGGCGCAGATGGCGATGTGAGCCGTGCGCTGTTGGCAAAGCGTTATCCGCAGGCGCAGCTGGTGTTGTGCGATACGGCAGAAAAAGTGCAGGCTGCTTTGGCGTTGCAGCCAAAAAATTGGTTGGCAAAATGGAAAGAAAAAGCGGTGCAGCAGCACATTGGCAACCCAAATGCGGATTTGCCTACGATGGGTGCAGATATGTTGTGGGCGAATTTGAGTTTGCCTTTGGCGGACGATTTGGTGCAGGCGTTGGAAAACTGGTCGCGCACGCTCAAAACCGATGGCTTGCTGTTTTTTTCACATTGGGGTGCGGATAGTTTTGCCGAAGTGCGAACGCTGTTGGCGGAACAAGGCGTTCAATGCGCTGCGCCGACTTTGGTGGATATGCACGATTTGGGCGATATGTTGTTTCATCACGGTTTTTATGACCCAATAACCGACACGGCAAAACTGTGTTTGACCTATGAAAACGCAAGCAGCCTGCACGCCGATTGGCAAGCGTTGGACGTTTGGCGCGTGTTGCGCCCCGATAATTTAACCGCTGCACAGCAAATCGTGGACGCGGCGGTGGCTTCGGGCAAGCTCAATCAAATCACGTTGGAAACGGTGTTCGGACACGCTTTGTGCCGAGCGAAATTAAACGATGGCGAACGGCTGGTACAGTTTCATCGCCGCACGAAAGAGTAAACAAGATGATTAGTAGATTGCGTGGTATGTTGCTGGAAAAAATGCCACCACAAATTGTGATAGATGTAAACGGTGTGGGCTACGAGTTGGACGTGTCTATGCAAACGTTTTACGCTTTGCCTGCTTTGGGCGAAACGGTGCAGCTTTATACGTATTTGGTGGTGCGTGAAGACGCGCATTTGCTGTTTGGTTTTGGTGATGCGAGCGAGCGGACGACTTTTCGTCAGTTGATTAAAGTGAGCGGTATTGGCGCAAAAACTGCGTTGGGTATTTTGTCGGCGATGACAACCGATGAATTAGCGCAGGCGATTGCCAACGAAGATGTGAAACGCTTGTCGTCTGCGCCAGGTATCGGCAAAAAAACGGCAGAACGCATGATTTTGGAATTGCGCGGCAAATTGGCGCACAGAGGTTTGGGCGATTTGGCTTTGTTTACGCCTGCTGCGGACACGGACAATCGTGCCGATGTGGTCAGCACCTTGCTGGCGTTGGGCTATTCCGAGCGTGAAGCGCAAGCAGCCTGCAAATCGTTGCCCAACGGTGTGGAAGTGGGCGAGGGTGTGCGTTTGGCATTGAAACAGTTAATGAAGTAGGCAAAATATCATGAAAAAATACATTGTATATAGCATGGCGATGTGGCTGGCTGCCTGCGCGTCTTTTGGCGAACAAACGCCGTTGGCACAACCCGTGTCGGGCGAACAGCTCAATTTGCCCAATCAAGCCATTGCGCCGATTTCGCCGACTTGGTGGCAGGCGTATCAAGACGCGCAATTAAATCGGCTCATAGAGCAGGCGTTGCAGCAATCGCCCGATTTACAAATGGTGGCAGCGCGGATTCGTCAAGCACAAGCGGCGCACGGTTTGGCGCAATCGCAACAAGGTGTGCAGGCTGCTTTGAAGGCAAATGGCGCAGGTTTGTTGCATTATTCGCCAGATGATAAAACCGCACCAATTCCAGCAGCGGTGCAAGACGCGATTGGGCACGACATTGCCTATGGCAGCCTGCAATTAAACGCGCAATGGACGTGGGATTTATGGGGCAAGCAAAAAGCGCAAACCGCCGCCGCGCTCGGTCAAGTGCAAGCGCGACAATACGAATGGGTAGCAGCGCGTTTGGCGATTGCCCAAGCAGTCGCGCAACATTATTGGCAATGGCAAACCTTGCGCCAACAAGCCAGCTATATTGAGCAGCGAATCGCCATCAAACAAAAGCAAGAAGCCTTGCTGCAACAGCGTATTCGCGCAGGTTTAATGCCTGCATCGCAAGCCTATCCGATTACAGCCGCTAAATGCCAGTTGCAGGCTGCTTTGCGTCAAATGCAGCAACGCGCCGAACAAACCTTACACGCATTGGCTGCATTGAGTGGCAAAACGCCCAACGATTTGCCGACTTTGCAAGCCAGCCATTTGGCAAGCGTCCCCACTTTGCCTAGCGATACTTTAACTGCCGATTTATTAGGCAAACGCCCCGACATTGCTGCCCAGCGCGAAGCCATTTTGGCGCGTAATCAGTTAATCAAAGCCGCGCGTGCCGATTTTTATCCCAACATTCGCATTAGCGCATTGGCAGGATTGTCGGAGCTGAAAATTGGCAATTTGCCCACATCGGCCAACCTAATGGCAGGATTGTTGCCCAGCGTGAGTTTGCCGATTTTCACATCGGGCGCATTGCAAGCCAATCTCGCGCAAAAACACGCCGAATTTGACGAACAAGTCGCCCAATACAATCAAACCGTGTACCAAAGTTTGCGCCAAGCCGCCAATGCGCTGGTTGCCTACGAGCAAAGCGCACAAGCCTATCGCCTGCAACAAGAAAGCACCGCCATTGCCCAACGCGCAGCACAAGCCGCCGCACGCCGCCACCGCGCAGGGCTAGATAACGGCTTAAACCAACTTGCCACACAGGACGAAGTGCTGGTAGCGCAAAGCCAACAGCTAGACGCACAAGCCCAGCAAAACGCCGCATGGATAAATGCGAATGTGGCATTGGGAGGTGGTTGGCTGCCATAACATAAGGTGCAGGCTGCTTTTTCACGGTTTGTTTGTGTAGAAAAGCAGCCTGCACATTGTTATTTTCATTTACATGATTAAGAGAGAGCATAGCGTTGAGCCGCTCTACCCACGCTTGGGTTGAGTTTACCGAATTCCAATTTCCAAGAAGTTGAAAAATAAAAGTTGTGGAAAAACAGAGAATTGCAAAAAAGTTGTAAAAAAGTGCTAGAAATTATTTGACGGTTTGTGGTGAGTAGCGTATAG
>NZ_FOJK01000041.1 GCF_900111845.1 Kingella kingae ATCC 23330 | reverse complement strand
TATTATTAGAAAGGAATGCACCTATTTCGCGATTACCTTTCGCACCGCCCAAAATGGCAACGACAATGACTGTGAGTGTTTTGGCTAGATTATAGCGTTTGCCTGCTCCACGTCTGGTATCGGGTATGCGAGCGAAATATTCTTCTAGTGAGTGCATGGTGTTGTCCATTTGGTTGTTTAAACTTCGTGCATTATACTTTTAATTTAAAACTTGTCAGGTCTGGGTTAAAACCCACCTTACGCGAGCAACTTGATTACACAAGCATGATATATTTATAGACAAAATGTCCAAAAAATAAAAGTGAAGGCTGCTTTTTGCAATTTATTTGGACAAAATCGCAAATTTTATTGTTATTTTGTCCAAAATCAGTATAATCGCGTTCAACTTAATCCCATTTTAGACAAAATATCATGCAACTAGACATAGACCGCTTAATTGACTATTTCGGCGGCGTGAACGCGCTCGCCGATGCCTTGAAACAGCACGACCCCGACCACGCGGCAAGCACCGCTGCGATTTACAAATGGCGCACACGCGGTTCGTTGCCGCTCAATCAGCTGCAAAAATTAACCGATTTGGCGCAATCGCAAGGCAAAACGCTGGATTTAAACGCTTTTATTAAACAACAACCCAATCTGGAAAGACCCATCATGAACACAAACAACCGCGTTATTATTTTTGATACCACTTTGCGCGATGGCGAACAATCGCCAGGTGCGGCTATGACCAAAGAAGAAAAATTGCGTGTGGCGCGTCAATTGGAAAAAATGGGCGTGGACGTGATTGAAGCAGGCTTTGCGGCGGCAAGCGAGGGCGATTGGGACGCGGTGAACGAAATCGCTAAAACAATTACCAAATCAACGGTTTGTTCGCTGTGTCGTGCGGTGGAGCGCGATATTCGCCGCGCTGGCGAAGCCCTTGCTCCTGCGCCTAAACGCCGTATTCACACGTTTATCGCCACTAGCCCAATCCACATGGAACACAAGCTCAAAATGCAGCCTGCACAAGTGGTAGAAGCGGCGGTTAAAGCGGTCAAAATCGCCAAAGAATACACCGATGACGTGGAATTTTCGTGCGAAGACGCGCTGCGCTCTGAAATTGACTTTTTGGCGCACATTTGTGGCGCGGTGATTGAAGCAGGCGCAACCACGATTAACATTCCCGACACCGTTGGTTATTCCATGCCACACAAAACCGAAGCGTTTTTCCGCGAACTCATCGCCAAAACGCCCAATAGCGACAAAGTGATTTGGTCGGCGCATTGCCACAACGATTTGGGCTTGGCGGTGGCGAACTCGTTGGCGGCATTGCAAGGCGGTGCGCGTCAAGTGGAATGCACGGTAAACGGTTTGGGCGAACGCGCAGGCAATGCGTCTATTGAAGAAATCACGATGGCGTTGAAAGTGCGCCACGACGTGTTCGGCTTGGAAACAGGCATCGACACCACGCAAATTGTGCCAGCGTCTAAACTGGTTTCTACGGTTACGGGTTATCCTGTGCAGCCCAACAAAGCGGTGGTGGGCGCAAATGCGTTTTCGCACGAAAGCGGTATCCACCAAGACGGCGTGTTGAAACACCGCGAAACGTATGAAATTATGTCGGCAGAATCGGTGGGCTGGGCAACCAATCGCCTGACTTTGGGCAAATTATCGGGTCGCAACGCTTTCAAAACCAAGCTGGCAGAGCTGGGCATTGAGCTGGAAAGCGAAGAAGCCTTAAATGCCGCCTTTGCGCGATTCAAAGAACTGGCGGACAAAAAACGTGAAATTTTTGATGAAGATTTACACGCGCTGGTGTCGGACGAAATGTCGCATTTGTCGCAAGACCACTACAAATTCATCTCGCAACACATTGTTACCGAAACGGGCGAATTGCCACGCGCTCACATTGTGTTTAGCGCAAACGGCGCAGAACAACGCGCCGAAGCGACTGGCTCTGGCCCTGTTGATGCGATTTTTAAGGCGATTGAAAGCGTGGCAAATTCGGGCGCGACTTTGCAGATTTATTCGGTGAACGCCGTAACCGAAGGCACAGAAAGCCAAGGCGAAACCACCGTGCGCCTGGCAAAAGACGACAAAGTGGTAAACGGTCAAGGCGCGGACACGGATATATTGGTGGCTACGGCAAAAGCGTATTTGTCAGCGTTGTCTAAATTGGCGAGTTCGGTGGAGCGTATTCGTGCACAGGGCGGTTCGTTGTAATTGGGGATAGGAAAAGCAGCCTGCACTTTTGTTTAAAAGGTTGTGCCACCTACGGCATACACCTTTTATACCCAAATCAAAGATTTGGACAAAAAGTGCAGGCTGCTTTTTGTGCTATATAATCGCCTTTTTTGATTTGAGCTGACTATCTTATGAAACCACCTTTCAAACTACGCTGGCTGCTGCTGGCAATGGTGCTGCTGGCGGCGTTGCCCTTTGTGTTGATGTTCGTCCCCAAAAACAATGGCGATGCGTATCGCTTGGTCATTGAAAAAGGGCAGGGCATGTCGGCGGTGAGCCAAAAATTGGCGCAAGAAAACCAAATTTTTTCGCGCCATGTTTTGCTGCTGGCGGCGTATTTAAATGGCTCGCAACATCAGCTCATGGCAGGCAGCTACCGTTTGCCTGCACAATTATCGGCGTGGGATTTGGTACAAAAATTGCGCGAACAACGCCCCGACACTGTGCGCGTGCAAATTTTGGAGGGCATGCGTTTTGCTCAAATGCGTCGCATCATCAATCAAACCCAAAACATTCGCCACGATACGCTGAATCTGTCGGACGAAGCCTTGCTGCAAAAAATCGCACCCGATGCACCATCGTCCAACCCAGAAGGCTTGTTCTTTCCCAATAGCTACGAAATCGATGCCAATGCCAGTGATATGCAACTCTTTGAATTGGCATACAAAAATATGCAGCGCGAATTGCAGGCTGCTTGGGATAAGCGCGACACCAGTTTGCCCTATAAAACGCCATACGAATTGTTGATTATGGCGAGCTTGATTGAAAAAGAAACCGCGCACGAAGAAGACCGCCGCTATGTTGCTGCCGTGTTCCGCAACCGTTTGGCGATTGGTATGCGCTTGCAAACCGACCCGACTGTGATTTATGGCATGGGCGATGCGTATCAAGGCAAAATCCGCCGTACCGATTTGCAGCGCGACACGCCGTATAACACCTACACGCGCAATGGTTTAACGCCCACACCGATTGCTTTGCCCAGCCGTGCGGCATTGGACGCGGCAGCCAATCCGTCTAGCAGCAAATATTTGTATTTTGTGTCGCGCATGGACGGCACGGGCAAAAGCCAGTTCAGCCACACGCTAGACGAACACAACGCGGCGGTGCGACAGTACATCTTAAAAAAATAGTATTTTCTATCGCTTCTTCGCCGTCATTCCTGCCCCAGACCTGACAAGTTTTAAATAATAGCCACAATACGGTCAATGCGATTCGCAAAACGAGCTAACCATGGTTTCCAAGATTTGTAACCGTAAAGCCGTACTATGTTTAACACTAAACTAAATAATATA
>NZ_FOJK01000026.1 GCF_900111845.1 Kingella kingae ATCC 23330 | reverse complement strand
TTAGGTTGGTCTCGACGTTTAGCAAAAGATTTTGAGCAGACGAATTTATCTGCTGAAAATTTTGTTAAACTAGGGTATATTTCACAAATATTAAAATTTATCAAATAGTTGTTTGTGAATACAGGTATTTAGTTTAGTGTTAAACATAGTACGGCTTTACGGTTACAAATCTTGGAAACCATGGTTAGCTCGTTTTGCGAATCGCATTGACCGTATTGTGGCTATTATTTAAAACTTGTCAGGTCTGGGATAAATCCCACCTTACGACAAAAAAATCATTGTTTTGCAGGAAGTTTAATCAAACAAATATAGTGGATTAAATTTAGATTAGGACAAGGCGACAACGACCGCCGTGTACAGCTAGTACATAAAGGAGTTGGCAACGCGGTACTAATCTAAATTTAATTCACTATATTGATTGCAGGCTGCTTTGAATCGATATCGCATCGCCAAAAATCCACCCAAATAGCGTAAAATACCACTCGTTTTGAGCTTTGCCGATTCACCTACCAAGGAGCAACATCATGCACATTTCCCCTATTTCCGACATTATCGCCGACATCAAAGCAGGCAAAATGGTCATCATCACCGATGCCGAAGACCGCGAAAACGAAGGCGATATCGTGATGGCAGCGCAATTTGTTACGCCAGAAGCCATCAATTTTATGATTAAACACGCGCGTGGTTTGGTGTGTTTGCCCATGGAAAATAAATTGATTGACCGCTTGGGTTTGCCGATGATGACGCAAAAAAACGGCGCACAATACGGCACAAACTTCACCGTTTCCATTGAAGCGGCAAACGGCATCAGCACAGGCATTTCCGCTGCCGACCGCGCTCACACCATTCAAACGGCTGTATCGCAAAACGTGCAGCCCGAAGACATTGTGCAACCTGGGCATATTTTTCCACTTCGTGCCCAAAAAGGCGGCGTGTTGGTACGTGCAGGACACACCGAAGCGGCAGTAGATTTGGCGCAAATGGCTGGATTGGCTGGCGCAGGCGTGATTTGCGAAATCCTAAACGATGACGGCACCATGGCGCGTATGCCCGAATTGGTGCAGTTTGCCGAACAACACGGCTTAAAAATCGGCACAATCGCCGACTTGATTGAATACCGCAGCAAAACTGAAAGCCTGCTGGAAGAAATGGGCGACACAACCGTGCATACACCGTGGGGCGATTTCCAACAGCACGTTTATGTAGACAAATTAAACGGCGACACGCATTTAGCGTTGGTTAAAGGGCAGCCTGCAACCGCCGCCGAAACGCTGGTGCGCGTGCATGAACCGTTTAGCGCAATGGATTTTATTCAGTTTGATCCGAATCACTCGTGGAATTTGCCCGCCGCACTCACGCGCATTCAAGCAGCCGAATCGGGCGTGATTATTCTGTTGCACCGCACCGAAGACGGTAGCGCGTTGCTGGAACGCACCTTGCCGAAAAACAGTTTTCAGGTCAAAAAATGGGACAGAAAAACCTATGGCATTGGCGCACAGATTTTGGCTGGCTTAAATGTCAGCAAAATGCGCGTGCTGGGCAAGCCGTCTAATATGAATGGCTTGACTGGCTTTGGCTTGGAAGTGGTTGGGTTTGAAGAGTCGGAATAATGGTTTGATTCAAAAGCAGCCTGCACTTTCAAAATGCAGGCTGCTTTAATGATGAATTGACTTATTTTTTCGCACGCAAAATGTTGTACGCATGATAAATATTGATGCCGCTTACCAGTAAATTCAGCCCCACAACAGGCATCGCACCCGTCATAAAGCCATACACCACAAAGCACAAACAACCCACAGCATTCACAATTCGCAACGTCAACATATCTTTTAATAAGAATGATGTAGCTACAATCACCATGGCAACATAGCCTAAAACTTCTGTCCAGTTCATATTGGTCTCTTTTCTCGTTATTAGAACAACTTTATGTTGCTATTTTGGCATAGTCGATACTAGTGCAAATAGTCTTGTTATAACCTATTGTTTGCGCCATATCAAACAACATCATCAACCGTGTTAAATAAGTTTTACATATAACTTAACCAAGTAAGTGCTTGATTGATATTCAAGAATAGGTTATCGTAAAAACAAACCCCAAACACGAAAGGATAAGGCATTGAGTATTCAAAAAGAATATCGGCTCTGGAAAGCCAGATGGCAGCAAGGCGGTCATTTACTGTGGCTGCGTTTGCAATTATTGCGCCTAGACGTGCAAGGACAACTGGGCGATTGCATTCGGATTGTCGTGTTGGCGGTTGCCGCCTTGGTATTGCTGCTGGTGGCGTTGCTGGCATTACTGTTTGGCTTAAACGTGATTTTGTCGCCACAAGCCAAAATTTGGGTGTTTTTTGGATTGATGACGGCGTGCTTAATCGCGGCGATTGGCTTGGTTTGGGCGATTCCAATGTACTGGCGACGCAGCAATGAGCGCGTAGGGCAAACCTTGAACGATATGCAACAAGACTGGGTACGAATCATCGGCACAAATAGCGAGTCCAATCATGAATAAACCGCAAAAATACAATGCCGACCAAGAGCGTGAGTTATTGCGCTTGCAATGTGAGTTGGCAAGATTGAAATTACGCGCCACGCAAATGCAGGCTGCTTCTCAACAGGATAATTTGGTACAAATGCTGTGGGGCGGACAACATTTAACGCGCTTGTTTACTTCGCGTTCTGCTTTGTCGTTGGCGATGCGGTCAATGAGTTGGCGCAACAAAGTTATGTTGAGCGCGATATGGCTGGCGTGGCAATGGCAACAGGGTAAACAAAAATAAAGTGCAGGCTGCTTTTGAAATCGCTCAAAAGCAGCCTGCACTTTTTATCAACCAAATGACAATACTTATTCAGAAAAGCAAATTAGTTTTATGGATAAGTATCAAGCCAAATCCGCAAACAATGGCGTAGACAAATAACGCTCGCCATAAGACGGCAACAGCACCACAATCAATTTGCCTGCGTTTTCAGGTTTTGCCGCCAGTTGCAAGGCTGACCAAACCGCCGCACCTGACGAAATACCAACCAAAATACCTTCTTTTTCTGCCATGGCGCGAGCCGTTGCAAAAGCCGCATCGTTTGGCACTTGCACAATGCCGTCATAAATATCGGTATTCAAGTTTTTGGGGATAAAGCCTGCGCCAATGCCTTGAATGGGGTGCGGGCCTTTTTGACCACCGCTCAACACGGGCGATGCTTCGGGTTCTACCGCAAACACTTGCACACTGTCTTTTTTGGCTTTTAGCGTTTCGCCTACGCCTGTTAATGTGCCGCCTGTGCCAACGCCTGCCACAAAAATATCTACTGCGCCATCGGTATCACGCCAAATTTCTTCGCCTGTGGTTTGGCGGTGTACTTCTGGGTTGGCTGCGTTTTCAAATTGCTGCGGCATGAAGTACACATCTGGATTACTTTTGACGAACTCTTCGGCTTTGGCAATCGCGCCGCCCATGCCTTCTGCGGCTGGGGTCAAAACCAATTCTGCACCAAAGGCGCGCAACAGCATACGGCGTTCTTTACTCATGCTTTCGGGCATGGTGATGACCAATTTATAGCCTTTTGCCGCGCAAACCATTGCCAAGCCAATGCCTGTGTTGCCCGAAGTTGGCTCAACAATAATGGTGTTGGGTTTGATTTTGCCTTCGCGTTCGGCAGTTTCAATCATGGCGGCGGCAATGCGGTCTTTAACGCTGCTACCTGGGTTGAAAAATTCCAGTTTGGCAACCACGCGAGCGGGTAAATCTTTGCCCAAAGTTTTGAGTTCTACCAAAGGGGTGTTGCCGATTAAATCGGTAATGCTATTGGCGATGTTCATTGTGTGTACTCCTGCTGTCGTCCAAAATAAAGATGCGGCAACTATACGGCATTGACGCGCAAAATAAAAAGAATTTGTGTGGCTTTGGTTTATAACTGGGGGCTATATCAAGCAGCCTGCACATTTAACCAATCGCTAATCCGTTGTTGCAGGCTGCTTTGGCTTAATCCAATTTGGTCTAGCAAAATATGACTGTCGCCATGCTCGGTAACGATGTCGGGAATCGCGCACAATAAAGTCGGCTTATACCAGCCATTTTGTGCCAACACTTCCAACACCGCGCTGCCTGCTCCGCCCATTTCGGCGTTTTCTTCTACGCAAACCAAATAATCGTGCGATTGCGCCAGTTGTCCAATTAAATCAACGTCTAATGGTTTCACAAATCGCATATCGGCAACGGTGGCGTTGAGCGCGTCTGCCACGCCCAAAGCAGCCTGCACCATGCTACCAAACGCCAAAATCGCCACTTTTTCGCCTTGTTTGCGGACGATGCCTTTGCCCACTGGCACGGTTTGTAAATCGCGCTCCACCGCTGCGCCACAGCCCGAACCGCGTGGATAACGCACCGCAGTCGGTTGATTCAGCTGATAGCAAGTGGAAAGCAGCAAACGGCATTCGTTTTCATCGCTGGGCGCGGCGATGACCATATTGGGTACGCAACGCAAAAAGCTCAAATCGTATGCGCCTGCGTGGGTCGGGCCGTCTGCGCCCACAATGCCTGCACGGTCAATCGCAAACAAAACAGGCAAGTTTTGCAGCGCGACATCGTGCAACAGTTGGTCGTAGCCACGTTGTAAAAAGGTAGAATAAATCGCCACAACGGGCTTAACGCCTTGCGTTGCCAAACCTGCGGCAAAGGTAATCGCGTGTTGCTCGGCAATGCCGACATCAAAATAACGTGTGGGGAATTGCTGTTCAAATTCCACCAAACCGCTGCCTTCGCGCATGGCTGGCGTGATTGCCACCAATTTTTCATCGGCAGCCGCTTGGTCGCACAACCATTGCCCGAATATTTGGGTGTAGGTGGGACGCGGTTGGCTGGCGGTGGGCGCGTTTGCCGCAGGTGCAGGCTGCTTGCCAATCGCGTGGTATTTGACTGGGTCGTTTTCGGCAAGTTTGTAACCCTGACCTTTTTTGGTGATGATGTGCAGCAGTTGCGGCCCTTTGCGCTGGCGTAAATCTTTTAATACTTCAATCAGTTGTGGCAAATTGTGTCCATCAATCGCGCCTGTGTATTCAAAACCAAAGTTTTCAAACAGCGACAAAGAATGCTTGATGTGTTCGCCTTCGCTGGCGATTGCTTTGAATTTGGTTTCGGCTTTTTCTGCCATTTCTTTCACAGGCGTGGGCAATTTGTCCAACACTTTATTAGAGTGATGTTTGATTTCGTGCAAAATATCGCGCCAATCACGCATCACGTTTCGCGCCAAATATTTGGGCAACGCGCCAACATTGGGCGAAATAGACATTTCGTTGTCGTTCAAAATCACCAATAAATTCACGTCCATATCGCCAGCGCAGTTCAACGCTTCAAACGCCTGACCTGCCGTCATTGCGCCATCGCCAATAATCGCGACACTACGCGCTGCGCTGCCCGATAATTGATTTGCCACCGCCATGCCCAAAGCCGCGCCAATAGACGTGGACGAATGCCCAACGCCAAAATCATCGTATTCGCTTTCGCTGCGTTTGGGAAAGCCAGCCAGTCCGCCAAATTGACGAATGCTGTCCATGCGATTTTTGCGCCCTGTTAAGACTTTGTGTGGATACGATTGATGCCCCACGTCCCAAACCAAATGGTCTTCGGGCGTGTTGTAAACATAATGTAGCGCAATGGTCAGCTCAATCACGCCCAAATTGCTGGCGAAATGTCCGCCTGTTTTGCCTACGCTGTCTAACAGAAATTCGCGCAATTCATGAGCAACTTTCGGCAACTGGGATGCCGAAAGTTGGCGTAAATCTTGGGGGGATTGAATGGTGTCCAAAAGTGGCGTAGCAGTCATAGCAGTGGTTTTATTGTGATATTTTAAAGATGTGCGATTATAGCGATTTTGCAGCGGTGTTGGGTAAACAAAAAAACGAGCAGCATAATGGGCTACTCGTTTGCATAGATAAAGTGCAGGCTGCTTTTTGATTTAGCGCATTTGCTCGTTCAAAAAGTCGGCAATATCGTCAATATAGCCTTCTACTTCAAAAGCACGTTCGCTGTCGCCTGCGCTGTATGTAACCAAAGTGGTGTGTGGGTCTTCGCCACGCGGTTCTAGGCGGCGAATGTGGTCTGTGCTGACATAAATGCGGTGTCCGTGGATATTCACTAATTCAACAAGAGCAGGCATAAAAAATCCTTTAAAAATATTGGTATAAAAAACGCTCGTATCATAAAGGGTTTTACCGACAGCGACAATGAAAAAAGGCTGCGATTGCGCTTAATTGGCTGATTGACTTTGATAAATATAGAAAAAAATCGGTTGTAGTAAGCCGACAATGTGCAGGCTGCTTGGATATAAAAAGCAGCCTGCACATTAGTCATTTCGTGTGCAGGCTGCTTTGTTTTATAATACGCACCATTGCAGCCTGTTTTCATGTGCAGGCTGCTTTTTTATAGTGGATTAAATTTAGATTAGGACAAGGCGACAACGACCGCCGTGTACATCTAGTACACAAGGGAGTTGGCAACGCTGTACTAATCTAAATTTAATTCACTATACATATATTTTTGATTGAATTAAACGAGAACACCATGTCCGAAATCCTAGAACAATTCCGCAAACGCCGCACATTTGCCATTATTTCCCACCCTGACGCAGGTAAAACCACATTAACCGAAAAACTGTTGCTGTTTTCAGGCGCAATCCAAAGCGCAGGCACGGTAAAAGGCAAAAAAACAGGCAAATTCGCCACATCCGACTGGATGGAAATCGAGCAACAACGCGGCATTTCTGTTGCGTCTTCCGTGATGCAATTTGACTACAAAGACCACGTTGTCAATTTGTTGGACACGCCCGGACACCAAGACTTTTCGGAAGACACTTACCGCGTATTAACGGCGGTGGACAGCGCGTTGATGGTGATTGACGCGGCAAAAGGCGTGGAAGCGCAAACGATTAAATTGTTGAACGTTTGCCGTATGCGAAATACGCCGATTGTTACTTTTATGAACAAATACGACCGCGAAGTGCGCGACAGTTTGGAATTGTTGGACGAAGTGGAAAATGTGTTGCAAATCCGTTGTGCGCCAGTTACTTGGCCCATCGGCATGGGCAAAAATTTCAAAGGCGTGTACCACATTTTGAACGATGAAATTTATTTGTTTGAAGCAGGTGGCGAGAAATTGCCACACGAATTTGACATCATCAAAGGGATTGATAATCCTGAATTGGCAGCGCGTTTTCCGTTGGAAATCCAACAGTTACGCGATGAAATTGAATTGGTTCAGGCAGCGTCAAACGAATTTAACTTGGAAGAATTTTTGGCTGGCGAATTAACCCCTGTGTTTTTCGGTTCAGCGATTAATAATTTTGGCGTGCAAGAAATTCTCAATTCATTGATTGATTGGGCACCTGCACCGAAACCGCGCCATGCAACGGTGCGCGACGTGCAACCTGACGAGCCAAAATTTTCAGGCTTTATCTTTAAAATTCAAGCGAATATGGACCCTAAACACCGTGACCGCATTGCGTTTTTGCGCGTGTGTTCGGGTAAATTTGAGCGCGGCATGAAAATCAAGCACTTACGCATTAACCGCGACATCAGCGCGAGCAGCGTGGTGACGTTTATGTCGCATGACCGCGAGTTGGTGGAAGAGGCGTTTGCAGGCGACATTATCGGCATTCCGAATCACGGTAACATTCAGATTGGCGACAGTTTTTCGGAAGGCGAACAGTTGGCGTTTACAGGCATTCCGTTTTTCGCGCCTGAATTGTTCCGCAGCGTGCGAATTAAAAATCCGTTGAAAATGAAACAGTTGCAAAAAGGCTTGCAACAGCTTGGTGAAGAAGGCGCGGTGCAGGTGTTTAAACCGCATTCGGGCGCGGATTTGATTTTGGGAGCGGTGGGCGTGTTGCAATTTGAAGTGGTTACGGCGCGTTTGGCGGCGGAATACGGCGTGGAAGCGGTGTTTGACAATGTGTCGGTGTGGTCAGCGCGTTGGGTTTCGTGCGATGACAAAAAGAAATTGGCGGAATTTGAAAAGGCAAATGCAGCGAACTTGGCGATTGATGCTGGCGGCAATTTGGCGTATCTCGCGCCCAATCGTGTAAATTTGAATTTGACGCAAGAACGCTGGAAAGACATTGTTTTCCATGAAACGCGCGAGCATTCTGTGAATTTGAATGATTGATGAACAAAGCAGCCTGCATATGAATTGTGCAGGCTGCTTGAAATATTGCTGTCGGTTCACTAAACCAAGAATTTCTTTAAAATATTCAACACGACCATATAAACTGGTGGGAATGATGATACTTGATAAAATTGAAAAATTACTTTCAGATATAAATAAATCACTACATCAAAATGATGAAAGAGATTTTGCAACCTTAATTTCAGATAAATCTTCTGTTATCAGTAACTTTAATTTTCATCGATATGAAATATTTCATCAAAAAGTTGTAAATATCAAATTTTATTCAAGTTCTTTTCGCGGTACGTTCATGGAACAAAATGTATTCATTAACTGTGAATTTTTAAACTGTGCATTTGTAACAACCATAATCAATAACACGCAATTTAAAATTGCAAATTTATCAACTGCGTGTTCAGGTCTATATCTAGCGACGCAAGTGCAGGCTGCTTTTGTTGAATCACACCCCAATCCACAAATTTTCACAGCAAAATCCAATACCCAAATAAACCAAAAAAGCAGCCTGCAACTTCTATCCCACAAAAAAACATCATGACCACATCCCCCCCAAAAACCTGCTGGCTATTTTGCACCGTCATTGACAACTTTGGCGACATTGGCGTGTCGTGGCGGCTGGCACAACAACTGCACACCGAGCTGGGCTACACCGTGCATTTGTGGCTGGACGATTTGGCTGCACTTCGCGCCATTGTGCCAGACGCGCCCAACGCCCTGCCCTGCACACACCAGCACATTCATTTGCACCATTGGCAAGCAGGCAGCCATGCCGATGATGTGCAGGCTGCTTTTGCGCCCGATTTGATTATTGAAACCTTTGCTTGCGATTTGCCCGATAGCGTGTTACGCGTCATTGAAACGCACCGCCCCGTGTGGCTAAACTGGGAATATTTAAGCGCGGAAGATTGGGCAATCCGCACCCACGCCATGCCTAGCCTGCAAGCCAACGGCAGCGCGAAATATTTTTGGCAAATGGGATTTGTGCCGCAAAGTGGCGGTTTGTTGCGCGAATCGGATTACAAACAACAGCAAGCTAAATGGTTCGCGCCAACTCAATCGCCCCAAAAAAGCAGCCTGAACTTTTTTGTGTTTGGCTACCAAAGCCCCGTTTGGACAAAATGGTGCAAAACTTTATCGGCACAGCCACAAAAAATCACACTACACATTGCAGGCAAACCCGTGTTCCAAAGCCTGTATCAAAGCGGCTACACCAGCCAAGCCGAACCTCACGAACACCGCGCAGGCAGCCTGCACTTATTGCCGCAAGATTTTGTGCCGCAAGCGCAGTTTGACACGCTATTGTGGGCGGCAGACGCGCTGATTATTCGCGGCGAAGACAGCTTTGTTCGCGCACAATTATCGGGCAAACCGTTTTTGTGGCACATTTATCCACAAGACGAAATGGCACATTTGGATAAACTGGACGCTTTTTGGACACCTGTTTGGCGCAATCAACACGAAAAAGTGCAGGCTGCTTTTGCGGCATTATCGGGCGAACTCAATGGTGCACACAATTTGTCCGACACGCATCGCGCCGAATGTTTTGCCACTTTGTTACAACATTTTGACGTGTGGCAACAAGTCACCCAGCAATGGCAGCAAAACTTATTCGCCCAAAGCAGCGCAATGACACGGCTGCAAGATTGGCTAGTCCAACACAAGCAGTAGATAAACCGTTATAATTGCGCCCATTTAACACAGCCACAGAGAACACAACATGGACTTCAACAAAGCTCGCTTTAATATGGTAGAACAGCAAATTCGCCCTTGGGACGTTTTGGATTTTGATTTGCTGGACGCGCTGGAAAGCATTCCACGCGAATTGTTTGTTAGCAAAGAACAACAAGGCTATGCCTATGCCGATTTGCCGCTCAAATTGGACAACGGCAGCATGATGTTAGAACCCAAAATCGTTGCGCGTATGGTGCAAGGTTTGACGTTGAGCAAAACTGACCGCGTGATGGAAATTGGCACAGGTTCGGGCTATGCCACCGCCGTGTTAGCGACTTTGGTAGACAGCGTACAAACCTACGATGTGGACGAGCAACAACTGTCTCGCGCACAAGCCGTGTTGCAATCGCTTAATTTTGACAACATTCAATTTGTAGCAGAAGACGGTTTTGCCAACAGCCAACCCGAAGCCAAATACGATGCGATTTATGTAGGCGGCAGCTTACCCGAAGTGCCAGAGCAGTTAAAACAACAGCTTGCCGATGGCGGACGTTTGGTGGTGGTAGTCGGTGGCGAGCCAGTACAACGCTGCTTGCAAATCACACGCAATGGCAACGAATTCAGCCAAAAAACTTTGTTTGATACTTTGGTTACACCTTTGACTGCCAAAGCCAAAAAACCAAGCAAATTTCAGTTTTAAACCATAAACACAAAAAAGCAGCCTGCACTTTCAATAAAAAGTGCAGGCTGCTTTGTTTATGATTTAAGCTTTTTGTGCTGCTTTTTGCAAAATCACATACAACTCATCTTTCAGAGCCAATTTTTTGTGTTTCAAAACATGAATTTCTTCTTCGGCAGACGAACTGGTCACAGAATTGTTTTCCAAGCCAGTGATTTTGTCGTCCAATTCGTTGTGTTCGTTGAACAAACGAGCAAAATGCGCGTCGCTTTGTTTTAATTCAGAAATCAAATCGCGGTATTCTGGGAACATAGTGCTATCCTTTGTGGAGGGGGTTAAAAAAATCTATACATGGCTTACATTTTATAACAAAGCATTCTTTTTTGCTACAATAGCGCATCGTTAGGAGAGATAACACCATGAATGCACAATTTATTACGCTAGACGGCATCGACGGCGCAGGTAAAACCACGCAATTAAACGTGATTCGCGATTGGTTCGCCGCGCAACAACTGCCCGTTTTGTTTACACGCGAACCTGGTGGCACACCGCTGGGCGAACAGCTACGCAACATCTTGCTCACCCCCAGCAGCCAAGTATCGTTGCACACCGAAGCTTTGATGATGTTTGCCGCGCGTCGTCAGCATTTGGAAGACGTGATTTTGCCTGCGCTGGCATCTGGCACACACGTTGTTAGCGACCGTTTTACCGATGCGACTTTTGCCTATCAAGGTGGCGGACGCGGTTTGGCATACGACAAAATTCAGCAGCTAGAACAATGGGTGCAAGACGATTTACGCCCCAATTTGACCTTTATTTTGGACGTGCCGTTGGAAGTATCGGTGGCGCGAATTGAAGGCAGCCGCCAAAAAGACCGCTTTGAGCAAGAAGACCCCGCGTTTTTTGCGCGTGTGCGTGAAGCCTATTTGCAACGCGCTCAACATGCACCCGAGCGTTATGCCGTCATCAACAGCAACCGCGAAAAACCCGAAGTCAAAGCGGATATTGAAGCGGTGCTAAATCGTTTGTTTAACCGCTAGGCGTTTGTTATGAATCAAAAAAAATGGTTGTTGGTGGGTGTAGCATTTCTGCTGTTTGCGGCGATTAAAGTGGCGGCATTGATATGGTGGCAACAAAAGCAGCCTGCAACCGCATCAGCAAAAGTGCAGGCTGCTTGCGATGTCGCACAAATGGGCTGTCCGTTTTTGGGCGATGCCGTGTTCCATTTGGTGGGTGTGGGCAGCAATAAATCGCCGTTTGCGATTGAAGCCAGCCACGTTCCCGATTCGGTGCAAAGCATCAGCGCATCGTTCCAAATGAAAGACATGGACATGGGCTTCAACCGCTTTGAATTGCGTAAACAAGCCAACGGCACATGGCGCGTAAACGGCGTGTATTTGCCTGTATGCGTGGCTGGGCGACACGATTGGCAAGTGAAGTGGCAGGTCAATCAACAAACCTTTACGGCAGACTTTCGCACGCAAGCGGATTAAACCAAAGCAGCCTGCACTTTTGCGCTATAATCACACCTTGTAGTTTGTTTTACTTTGGAGAAAATAATCATGAATCTAAATACTGCATTAAAAGAAATTATGTTGATTGAAGGCGCGGTGGCGAGTTCTATTGTCGATTCCAGCAACGGTTTTATGTTGGGCGCAGAAGGACGCGGCATCGATTTGGAATACGCATCGGCTGGCAACACAGAACTTTATCACGCCAAACAAAAAATCATGCGCGCGCTGGGCATTACCGAGCATATTGAAGACTTTTTGATTACGCTGGAAACGCAATACCACATTTTGATGCCCTGCCCCCATTTAGAAGGCGTGTTTATTTATTTTGTGTTGAGCAAAGAACGCGGCACACTTGCCTTGGCAAGACGAAAACTGCATGACATTGCCAATGTTCTGACAGAAGTGTAATCCAACATATAGTGAATTAAATTTCAGGGCGTGTGAACACCGCTTCATACGCCCAAATCTTGAAAATCTTTTTGTTTACCCTATATTCTGACTGTTATGACATTCTCTTTTTTCAAATCCAAACAAGGTAAAAATATGACCGAAGCAAACCAAAACCCAGAACCAGAAATCGTTGATGCCGAAAACGCCAGCACCGAGCCAACCACAATGGAAGAATGGCAAGCACGCGCCGCCGAATTGGAAGGCATGTTGCAAGACGAAAAATTGCGCGGTTTGGCAAACGAACAAAACTTGCGCCGCCGTCATCAAGAAGAATTGCAGGCTGCTCACAAATTTGCGGCACAGCGTTTTGCTGGCGAAATGTTGAGCGTTAAAGACTATTTGGAAATGGCTTTGCTAGACCAAAGTGGCAATTTTGACACGCTCAAAATGGGCGTGAGCATGACGTTGAACGAATTGAACAAGGCGTTTGAAGCGGTGCAGATTAAGGAAATTGCATCAGCAAAAGGCGATTCGCTCAATCCGCATCAACATCAAGCGATGCAGGAAGTGGACGCGCCAGAACAAGCGGCTGGTAGCATTGTTAGCACGCTCAAAAAAGGCTACACGCTGCACGACCGCGTGTTGCGCCCTGCTATGGTAACGGTGGCGAAAGCGGAAACGGCAACGGACACAGCGGAATAAATCGCGCAAAATAAAAAGCAGCCTGCACTTTTTGTTGATGAAAAGTGCAGGCTGCTTTTTATGTATTTTACTTCGCCAATTCCGTATCCACGGTTTTATATAAATCAGCAAAATTGGGTTCGCCCACAAATGTTTGCAGGATTTCACCACGTTTGTTAATCAACACGCTGGTGGGATACAACTCGGTTTTGATAAAACTTTGTGTGGCGGTCTTTTGCGCGTCAAACATCACGATAAAGGGCAACTGGCGTTGTTGGGCGTATTCGCGCACGGCGGCTTCTGCGTCCACAGGTACGGCAATCCCCAAAATTTGAAAATCTTTGCCTTGATAGTCTTTTGCCATTTGAATGAGCTTGGGCATTTCGGTTACGCAACCTGGGCAGGACGGAAACCAAAAATTGATGAGCGTAACGCGGTTATTCAAGCTGCTGTTGTCCACCACTTTGCCTTGTAAATCGGGCAGAGAAAAGGCGGGCGCGGCTGGATACGATGGTTTGAGCGTGAACCCAATCAAGCCAATAATCAAAAGTACAACGGCAACAACGCCAATTTTTTTCATGATGATTCCATTAGGTTGGTTAAGCAAAGCAACAGCGCGTCAGGCAGCCTGCATATTTTGCCGTTTGCGCTGGTGGGCATGAGTGTGATGTCGGCAGTGGCACAGATTTGTTGCGTATCGGCAAATTCAATGCGCTGCGACAACACAATTTGCCGCGATTGCAGGCTGCTTATTTGGCTGTGAATGTGCAACACATCGCCCAAACAGGCGGCTTTGTGATAGCGTATATCGGTGCGAGACACGACCAGTTGCGCCAAACGTAAATCGGGCAGCAGATTGTGTTCGGCAAAAAAATGCCAACGCGCCGCTTCCAAAAATTCTAGATAGCGGGCGTTGTTCACATGGGCATAGCCGTCTAAATGATAGTTCAGCACCGAAATGATTAGGGGTGCAGGCTGCTTGGCAATCATGAAAGCACAATGTCTTCAAAGGCTTCTCGTTGCAAAGGCTCGCTGCTCAAATCGGTTACGATGCTGGATAGTTCTATCGCGAACCATTCTTGGAAGATTTCGGGCAACAGGTCGGGCCATTCGCTTTCGTCTGTGCACCAATCGGCAAGCTCGGCGGCAAAGATTTCTTCGACGCGCTCTTCGATTTCGTCCCACACTTCATCGGCGTTGTCGCACGGGCGAATCAGATAGGAATTGGCGTCTTCTTGCAAGTCTGCCAACGTCATGCCGTCCAAATCCATGTCGGGCAAGTCGTTGAGCCACGCCCAAAACGGCTCTTGCGGAATCACGATAAATACGCTGCGATTGACTTCATACATAATAACGCTCCTTATTGTGCGGCGGGGGCAGATGCGCTTGCAGGCTGCTCTTGCCAGTTGGCTTCGGGATCGATTAATTCTTCGTTGCTATCGGGATTTTCTACACCCAGTTGTTTGTTGCGAATGGCGATATAAGTGTCGCGCATGGCGGTGTATTTGTCCAATGCCATATCGTCTAGCGCATCGGTTGCGTCCAATAAACGCTCGCGTCCATCAACTGCTTTCGCGCCCATCAACGAATAACGCACCGCTTCTTTGGGGAACAAGGGTTGCTCAACCGAATAAACAGTGGTAACGCTTGAACCCAAGGCATCGCGTACAGTGGTCGGTCCAATCAACGGCATCACAAAATAATTGCTGTCTTTCCAACCCCACGATGCAAACGTGTCGCCCAAAGTGCTTTTATTATTGGGCATACCTGCCGCGCCTGCAATATCAATCAATCCGCCCAAGCCAAAAGTGGTGTTAATTGCCACACGCATGAAGTCTGTGCCTGCTTTTTCTACATCGCCACGCAAAACGTTGCTGGCAAAGCTGTTTACATCGCGCAGATTATTGAAAAAATTGCCAATCGCGCTGCGAGCAGGCTTGGGCGTAACGGTGCGATAGGCACGCGCTACGGGACTCATCACATAGCGGTCGGCAGCATCGTTGAACTTGAACATGGCACGATTGTATCCCTGATACGGGTCGCGCGTATTGTCGGCATGAACCACAGGCGCAGCAGCCAGCGTTGCCACCAAAATCAAACGATATACTAATGAACGAGCCATTCTTCCACCTCATATAATTGTGCCAATAATTGCACCGATTCGGGCAATGCCTGAATGTGCAGGCTGCTTTGTCTGCTTTGGCGCAATGCTTGCAAAATCAACGCCAAACACGCCGAATCGGCACGCTCTACGCCCGAAAAATCCACAGTTTGAATATTAGGCAGCCTGCACTGTTGCAAAAATTCGCGGTACGCACCGCTATTCAAGGTTTGGACACTCACATCACCCGCCACATACACGCATTGTTCGCGCACTTCGCTACGCATTATTTGCTACCATTTTTCGCTTTAAGTTCCGCAATCAAGCCGTCAATGCCTTTGCTATCCAAAATCGGTTTGAATTGCTGGCGTTGGCTTTCTACCAATTTGAACACGCCTTCAAACGACACGTTGAACACGCGGTATTTGCCACCGTCTTGATAGGTGCTGAACACGGCTTCAACAGGCGAACCGCTGGTTGGCTTAATTGTGGCGCGAACTTCTACAATTTGTTTACCGCGCAACAAGCTGCCGCCATCTTTGCTGATTGCGTTGCTTTTTACATCAACTTGCGCGTTTTTGTAGCGCAACATTTGACCTGCATACACGCGAATCAGCATTTTGCGAAATTCCGCTACCAGCGTTTGTTTTTGTGCTTCGCTTGCCTTGCTCCAATGCGAGCTAACCGCCAAGCGCGTCATCAAAGCAAAGTCAAAATACGGCATGGCGTAGTCTTCCGCTTGTTTGCGAACGGCTGCATCGTTGCTGCCATTGGCTTGTTTTAAAATGTTCAACACTTGCGTTGCATTGCCGCGCACTTGTTCCACCGCTTGTTGCGGAGTCGCCCAAGCCAAATTGATGCTCAACACGCTTGCGCTCAATGCCGCTACGATTTGTTTTGTGTTCATGTTTATGCCTTTCGTTTGTGTGATTTAAATTGCAGGCTGCTTTTTATTCTGCCGATGCAGGTGCAGGCTGCTCTTCCTTGTTAATAAAATTGTTTACAAATTTGTTGATTAAGTTTTCCAACACCACCGCCGAAGTCGTCAAAGTGAGCGTATCGCCTTCGCGCAATTTATCTTCTTCGCCACCGTTTTCCAAGCCAATATATTGCTCGCCCAGTAAACCCGAAGTCAAAATTTTCGCACTCGCATCTACACTGTATTGGTATTGTTTATCCAAATCCATACGCACTTTGGCTTGGAAACTTTGCGTGTCCAATTCAATGCTGTGTACACGTCCAACCAACACGCCTGCGGTTTTAATCGGTGCTTGCGGTTTGAGTCCGCCAATGTCTTCAAATTGAGCATACACGGTATAAGTGTTGCTCTGTCCGCCAAACGCCGTTTGACCACCAGCCACGCGAAACGCCAAAATCGCCACCGCTACAAAGCCCAGTAGCACAAATAAACCAACCCAAAATTCCAAAATACTTTTTTTCATGTTTGATACCATTTCCAAAGCAGCCTGCACTTATGCGGTGAACATAAACGCAGTCAAAACAAAATCCAATGCCAACACCGTGAGCGATGAAGCCACCACCGTGCGCGTGCTGGCACGTAAAATTCCTTCCGCAGTCGGCGTACAATGAAAACCTTGATACACCGAAATCAACGACACCGCCACGCCAAAACACAGCGATTTAATCAAGCCATTGACCACATCGTACGACAACGTGATGCCATTTTGCATATTAGACCAAAAAATGCCAGCGTCCAGCTCCAGCCATTGCACGCCAATCAAATACGCGCCCACGATACCTGCCACATTGAAAATGCTCGCCAGCAACGGCATAGACAAAAATCCTGCCCAAAAACGTGGTGCAACCACTCGCGCAATAGGGTTCACTGCCATGACTTTCATCGCTTCTAGCTGTTCGGTTGTTTTCATCAAGCCGATTTCACTGGTCATCGCGCCCCCTGCGCTGCTGGCAAACAAAATCGCCGCTAACACAGGTCCGAGTTCACGCAGCAACGATGCCGCCACCATAAAGCCCAACACATCAGCCGACTTGAATTTTGCCAACTGCGTGTAGCCCTGCAAACCCAAAACCATGCCGACAAACAAGCCCGACACCGCAATAATCAGCACCGACAGCACGCCCGAAAAATACATTTGGCGGATAACCAATCGCAGGCGCAACAACGATTGCGGCAATAAAAAAAGAATGTTGCACAAAAACAAAACCACCGCACCCAAAATGCGAATAAAGCCCAAGGTTTTTGCGCCAACTGTTTGAATTATGTTCATAACTAATCATCAAAAAATCAAAAAGGGCAATGGTAAGCAGTAAGAACAGCCTGCACTTTTTATTTAAGCATATATAGTGAAGTGAAATAAAAATAGGACAAGGCGACAACATCCGCAGTGTGCGAATAGCACATAAGGGCGTTGGTAACGCAGTCATATTGCGATTTCACTTCACTATAACAAATCCTGCTTCAAAGTCGTCTCTGCTGGATAACGGAACGCCACCGGCCCATTAGGCAAACCTTGCACAAACTGACGTATCCATTCCGAATCCGACTGCTCCATTTCTTGTGGCGAGCCAGAAAACAAAATTTCGCCATTCGCCAAAAAAATAATCTGATCCACCAGTTGCAAAGAATGCCCCACATCATGCGTAACCATGATGCTGGTTGAGCGTAACGCCTTATTTGCACGATGAATCAAATGAGCAATCACGCCCAAAGAAATCGGGTCAAGCCCTGTGAACGGCTCGTCATACAAAATCAAATCAGGGTCAAGCGCAATCGTCCGCGCCAAAGCCACGCGCCGAGCCATACCACCCGACAATTCCGCTGGCATCAATTTTTCTGCGCCACGCAAACCCACCGCGTGTAATTTTAGAATCACCAAATACCGAATCACTTCTTCGGGCAACTGCGTGAGTTCGCGCATTGGGAAAGCGATGTTGTCATACACATTCAAATCGGTAAACAATGCGCCATGCTGGAACAGCACGCCCATTTTGCGGCGATGTTCGCGCAAACGAGCAGCGGAAAAATCGGCTAAATTTTCGCCATTGATTAAAATTGTGCCAGAAGTGGGCGATAGCTGCCCTGTAATCAATCTCATCAACGTTGTTTTGCCACTGCCCGAGCCACCCATAATCGCCGCAAATTTCCCCTGTTCAATGGAAAAATTCACATTATGCAAAATCGGTCGGTCACCATAGGCAAAAGCAACATTTTGAAATTCAATAGACATTTGAAATAGAAATACAAAATCAGAAAGTCGAACATGATATGCTGCTACATCAAGTTTCGCAAGCATTCTAATCTAAATTAACGGTTTATTACGCAATGAAAAAAAAAGCAAAACCTCCTGCGAATATAGATTATTAGCAGGAGGTTTGTAATAAAGAGTTTGGCGATGACCTACTTTCGCATAGGGACTATACTATCATCGGCGCTGGTTTGTTTCACTGTCCTGTTCGAGA
>NZ_FOJK01000003.1 GCF_900111845.1 Kingella kingae ATCC 23330 | reverse complement strand
AAACTTTCTTGTGATAAAACATACTTTTAGAAAAACAACACGTTTTTCTAAACGCTCGCCTTACTTTGTGCCGTAAACGACAGTTATTACCCTCAATGCCAACTGTGTGTTGCTTACCAACTAGATGTCATTCTTCATTTGAAAAGACATTTAAAAATGCAGCCCAGTCATCGGTCGCAATTCTGTCATAGGTTACACGCAACTCTTTCAAACGCCGTTTGAGTGCTCGCGCTGTTGCTAAATCGCGCTTACCCCAAACGTAAGCGACAATTTCGCCACTTTCTCTGTGATAGGCATAGACTAGCCACACTTTATTAGACTTGTTACCGACAAATGTCCAAAACTCGTCTATTTCAAGTGTAGGGTAATGTTTTTGTTTAGGAAATGGCTCAAACTCATGGCGTTTTAAAGCAGCCTGAACTTTGTCTTTGCTGTAACCCGTAATTGCTGCAATATCGCGAATACCACAACCTCTAACGGTCATTCTCCAAACCTGCTCATCAGCTTTGGAATGACAACCCTTATAGGTAAGGTTATGGTCGCCAATAAAATTACGACAAAAATCTTTGCAAAAATATTTTTGTTTACGATTGCAAGAGTAGCCATTTTTCTTTATATTTTGTCCTTGGCAGCGAGGACAAGTTAGAGTTATTTCTGTTTTCACACACTCAAATATACTCTGTTTTCGCTGCTTTTTTATTGCTTATTTTTTTACAGCACACTTTTCAGGACACCACCAAAACGTTTAATCCATCAAAAACAAGCGATGCCAACTTATGCCATTATTGATTCACAAATTGTCAAAACAGCTTCTAGTTCTAGCGCACATGATAAAGGTTTTGATGGAGGTAAAAAAATCAAAGGTCGTAAGCGACATATAGCTGTTGATACGTTGGGTAATCTATTGTCTGTTGTGGTTCATGCAGCCAATATTCATGACACAAAAGCAGGTATTTTTGTAGCAAAAAAAGCGTTTGAGACCTATCCGAGTTTAAAAGGTTTCTGTGCAGATGCAGGTTATCGGAATACATTTGAGCGTGAAGTATCAGAGCAATTGGGTTTAACTGTTCAGATTTCAAAGAGAATTCAAGATATTTCTTGGCGTATTCTGCCCAAACGTTGGATTGTAGAACGAACGTTTGCATGGTTAGGTTGGTCTCGACGTTTAGCAAAAGATTTTGAGCAGACGAATTTATCTGCTGAAAATTTTGTTAAACTAGGGTATATTTCACAAATATTAAAATTTATCAAATAGTTGTTTGTGAATACAGGTTCTTAGATTAGGACAAGGCGACAACGACCGCCGTGTACAGCTAGTACATAAGGGCGTTGGCAACGCTGTACTTGTACTAATCTAAATTTAATTCACTATATCACACCACAAGATGAACAAGAATTAACCTTGTTTCTTAGTCGTGTATATTGTTTTGATATGGATAAAGCCGTACAAAATAAGGCGATTGAGTTACGCAAACGCCATAAAATCAAATTAGCAGATAATATTGTTTTGGCAACCGCTTTAACGCATGATTTGATGCTTTTAACCTTGGACGATGGTTTGCAGCGTAAGTTTGATAAAGAAATATTAAGTGCGAAAAAACATTAAAAAATTCAAAGTGCAGGCTGCTTTTTCCCACGTTTTCAACGCCCATTCCCATGATTTACCACCACATCGCCCTAAACACCATTCTCCCCTTGCTCACTTATTCCCACCACAGCGCACTCGCCAACGGCACGCGCGTGGTGGTCAAACTGCGTGGCAAAGAACAAGTGGGCATTGTGTGGGCAAGCGACATCACGCCCGACATCGCCCCTAACAAAATTTTGCCGATTGAGTGCGTGTTGGACAACTATTTCACGCTGCCCGAAAGTTGGCAAGACTTGGTGGCGTTTACATCGCGCTACTACCATTATCCGATTGGGCAAACCGCATTCACTGCGTTGCCCACTTTGCTCAAAACGCCAAAAGCCGTTGAGTTGCCTTGCGAAACGGTTTATTACGCGCTCAATGAAATCGGGCAAAAGCAGCCTGCACCGCCCAAGCATCACGCCAAAAAACACCAGTTGTGGCAAGCCTTGCAAACCGATTGGCACGATTTAGCCGCGCTCAAAAAAATTCATCCGCAAGCCGCGCAATGGCTAGGCGACTACCAACAATCGGGCTGGTTGCACACCAAAATCAACGCCATGCCAGCCATTCCAGCATCGCAACACACGCTCAACGCCGAACAAGCCGCTGCCGCGCAAGCCGTTAAGCAGGCGCATGGTACATTTCAGACGTTTTTGTTACACGGCATCACGGGCAGCGGCAAAACCGAAGTGTATTTTGACGTGATGGCAGATACCTTGTCGCGTGGACAATCGGTGCTGTTTTTGTTGCCCGAAATCAATTTAACGCCGCAATTATTGTCGCGCATTGCCCAGCGTTTTCCGAATATGCCGACCGCCGTGTTGCACAGCCAAACCGCCGCAGGACAGCGTGGACGCGATTATTTACGCGCCATGCTCGGTCAAGCCAAATTGGTCATTGGCACACGCTTGGCGGTGTTTACGCCGATTCCCAATTTGGGCTTGATTGTAGTGGACGAAGAACACGATGCGTCATTCAAACAAGACAGCGAATTGCGCTACCATGCGCGTGATTTGGCGATTTGGCGCGGGAAACAAGCAGCCTGCACTGTGATTTTAGGCAGTGCAACGCCCAGTTTGGAATCGTGGTACAAAGCCCAAAGCCAAGCGTATTGTTTGTTGTCGCTGACTCAACGCGCCAACCCACACGCGCAGTTGCCACGCATTGCGATTGCCGATGTGCGTCGCATCAAGCTAGACAATGGATTTTCGCCACAGGCTTTGTCGTTGTTGCAACAGAATTATCAACAAGGCGGCTTGTCGCTGGTGTATTTGAATCGACGTGGTTTTGCGCCTGCTTTGTTTTGTGGCGATTGCGGGCATACGTTTGGTTGTCCAAACTGCTCGGCAAAAATGGTGTTGCATCAACGCGCAGGGCAGTTGCGCTGTCATCATTGCGATTTTCGTCAAGCCATTCCACGCTCGTGCAGCGATTGCGGTAATCAAGATTTGACTGCTGTGGGGCAGGGGACGCAGCGCGTAGAAGAAACCTTGCGCCAGTGGTTGCCACAAGCCAATATCGCGCGAGTGGACAGAGACAGCACCAGTCGCAAATCCGATTGGGCGGACTTGTATGCACAAATCGCCAATCAACAAATCGACGTGTTGGTGGGAACGCAAATGCTCGCCAAAGGACACGATTTTGCACGATTGAATTTGGTGCTGGTGTTGAACGCAGACGGCTCGTTGTTTAGCAGCGATTTTCGTGCCCCAGAACGCTTGTTTGCCGAATTGATGCAAGTGTCGGGCAGGGCAGGGCGTGCCGAACAAGCAGGGCAGGTGTTGATTCAAACCCAGTTGCCCGACCATGAAGTGTTCGCCGCAGTCAAACAGCAAAACTACGCCTTGTTTGCCGACCACGAATTAGCCCAGCGTGGCATGATTGGTTTGCCACCGTTTGGTTTTCAAGCTGCGATTCGTGCCGATGCGCCCAAAATGGCAGACGCGCTGCAGTTTTTAAACCAATGGCGCGACCAGTTGGCAGCGCATTTGCCCGAATCGGTGTATCAGTTAGGCGCAGTGCCAATGCAAATGGCGCGATTGGCAGAACGAGAACGCGCACAAATTTTTGTGGAAAGCCAGCAGCGTGGCGATTTGCATCGCGCGTTGAGTATGTGGGCGCAAGCGTTATCGCAAAACCGTGATGCGGCGATTCGTTGGCATATTGATGTGGATTATCAGGAAATGTGAAAAAGCAGCCTGCACTTTGGTTGATTTAAAATGCAGGCTGCTTTTTTATAGTGAAATGAAATAAAAATAGGACAAGGCGACAACGCCCGCCGTGTGCAAATAGCACATAAGGGCGTTGGCAACACCGTCCTATTGCAATTTCATTTCACTATATGTTTATCTAAATCCCGAAAGCTTAACGACCGCTACCCAACACCATCACCGCTTCGGCTTCCACTTTCGAACCGCGTGGTAACGATGCCACACCTACTGCCGCACGCGCAGGAAACGGCTGTGCAAAGTATTGCGACATCACTTCGTTGAACGTGGCAAAGTCAGCCAAATCGGTCAAATACGCATTCAATTTCACGATGTCGTTTAAGCTGCCGCCAGCCGCTTCGCAAACCGCACGCAAATTTTTGAACACTTGATGCGCCTGCTTCGCGAAATCGTCCGACACCAAAGTCATTGTCGCTGGCATAAGCGGAATTTGTCCGCTCAAATACACTGTGTCGCCAGCACGAACCGCTTGGCTGTATGCACCAATCGCCGCAGGTGCTTGTTCTGTGTGAATAATTTGTTTACTCATATCCATATCCTTCATATAGATTACAAAAAAGTGCAGGCTGCTTTGTTAGGCTAACCAACACGCCAGCGCGAATTGTGCATCAAGCCAACAATCAATGCAATTTTTGTTCAAAAGCAGCCTGCACCCTAATTTTTGCTACAATACGCGCCATTTTGATGATTAACGACACACTATCATGACTCCAATTCCAGCTTATTCCGAATCCAGCATCAAAGTCTTAAAAGGGCTAGAACCCGTCAAAGAACGCCCCGGTATGTACACGCGCACCGACAGCCCAACCCACATCTGCCAAGAAGTGATAGACAACGCGGCAGACGAAGCCTTGGGCGGATTCGCCACTCAAATTGACGTGGCAATCCACGCGGACGGCTCGCTTTCCGTGCGCGACAATGGGCGCGGCATTCCCACAGGTTTGCACCCGATTGAGCAAATTCCCGTTGTGGAACTGGTATTTACGCAATTACACGCAGGTGGCAAATTCAACAAAAAATCAGGCAATGGCGCATATGCGTTTTCGGGTGGTTTGCACGGCGTGGGCGTGTCGGTAACGAATGCGCTTTCTACGCGCTTGGAAGTTACTGTAAAACGCGAAGGCAAAATTTCGCGCATCGTGTTTTCGGGCGGCGATGTGGTTGAACCGTTGGCGCAAATCGGCAAATGCGCGGCGAAAGACACAGGCACAGAAGTGCGCGTGTATCCTGACGCGAAATATTTTGAAAATCCGAATTACAGTATTGGCGAATTGGAACGCTTGTTACGCGCCAAAGCGGTTTTGTTACAAGGCGTTACGGTAACGCTAACCCGAGAAATCAAGGGGCTGCCTGAAAAACAAACGTGGCATTATCCGCAAGGTTTACGCAGTTATTTAGCGGATTTGCTGGAAAACGCGCAGGAAGCCGTGCCAATTTTCGCGACTGAAAATTATATTTCAGGCAGCCACGACGATTTTCAGGCAGGCGAAGGCGCGGCGTTTGCGCTGACTTGGTTGGAAGACGGCAGTTGCGCCAATGAAAGTTATGTGAATTTGATTCCGACACCGCTCGGCGGCACGCACGAAGCGGGTTTGAAGCAGGCTGCATTTAATGCGGTCAATAATTTCATCGCGCACCATAATTTGCTGCCGCGTGGCGTGAAATTGCAGAGTGATGATGTGTTTAGCCGCGTGGCGTTTGTGCTGTCGGCGCGTGTGCTTGACCCACAATTTCAGGGGCAAACGAAAGACAAATTGACCAACCGCGACGCGCTGAAATTGGTGGCGGCGGTGTCGGGCGACCCATTGGAATTGTGGCTCAATGAAAACGTGGAATTTGGCAAAAAAATTGCCGAATTGGCGATTCGTCAGGCGCAGGCGCGTATGCGTTCTGTGAAAAAAATTGAGAAGAAAAAGGGTTCGGGCGTTGCCGTTTTACCTGGGAAATTGACGGATTGCGAAAGCGAAGACGTGCGCGAAAATGAATTGTTTTTGGTAGAAGGCGATTCAGCTGGCGGTTCGGCGAAATTGGCGCGTGATAAAAGTTTTCAGGCTGTGTTGCCGTTGCGCGGTAAGGTGTTGAATAGCTTTGAAGTTCATCGCGACCAGTTGTTTGGCAATGCGGAAATCCACGATATTTCGGTGGCGATTGGCATTGACCCACACGGTAAAGATGATGATGTAGATTTGAGCGGTTTGCGTTATGGCAAAATTGCGATTTTGTCGGACGCGGACGTGGACGGTTCGCATATTCAGGTGTTGCTTTTGACGCTGTTTTATCGCCATTTCCCGAAATTGGTGGAATTGGGGCATATTTATGTGGCGCAACCGCCGCTGTTCCGCGTGGACGTGAACGCGCAAGGCAAAAACAAGCCAACGCGGAAATTGTACGCGCTAGACCAAGCGGAATTGGACGGCATTTTGGAACGCTTGAACGCGGAAAAAGTGCGCGAAACGGCGTATTCTATCAGCCGATTCAAAGGTTTGGGCGAGATGAATCCCGACCAACTGAAAGACACGACTTTGCACCCTGATACGCGCCGTTTGTTGCAAGTTCGCATTCCCGATGAAATGGAAGCGGCGACAGAAAGTGTGTTTTTGAAATTGATGGGCAAAGGCGAAGCGAGCAGCCGCCGCGCTTGGATGGAAGTGGAAGGGGATAAGGTGGAAGGGGATATTTGAGAAAATGGAGCGGTGGCAGCTTGCCGCCTGTTTCAGGCTGCCTGAAAAAGTTAATTTAGTAATGAATTTTGGGCTGCGCCACAACCTACGCTTACTGTAAAGACTGATTATGAATAAATTAGATTTGATAGTTCAATTTGAAGCGGAAAATAACGTTGTTTTCCCAAATTCTTATAAAGAAATATTACGAATTTTTAATAATTATATTATTTATGATTACCACATAACTGAATTAGGCATTAAAAAAAACAAAAGATTTAGAGTTTTATAGCATTTCACGCCTGTTTGAGAATATGGATAAAATACATAAATATCATCAGGTTATGATAGATGAAGTTTCTACCCAACTTATTGATTGCCAAAAAAACCTTTACATTTAGTTCATTGAGTGATGGGATTGAATTATTTTTTGATTTAAGAGATATGTCTGTTTGGAGATATTATTTTGATGATATAGTGAAATGAAATCGCAATAGTACAGCGTTGCCAACGCCCTTATGTGCTATTTGCACACGGCGAGCGTTGTCGCCTTGTCCTATTTTTATTTCATTTCACTATAATACCATTGCACAGATAGAGCCTAATTTTGAAACTTTGTTGAGCAAATCCAATTTGGTAACAAAAGATGGCGATTTAGTGAAAACCAGCGTAAATTAAGTCAAAACAATTGTGCAGGCTGCTTGGAAAATCGCCGTAGGTTAGACTGCAACCCAACAAAAGCAACCTGCAATATTTGGGCTATAGTGGATTAAATTTAGATTAGGACAAGGCGACAACGACCGCCGTGTACGCGTAATACATAAGGGAGTTGGCAACGCCGTACTAATCTAAATTTAAACCACTATACCAATTAAACAGCGCGTTTTGGCAAGCGGTTTGGATTGCTATTGGGCAGGTTTTTGGGCGTGTGGTTGGAACGGCGAATATCCGCAAGGCAAATTAGTCGCTTGTATCATAAAGTGAAATTGCTATAAATGATGAATTATTTTGCCGATTTGGTTTAAACTGCACCACAAAGCAGCCTGCACTTTCAATATTAACCTACTTTAAAAGGACTTTTATCATGCAAAACAAAGCAACTTATTTCAACGAAAAATACGGCATGACTGTAACCCATTCTGCCGTTGTCGCTGCGGTTGAACAACACGGCGTACAACCAACCACCGCGCTGGATTTGGGCTGCGGTCAAGGGAGAAACGCGCTGTATTTGGCGTTGAATGGTTTTGATGTAACGGCTTGCGATTACAATCCGAGTGGTGTGGCGCAACTGGCTGATTTAGCCGCGCACGAAAATTTATCTGTCAAAACATCAACCTACGATATGAACACGGCACAAATTCAAGGCGAATTTGGTTTGATGGTGGCGACGGTTGTGTTTATGTTTTTGCAACGCGAGCGTGTGCCAGTGATTTTGGCGGATATGCAAGCCAAAACGGTGGCAGGTGGCTACAACCTGATTGTGTCGGCAATGGATACGGCGGATTATCCGTGCCACATGCCGTTTTCGTTCACGTTCAAGGAAAACGAGTTGCGCGAATATTATGCGGATTGGGAATTGGTGAAATACCGCGAAGAAATCGGCTCAATGCACGCGCGTGATGCGGCTGGCAATCCAGTTCAGTTGAAATTTGTAACCATGTTGGCGCGTAAGCCGTTGGCATAAAAAAGCAGCCTGCACCATGAAAAATCGTTCTGAATACTATATCGGCATTATGTCTGGCACGAGCATGGACGGCGCAGACGCGGTGTTGATTCAAATGCAAGGCGCACAATGGCAAGCAGCCTGCGCTCATGCGTTTTTGCCCTATACCGATGATTTAAAACAGCGTTTGTTGGATTTACAAAACGTGGGGCAAAACGAATTGCACCGCAGTCAAATGTTGGCGCAAGAATTGGCGGATTTGTATGTCCAAGTCGTGCAAAATTTGTTGCAGCAAGCCAATGTGCAGGCTGCTTCGGTTCGCGCCATTGGCTGCCACGGTCAAACCATTCGCCACGCGCCCGAATGTGGATACAGTATTCAGTTGGTCAATTTGGCGCGATTGGCGGAACGCACGGGCATTTTCACGATTGGCGATTTTCGTAGTCGCGATTTGGCGGCAGGCGGACAAGGCGCACCGCTTGTGCCAGCGTTTCATCACGCCCTGTTTGCCGCACCCAACGAAACGCGCGTGTTGCTCAACATTGGCGGCATTGCCAACATTAGCGTGTTGCCGCCCGATGACGCGCCGTTTGGTTTTGACACAGGTGCAGGTAATATGTTGTTGGACGCATGGACGTGGGCAAACTGGTCGCAAGCCTATGACAAAAATGGCGAACGCGCCGCGCAAGGCAAAATTTTGCCCGATTTATTGCAACGGTTGTGCGCTCACCCCTATTTTGCCCAGCCCTATCCCAAATCCACAGGGCGAGAATTGTTTTCGCTCGCGTGGCTGCAATCGCATTTATCGGGCAATGAAGAGCCGCACGATGTATTGCGAACGCTGGTGCAATTTAGCGCACAAACCATTGCCGATGCGATTGAACAAGCAGCCTGCACCGCGCGTCATGTTTACGTTTGCGGCGGCGGCGTTGCCAATCCCACGCTGATGAGCAGCCTGCACACTTTGTTGGCGCAACAAAATCGCCAATGCCACAGCACCGATGTGTTGCAGCTCAATCCGCAATGGATAGAAGCGGCGGCATTTGCATGGTTGGCGGCGTGTTGGTGCAATCAAGTTCCCAGCAATCCACATCGCGCCACAGGGGCGAATCGTCCTGTGGTGTTGGGGGCGGGGTATTGGGCGTGATGTGAATATGCAGGCTGCTTTGTGATTTTGAAAATCGCAAAAGCAGCCTGCACATTTGGTTGATTTAAAGTGCAGGCTGCTTTGATTGTCGCAAAAACTGCAAAAAGCAGCCTGCATTGATGTGTAATTTCGCGTATCATGTCGGCTTTATTTTTTGGGCAGACATAGATAATAGCAAATCGCTTCACGCCCCATAAACAAGGAAAAAGACCATGAAATTATGGCATTTTGCCGTATGGTGCAGCGCGATTGGCTTGGGACTGACCGCGTGTAGCGAATCTATAGTGAATTAAATTTAGATTAGTACAGCGTTGCCAACTCCCTTATGTACTAGATGTACACGGCGGTCGTTGTCGCCTTGTCCTAATCTAAATTTAATCCACTATAAATCCACCGAAAATAAAATTGCGTCCGCCCCAGCCGCACCCACCGTTTATCGCGTTGCCACCGACCCGACTTATTCGCCATTTGAATTTGGGGGCGAACAAGGCAAGATGCAGGGCTTGGATATAGATATTTTGACCACCATCGCCAAAAAACAACAATTTGAAATCCAATTTTACGCACAAAAATGGGACGTTTTGCTCAACGAATTGCCCAGCAACCGTGCCGATATGGTTACAGGCGCATTGATTGCCAGCGACATCAACCCCCGAGTAAGCCGCGCTAAGCGAACCGTATATGCAATCCAAAAACTGCGTGGCAAGCATCGCCACCATACCGCCCGATAATTGGCAGGGCAACAGCAGCATCGCGATTGCCAACAACGAATCTTTGCACCAGCGTTTAATCGCACAATATGGTGTGCAAGAATCGCATTGCAACGCCACGCCGTTTGCTGCACTCAAAGCCGTTGTAGGCAAGGAAGCGAATGTGATTGTGTCTGACTGCGCGGTGCTGTTGTATCACATGACCAGCAATATGTTCAAAAGCTATCCACTCAAACGGCTGGCGTTAGCAGACCAAAGCGATGCCGACATCAACCTAGTGTTCGCCGTAAACACCCAACAGCCTGAATTATTAGCCACAATCAATGCAGGCATACAACAAATCAAGCAAAATGGCGAGCTAAAACGCATTTTGCACAAATGGCATATTCAACCATAGTCCAACACAATGAACCGTATTCAATCTATCAACGCCCTTTTGCCCCAAACTCAATGCCGAGAGTGCGGCTATGCAGGCTGCTTGCCCTATGCCACTGCCTTGGTAAACGACAACGCGTCCATCAATTTGTGTGCCCCTGGGGGACAAGAAGTGCTCAACGATTTGGCAACCGCGCTGCACCGCGAAACCACATCGCCCCAAAAATCGCACCAAAATGTGATTGCGTGGATTGACGAAGCCGTGTGCATTGGCTGCACCGCCTGTATTCGCGCTTGCCCTGTTGATGCGATTATGGGCGCGTCCAAACTGATGCACACCGTGCTTGCCGATGAATGCACAGGCTGCGGTTTGTGCGTTGCGCCTTGTCCTGTGGATTGCATTTATCTGCAACCCACCAAAGAAACCTATTTGCCGCAAGCGCGTTTTTTGGGCGATTCAGCAACGGGGGCGCGATTCACATCGGCACGTCATGCCCAAACGCGCTACGAAAACCGCATCGCTCGCCAGCAACGCCAAGAAGCCGAACGCAAACAGCAACACGCACAACGTGCCGCGCAAATCGCCCAAACCATGCAAGCAGCGTCCACCCAAAACAAAGTGCAGGCTGCTTCGGCAACCGCGCTCAATCCTGCCCAACTTATCGCGCAGGCAATGGCAAAAGCACAAGCCCAACAAAATCAGCGTGTTGTACCCAGTAATCACGATTCGTTCCGCGAACAGCAAGTGAAAGACGCGCAGAAAAAAGCCACCTATCGCCGTTATATGCGCGATGCTCAATACGGCAACGATGCCGAAAAAGCTACCGCGATTGCGTGGTTGCAACAATACAAAGCGGAGCAAGAAGCCATGCAGGCTGCTCAAAATTAAAAAATTAAAGGAAAACTTATGTCAAAAGCAAACAAAGGCGGTTTAGGGCGCGGCTTGGATTCGCTCATTGCCAGCAGCAACGCCAATTCACACAGTGATGACCAGTTGCGCCATATTCCTGTGTCGGCAATCAAACAAGGGCGTTACCAAGCGCGTGTGCAAATAGACGATGCCGCGTTGGCAGAACTTGCCGAATCGGTTAAAGCGCAAGGCATTATTCAGCCTGTGATTGTGCGTGAATACGGCTTGGACGGCTACGAACTGATTGCAGGCGAACGCCGTTGGCGCGCGGCGCAGTTAGCTGGATTAAGCGAGATTCCAGCGGTGGTCAAACACGCCAGCGACAAAGCTGTGATGGCGATGGGCTTGATTGAAAATATCCAGCGCGAAAACCTGAACCCGATTGAAGAAGCACAAGGTTTGCGCCGTTTGATTGATGAATTTGAATTAACGCACGAATACGTTGCCGAAGCGGTTGGACGCAGCCGCAGCGCGATTTCCAACAGTTTGCGCCTGCTAAAATTGCCCGAACCCGTGCAAGAAATGTTGTTCAACAAACATTTGGAAATGGGACACGCCCGTTCGCTTATCAATTTGCCTGTGAACGCGCAACTGGAATTGGCGAACAAAGCCGTAAAAAACGGTTGGTCAGTGCGAGAAATGGAACGTCGCAGCCAACAAGTCCAACAAGGCAAAACGCCTACGGCAAGCCAGCAAATTGACCCAGATGTGGTGCGCCTAACTGATGCGATTACCGAATCGCTGGGCGTGGCAACCGAAATCAAAACGCGCGACCGCAAAAAAGGCAAAATTGTGTTGCATTTTGATTCGGCGGACACGTTTGATGCGTTGATGAAGCGTTTGGGGATTGAATTGCCTGATGCGTAAATCAACATATAGTGGATTAAATTTAGATTAGGACAAGGCGACAACGACCGCCGTGTACACCTAGTACATAAGGGAGTTGGCAACGCTGTACCAATCTAAATTTAATTCACTATAAAAAAGCAGCCTGCACTTTTTGATTGATTCAAAGTGCAGGCTGCTTTGTCTATTTTTGCGTTATTCCGCCTTAATACGTCTCAAAAAGCTCTTCGTGCGTTCGTGTTGTGGATTGGCAAACAGCGTTTCAGGCGAGCCTTGTTCTACAATCACGCCACCGTCCATCACCACCACGACATCGGCAACGTCTAGTGCGAATTTGATTTCGTGTGTTACCACTACCATCGTCCAGCCTTCGTGCGCCAGTTCTTTCATCGTGTTCAACACGTCTTGCACCAATTCGGGGTCAAGCGCGGAAGTCGGCTCGTCAAACAACATCAATTCGGGCTGCAATGCCAAGGCGCGTGCAATGCCGACACGCTGTTGTTGTCCGCCCGATAATTGGAACGGATACAAGTCCACTTTATCGCCCAAACCCACTTTGTTGAGCAGGGCAAGGGCTTGTTCTTTGGCTTGTGCGGCGGATTTGCCTTGCACTTGCACAGGGGCTTCCATCACATTGCCCAACGCGGTTTTGTGCGGAAATAAATTGTATTGCTGAAACACCATGCCTGATTTGCGGCGTAATGCCAAAATTTCTTTTTTATTGGGCTTTTGGGCGAAATCAATGTGTAGTTTGGGTTCGTCTTCAAACGAAATCGTGCCTTGCTCGGGCATTTCCAAAGCGTTTAGGCAACGCAAAAACGTGGTTTTGCCCGAACCCGATGGCCCTAAAATCACGACTACTTGCCCTTTTTGAATGGTCAAATCAATGCCGCATAAAATGGTATTTTGTCCAAAAGTTTTGTGTATATTGCTGACTTTAATCATGATTTTTATCCTTTTTACTTGGCGATGTGGCGGTTAAAGCATTTTTCAATGCGCGATTGAATTGCAAATAAAATCATGCAGAAACACCAATAAACGCAGGCTGCTTCAATATAAATCGGCAAAAAGTCATACGATGAATTGGCGTATTGCTGTGCCACGCGGAATAATTCGGTTACGGTTACAACCGATGCCAGCGATGTATTTTTGAATAAGCCGATAAAATCGTTGCTCAATGGCGGAACGGCAACGCGAAAGGCTTGGGGCGCGACAATGCGGCGAAAGGTTTGCATATAAGTCATGCCAATGGAAAAACCTGCTTCCCATTGCCCTTTTGGCACAGACAAAATAGACGCGCGAATGGTCTCTGATGCGTATGCGCCCACGTTGAGCGAAAAGCCAATAATGGCGGCTGGAATCGGGTCAATAAAAATATTCAGCGCAGGCAAGCCATAGAACACAATGGAAATCTGCACCAACAAGGGCGTGCCGCGAATAATGGAAACATAGGTGCGGACGATGCCCAACAGAATTTTGTGTAACCAATTATCGGCTGGCGACACGCGCACCAACGCCACGCCGACAGCAATGATAATGCCGAAAATAAACGATGCCACCGCCAACGGAAAGGAAATAATGATGCCTGCTTTGACCATAGGCCAGAATGCGTCCATCATCAACTGGGCGCGGGTGTCGGTCATAAAGGGCAGGGACGCGAGTATTTTTTCTATCACAATAGGCTCTCAATCAACATAAAGAAGAGTGGATTATAAATGGTTTTTTATTTGGGTGCAGGCTGCTTTTTAAAGCCAAACGGACTTCATCAACCATGCGTATGAAGTCCGTTTGATGAATGCGCGATTATTTCACGCTAATGTCTTGACCGAAGAACTCTTCGCCCAATTTACGCAACGTGCCGTCTTTTTGCAGTTCAACCATTGCTGCGCTGATTTTTGCCAACGCTTCATCGTTGCCCTTGTTCAGAATCAAGCCTGCGCCTTTTTTCTCGGCAGACGGTGCAGTCCACACGATTTTTAAACCAGAATTCGGATTTTTCTTCAAGTAGTCCAAGAATGACAAGGTGTCGTTCAAGGTAACGTCTGCGCGTTTTTGTTGTACCAACGTAATTGCTTGTGCCATGCCGTCCACAGGCACGATTTCGGCTTCGGCTTTGACTGCGGTTTCGCCATAGTTGCTGCTCAATGTTTGTGCTGCGCGTAAACCTTTGATGCTAGACAAATCTTTAACTCGCGTTTCGTCTTCACGCGCCAAAATAGATGGACCGCTCCAACTGTATGGCTCGGCTTTGTCAAAAGTCGCTTGGCGTTCGGGCGAAGTCAAAGCCACTTGGTTGGCAACCAAATCAAAGCGACCGCCTTTTAAACCTGCCATCATTGCGTCCCATTGCGTTTCTTTAAATTCCACTTGCACGCCCAATTTGGCTGCAACTGCGCGGGTTACTTCCACATCGTAGCCAGTCAATTTGCCGCTGGCATCGTGGTAAGTATAGGGTGCGTATGTACCTTCTGTGCCGACTGTAATCACGCCTTTGTTGTTGATGCGTTCAATTAAGCTGCCGTTAGCTGTTGCCACAGTCGCTTCTGATGCGGCTGCAACTGGTGCAGAACCTTGTGCAGGCTGCTTGGTTTCTTGATTGGCTTGACCGCAAGCCGCCAACAACAAAGCCGTTGCCAAACTCAAAGATAATGGTTTCAACATGATGTGTGCGTCCTTATTAGAATGAGAAAGACGCGCATTGTACGCAAAAATATGCGCCTTATATAGATTATTTATTTATTTGGTTTATAAGCAGCCTGCACATCAAGCAGCCTGCGTCGCCGCCACCCATTGCTGCTGTTTTGCCAACGCCTTACCGCTGATTAAGGCTTCACGCGCCATGCTCACGCCATCGTGCAGGCTGCTTGCCACGTTTGCCGCATACAAACACGCCGCCGCGTTGAGCAACACAATGTCACGCGCCACATCGGGTGCAGCATTGTTCAACACCGCGTTCATCAACGCCAACGATTCGCTGGCATTGTTTACTTTCAGCGCGTCCAAATTCGCATAAACAGGCAAGCCAAATTCTTCGGGTGAGATGTCGTATTCACGGATTGTGCCGTTGTGCAATTCGGCAATGCGCGTTGAACCTGTTACCGTGATTTCGTCCAAGCCATCGCTGCCATGCACCACCAAAACGTGTTCCGAACCCAGTTGTTGCAACACACGCGACAAAATGCCACACAAGTCCACATGGAACACACCCAATAGTTGATTTTTCGCGCCAGCAGGATTGGTTAGCGAGCCCAGAATATTGAAAATCGTGCGAAAACCCAATGCCTTACGCACAGGCGCAACATAACGCATTGCCGTGTGATGATGTTGCGCGAACATAAATCCCACGCCACATTCGGCGATTTGCTGCGCGATGCGTTCGGGCGATTGCGCCAAGTTCACGCCCATTTGCTCCAACACATCAGCCGCACCGCTTGATGACGACACCGAACGTCCGCCGTGTTTTGCCACTTTTGCGCCAGCCGCCGCCGCTACAAACATAGACGTGGTAGAAATATTAAACGTTTTTGCACCATCGCCGCCTGTGCCAACAATGTCTACCAAATTTTGCGTAGATTGCGCAGGCACTTGCGTGGCAAATTCGCGCATCACGCTGGCGGCAGCGGCAATTTCCGACACCGTTTCTACTTTGACGCGCAAGCCAACCAAAATGCCTGCAATTTGTTCGGGCAACACTTCGCCACGCATGATTTGGCGCATTAAGTCTTGCATTTCGTCATAGAACAATTCGTTGTTGTCAATCAATCGGGCTAGGGCTTGTTGAGGGGTAATCATGTTGATTTCTTTCGTTGTGATGAATAAAGTAAACAAAATAAAAAAGCAGCCTGCATTTTTTTGATGCGTATAAATAATCAGTGCAGGCTGCTTTTTAGGCCACCACCGACCACGCAATCTCTTCGCCAGCGCACATTGGCACAACCTCAAACTCCCCAAACGCCACACTTTCAGGCACACGCTGCGGCTGTTTCGCCAATGTGATTGTGCGCGAATTTTCAGGCAGACCATAAAAATGCGCCCCGTTTTGGCTGGCAAACGCTTCCAGTTTATCCAACGCGCCAGCCTGTTCAAAAATCTGCGCGTACAACTCAATCGCCGTTATCGCGCTAAACATTCCTGCACAACCACAAGCATTTTCTTTCGCGTGTTTCGGGTGCGGCGCACTATCCGTTCCCAAGAAAAATTTGTGCGATTTGTCGCCAGTTACCGTGTCAATCAAGGCTTGGCGATGCGTTTCGCGTTTAATAATCGGCAAGCAATAAAAATGCGGACGAATGCCGCCCACTAAAATATGATTGCGGTTATACATCAAATGTTGCGGCGTAACCGTTGCTGCCACATTGTCGCCCGATTCGCAAACCAATTTTGCCGCTTCTGCAGTCGTAATGTGTTCAAAAACGACTTTTAAATTCGGTACTTGCGCCAAAACTGGTTTCATGATTTTTTCAATGAACACGGCTTCACGGTCAAAAATATCAATGTCCGCATCGGTAACTTCGCCATGCGCCAAAAACAAAATGCCCTGCGCCGCCATTTCCTGCAAAACGGGAATCAACTTAAATAAATCGGTTACGCCGCTATCGGAATTAGTCGTCGCGCCTGCTGGGTACAATTTGAACGCGACAATACCAGCCGCTTTTGCTTCCCGCACCAATTCGGGCGTGGTTTTGTCGGTCAAATACAAACACATCAACGGCTCAAATTCGCAATCGGCTGGCACGGCTGCCTGAATTTGCTGTTTGTATGCCAAGGCTTGTGCGACTGTGGTAACAGGCAGTTTCAAATTCGGCATAATCAAAGCGCGACCCATTTGACGCGCGGTGTACGGCACAACCGATTTCAACGCTTCGCCGTCACGGACGTGCAAATGGAAATCATCGGGCTGGATAATGGTTAGGGTTTGCATGGTTGCTCCTTATTTTTTAGCACAAACGGTTAAAGGCATATCAAATGAATCGAATTCTTGCTGGTTTACATTGACCACAAATTGCGCTCTTGACCAGCCAAGTGCTTTCATGTATTCCAATCCTTCGGTATCTTTGACGCAGCTACTGGTCATAACCATTAAACGTACAGCGGTACGAACCAACTGATTGGCTTCGGCATCTTGCAATTCATCAAAACGCTTTTCGGGAACGGTCATCGTCAAAGTGTATACCAACGCTTCTTTGCCCGAATCGCTTACCATCAATGAATCGATACCAGGTTTATTTTGCACTTGTTTTGTCATGTACACATTGGCAATCTTGACCATTAAATCGCGCAAATTCAGTTTGTCTTCTGCACTCATATTGGCTATTTGACTGACCCGTATGCTGGTGTTAGCAGATGATTCGCTGGTCGCTTTTTTTTGCCCACGCAAGTTGTGCTAGCATCAAAGCAATACATAAACCAGATAAAATATTCTTTAATTTCATGATGATTCCTTGTTAATCAAAAATAAAAAAGTGCAGGCTGCTTTTGCGATTATTTGCGTTTAACCACCAAAGTGAACACGCCATTTTCTTCGCTGCTTTGCAGCAGTTCGTGTCCTGTGTGTTTACAAAATGCGGCAAAGTCATCGGGCGCACCGGCATCGGTTGCCAGCACGGTCAAAATCGTGCCGCTGGGCAAGGTTGCCAATGCTTTTTTGGTACGCAAAATCGGGAGTGGGCATTTTAAGCCGCTTAAATCCAGTAAGGTTTCGTTGTTCATGTGCAGGTTGCTTTCGTTGAATTTTAAAGTTGCTACTTTGTCTAAATTTTGTTAAAATTTATTAAGATTATTGGTGAATAGTTTATAAAAAATAATAACTTGGAGATTTAAATCATGCCATTTCAAAAAAGTATTCAAATTTTGCAAAATATTGAAGGACTGGACGGCGCAATTATTGTCAATTTTCACAGCAAAGAACTGTTGGCAAAAACACCAAATTGTCGCTATCCGATTGAAAGCATCGTAGAAATTTGCGCTCGAACCATTACTAACCAACAACTGTGTATGCTGGATTTGGAATTGCACGATGTGGTAGAAAACATGGTAACGACCACGGCTACGTATCATTATATTCATTATTTGCCGTCTTATTTTGACAATGTGGTGATTTATGCCATTGTGCGCCGAACCGCGATGCTGCCGATTATTTTCCGTGCGCTGGAAGATGCAGGCGATGCAATGCGGAGTTAAATCCAGTATTTGTGCAGGCTGCTTTTGAATGTTCAAAGCAGCCTGCACTTTTTTATGCTTGATTTTTAAACCACATACCCAAGCCATAGCACAGAACGCCCAGTGCGCCAGATAGCAAAAACACCAGCCCTTTTTTGCGCGAATTGGGGCAAAAGTAATATATCGCCAAGCTGAAACTGAAAAAAATTGCTGCGGCAATCCAGCCGAGTTTGGGGCTGTCTTTGTAGCGGTCTAGCGTGTAGATTTCGCTCAACACGACATACATTTGCCACAAAACGGTAAAACTAATCAATGCGATACCGCTTAATAAAAATAAGGCGGCGTAGTCTAAATTGCTCATTTTGTTTACTCATTAAAAGCAGCTTACCCTTTTGTCCAAATTTTTGATTTGGGTATAAAAGGGGTATGCCGTAGGCAGGCATTTCCTTTTAAAACAAAAATTGCAGGCTGCTTTTTATTATTTCTGATGATATTGACGCGACAATTCGTGAACCGTATCCACCAAAATTTTCGCGTGTTCAGGGGCTGCGTGTTGGTTGATGCCGTGTCCCAAATTGAAAACGTGTCCCGAACCGTTGCCAAAATCCGCCAAAATTCGTGCTGCTTCTGCTTTAATCGCATCGGGCGTACCAAACAGCGCAAACGGGTCAAAATTGCCTTGCAACGCCACTTTGTCGCCCACACGCGCACGAGCTTGGGCGATATTCGTTGTCCAATCCAAGCCCAAAGCGTCCGCACCGCTTTGAGCCATGCTTTCCAGCCATTGACCGCCGCCTTTTGTGAACACAATCACAGGCACACAGCGATTTTCGTTTTCGCGTTTCAAACCGCTAATGATTTGTTTCATATAGCGCAAACTGAACGCTTGGAACGCGACATCGCTCAACACGCCACCCCAAGTATCAAAAATTTGCACCGCTTGTGCGCCGTGTGCGATTTGTTCGTTTAAATACGCGGTTACGGCTTGCGCGTTCACGTCCAAGATTTTGTGCAACAAATCGGGGCGGCTGTACATCATGGTTTTAATCGTGCGAAATTCTTTGCTGCTGCCGCCTTCCACCATGTAACACGCCAAGGTAAACGGGCTGCCCGAAAAACCAATCAACGGCACGCGACCATTCAATGCGCTGCGAATGGATTTTACTGCGTCAAACACATAGCGCAAATTCGCCATATCAGGCACGCGCAGCGCGTTTACATCGGCTTCGGTTTGGATTGGTTTGGTGAACTTTGGGCCTTCGCCTGTTTCAAAATACAAGCCCAAACCCATTGCATCAGGCACAGTCAAAATGTCAGAAAACAAAATCGCCGCGTCCAAATCAAAGCGTTCTAGCGGCTGAATGGTGACTTCGGTGGCGAAATCGGTGTTTTTGCACAAATCCATAAATCCGCCAGCTTGGGCGCGAGTGGCGCGGTATTCTGGCAAATAGCGTCCTGCTTGGCGCATCATCCAAATGGGTGTGTAATCAACAGGTTGGCGCAACAAGGCGCGGAGAAAAGTGTCGTTGTGTAAGGGTGTCATGGTGTTACATTCCGTTGCGTTAAGAGCGCGAATTATAGCAGTTTTTGGTGCAGGCTGCCTGCAAGTCGTGCTGCAACTGTTGGCGTTGGCTGGCTTGGCTCAACTGCGCGGCGTGCACCACAAACAAGTCTTCGGCGCGGTCGGCAAGCGTGGTAATTTTGGCGTATTGAATGTTGATGCCGTGTTGCGCCATCACTTCGCTTAAATCGGCAAGCAAATAGGGGCGATTGGCGGCAACAATGTCCAACGTGTAAAGCGCGGGATTGGTTTCGTGCGCTTCCAAAATAATGTGCGGCGCAATCGGCTGCCAACGGGCGCGGCGGCTGGGTTGCGATTGTCGCGTTTTATTAGGCAACCACGTTTGCGCGATAAATTGCGATAGCGCAAGTTGCAGGCTGCTTTGTATGCGTTCGGCATCGCTTTCTTGCGCTTGTTCGGGCAAATTAACCACAAAAGTATTGAGCGCGTATCGGTGCGAGGTGGTAAAAATCCGTGCGGCAACAATGTCTAAATTTTGCTGACTAAATAGCTGGCAAAGCTGGGTAAACAAGCGGTCGCGGTCGGGCAAATACACAAATAATTGCAGGCTGCCTTCGGCTTGGTGCGGACGAATGGCAAACGTGGGCGTGTCGGGTTGTTTAAGCAAATGCGGCAACTGCCATTGGCCGATATTGCTCGGGTGTCGCGCAAAATAGGCATCGCCCAAACGCGCAAATAATTGGCGAATATCGGACGGCGCGTAATCTTGTTGGCGCAAATAATGAAACGCGATTTCTTGTTGATTATCGGGCAACACGCAATGCAGGCTGCCTGATAATTCGGCGCGAGTGGCGTGATACAGCGTTTGCAACAACTGCGCTTTCCAAGTGTTCCAAATTTTGGGATTCGTGCCACGCATATCGGCAACGGTGAGCAAATACAGTGCGTTCAAACGTTCAAAGGTTTGCACTTTTTGGGCGAACTGGCGCACTACTTCTGGGTCTTGAATGTCTTGTTTTTGCGCGGTTAAAGACATCAACAAATGCTCTTGCACCAGCCATGCTAACATTTCACTCTCTTCGGCTGGCAAATGGTGGTCGGCAGCAAAACGCAGGGCATCGGTAACGCCCAATTTGGCATGGTCGCCATTTCTGCCTTTGGCGATGTCGTGAAACAGTGCCGCCAAATACAGCAAATGTGGTCGCGTGAAGCGTTGCATCAGGTTGCTGGCAAACGGCAATTCATCGCTAAATTGCTCCATCGTTAAACGGCGCATATTGCGAAGCACCATTAAGATATGGTCGTCCACAGGATAAATGTGGAACAAATCGTGCTGCAACAGACCCACAATTTTGTGCCAATCGGGCAAGTATCGCGCCAACATGCCGTATAAATTCAAAAAACGCATAATCCGCGTTAAGCCTGCGCCTGCTTTGAAAAACGTCAAAAATTGGGCGCGATGTTGTTCGTTGGCATAAAACGAATCGTCTATATGGCGCACCGTTGCCCACCATGCACGCAAGGTTTTGGGCGCAATGCCGTCTAAATCGCGCCGACTTTGCCAAATTTGCAATATCGTGAACAAATGTGCAGGCTGCTTTTGAAACAACTGCAAATCTTTGGCGGCGATTTTGTTGCCTACTTGAAAATAATGCGCGTCCAAATCATGCACCATGCGCGGCAAACTGGACGACACGCGCCCACGCAACATCGGAATCAAAATGCCGTTGAGCTGCATCACAGTTTTGGCGGTGCGATAACAATCACGCATCAAGCGTTCTATGCCTGCTTGTTTATCGGGGCGACACAAATCGCGGTTTTGCGCCAATGTGCTTTGTAAATCAAAAATTAAGCGGTCTTCTTCACGCCCTGCTGCCAAGTGCAATTCAATGCGAATTTGTGCCAAATGCCGATGACTGCTGCGGAGCAAACCTGCTTCAATGCGTGTGATAATTTTGTCGCGCGACAAGGCATAAAAATCAGTTGGTAAACCTTGCGCTCGAGCAAGCCACATCATCGTGTGAATATCGCGCAAGCAGCCTGCACCGTTTTTGATGTTCGGTTCAAGCGGCAAACCTTGATATTTATCGTGGCGATATTGCATTTCCAGCAGCTTGCTATCTATGAACGCCACCACATTGCGTTGGGCGTTCCAATGCGCGATAACTTGTTGTGCGAACGCCGCATCGCCGCACAAAAATCGCGCTTCCAAAAACGCCGTGTTGGCAGTCAAATCTTGCTCGGCAGCGGCAGATAATTGGTGCAGGCTGCCTGTTTTAACGGCTGGCGTTAATTGCGCGTCCCACATTTGTTGCACAAATTGTGCCACTTTTTCTTGTTCGGCATCGGGCAACGGTTCGGGCGACACGATTGCCAAATCCACATCGGAATGCGGATACAATTCGCCACGCCCATAGCCACCAATCGCCAACAAACAGCACGATGACGACACATTCTGCGCCTGCCAAATTTGCTGTACAAACGTGTCCATTGCCTGCGTGTGGGCGCGAAAAAACAAGCGCGGCTGGCGATTGAGCAAATATTGTTCAATCGCCAGCCATTTTTGTTGTTGGAATTGGTCTTGGTAGTGGGTCATGGTGGTATCTCGTCATTTCACTGTATGTAGATTAAGTGGCAACATCATAGCAAAAAGCAGCCTGCACAGGTAAAATCGCCGTTTTCTTAACTGTGCAGGCTGCTTTTTATGCTATACGATTTAATCCGCCCTTTGGTTTTCAATTTTGACCCCGAACAAGCGCATGGCTTAACGCTCAAAACTTTGGCGCGTGCCGAAAAATGTGGCGTGTTGCCGTGTGTTAATCCACACACGCAACCGACTACGCTCATGGGTTTGGCGTTGCCCAATCCGATTGGTTTAGCGGCTGGCATGGACAAAAATGGCGAGTGCATAGATGGTTTGGCGGCATTGGGATTTGGCTTTATAGAAATCGGCACGGTTACGCCACGTCCGCAAGCAGGCAACCCCAAACTGCGCCTGTTTCGCTTGCCCGAGCACCAAGCCATTATCAACCGCATGGGCTTCAACAACGATGGCATAGACCAGATGATTCGCAATATTGCGCGTTCACAATATCGTGGCGTACTGGGCATCAACATCGGCAAAAACGCGACCACGCCCATTGAAAACGCCGCCGATGATTATTTGATTTGCTTGGAAAAAGCCTATGCCCACGCATCGTATATCACGGTAAACATTTCATCGCCCAACACGCAAAACTTACGCTCTTTGCAAGGCGGCGACGAGTTGAGCAAATTATTAACCGCACTCAAAAACAAGCAGGCTGCTTTGGCAACGCAACACAGCCGCTATGTGCCGCTGGCGGTCAAAATCGCGCCCGATTTGGACGAAGCGCAAATTGCCGACATCGCCCATGTGGTGCTGCAAACTGAAATGGACGGCATCATCGCCACCAACACCACGATTGACAAATCCGCATTGGGCGCATCGCCTTTGGCACAAGAAGCAGGCGGATTGAGCGGCGCACCCGTGCGTGAACCGAGCAATCGCGTGTTGAAAGCGTTGGCGCAAGAATTGGCTAGCAAAGTGCCGATTATTGGCGCAGGTGGCGTGTTGAGCGGTAAAGATGCTGCCGAAAAAATCCAACTGGGCGCAACCGCCGTGCAGATTTACAGCGGCATGGTGTATCGCGGACCCGAGCTGGTTAAGGAATGTTTGACGGCGGTGCAGGCTGCTTCGGTTTAATCGCACAAAAGAAAAAAACATGCTACCCATCAACACTATTTACTGCATTGGTCGCAACTATGTCGCCCACATTGCCGAACTCAACAGTGAAACGCCAACCGAACCGCTCATTTTTCTCAAACCCAACAGCAGCGTTTTGGCTGGCAACGTCATCACGCTGCCTGCATTTAGTCAAAATGTGCATTACGAAACCGAATTGGTGGTACAAATCGGACAAGATTGCGAGCAAATCGCGCCCGAAAACGCCATGTCGCTGATTAGCGCGTATGCCGTGGGCTTGGATTTGACCGCGCGAGATGTGCAAGCCGAAGTCAAGCAAAAAGGCTTGCCGTGGACAAAAGCCAAAGCCTTCAAAGGTGCAGCCTGCTTGTCCGACTGGGTGGCCGCCGATAAATTGCCCAGCAACAGCGCGATTGAGTTCACCTTAACGGTAAACGGCGAGCCAAAACAACACGGCAACACCAGTTTGATGATTGATTCGCTACCATTTTTGATTAGCTATTTGGCGGATTTATATGGCTTGAAACGCGGCGATATTGTGTTTACAGGCACACCAGCAGGCGTGGGGCAGCTGCATTCGGTCGATGTGTTGGAGCTGGATTTACATCACAGCTTGGCAACGGCGCGATTTGAAGTGGCGTAATACTGCGACAATTTTCTATCAACAGGAGTAACTCATGTCTCACGTTTTGGTCATTCAACACCCCAATTTGGCGCAATTATCGCTGCCGCACACACAACAGCAATTTGACATCGCCCAACACACTAACGGCAACATTGCGCGTATTCCATTGAACGCAGCAATCGATTTACCCGATGCCGTTCGCATCGAATTGCAGGCTGCTTGTGCCGATTTTGGCGTGTTGCCCGACTGTGCGTTTGGCGACATCAAATTGATTGTGAGCGACATGGACAGCACGCTCATCACGATTGAATGTATAGACGAAATCGCGGCGCAAGCTGGGTTAAAAGAGCAAGTGGCAGAGATTACCGAACGCGCCATGCGTGGCGAATTGGATTTTGAACAATCGCTGCGCAGCCGTGTCGCGCTGCTCAAAGGCATATCCGAAAGCAGCCTGCAAACCGTGTATGACCGCGTTTTGCAATTAAGCGAAGGGGCGGAATTTTTGTTACAAGAATGCCACAAATACGGCGTAACCTTTGTGTTGGTGTCGGGCGGATTCACGTTTTTTACCAACCAACTCAAACAGCGATTGGGTTTTGAACACGCTTTTGCCAACGAATTGGAAGTGGAAAATGGATTGCTCACAGGGCGCGTGCTGGGCAGAGTGATAGACGCGCAAGCCAAAGCCGAGATTTTGGCGCGATTTCGCACACAACTGGGCTGCGAAGTCGCGCAAACGGTGGCGATTGGCGATGGCGCAAACGATATTCCCATGTTGAAAGCCGCGGGTTTAGGCGTGGCGTATCATGCCAAACCGAAAACCCAAGCTGTTGCCGATTTGGCGATTAACCATTTGGGTTTACAGGCTTTGCGTGGGTGGTTTAGATAAGCGTGAACATAAAAAAAGTGCAGGCTGCTTTTGAGTGTATTTCAAAAGCAGCCTGCACTTTGTTTAGGCAATCAATTAGAATAAATCGCCCGTTGCATCGGTAGCAGGTGCAGCACCTGTATTGCGATTACCACCCGAATTGTTGCGTCTGTTGCCAGTAGATTCTGGCGCAGGCGCAGGAGTTTCGGTGTTGCTATTTTGTGGCACTGCTGGTGTATTGGTTACACCAACTGGTGCGTCGCCTTCCAACGCGGTTTCATTGACGATTTCTTCTGTATCGGCATTGCGTGCAGCAGGAACATTAGAAATACCTGCAAAGTCGCGCTGTTTCACACCGTTTAAGGCATAACGCATATAGTTAATCCAAATCGGTAAAGCCAGTGTACCACCAAAGCCACGTCGTCCCATGCTTCTTGGCTTGTCGTAGCCCACATAAACAGCCGTCACAATTTTGGGGGTGTAGCCGACAAACCATGCGTCTTTAAAGTCATTGGTTGTACCCGTTTTACCCGCAACATCACTGCGATTTAAAGACAAGGCAGCGCGTGCTGTGCCGCGTTGTACCACATCACGCAAAATAGAATTCATGGTCGCTGCATTGCCTGCTGCAATCACACGAGTAGCATTTTGACCTGCTACCAAAGGTTGCATTTGTGCAACCAAATTGTCTTTGCTGTCATAAATTTTATCCAAAATATGAGTCGCAATTTTGTAGCCACCATTGGCAAAAACAGCATAGCCTTCTGCCATTTGCAATGGTGTGGCTTGACCTGCACCCAATGCCAAAGATAAAGTGGTTGGTATTTGGTCAGGTTTAAAACCAAAGTTTTTGGCAATGTAATCACGCGCATAGCGAACACCCATGGTTTGTAAGATGCGAACGGAAACAGTATTTTTGGAGCGCGTCAATGCAGAGCGTAGTGTAATCATGCCAGCATAATTACCGTCCGAGTTTTTAGGTTGCCAGCCTGCAATATTGAGTGGCGCATCTTCTACCATGGTTTCAGCGTTATAGCCTTTCGCTAAAAATGCAGAGTAAACAAAGGGTTTAAAGGTTGAGCCAGGTTGGCGAATGCCTTGTGCAGCACGGTTAAAACTTTTGTAGTGGAAGTCGTAACCACCCACCATGGCACGAATTGCGCCTGTTTCTGCGTCAATCGATACCAATGCACCTTGGATTTCGGGTTGTTGTGTAATAATCCAGCCATTGCCCGATTTGCTTACTCGAATCATCGAACCGACTTTAAGCGCGGTATCACCAGCTTTTTCGCTATTGATAAAGTTTCTGGCTGCACCTAATCTTCCAGCAGAAATGCTTGCTTTCTTGCCGCCAGCCATATAAAACGTGATGCCATTTTTGGTGCTGGCTTGCGTAATAATGGCAGGAATCAAGCCTTCTACTGTATAAGTGTTGGACAAAAATTGCTCGATTTCTGTTTCCATATTTTCTTCGGTAACATGGCTTAAATCTAATTGCTGTTCTGCGCCACGATATGCGCTGCCACGGTCAAATGAGCGCAAAGCACTGCGTAAAGCGCGTGTGGCTGAAGCTTGTTGTTTGGAATCAACAGTTGTGTAAACTTTGAAGCCACGTGTATAGGCATCTTCGCCGTATCGAGCATACAAATCTTGTCGCGCCATTTCTGCAACGTATAACGAATCTTGGTTAATATCTATTCGATGACGTTCATAGTGCAATTTTTCTGCCAGTGCTTCTTGATGCTGGGTGGGGGTAATCATGCCCAATTCAAGCATATTATTTAAAATATACTCTTGGCGTAGGCGCGCTCTTTCTGGATTGACAATCGGATTGAATGCAGAAGGTGCTTTGGGTAGCCCCGCCAAAATGCTTGCTTCTGCCAAAGTTAAATCGTTTACATCTTTATTGAAGTAGATTTTGGCTGCCGAAGCAAAACCATAAGCGCGTTGTCCAAGATAAATTTGGTTGAAATACAGTTCCAAAATTTGGTCTTTGGTTAGCGTGCGTTCAATTTTGTATGCTAATAACGCTTCGTTAAACTTACGGGTTAGCGTGCGTTCATTGGTTAAATAAAAATTGCGTGCGACTTGTTGTGTAATCGTACTTGCGCCAGATTGCACGCCACCAGATTGCAAGTTACCAATAACAGCACGAGCAATACCAATTAAATCCACTCCCCAGTGTTCACGGAAACGCTTATCTTCGGCTGCAATAACCGCATTTTTAAGATTTTCTGGAAAAAGATTGATGGTTGTGAAAGCACGACGTTCATCGCCATAAGTGCCGATAATCACATTATCAGAAGAATAGATGGTTAAGGGTTCTTTGGGTTGGTAGTTTCGCACTTGGCTTAACTCGGGCAGTTTAGGGTAAGTGACCAAAACTGCAACAGCAATAAGCCCAATTGCAAATAAAAATAAGCCAAATAATAGGCCAAATAAAGTGGTAAGCAAGTTTTTAATCATGATTTTCCGTTTAATTTAAATTAAAGTTGCCATTTGTTTTTTAAAATAAAGTAAAATAACTCATGTCTTTTGTTATTTAAGTAAACCTAAACAGCAGGCTGCATTATAAATGTTTTATGCCTAGAGTAAGGATTTAAAATTATGCGTTTTAAAAAAACTGAAAAAAATACAAGCAATAAAGCTGCAAACGCTACCAGTGGACGTAGTGTAATTGGCTTAGATATCGGACAGGGTGGTATCCGTATGGTACAGCTATCTGGTCGTAGTTTAAGCCAGGTGCAGTTAGAGAAATATGCGATGGTAACCCTGCCTAGCAATGTAATTTCTGGTACAGAAGTGGTCGATTTCGAGCAGCTTGTCTCTCATTTGCAACAATGCTACAGCAAGCTGAAAACGAATTGCAAACAGGTTAATATTTCTTTACCCACTAGCTCAGTTACGATTGAAGATGATGTTCGCTTCAATCCGGAGGAGAGCGAAATTTCGTTGCAAGAAATGGTGGAGTCGGAAGTGAGCCGTGTAGGTGCTTTGGATTCGATGAATTACGACTGGTACGAAATGTCGCAAAACGCCAAAACTGGCGAGCAGCGTATTTTGGTGGTAGCGGCTAAAACAGAAGATGTAGATCGCTGTTCTGATTTATTGGATGAAATTGGTTTGCAAGCAACTAATGTTGATGTGGATTTGTTTGCGATTGCTAATGCCTTTGCATACGCAGACCAAGGTGAACAATTTGCGGATAGCAAGGTTTTGTTGGTTGATGTGGGTGATGTTAATATGCGTGCATTGGTAGTAGAAAAAGGTACGATTTTATTCCGCCACGAAAGCCACTTGGGTTTGGAGCAGTTGGTTCAGTTGGTGCAACGCAATTATCAATGCGGTGATGCTGAGGCTTTAGCTATGATTTATGGTGAAATGGGTCGCCCAGCTGATTATCATAATATGATTACTCATGATTTTAATATGCAAATTGCTCAAGAAGTGCAACGTGCATTGCAATTTTTCTTAGCGACGCAAAGTATGGATCAAGGGAATGATATTAGACAGATTTTTGTTAGTGGTGTAGGTTGTACAGGTGCGGCTGGTTTGGATGATGCGATTTATGCTCAAACCAGTATCGCGACTCAGCAGATTGCGCCAGCTTCGCTTGCTGTAAATAAATTAAAAACAGATGAAGCAAGATTTGCACAAGATGCAAATTCTTTAACAATGGCATTTGGTTTGGCATTGAGAGGGTTGGTTTAATATGAATTTGATTAAGATTAACTTGCTTCCCTATCGTGAGATGGAAGAGCAAAAGAAAAAGAAACAATTTCGAACAATCATGGTAATTGGTGCAGCAGCAGGTTTGGTTGCTGCGGGTCTGATTTACTCATCATTGGCTGGTATGATACTGAATCAGCAGGGGCGTAACGAAAGTTTGCAGGCTGGTATTGCCACGCTAGATAAAGAATTGGAAGAAATTAAAACGCTCAATGAGCAAAAACGTAATTTTTTGGAACGTCGTCAACGTATCGCAGAATTGGATAATAAGCGATTTGAGGGTGCGCGAATTATTGATACATTAAATCAACTTGTTCCCGACGGTGCTTATTTGTTGTCTTTGAAAGGCGATGCTTCTAAGAATTTGGTAAGTAATAAGTATGCTATTACTGGTAAAGCGATTAGCGATAACAAAGTTGCTGTTTTAATGACTGCTTTACCAAGTACGGGTATTTTTGAACAGCCAGAATTGGTGAAAATTGAAAAAACCGATGATGGTCAACAATTTATCTTGAATGCATTATTATTGGAACAAAAAGTGATTGTTCCTGATGTGGTGGGTGGTGGTGCATCTGTTTCATCAGGTGCAGCAGCTGCGTCGGTAACATCAACACCTGCTACAAGTGCATCGGGAGGTAAATAAAGATGAGTAATAAATTTGATATCAATAAGTTGCACTTACAACCTAAACCTGTTCAGTTTTTAGCTGCGATTGTTGTGGCGGTGGTGTTGGTGGTAATCGGTTATTTTGTGTTTTTCCAGACTCAATGGACTGAATTAACTGATGCGCAAGCAAAAGAAGAAGAGTTAAAAACAGAATATTCTGAAAAAAGTATTCGTGCTGCGAGCTTGGATAATTTGAAATTGGAATTGCAACAAATTGAGGCATCAACCCAAGTTCTGTTAAAGCAATTACCAACAAGTGCAGAAATTCCAACGTTAATTCAGGAGCTGCATCAGGCTGCTGCAAAAAATGGTTTGACCATGAGTGCTATTGCACCTGAACAAAAAGTGACGGAAGGTCCTGTGGAGCGCTTGCCATTCAGTATTTCTGTTGCGGGCAATTATGATCAAATTGCACAATTTGTTCGAGATGTGGGGCAAATGTCGCGCATTGTGACTTTGGCAAATATTTCTTTATCACAAGCAACAGATGATAAGAACAAAGGTCAAGGCAAATTAGTATTTACAGCGATGGCGAATACGTATAAAGCTTTGGATGTTTCGGAAATGGCTTCAGCAGCAAGTGCTGCATCTGCGGCCAAGTAGTATCTCCAATATCGAATCAAACAGGAAACAATAATGAAAGTTAAATTATTTTTGATGTCAGCACTAGTGCTGGCAGGCTGTTCTGAACAGTATGGGGATTTGCAAGAGTGGATGAGTCAAGCAAGAGCAGAGGCAAAAACAAAAGTTCGCCCTGTTGAGCCTTTGGCACCGATTGAACCCGTTACTTATTTTGCACCTCAAATTACAGGGCCGAATGCGTTTAATATGCAACGTATGAAAGCAGCTTTCCAAAATGGTAATGCGCCAGATTTGAACCGAAGTAAAGAATTGCTAGAAAATTATAGCCTAGAGAATTTACGGTATGTTGGTTCAATTGGTACACCTGGTTCATTATCGGCTTTGATTGAAATCCAAGTAAATGGAGAGCCACACGTTTACACAGTGAAGCAAGGCAATTATTTGGGACAAAATTTTGGTCGTATCTCTAAAATTACAGCGGATAAAATTGATTTGGTTGAAACTGTAGAAGATACGTATGGAAATTGGGTCAATCGACCAGCAGAGTTGCTGCCTATGACAGATGCAGCTGCTACTGCTAAATAAAAAATTATAGTTAAATTTAAGAGGCTTAATGTTATGAAAAAGAATTCATTGGAAGCATTGTCAGTACTAAGTTTGAGCATGGTAATGCAGGCTGCTTTTGCAGGAAATATTACGGATATCAATGTATCGGTACTACCTGACCAGCAACGAGTAATTAAATTAAAATTTGATAGTGCACCTGTTGAACCTACTGGTTTTACTACAGCCACGCCTGCTCGTATTGCTTTGGATTTCCCAGGTACGAGTGTTAAAGTTCCCCAAGCAGCTTTGAGTTTTAATGATGCATTGTTGAATCAAATTATTGCTGCGCAAAATGATAATAATGCACGTATTTTGTTAGGCTTGGCAAAAGAAGGTCAATATAATGCTCAAGTTCGCGGTAATGAAGTATGGATTTATGTAAGCGAATCAAAATCAACCAATACAGCGACAGTTCATCAAGCATCTGCTGCGGATAATTCTGCTGCAAACTACACGCCAGCAGCAGCTACATCTGGTTTTAATGTGGACTTCCGCAAAGGTGGACAAAATTCGGGTTTGGTTGAATTTTCATCAGCCTATACTGGTCAGCCGCAGGTTAAAGTGCAATCGGATCGTTTGGTTATTACTTTGAAAAACTATCCGTTGGCTACGCAAGATCAGCGCAATTTCGATGTAACTGATTTTTCAACACCAGTTCGCACAGTTACCGTTAAACGTATTGGCAATGATACGCAGATTACGATTCGTAACCAAGGTAGCTGGGAACATAAGGTCACTCAAAGCAATGGTCGCCATGTAATTCAAGTACTACCTACGCGCAATGTGGCAGAATCAGCTGCCAATGGTAAACGTGCACAGCAAAATTTCACAGGCAAACGTATTTCGTTAGACTTTCAAAATATTGAAGTTCGTACTGTTTTGCAAATTTTGGCACAAGAATCAGGTATGAATATCGTAGCCAGTGATAGTGTGCAAGGCAAAATGACATTGTCATTAAAAGATGTGCCTTGGGATCAAGCCTTGGATTTGGTAATGGATGCGCGTAATTTGGATATGCGTAAACATGGCAATATTATTAACATTGCGCCACGCCAAGAATTGCTGGATAAAGACCGCAATGAAGCAAAAGCACGCCGAGAAATGGAAGATTTGGGTGCGTTGTATTCCAAAACATTTCAGTTGAAATACAAAAATGTGGAAGAATTCAAAAATATTTTACGTTTGAGTGATTCACCAAATACTAACGACAGAAGTAACATTTTAAGTACTCGTGGTAGTGCCTTGATTGACCCTGCAACTAACACTTTGATTGTAACTGATAACCAATCTGTTATTCAGAAATTTGAGCGATTGATTGATGAGTTGGACGTTCCTGCTAAACAAGTAATGGTAGAAGCGCGTATTGTGGAAGCTGCTGATGGTGTATCACGAAGTTTGGGTGTCAAGTTTGGTGCTCGTCGTAATGGTGCAACATCATGGGGTGGAGACTGGAATAACAGTATCGCATTGAATAATCGCTCTACTAATTCTGGTACATCAACTGGTGGTGTTGCTTTCAATCCAAATGTAAACTTGCCTGTTGCTTCTGCGACTAGCTCTATTTCGGTGATCCATTCTTGGGCTGCTGGTGCATTGGGCTTAGAATTATCTGCGATGGAAACAGAGAATTTAACTAAAACAATTTCAACTCCTCGAGTTTTGACACAAGACCGTAAAGAGGCAGAAATTCGTCAAGGTACACAAATTCCTTATACTACTCGCAGCAGTGATGGCGATAGTAGTACGGCATTTAAAGATGCAGTGTTGAGCTTAAAAGTAACGCCACGTATTACGCCTGACAGCAAAATTATCTTGGATATTGCGATTAACAAAGATGAACCTGATTACAATAATGTAAATGCCGAAGGTGAACCAGGTATTGTCACTCGTGCAGTTAAAACGCAAGCAATGATTGAAGATGGTGCAACCTTGGTTGTGGGTGGTATTTATCAAGAACAAATGGCTAATAACGTTAGCAAAGTACCTTTATTGGGCGATATCCCAGTATTGGGTAATTTGTTTAAATCTCGCTCGCGTAGCCGTAGTCGCAATGAATTGCTGTTCTTCATCACGCCACGCATTATGGGGGCGGAAAGCAGTGTATTGCGCTACTAAAAAAGCCTCTGCATAAATTGCAAATTTAGGTTAAAATGCCTGCCATGGAAAAGAACATGGCAGGCAATTTATTTTTGGTGGGACTGATGGGTGCAGGCAAAACCACACTGGGCAAGCAGCTTGCAGAGCATTTAAATCGTCCTTTTTATGATAGTGACCATGTTATTTGTGAGCGCACTGGCGTAAGCATTCCAACCATTTTTGAAATGGAAGGCGAGCAGGGCTTTCGCGATAGAGAAAGTACGGTGCTGGCTGACTTGGCAGCTCTGGATAACATTGTATTGGCAACGGGTGGTGGCACAGTGTTGCGTGAAAATAATCGTGCATGTTTACGCGATAAGGGGACGGTCATTTATTTGCACGTTTTGCCCGAAATTCTGTTTGAACGGACTCGTTACGACAAAAATCGCCCATTATTGCAAGTGGCAGACCCATTGGCAAAATTTAAAGAATTGTATGAAATTCGCCACCCTATTTATCGCGAAACGGCGCACATTGTGCTGGAAGTGGGTAAATTGGGCTGTCAAACCACGTTGAATAAAATTTTAGAAATGATAGAAGAATTGTGATGCAATCGCTTATCGTCAAAACGCCGTCGCATTCGTATCCCATTTATATTAAAGCTGGGATATTGGGCGATTTTTCATATTTTCAGCCACATATCACGTCCAAGGTTGCCATTGTAACCAATACGTTGGTGGCAGATTTGTATTTGCAAAAATTGGAGCATTTGCTTTCTGCTAATGGAGTGGATTGTTTTTCCATTATTTTGCCCGATGGCGAGCAATACAAAACGCACGATTCGCTCAATCAAATTTATGATGCGTTGTTGCGGCATTATGCGGATAGAAAAACCACGATTTTGGCATTGGGCGGTGGTGTGATTGGCGATATGGCTGGTTTTGCTGCGGCAACTTATCAACGTGGTATTCCGTTTGTGCAGATTCCCACCACTTTGTTGAGCCAAGTGGATTCGTCAGTCGGTGGCAAAACCGCCATCAATCATCCTTTGGGCAAGAATATGATTGGCGCGTTTTATCAACCGCAAGCCGTTTTGGTGGATTTAAATGTGCTGAACACTTTGCCCAATCGTGAATTGTCGGCTGGTATGGCGGAAGTAATTAAATACGCTTTGTTGGGCGATGAGCAGTTTTTGCAATGGTTGGAACGCAACATTGTGGCGATTATGCAGCGTGATGAAACGTTGTTAAGCGAATTGATTTTGCGCTGCTGCCAAATGAAAGCGGACATTGTGGCGCAAGACGAAACCGAACAGGGTGTACGTGCTTTGCTGAATTTGGGGCATACGTTTGGACACGCGATTGAAGCGGAAATGGGTTATGGCGTGTGGTTGCATGGCGAAGCAGTAGCAGCTGGTATGGTGTTGGCGGCGAAATTGTCCGAGCAACTGGGTTATCTATCCGCGGCAGATACGGTGCGAATACAGCAATTATTGCAGCAGGCTGGTTTGCCAGATGCGCCGCCTGTCTTTGCATTGGAAAAATGGATACAGCACATGCAGCACGATAAAAAAGTCCAAAATGGCAAAATACGTTTTGTTACGCTGCAAAAATTAGGAAAAGCATGTATTGACGTGATACAAGATGTAGCGATATTACGCAATACGCTGCATGAATATCTACCTCATTAACTTTACTAGGGAACAAACATGACACACGAAACAGCTTTGGGCGCGGCGTTGAAAAATGCGGTGCAAGCGATGAGCAAAAAGAAGCAAACTGATATGGTTGCAGAATATCTTTATAATAAATATGAAGTTTTTCAAAAATGCAAACCATTGGCGGTGGGCGTGGAAAATGAATTGATTGCTGCTTTGCCGCAATTTAACGCAGAATTGGTTAAGCGAGCATTGGCAAACCATTGTCGCCGTCCGCGATACATCAAAGCGGTGGCGCGTGGTGGCAAGCGTTTTAATCTGAACAATCGTTTTCAAGGCGAAGTGAGCGCGGAAGAGCAACAACACGCGCTGGAACAACCTGGCATTCGTGAAGCGATTGAAAAACAAGATGCGCGTCGTGCCGAAGCCAAAGCGGCAAAACAAGCTGCTGCATCTAATCAAGAATAAAAGTAAACAAAAAGTGCAGGCTGCTTTTTAAACGGTTTTTCCGTGAAAAAGCAGCCTGCACTTTATTTATATACACAACTTACTGTCCGCGCAAAAACAGCGCATCTAAATCGTCCAAACCAATCTTCACCCAAGTGGGGCGGCCGTGATTGCATTGATTGCTACGCGGAAATTGCTCCATGTCGCGCAACAAGGCATTCATTTCGGGCAGGGTTAATTGTCGCCCAGCGCGCACCGAACCATGACACGCCATCGTGGACAAAATCTCGTTTTCTCTATCGCGCACGGTGGGCGATTGTCCTGTTGCCATTAAATCGCGCAACACTTCTCGCGCCAACGTTGCCACATCGCTTTTGCTCAACATATTCGGCACGGTGCGGACGGCGATTTTGCCTGTTTCGGCATTGACCAAATCCAAGCCGTATTCGCGCAAGCTGTGAGAAAATTCATCAACCGCCGCTTGTTCGGCATGCGTGGCGGCAAACACGACTGGAATCAACAACATTTGCGCTTGAATGCCATTGGCGTGGTGCGCGGTTTTCAGTTTTTCGTAGTTGATGCGCTCGGCAGCGGCATGCATATCTACCAAAATTAAGCCGTCTTCGGTTTGTGCCAAAATGTAGATGCCCAGCAGTTGCGCCAAAGCAAAGCCCAAAGTGTGTTGTTCGCGCGATTCGGTTGGTAAAGCAGCCTGCACCGTGTGGCTTGGCATGGGCTCGATGTCATCATCATGGCGATATAACTCGGCATAAGTATCCAGCGCGGCTTGTCGTTCGCGCAATGGCAGGCTGCTTTGGCGCGGCGCGTGGTAAGCCGCATAAGGCGCAGGCGCAACCGATGCAGACGGAGTAGGGCGCGTGTGCAGGCTGCTTTCGTATGCGTTTGGGGCGATTTCGTGAGCGGTGTCGTTTGCCATTCGTTCGTGCAAAATCGCGCCTGCATTGCTGACGCTGCTGGTTAAATCGGCGCGTGTGTTGGCTAATGCTTTGTTTACGCAATGGAAAACCAGTTGATGCACCGCTTGGCTGTCTCTAAAACGGATTTCGGTTTTGGTTGGGTGGATATTTACATCAACCAAACTGGGGTCAATCGTCAAAAACAGCGCGAACGCAGGCGTGATTTGATTGTGCAACACATCGCGATAGGCTTGCTTAACCGCGTGCAGCATCACTTTATCGCGCACAAAACGTTGATTGACAAAGAAATATTGCGTATCCGATTTCCCTTTGGCAAAAGTTGGCTTGGAGACAAAACCGTTCAGTTGCAACGCGCCATTTTCGCTTGACACAGGCAAACTGGCGGCGTGAAATTCCGCGCCCAAAATCTGCGCGACACGTTGTTCTGGCGATTGCGCTGGATAGGCAAAAATCAATTTATCGTTGTTTTTTAAGGTAAACGCCACGTTGGGATTTGCCAACGCCAAGCGTTCTACCATCGTCAAACAATGCGCGTATTCGGTGGACTCCGATTTCAAAAACTTGCGCCGTGCAGGCGTGTTGAAAAACAATTCCGCCACTTCTACCGTTGTGCCGACTGGGTGCGATGCCGCGCTCACGGGCTGGAACACACCGTCTTCTGCCTTGATTTGCGCGGCGTGGGCTTGCGTGGCTGGGCGGCTGGTCAAAGTTAGGCGCGACACCGATGCCACGCTCGCCAAGCCTTCGCCGCGAAAGCCCATGCTGCGAACGCGCTCCAAATCGGACAGCGTTTTGATTTTGCTGGTGGCGTGGCGCGACAAAGCCAAAGGCAGCGATTCGGCATCGATGCCGCTGCCGTTGTCGCACACGCGAATCAGCTTGATGCCGCCGCCTGCAATGTCGATTTGGATTTGCGTTGCGCCTGCGTCCAAGCTGTTTTCTAGGATTTCTTTGAGCGCGTTGGCTGGGCGTTCTACCACTTCGCCTGCGGCAATTTGGTTGATTAAATGGTCGGGGAGTTGAATGATGGACGACATAATTGGGTCAGCAAAATAAAAGAAGCGTGATTATAAAAGATTGCAGGCTGCTTTTGTTTGATTAAAAAGCAGCCTGCACTTTTTTCTTGCCCGATTTAAGTCCGCTTCAACAACACCTTTTCCGCTTCGTGCAACATTTTCTCTTCATCTTCATGTTCGCCCACATTAACCGCTTTGGCAAACGCATTCACATCAAACTGCAAACGATTTTCGGGCAAAGTCAAAACCATAGGCAAACGCGACACGCCATTATCGCCATCGGGAAACGCCAAATTGCGCTCTTCTGGGCGCACGTTCAACTGCGTTTCAAATTCCATACGAACGGTTAATTGCAGCACCGATTCAGGTGGATAGCACAACTGCTTATGCGCTTCGTATTGCACTTTTCGCAAATCCTTTTTCAGCTCTTCCAATTCCCGCTCTTGCGCTGCCTTGCGCTTGAACAATTTGTCTAACAGACTTTCGGTTTGTTCCAACAAACGCTGCTGCTTGTCCACTGCATATTTGCGCTTGCGGTATTCATCCAAATAGTCTTTTGCCACGCCGCGAACGTGCTTCATTGGCAACAACGTTTGCTTGTGGTTTTCCGCCCACTGGTTTTGCTCCAACTCGGCAAACACATCGCTGCGGCGTTTTTCCAAAAAGGTCGCATACGCGGTTAAACGTCCCAACAAACTTTTGACTTGGTCGTCCAACAAAAGTGCAGGCTGCATTTGAAAATCCTGTAACGCAGCAATCATTTTGCCCAACAGTTGTCGCATACTCACATAAATAAAATCAAACTCATCTTGGTGATTGGGCAAACGGCGCAAACTGTTGGCAAGCGGCTCTAAAATCCCGACTGTGAGCAGTTTTTCATAATCTGCCAAACGCTTGTGGACTTCCTGTTGCAGGCTGCCCGATGACGTGCCAAACGGCGCAAACAGCAGCGTGAGCAAGCGTTCTTCGTGATACACGTCCAACTGCTCCATAAAATCCATGACCACTTTGCGGATATTGCCTTGAATCGTAATAATGAACTCAATTTGCTTTTGGAAAAACAGCTCGGTTGGCGGACGGCTGCCCGACAAATACGCTGCATTATACGATGCGCCGTGCAGCAACAATGAACCGCCAAACAAACGCTCTTCTTCCAAAAAGCGGCGAATGCCAAACGGATTGCTGCTGTATTCCAACATTGGCGCAATCGCAAACAAATAGCCCGAAGCGCGGACAACTTCCAACTGGCGCGTTTTTTGTTCGTGCGCCAAAAATTGCGACATCAACGGGTGTGGGTGCGCCAAAAGCTGACGATTTCGCACCGTTTTAAACGCATAGCCCAATAATTGTTGTTTTAAATACACTTCGTTGATGAACACTTTAACCGCATTAACATGCAATTTTCGCGCATTGGGCGGCAATTCCAAATTTTGCTTATTGCGAATCACGTCGGCAGCTGCATAAATAAAGGCGCGGTAAACATTTTGTTTACAAATATGCTGTTCCAAATCGTTGTCGCAATCAAAAAGCTGGATTTTTTCCAACATATTTTCCAAATAATCGGCGATTTGCGTGGCTTCGTGGTAGTCGTTTTGCAACAAAGACAAGCTCTGCGCCACTTGGTTTGCCAACACTTTAAGCTTTTTGAATGACGTGGGAACAGCGTTTGCCGCCTGCGCTAAAGTTTGCACGCTTTCTTTGTATTCAAACACTTTTTTGTCGGCATTCCAAAAAATGTGCTTGGGCGCGAGAATTTGTTGCGCCACGTTTTTGCGGTCTTGCGGCGAAAGAGTGGTAAAAATATCGTTTAGATTTTGTTGCCAGAACACGTCCAAATTGGGGTCAATTTGCGTGATTTGAGCGCGAATTTCATAGGGAATGTAATCGCTGGGGTAGTTTAGTTTACGTTGGTTGGTTGGTTGGTTGGTTGGTTGGTTGGTTGGTTGGTTGGTTGGTTGGTTGGTTGGTTGGTTGGTTGGTTGGTTGGTTGGTTGGTTGGTTGGTTGGTTGGTTGGTTGGTTGGTTGGTTGGACGACATTATTTTCTCCGTTTTTAAAAAATCAAGCTATTTTACCAAGATTCAAAGAGTTTAACATCTATAAATTGTGAAATATTATCAAAAAGTGCACGCTGCTTTTCATCGCCCAAATGATATAATCCGCACCGTTTTTCCTACTCCGAAAGCCTGTTATGCCCAACTCACTCTATCAACAAAACATCATCTCGGTTGCCGATTTAAGCGTGGCGCAATTACAACTATTGCTGGATACAGCATTGAAATTAAAACATAATCCACAAGATAAATTGCTAGACGGCAAAATCATCGCATCGTGCTTTTTTGAGCCATCAACACGCACACGCTTGTCGTTTGAAACGGCGGTACAACGCTTGGGCGGCAAAGTGATTGGTTTTGCCGATGGCGCAAACACCAGCGCGAAAAAAGGCGAAACGCTTGCCGACACGGCGCGAATCATCAGCAATTATGCCGATGCGATTATCCAACGCCACCCCAAAGACGGTGCAGCGCGTGTGTTGGCAGAATTTTCGCGCGTGCCAGTCATCAACGCAGGCGATGGCACAAATCAGCACCCCAGCCAAACTTTGCTGGATTTGGTTACGATTTACGAAACGCAAGGCAGCCTGCACGGTTTAAAAATTGCGATGTGTGGCGATTTAAAATACGGTCGCACCGTGCATTCGTTGGCGCAGGCGTTGAAGCTATTTCAATGCGAATTTGCGTTTGTGTCGCCCAACAGCTTGGCAATGCCCGATTACATTACGCAGGAATTGGACGAAGCAGCCTGCACTTGGCAAACTTTTGACAGCTTGGAACAGGCGATTGAGTGGGCAGATATTTTGTATATGACCCGTGTGCAGCGCGAGCGTTTTGATGAAGAAGAATTCGCCAAAATTCAAGGCAAATTCAATTTGAATGCGGCGATGTTGCAGAATGCAAAACCGAATTTGCGGGTGTTGCACCCCTTGCCGCGTGTTGATGAAATCGCGCCCGATGTAGATGACACGCCGTATGCGTATTATTTTGAGCAGGCGGCAAACGGCATGTATGCGCGAATGGCGATGCTGGCTTTGGTACTCAATCAACAAGTATAAAGGAATGGAATAACATGAAAAATCAACAATTAAGCGTGGAAGCGATTGAAAATGGCACAGTGATTGACCACATTCCAGCAGGCTTGGGTTTGACGATTTTGCGCCAATTTAAGCTGCTGCATTATGGACACGCAGTAACGGTCGGGTTCAATTTGCCCAGCCAAAGTCAAGGCAGCAAAGACATCATCAAGATTAAAAACGTGCAGTTTTCGGAGCAAGATGCCAACCGTTTGGCATTGTTTTCGCCCAATGCGGTGGTCAATCAAATTGAAAACTTTGCGGTGGTGCGAAAGATGAAATTGCAGTTGCCCGAATCCATCGCCGAAGTGTTCCGTTGCCCCAATGCCAACTGTGCCAGCCATGTTGAGCCTGTTCGCAGTTTGTTTTATGTGCGCGAATATAAGGGACAAACCAAACTAAAATGCCATTATTGCGAAAAGACTTTTGCGCGAGAAATGGTGGACGAGGCGTAAAACAAATTGAATCTTGCAAAAAAGCAGCCTGCACCCATTTAGCCACGCATGGTTGATTAAAATCGCAATGATACGGCGTTGCCAACACCCTTATGTATAGTGAAATGAAATAAAAATAGGACAAGGCGACAACGCACGCCGTGTGCAAATAGCACATAAGGGCGTTGGCAACACCGTCCTATTGCAATTTCATTTCACTATACTTATCGTACACGGCGGTTGTTGTCGCCTTGTATCATTTTTATTTTAATCAACCAAATCACAAAACGAAAGAACACAATATGAACGAAAGAATCCGCTTTATTTTTGACGATATGCCCATTCGTGGCTTACACACGCAACTAGGCGGTGTTTGGCAACACATTTTGCAGCGCAAACATTATTCAGTCGCCATTCAACGCGCTCTGGGCGAATTGCTGGCAGCAGGCAGCTTGTTATCCAGCAACCTAAAATTAGACGGTACGCTCATCGTGCAAGTGCAAGGGCAGGGCGTATTAAAAATGTTGGTGGTAGAAGCGACTTCGGAACATACCGTTCGCGCTACCGCTCGCTGGGACGAACACGTTGCCATTGCCGATGATGCCGATTTAAACACCTTGCTGGGCGACAACAGCGTGTTTGTTTTGACCGTGCAGCCCAAAGACGGCGAGCCGTGGCAAGGCGTTGTGCCATTGGAAGGTGGCAGCATCGCCAGTATGTTGATGCACTATATGGCGCGTTCGGAGCAGCTAGAAACCTACATCGCTTTGGCGGCAGACGCGCAACATGTGGGCGGTTTGTTGTTGCAACGCTTGCCCGAAGAGCAGCCTAATCCCGAAGCATGGCAACACGTTACCGCGCTAGCCGAAACGCTCACCGCAACCGAATTGCTGAATTTGGACGCGCAAAACTTGCTGTATCGCCTGTATCACGAAACCCCGCCGCGCGTGTTTGAACCCGAAGCATTGGAATTTGCTTGCACTTGTTCGCGTGGCAAAGTGAGCGATATGTTGCTGATGTTGGGCGGACAGGAAGTCGGCGCAGTCGTGGCAGAAGAGGGCAGCATCACGGTGGATTGCGATTTCTGCAACGAGCATTACACGTTTGATGAAACCGATGTCAATGCCTTGTTTGGCGCGGACATTGTGGCAGCAGTTCAAGCAGAACACGCGAAGCCACGAGTGATGTAAATAATATGAAAAAGCAGCCTGCACTTTAATTAACCAAAAAAGTGCAGGCTGCTTTTTATGCTAAAATTTCTACTTTTTAAGCAATCGGACAAACACCATGAACAAACACCGCGTATTAACAGGCGTCACCACCACAGGCATTCCCCATTTGGGCAACTATGTGGGCGCGATTCGCCCTGCCATTCGTGCCGCTGCGCAAGACAACGTAGAAAGCTATCTGTTTTTGGCGAACTACCACGGCATCATCAAATGCCACGACCCAGCCATGATTGATGAATCCACACGTGCAGTGGCAGCCACTTGGCTTGCGTGCGGCTTGGATACCGAGCGCACCACGTTTTATCGCCAATCCGACATTCCCGAAATTTTGGAGCTGAACTGGATTTTGACTTGCATCACCGCCAAAGGGCTGATGAACCGCGCTCATGCCTACAAAGCCGCGATGGACAAAAATATCGCCGAACAACAAGACCCCGATTTTGAAGTGGAAATGGGTTTATATAGCTATCCTATTTTGATGACGGCAGATATTTTGATGTTCCGTGCCAACGATGTACCTGTGGGTCGCGACCAAATTCAACACGTTGAAATGGCACGCGATATTGCGCAACGCTTCAACCATCGTTTTGGCAAAGAATTGTTTGTGTTGCCCGAAGCCAAAACCGATGAAAACGTGCATTTATTGGTTGGCTTGGACGGACGCAAAATGTCTAAATCGTATGGCAACACCATTCCACTGTTCCAAACGCCAAAACAGCGTCAAAAAGCGGTAAACAAAATCGTGACCAATTTAAAAGAACCAGGTGAACCGAAGCAAAAAAACGAAAGCCCGTTGTTTGAAATTTATCAAGCGTTTGCCACGCCCAGCGAAACGGTGGCGTTTGAGCAGGCCTTGAATGATGGCTTGGCTTGGGGCGAAGCGAAGAAAATCTTGTCGGCAAAAATCGGCGAAGAATTGGACAGTAAAACCGATGTGTACAACGATTTAATCGCTAACCCAAGTCGTATTGAAGACATTTTACAAGCAGGCGCAAGCAAGGCGCGAGTGGAAGCGCGTGAATTGTTGGCGCAGGTTAAAGATGCGGTAGGGATTCGCACATTGAAGTAAATTGAGTTGGATAAAAAGTGCAGGCTGCCTTTGTGTAATTTCAAAAGCAGCCTGCACTTTATTTAAGCAAACAGAACAGATTAGTGTTTATGTGGAGCAGGAGTCGCACCGTGGTCATGACCATGACCAGCCATGCCGTGAGCCATTTCACGCACGGTTACGGTCAGGGTTTGCGGTTTGCCGTTTTGGAATTTGAGCGTTACAGGGAATTTATCGCCCACTTGCAATGGTTTAACCACGTCAAAAATCATCACATGATAGCCGCCGCGCTTCAATTCTTGCGTTTGACCTGCTGGCAACGGAATACCGCCTTTTACTTCGCGCATACGCATCACGCCGTTGTCGTTAATATGCGTGTGCAATTCGGTTTTGCTAGCAATGTTTTTCTCTACGCTTGCACCAATCAATTTATTGTCGGTGGCATCGGTGTTTTTTAGGTTAATAAAAATGCCGCCTTGTTTCATGCCCTGCAAAGTTGGGTAGGCATAGGCTTCGCTCGCTTCAATGCCTTGCGCAAAGGCAGTTTGGCACAAAACGGTTGCGGCTAAAATAGCGAGTGTTTTCTTCATAATAAAACTCCGTTGTAAACAAATTAAAAAAGTTGCAGGCTGCCTGCGCGTTGAATTATAAGCGTATCGAAGCAGCCTGCAAATTGCTTTATGTCAAAGATTCATTCAGAAGGTGTGAATAACTGGAACAGCCACGCTACAAAGCGAATCAGTAGCGAAACCAGTTCGTACAAACCTTCCATTATTGTCCCCATTTGGGCATGAGCTGATGTGGTAAGCGCAGTTGGTCAAGAATACGCGCCACAACAAAATCCACCATATCTTCAACGGTTTTGGGTTGATGATAGAAACCTGCGGCTGGCGGCAAAATAGTGCAGCCCAGTTGCGAGAGTTTGAGCATGTTTTCCAAATGCAAAGTAGAAAACGGTGCTTCGCGCGGCACTAAAATCAATGGGCGTTTTTCTTTAATCGCCACATCGGCAGCGCGTTCCAGCAGCGTGTCGGCTGTGCCATGTGCGATGGCGGCAACTGTTCCCATGCTGGCCGGGCAAATAATCATGGCATCGGCAACGGCATTACCCGATGCGATGGGCGCGAACCACTCTTTTGTGCCAAACACATAAAGCTGTTCGGGCGCACAGTTGAAATGTTTGCACAACAAAGTTTGCGCTTCGGCTGGCGAAGTCGGCAAAGCAAAGCTCATTTCTTGTTGTGCAACAATTTGAGCGGCTTGCGAGTAAACCAAATACACGGTTTTACCCATTTGCAACAACACTTCGAGCAAGCGCATGCCATAAGGCATACCCGATGCGCCTGTAAACGCCAATGTGATGGTGTTGATGCCGTGCAGGCTGCTTTCGGATTGCGCTGGTGTGGCAGAAAAAGCGGCGCGTGTAGTGCTAGGTTGCGAGTCATCGTGGCGTTGGCTCAACCAGCCTGCGGGTTTGTTCATGCCGCTTTCCAGTTTTTTTGCCATGAGCGAGCCAATGCCCATGGTTTTGCCGTTAGCTTTGACTTTTTGGGCGTTTACTTGGTATAAGTAAACAGGTTTATCATAACCGCAACGGCGCGCTAATTTGGCGATTGTGCCTGCTTCTTGTACCAATTTATGAAAATTTTCTAAACGAATGGCTTGTAATTCGGCTTTCATATTAAGTTTCCTTGTGCGATTGTTAAGTTTTACTGGGTTGATTGTACTGCATTTTGCTGATTGAGTATATATATCCAGTATTTCATGATAAAAATAGCTATAAAGTATTATAAAAAGCAGCCTGCACTTGCAAAAACCGCCAGCAGCACCATATTGGCAACCTATATCAAAACAACGGATAAGCAAAATGAATTTAGCCGAACATTTTTTAATTGCCACTCCATCGTTGCGCGATCCGATGTTTGAACACAGCGTGGTACTGATTGGCGAACATCAAGAATCGGGCGCAATGGGGATTGTGATTAACAAACCATCGCCCGTACACATGGAAGTGGTGTTTGCGGCGATTGGACAAAACACGCCAGCGCGTTTTGCTGGGCAATATGTGATGATGGGCGGGCCTGTGCAAACCGAACGCGGCTTTGTGTTGCACACGCCTGTTGGCAACTGGGAAAGCAGCCTGCACATTAGCGACGAACTCTCGCTGACCACATCGCGCGATATCATAGACGGTTTAGCCAAAGACGATGAAATTGACCACGCGCTGCTAACCATTGGCTATTCCAGCTGGAAAAAAGGGCAGCTAGAACAAGAAATCGCCCAAAACGATTGGCTAGTCGTACCAGCCGACCAAGACATTTTGTTCCACACCCCAGCCGAAGAACGCTATCGTGCCGCACTCAACAAATTGGGCGTGCGTTTGGAAAACTTAATGGGAGCAGGTCATGCATAAGCCTCCCACACAAGGCAGTGCGCTCGCCTTTGATTTTGGCGAACAGCGCATCGGCGTGGCACAAGGCGAAGCCAGCATCGGCATCGCCCACCCACTTATCACGATTACAGGGCAAAGCAACGACGACAAATTCGCTCAAATTGCCAAACAAATCCAAGCATGGCAACCAAGCTGTTTGGTAGTCGGCTTGCCCAGCCATTTGGACGGCACAGAACACGAAATCACGCAGCTAGCACGCAAATTCGGGCGCAGGCTGCATGGACGCTTCGCCTTGCCCGTGTATTGGGTAGATGAACGCCTATCGTCCGTGTATGCCGAAGAACTCTTGCGTCAAGCCCAAGTGTTCGGGCGCAAACAAAAAGCCAAGCTAGACCAAGTTGCCGCCCAAGCCATATTGCAAAGTTTTTTTGATAGCGGCGCACAGGAATATTTTAATGGACGGGAATAGCGACCATTTGCAGCATAAGCACGAACATGGCGTTGCGCCGCCATACCCACGCTTCAATTCGCAGCAGCCGAACGATACGCTCTCCGAATACAAAAAAAGCAGCCTGCACCTTTAAAAATGCAGGCTGCTTTTAATACATTGTTATGATGATTTATTTTGTGCGTTCGATTTCCACGCCCACGTTTTGTACATTGGGCAAAATCCCCAATTTGGTAATGCGAACGCGCACCCATTTTGCGCCAAAGTCGGTCAAAATGAAATCGGCAACGTATTGCGCCAAACTTTCTAGCAGCAAAAAATCGCGCGTGGCAAGCTGTTGGCGCAGTTGCTGGCACACTTCGCCATAGTGAATGGTTTGGGCGATGTCGTCTTGCTGGGTGGCTTGTTCGGGCAGGGCGATGTCTAAATCCAGCAGCACAGTTTGGCGTTGCTGGCGTTCCCATTCATATACGCCGATTAGGGTGTCGGCTTTCATGCCGTGCAAAAAGATTTTGTCCATTTGGGTTTCCTTTGATGAAACGATAACTTCGTCATTCCCGCGCAGGCGGGAATCTATCTGGCGGATTTAATTATCAGAATAGTGTTCTGTTGTCTAAATAGTTTGCTGGATTCCTGCCTATCTAGGAATGACGGCAGAAATAAAGTGCAGGCTGCTTTTGGGGCGATTTTTGCGCGAAAAGCAGCCTGCACTTTATTTTGCGCGATTAAGATTCGCTCTGACGTGCCAAAATCGTGCGTTTGCCCAAATGGTCGGCGGCGGACACAATGCCTTCTGCTTCCAGTTGGTCGATTAAAGTCGCTGCTTTGTTGTAGCCAATTCGCAGGTGGCGTTGCAACGATGAAATGCTGGCTTTTTTGGTACGCACAATCACTTCTACCGCTTGGTCAAACAAGGGGTCGCGCTCGCTGCTTTGCCTTGTGAAATTGAACTCGTCTTGCTCGGGCATCAAAATGTCGTCAATGTAATCGGGTTCGCCAAATTGTTTTAGGTAATCCACAATCGCGTGGACTTCGTTGTCTGCCACAAATGCGCCATGCACGCGCTGCGGATAGGCAACACCTGGGGGCAAGAACAGCATATCGCCTTGTCCTAACAGGTTTTCTGCGCCCATTTGGTCTAACACAGTGCGGCTGTCAATTTTGCTCGACACTTGGAATGCGATGCGCGTGGGAATGTTGGCTTTAATCAAGCCTGTAATCACATCTACGCTGGGTCGCTGGGTTGCCAAAATCAAATGAATGCCTGCCGCGCGAGCTTTTTGTGCCAATCGTGCGATGAGCTGTTCAATTTGTTTGCCTGCTACCATCATTAAATCGGCAAATTCATCTACCACAACAACGATAGACGGTAATTTTTCTAGCGGTTCGGGGTCTTGCGGCGTTAGGCTAAACGGATTGGCGATTTTTTGCCCACGCGAAGCAGCCTGTGCGATTTTTTGGTTGTAGCCATCTAGGTTACGCACACCAACGTGGCTCATCAAACGGTAGCGTTTTTCCATTTCGTTTACGCACCACGTTAGTGCGTTGGCGGCGAGTTTCATGTCGGTAACCACTGGCGCGAGCAGATGTGGTATGCCTTCATACACCGACAATTCCAGCATTTTCGGGTCAATCATAATCATGCGGACTTCTTCGGGTGTGGCTTTGTAGAGCATAGACAAAATCATGCTGTTTACGCCCACCGATTTGCCCGAGCCTGTTGTGCCTGCCACCAACAAATGCGGTGCTTTGGCAAGGTCAGTAACCACTGGATTGCCCGAAATATCTTGTCCCAACGCAAGGGTTAGCTTGGACGTGCTACGCGCAAATTGCTCCGAATCCAACACTTCGCGCAAGCCTATCATTTGGCGTTTGGGATTGGGCAACTCCAAGCCCATGCAGGTTTTACCTGGGATTGTCTCTACCACGCGAATGGAAGCCACGCCCAGCGAACGCGCCAAGTCTTTTTCCAAGTTGATAACGGAATTGCCGCGCACGCCGACATCTGGCTCAATTTCGTAGCGCGTAATTACGGGCCCTGCATAAGCGTCCAACACTTTAACTTTGACTTTGTATTCAGCCAATTTTTCTTCAATCACGATGCTGTTGTCGAGCAAGGCTTCGGGGCTTTGTACGGCAGCAGGATTGTGTTTGGCAGGTTGCAATAGGGTGAGCGGTGGCAAAGTGCTGTTGGTTTGCGCTTGTTCCTGCTGGGCGTAGTATGCCGCGAAATCGGCTTCATTTAATGTATCGCTGCTGTCGTCTAGCCAAGTGGTGTCTTCGCTGGAAGAAGCAGCCTGCACAATAGGCGCAGGCGCGACTGGGGCGATAGGGGACTTTGGCTGTGCAGGCTGCTTTGGCGCGAAAAAATGTGCGGCAAATTCTTCTGCGTGTGGTGTGTTGTGAGCAAAGCTAACAGGCTCAACAATTTCGGGCGCAGGAATGGGCGATGCTGGGAACGCTGCGACTTCTGCTACCGCCACGCCTGCAATCGGCGTAATCGTGTGCAGGCTGCTTGGAGTTGGTGCAGGGCGCGATTCTTGACGGTTTTTGCGCGACAAACGAGACGGCGCAAGGCGTGTATTAGACAAATTTGCCCACACTTCACGCGCAGGAATCACGTCTAAATCGGGCGATGATGGCATAGATAGCGTATCGCTTGATGATGCAGGCGCAGTTTGCTGACGCGCCAAACGCTGGCGATGCAAGCTGGCTTTGATGCCGTCAATGTGAATGGTTTCCAGCTCCACCGATTGAGTTGGCAAAATGATTTCTTCTGGCTTGGTTTGAGTAAGCAAAGCAGCCTGCACAATTTCAATTTCTTCATCTGGGGTGGTGTCTAACGCGATTTCTTCTGTTTTTTTTAGTGGTTCGTCATCAATTTCAATTTGTACTACGTCATCGCTGGGCGCGATTTCGGCTAATTCGGTTAAAGTGCGCTGGCGAACGCGATGCAAAGCGGGGTCGCGCGAAGTAATCACAGAAGCAGGCGTAAACAGCGATTCTTCTTTGATGATGACATCGGGTTCAATTGGTGTGTGCAGGCTGCTTGTGAGCGAAGTATGCAAAAAGCGCGTGGCTTCTTCGCTGCTGATAATTTCGCGTTCGGGGATGATGATTTCTTCTTCCACTTCTACGCTACGGTCAATGCACACGGCTGGCTGTTCGGCTTGTTGCAGCTTGTGTACCAGTTGCAAATTACGCGCAGTTTCTTCGGGCGTGATGATTTCTGGTGTGGTTTCTGCCAATAATTCAAAGGCGAAATCGTTGGTTTCGTCTGCGGCTGGCTCGGGCTTGATATCTTCAAAAATTAGCGATGTAGGCTGGATATGGGTGACATCAATCAGGTCGGTTGTCACAGTTGGCGCAGGCGATTCGTCTGACTGTTCGGTTGATTTCACTTCCAATTCGGTTGGGGCGATTTCAATTTCGGCAGGCACATCGGGTTGCGCCTGAACTTCGCTTTTTGGCACGGTGTAGTGTAACGGTTTGTACGGCTGTGGGTTGCCCAGCAATTCGATGGTTTCAGATAAGGGCGATTCGGATTCAGGCTCGCTCGGTTCGGCGATGTCGTCGGTTGGATTGTTGAGCTGGGCAAGCCATGCTTTTTCTTGCTGGTGTTGCCAATAGGCGAGCGCACCGAGTAACGCAATCATGGCAATAATGACCAAATACAACATAATTCAAAACTCCGTCAAAGCAGCCTGCACTGACTGATGCAGGCTGTATAGTATTTTTTATCAAGAATAATAGATCGCAGATTTTACCGTTTTTCAAGCAGCCTGCAAACTCTACCCAATCCGCGTAAACGGCGGCAAACACGCCAATAATTGTTGTCCGTAACGTTGCGTTTTGATACGGTTGTCCAAAATGGTAACGCGCCCGTAATCGCTTTCGGTGCGAATCAATCGCCCAACGGCTTGCACCAGTTTGATGCTGGCTTCTGGCACGGTAATTTCCATAAACGGATTGCCGCCACGCTGTTTAATCCAGTTGCTTTGCGTTTTTTCTATGGGATTGTCGGGCATGGAAAACGGCAGTTTCACAATAATAACGTGAACACACGCATTGCCTGGTAAATCCAGCCCTTCGGCAAAGCTGTCCAAGCCAAAAATAATGCTCGGTTTGCCTGCTGCAATGGCGGCGTGGTGTTGTTCCAGCAATTTGGCTTTGGACTGCTCGCCCTGTATCAACACAAAAGGCAAGTGGCTGGGCGGCAGGCGCAGGGCAACGTCTTGCATTTGTTTGCGCGATGTAAACAGCACCAACGTGCCAATGGGCGCGTCTTCGCTGATGAGTTTGGGCAGCCATTGCGCGACTTCTTCGGTGTGGGCGATGTTGTCTTTGGGGCTGGCGATAATCGGCGGCAAATACAGCTCGCCCTGTTCGGCAAATTTAAATGGGCTATTCAATGCCAATGTGCTGGTTTGCGGCAGCCATTGCAGCCCTGTTTGGCGCAGTAACAAATTGAAATTACCCAAACTTTGCAGCGTGGCAGAAGTCAGTACCACGCCAGCGGCTTTGCGCCAAAAGTGATTCGCCAAATGCGCCGCGCTGCTAATCGGGCTGGCGTGAAATGACCAATCGGTGCGATTGTTGTCGTGGCGTTGGCTTATCCATTTGGCAAGCGGTTCGTCTTGTTCGCTGGCGCGTGTGGTGGACATCAGTTCCCACAAATCGGCGATTTCTTCGCATTGGGCGACAAAAATACCAAAATCGGTAGCGGCGCGGTCAATTTGCGCGCTGTCTTGGTCTTTGTCGCGCCGTGCAGCAGAGAGTGCATCGCGTAAACCATAAACGTGTTTGAGCAGGCTGCTGGCGGCAACATGGCAGTTGCCAACCAGTGTGGTCAATTCTTCGGGGATTTCTCCGTTTTCCCACAGCCAAATGCTTTCGTGTCCGTCATCGGCAGGTTGCAGGCTGCTTTCGTCTTGCAGATGAAATTGCCATTCGTTTAGGCTATCGAGCAAGCTGTTTGCCGCTTCGTCTGCCAAGTTTGCCAAATCCGCTTTGTCGCAGAGTAGGGCGATTTTGGCGGTTTGTGCAGGCAGCTTTTCTAGCGTCCACACCGCTTGCAGCCAAGAATGTTCCGCCGCAAATTGGTTGAGTGCTTTTTTGGGCAAATGGTGCGCTTCGTCTATGCAATAAAAACTTTGTTCGGGCGCAGGCAAAATCACGCCACCGCCCATGCTGATGTCCACCATCAACAAATCGTGGTTGCATACCACCACGTCCACCGTGTCCAGCGTGTCTCGCGCCAAGAAAAATGGACATTCGGCGCGATTGGGGCAGGCGGATTTTAAGCAACCGTGGTTGTCGTTGGTCACTTTTGCCCACAGTGCATCGTCTATTTTTTCTGCCCAAGTGTCGCGATCGCCATTGAATTGACGCGATGCAAAGCGGTTGCCCAAATCGTGTAATACGTCTAAATCTTCTTTTTTGGGTTTGGTGTCCCACAAGATTGCAGGCTGCTCAAAGCCCTCAAAACTTTGTTGCGCGTTGGTTTGAGTGAGCTGATACAGTTTGTAAGGACACAAATATCGCCCACGCCCTTTGGCAATGGCAAAACTCAATTCCAAGCCACTTTTTTCTACCACAAACGGTAAATCGCGCCCCACCAGTTGTTCTTGCAGCGCAACGGTCGCGCTGGATACCACCAAGCGTTTACCGCGTGTTTGAGCCATAATGCCGCCTGCCAGTAAATACGCCAAACTCTTGCCCACGCCTGTTGGGCCTTCCACCACCACAATGCTTTCGCCCTCGCGCTTTGGGGCTTCTTCGCTGCCTTCTTTGCGTGATAGCGTGCGCGAAAACGCATTGGCGATTGCTGCAATCATTTCGCGCTGCGCTGGACGTGGGCGAAATTGCGGCAAGTTTTCAGAAATGGCGCGATAGTGGTCGCGAATGGCGTTTTTTTCTAGGTCGGTTAGCATGATGATTTTTTGTGTGATAAACATTGCAGGCTGCTTTTGTTTTGTTGCAAAAAAAGCAGCCTGCAATATTTGAAAACAGAAGTTAAGGCGTTACTTGGAACGTTTGTTCAGGGAAAACGAAGTTGTTTACTTTCAATGTAAAGCGGTACTCACCGATAGGGTCGCTTGGCGTAAACGTCCAGCAATTATACGGCTGCAAGTTGGGCGTGTTGAGTACATATTGAATGCTGTGCTGTGTTTTATCGGCCGAAGTAGTGGTTTTGAGTTGCTGAAATCGTTGGGAAACGCTAATCTCAAATTCCGTTGCTTGTGGGCTAACAAAGGTTTCGTTGATGTTGGGTGCGGTGCTGGTGTCGGTATTTTGCACCAGCCAGCAAAACGATTCGCGCTTGCTGCGTGAAAATTCGGTTTTATTGTTGATAGTAGGCTGTCTGTTTTCTACCATAATCGTGCCTGTGTACAACGTCGGTTGTGCAGGCGCGTTTTCTGCTAATGCAGGCACAGCGTTTACCAAAAGTAATGCCAATAATGCTTTTTTCATGATGATTCCTTGTTTGGTTGATGAAAGTATAGTGGATTAAATTTAGATTAGGACAAGGCGACAACGACCGCCGTGTACATCTAGTACATAAGGGAGTTGGCAACGCTGTACTAATCTAAATTTAATTCACTATAAGTTACTCAATCGCAATGTATTCTACGATTAAGATTTCAATTTGCTCGCGTCCGTCTGGCGTGTTGAGCCAAACCGTATCGCCCTCTCGCGCCTTAATCAATACACGCGCCAATGGCGATTTCCACGAAATTTTGCCTTGTGCCGAATCAATTTCGTCTTCGCCCACAATTTTAACCACTTGTTCTGCACCATTGCCGCGTTCTAGCGTAACCGTTGCCGCAAAGAAAATTTGGTCAGTCGGCTCGCGTGTTTCGGGATTGACAACCAGCGCGTGTTCTAGCCGTTTGGTCAAAAAACGAATGCGGCGGTCAATTTCGCACATACGGCGTTTGCCGTACAAATAATCGCCGTTTTCGCTGCGGTCGCCATTGCTGGCTGCCCAGTTCACAATTTGCGCGATTTCGGGGCGTTCTTTGTGTACCAGTTGATACAGCTCGTCTTGCAAACGGCGATGACCTGTGGGCGTGATGTAGTTTTTGGGGGTGTCGGTCATAAAGGTTTGTCCCAATCATTCAAATGGCATGATTGTACTACGCAATGGATAGGAAAGTGCAGGCTGAGACCTTTGCAAAACCCCATCTTTGGCGCATTTCTTCGTGATGCGCTTCTCGAACGCTTGAAAATATTTCAATATTATCTGCGCGTTCTGCGATGCTATCACTTTGAACTGCACTCAAATCTGGGGTTTTGCAAAGGTCTCAGGCTGCTTTTTCATGCGTTTCAAAGCAGCCTGCACTTGTTTTTTATATTATGGATTTACGGCGTAGACGCAGCAGAAGCAGCCTGCACTTCATCGTCCGCCTCAATGCCTGCAAACAAATCTTCGTCCGATTGCGTTTGGAATGGCTTGCCGTTGAGCGTGATTTTGTTATCCGCAATATTCAACTGGGTTTGCACAGCACCATTTTCGCGCTTGATGTAGCCATCGTTTGTCATGGTGTCCAGCGTTTGCACGGTCAGTAGTTTGATGGTGTCGCTGATTTCTTGCTGTTCTTGCTCGCTGGTCGCGTCTTCCACCGTGAACAAGCCGCGTGTTTGCTGTACGGCAAAGTCTTCAATCAAGTTTTGCGAAATGTTCAAATCCAACTGCGCTTTCATTTTGGCAACAAAGGGCGACAAATCGTTTAAATCGCTCGCCTGCATATTGTTCAAGTGCAGGCTGCCTGCGGCTTTGATATGCCCAGTTGGCGTGGTCAAATCAAACGCTTTTAATTTAAACACAGGATTGTTGGTAAAAATGCCTACGCCTTCGTTGCGAACGGCTGCCAACAGTTGTTGCTGATATTCTTGCTCGGCAGGTTTGCTGGCGGCAATTTGTTGCCAGCGCGTTTTGAGCGCGTTTAAGCTATCGGCGTGCAAATGTTCGGCGGCTACGTCAATGTTGAGTGGGCCGTATTTTTTGTCGCCATAATTCAGTTGCGCGAATGTAAATTGCCCTTCGGATTGAATGAAGCCTGTTTCGGGTTCGCTGGTTTTGGTGGCGTAACTAAATTTATCTACCGAAATATGGCTAGGTGCAATCGTGCCGTTGGGGTTGATGAACGCGCCAATTTGCAAATCACTCACCATATTGATGAGTTCGTTTAGGCGCACGTTGTAGTTTACTTGGTCTTTCCAAACAAATTCGGCTTTATCCAGCGTGGTGGTGGACGAACCGAGCGTGGTTTTGCCATTGCTTGCCAACGAAGTTTCGGATTGAAATTGCAAGTTGGTCAGTTGCAGGCTGCCTTTGTCCGCCAAAATCGCGTTGAGCGCAGGCATGGCAAATTGGGTGCGATATTGATTGAAATGCTCGTCATAACGTACATCGCCCGTCATACCTTGCCAGTTGAGCTTAATGCCCGACAATTCTTCGTATTCAATTGGCGCAAATTGCACGTTGAGCGTGCCAGAGCCGTCCAGTTCAATCACGTTATGCAAACGCAGCGGTACTTGTTCGCCAAAAAATCGCGCCAAGGTTTTTTGTACGCTGGCTTCGTATTGGACATCGGTATCCACTACAGCGCGAACGGGCTTGATGCCGTTGGCAAAGGGTTGATGTTTAACGTGATTAACCAGTGTGATGGGTTGCGATAGAATGGTTTTAATGTTGTCGGGAAGTTGTGCGCTGATGTTTGCCAGCACGGTGGGGTGAAAGCGAATTACGGTGGTTTCGGTGGAGCTGAACCAACCGCGGTCGTAGTTGTGCGATACAACGTCAAAGAAAAACGTGTTCGCCAAGGCTTGATGTTGGATTTCTAGGCTTTTTTGAGCTTGTCCGCCCAAATAATAAGGCGTTGCCAAAGCCAGCGCGGTGCAGGCTGCAATGGTGCTGCCAATTAAAACTTTTTTCATGGTAATCAAAGACCAAAATACAATCAAAAACAGGTGCATGATAGCACAAAGCAGCCTGCATGAATATGTGCAGGCTGCTTTGGCTGTGTAAGGGTTTAGTTAATTAGTGTGCTTTTGATGCGGCTGCGCCTTGTGCGGCTTTGGCTGCATCTACTTGGGCTTTTTGTGCCGCTTCCATTTGCTGCATCATTTTCGCGCCTTCGCCTTTTTTCACGCTATTGACTTTGATGTCAAACACCAAAACCGAACCCGCTGGGATTTTTGGGCTTGGCGATTGATTGCCATAAGCCAAGTCAGCAGGAATATACAAGGTGTATTCGCCGCCTTCTTTCATCAGTTGCAAGCCTTCAATCCAGCCTTTAATTACAGTGTTGTCCACCACTGGCACAGCAAAATCTTCGCCACCTTTGTTGGTGTCAAACACTTCGCCATTGGTCAAGCGACCTTCGTATTGCACGGCAGCCAAGTCGCCTTTGGCAATTTGCGCGCCTGTACCTTCTTTTTTCACGCTATATTGCAAGCCAGAAGCGGTGGTTTGCACGCCTTGTTTACCTTTGTTGTCTGCCAGCCATTTTTCGCCTTCTGCTTTCAATTCGGTGGCTTTTTTGTCGGCAGCAGCCTGCATTTGTTGCGCGATGGCTTGCATCACAGCTTGCGCTTGCTCTTGGCTTACTTTTGATGGGCGGCTTGCCACTTGGTCTTCAATCGCAGACAACATCACGCTGTTGTCAATTTGAATGCCGTTTTTCTTCAATTCAGACAAACCCATTTGAGTTGCCATTTCGTAGCCCAACATATAGCTTAATTGTTTCTCGTTGGTTTCCAAACCAGCAGGGGCAGATGCGCTGGTGCTGGCTGCGCCACTTGCTGCTGCGTTGCTTGAACCTTGTGGATTAGGATTGCAGGCTGCCAACGCCAACACGCCAGCCAAAGTGCTTACCAAAATGGTTTTTTTCATGATGTCTCTCGATTCTCTTGTTCGAAAAAATAAAGCGCGGATTATAACGGTTTTTGTCTATAAGATAAAAGCAGCTATAATGCGATTTTTCATTTACTTACACAAAAATCATGTCAAACCAACCTAATCCCAACACCGAATTAACCGATTTATTTGAACAAGCACAAAGCAGCCTGCACACTGTGCGCGACTTTTTGCGCTTTGCCATTAGCCGTTTTAACCAAGCGCAACTGTCGTTTGGACACGGCAGTGATAATGCGCATGACGAAGCCGCTTATTTGATTTTGCACACGCTGAATCTGCCATTGGACACGCTAGACCCTTATTTAGACGCGAAATTGTTGGACGATGAAAAAGAAATCTTGTTGGACAAAATTTATGCGCGAGTGGTCAATCGTGTGCCTGTTGCCTATTTAACCAACCAAGCGTGGCAAGGCGATTTTGATTTTTATGTGGACGAGCGCGTGATTGTGCCGCGTTCGTTTATTTACGAATTGCTTGGCGTGCCGCTATCGCCATGGATTGAGTACCCAGAATTGGTGCATCGCGCCTTGGATTTATGCACAGGCAGCGGCTGTTTGGCGATTCAAATGGCAGAGCATTATCCAGCCGCCGAAATTGACGCAGTCGATATTAGCTTGGACGCGCTAGAAGTCGCCGCCATTAACGTGGAAGACTACGGCTTGCAAGACCGAATCAACCTAATCCACACCGATTTATTTGAAGGCTTGGACGGCACATACGATTTAATCATCTCCAATCCGCCGTATGTTGATGCTGAATCGGTTGCCGAGTTGCCCGAAGAATATTTGCATGAACCCGAATTGGCGTTGGGCAGCGGCGAAGACGGCTTGGACGCGACCCGACAAATTTTGTTGCAAGCGGCAAGATTCCTGAATCCGCAAGGCGTGTTGCTGGTAGAAATCGGACACAACCGCGATGTGTTGGAACGTGCCTATCCAGAATTGCCGTTTATGTGGCTAGAAACCAGCGGTGGCGATGGCTTTGTGTTTTTGCTGACACGCGAGCAGTTGTTGGGGCAGGCGTAATAGTAATATAAGTAAAACAAAGTGCAGGCTGCTTTTGCTCTTTTTGTTTACAAAGCAGCCTGCACTTAGACTAGGGATTGAATCATGCATTGGTTAATCGTGATTTTATTGCTAACACTATCCAACTTGCTGATGACGTTTGCGTGGTATTGGCACATCAAGCTTGACGCGACACCAATGCCGATTTGGCAGATTGTGTTGATTAGTTGGGCGATTGCGTTAGTGGAATATTGCTTTGCCGTGCCAGCCAATCATTTTGGCAGCAAATGGGGGATTGCACCGTTCCAGCTCAAAATTTTGCACGAAGTGATTTCGCTGACCGTGTTTTCTCTGTTTGCCGTTTGGTATTTGAATGAAGGGTTTAAGCTGAATTATTTGCTCAGTTTCGTGTGTATTTTGGGTGCGGTTTATTTTGCGTTTAGGAAGTGAGTGCAGGCTGCTCTGAACAGGAAATTTTAGGAAAAAACAATGACACCACAAAGATTCAAAGGAAAAATCAAATCATGGAATGCAGAATGCGCATTTGGTTTTATTGAAACGACCGACAAGAAACAAGTTTTCTTTCACATTGACGCGCTTCAATCGCCACAAATTAAACCGATTGTTGGCGAAACTGTACAACTACTTGCTGTGCAAAATGAAAAAGGTTGGAAAGCAACTGCTGTTAGTTCGCCCGAGCGCAAAGCCAAAGCGCAACCAAAACACATCGACCAATTCACACAAGGCAAAATCATCAAATGGGACGATGACCGCGGTTTCGGTTTTATTCAAATTCCCAATATGAAAGAGCAAATTTTCTTTCATGCAAACGATTTATCACTCAATCAAGGCAAATTTCGTCCACAAGAGGGCGAAGCGGTGTTGGTTAAAGCCAAGCACGATGGCAAGCGTTGGACGGCAACGGTGGTTACATCGGGTAAACGCCAATTAGCCGAACGCAAAATTAACCAACGTGAAGAATCGCTTCATTCGCGTGCCAGCATTGCCATGGTGTGCAGCCTGCTTTGGTTAGGCATTGTGGCGTTTAGATTGCCCAAATTGGCTGCGATTTATGCAGGGCTATCGTTGGCGCTGTATTTGATGTATCAAAAAGACAAAAATGCTGCCAACGCAGGCGAATGGCGCGTACCCGAAGATAATTTGCATATGTTTGCCTTGGTTGGCGGCTGGTGTGGCGGTTTAATCGCACGATACCAATTTAATCACAAAACAACCAAGCAAGAATTTGTTACAACATTTTGGATAACCGTAATTGCCAATATAGGTGCAACGATTTATTTTATGCCCGAATTGACGGCATGGCTGAAATGATAGTGCAGGCTGCTTTGAAATAAAAAGTACGGAAATAAGCCGTACTTTTGCTATAATCGTGCTACACAACATAGGAGAACCCAAATGCAAGCCGAATTAAAAATGGATAGTCGCATTGATATGAAAATTGATAGCGAAACTAAAATGTTAGCCGAACGTGCCGCCGCAGCGTGTGGGCAAAGTTTAAGCGCGTATTTGTATAGCCTAATCCGTCAAAACGCGCCCAAAGTGCTGGAAGAACAGCAAAAAATCCAATTAAGTAACCAGCAATACAACGCTTTCATAGCAGCCTGCGAACAAGCCGAAAATTGGCGATTACCTGAAAAACTCATCAGCGAAATTCAATCCATGGATAACGAGTTTCCAAAATGGCGTTAAGCATTGAATTATTGGACAAATCGCAACACAATTCGCGCACGTTTGATTGTGGCAAAGACGGCATGAATGTGTTTATCCGTCAGTTTGCCGTCAAAAATCAAAAATTAGGCATTAGCCGAACTTGGGTGTTTGCCGATTCAGGCAGCTTGAAAAAGGAAATTGCGGCGTATTTCACACTTGCCATGCAAACGGTTGAGCCAAGTGATTTGCACAGCGATGAAAAATTGCCAAATTATCCCACGCCTGTGGTTTTATTAGCGCGAATCGCCGTAGATAAACGCTTTCAAGGGCAAGGTTTAGGAAAACGCGCTTTGTTGGCAGCATTGGCAAAAGCCTTGCAAGCGAGCGAACAGGGGTTGCCAGCGTTTGCCGTTGTGCTAGATGTGTTGGACGATGATGCGCTTCAATTTTATCAATCCTTTGATTTTTTTCAGCCTTTTGGCGATGAAACGCATAAATTATTTGTACCAATGAAAGCAGTCAAACAATTATTTCAGGTAGCCTGAAAACTTTTTTTTAACGAAAGTTAGTAACCGAATGAACATCAACCAAATCATCGCCACCGAACTTGGCGCACAAGAAAACCAAATTTCCGCAGCCATTGAATTATTAGACGAAGGCGCAACCGTCCCCTTTATCGCGCGATACCGCAAAGAAGCGACAGGCGGATTGGACGACACGCAACTGCGCACGCTTGCCGAGCGTTTGCAATACCTGCGCGAATTGCTAGACCGCAAAGCCACCGTACTCAAAAGCATTGAAGAACAAGGCAAACTTACGCCCGAATTGCAGGCTGCCATTGACCAATGCGACAACAAAACCGCGCTGGAAGACCTGTATTTGCCGTACAAACCGAAACGCCGCACCAAAGCACAAATTGCGCGTGAAAACGGTTTGCAAGATTTGGCGGACGCGATTTTCAGGCAGCCTGAAAACGACCCCGAAACCCTTGCTGCACCTTTTATCAATGAGCAAGTACCTGATATTAAAGCTGCTTTGGACGGCGCACGAGCGATTTTGATTGAGCAATTCGCCGAAGATGCGGAATTGATTGGCGCGTTGCGTGAAAAATTGTGGAACGAAGCACAAGTTCACGCGCAAGTGATTGCAGGCAAAGAAGAAAGCGGCGAAAAATTCAAAGATTATTTTGATTACCGCGAGCCAATTCGCGCCATGCCAAGTCATCGCGCTTTGGCAGTTTTGCGTGGGCGCAACGAAGAAATTTTGACTGTTTCGCTGAAATATCAGCCCGATGAAACGCCAATTACCGAGCAATCGGATTACGAGAAAATCATCGTTAATCATTTCCAAATTGCCAATGAAAATAAATGGTTGCGCGATACAGTTCGCCTGACGTGGAAAGCGAAAATTTTTCTGTCGCTGGAATTGGAAGCGTTTTCCAAATTGAAAGAATTGGCGGACACGGACGCGATTACCGTTTTTGCGAAAAATCTCAAAGATTTGCTGCTGGCTGCCCCTGCTGGGCGTTTGCCGACTTTGGGTTTAGACCCAGGCTATCGCAACGGCGTGAAATGTGCGGTGGTGGACGATACGGGTAAATTGGTGGATACCGTCATCGTGTATTTGCACCAAGAAAACAAAATGTTATCCGATTTAACGCGTCTGATTAAACAGCACAATGTCAAACTGATTGCGATTGGCAACGGCACGGCAAGCCGCGAAACGGACAAAATTGCGGGCGAAATTGTCAAAATGCTGCCTGAAAATGGGTTGCATAAAATTGTCGTCTCCGAAGCGGGTGCGTCTATTTATTCCGCGTCTGAATTGGCGGCGGCGGAGTTCCCCGATTTGGACGTGTCGTTGCGTGGCGCGGTTTCCATTGCGCGCCGTTTGCAAGACCCGTTGGCGGAACTTGTGAAAATTGACCCGAAATCCATTGGCGTGGGTCAGTATCAGCACGATGTGAACCAGTCGCAGTTGGCGAAATCGTTGGACGCGGTGGTGGAAGATTGCGTGAACGCGGTGGGTGTGGACGTGAATACGGCTTCTGCGCCGTTGTTGGCACGAATTTCGGGTTTAAATCAAACGCTTGCGAAAAATATCGTGGCGTATCGTGATGAAAATGGCGCGTTTAAATCGCGCAAAGCGTTGATGAAAGTGCCGCGTTTGGGCGCGAAAACCTTTGAGCAAGCGGCTGGTTTTTTGCGGATTAATGGCGGTACTGAACCGTTGGACGCGAGCGCGGTTCACCCCGAAGCGTATTCGGTGGTTGAAAAAATGTTGGCACAACAAGGCATTAGCGCGGCGGAATTGATTGGCAACCGCGAAAAAGTATCGCAAATCAAAGCGACTGATTTTATTGATGAACGCTTTGGTTTGCCGACCATTATGGATATTTTGGCGGAATTGGAAAAACCTGCGCGAGACCCACGCGGTGAATTTAAAATGGCGAGTTTTACCGAAGGTGTGAACGAAATCAGCGATTTAGAAGTTGGCATGATTTTGGAAGGTGTGGTGTCCAACGTAGCGAATTTTGGTGCGTTTGTGGATATTGGCGTACATCAGGACGGTTTGGTGCATATTTCTATGCTGTCCAATAAATTTGTGGCTGACCCACGTGATGTGGTGAAAGCGGGTGATGTGGTGAAAGTGAAAGTGCTGGAAGTCGATGCGGCGCGTAAACGGATTGCGCTGACGATGCGTTTGGAAGATGAAAAGCAGCCTGCAAAAACCGTAACCCAAACCGAAAAACGCCACGACAAACCCAGAAACAGCAAACCGCAGCGCGAAAAACAACCGACTAATTCGGCAATGGCAGATGCGTTTGCGAAATTGAAACGCTAACAAAGTGCAGGCTGCTTTGAAATAACAAAAAAAGCAGCCTGCAATCATCTAAATCATAAAAGGTTCATTCAAAAATGCTTTTGTTCATAGACAACTACGACAGTTTTACCTACAACATCGTGCAATATTTGGCGCAACTGGGGCAAGATGTGCGCGTGTATTGCAACGATGAAATCACGCTCGCCGAAATCGAACAGCTCAATCCGCAATATTTGCTCATCGGGCCGGGTCCTTGTACGCCAAAAGAAGCAGGCATTTCGGTTGCCGCCATGCAGCATTTTGCAGGCAAAATCCCGATTTTGGGCGTGTGTTTGGGGCATCAAACCATTGGCGAAGCGTTTGGCGGACAAGTGGTTCGCGCCAAAACGCTGATGCACGGCAAAACTTCGCCCGTTTATCATCATGGCACAGGCGTGTTCAAAGACCTGCCCAACCCCGTGGTTTGTACGCGCTATCACAGCTTGGTAGTGGACAAAGCCACCTTGCCCGAACATTTGCTGGTTACGGCGTGGACAGAAGACGGCGAAATCATGGGCTTACGTCATCGCGATTACCCGATTGAAGGCGTGCAATTCCACCCCGAAGGCTTGCTCACCGAATACGGACACGAAATGCTGCGTAACTTTTTAGACGAATTCGCATCATGAAAATCCTGATAACAGGCGGAGCAGGTTTTATTGGCTCTGCCGTGGTGCGCCATATCATCACGCACACCCAAGACAGCGTAGTCAATGTGGACAAGCTGACCTATGCAGGCAATTTGGCAAACATCGCCAGCGTGGTGCACAGTTCGCGTTATGCGTTTGAGCAAGTGGACATCATCAACCGCGCCGAGCTAGACCGCGTGTTTGCCCAACATCAGCCCGATGCCGTGATGCACCTTGCCGCCGAAAGCCATGTGGACAACAGTATTCACAGCGCAGGCGAATTTATTCAAACCAATATCGTTGGCACGTTTACGTTGCTTGAAGCTGCGCGGCATTATTGGCAACAAAAGCAGCCTGCACAACGCGCCGCCTTTCGTTTTCATCACATTTCCACCGATGAAGTGTATGGCGATTTGCCCGACACCGCCGCGCTGTTTACCGAAACCACGCCCTACGCGCCCAGCAGCCCCTATTCCGCTAGCAAAGCCAGCAGCGACCACTTGGTTCGCGCATGGCATCGCACCTATGGTTTGCCGACCATTATCACGAATTGTTCCAACAATTACGGCAGCCATCAATTTCCCGAAAAACTCATACCGCTCACGATTTTGAATGCGCTATCGGGCAAGCCCATTCCCATTTATGGCAACGGCTTGCAAGTGCGCGATTGGCTGTTTGTGGACGACCATGCTCGCGCCCTGCATCAAGTCATCACACAAGGCAAAGTGGGCGAAAGCTACAATATTGGCGGCAACAGCGAGCAAACCAATCTGGCGGTGGTGCAAACCATTTGCGCTTTATTGGAACAATTCGCGCCCAATAAACCGCACGGCGTAGCACGTTATGCCGATTTAATCACACACGTTGCCGACCGCGCAGGGCACGATGTCCGCTATGCGATTGATACGCAAAAAATCCAGCGCGAACTCGGTTGGCAAGCGCAAGAGACGTTTACAACAGGTATTCGCAAAACGGTGGAATGGTATTTGACGCAGTTTTCACCATAAGCAAATCTACTCCCTCTCCCAAAGGAGAGGGAACAAAATGGGTACAACCTGATAACATAGTTTACATCACAACCCGAAGACATCGTTTACATTCCATTCAGTAAACCCTCATCAACATACCAACATGAATGATGAAAGTAGCACAATGCCTTGGAATAAAACGAATAT